>LUJQ01000060.1 GCA_001689485.1 Bacteroidales bacterium M6 | reverse complement strand
AAGCCGAATTTCAGCGCACACAAAAACGCCTCAAGGCTCAGCAGACAAAGAAATAGAAAAATTCGCGATATATGCATTCTTTTGCCCGCCGTTATCGTTTTAGGGTATTCTCGCCTTTGCCGGTGGGCTCGGAATATACGGAATCCACTTGGAGGAAGGTGGTTATATTGCCGTCGGCATGTGTCATCTGAAATGATGTCAGCCTGTTTGTTATGTCGCCGAAAGCCGGATATGCAGCGCGGTTGGCGCCTGCCCATGTGTCGTGAACCGGGTTTATGTCGGATTGTTCGATTTTCGGGCCGTAATATGAGAACCGCAGGGTAGAACCTTTGTCGGCCGACAGGAGGAGCGAGGTGTTGTCGGTGGAAATCAGCCTGTCGATATCCCATCCGAATGCGGTTGGCGGGGCTGTGAAAGCAACAGCCGCCAGGGATGCCTTTATGCCAAATTTTTTGGCGCGGCTCATTGTTTTGTTTTTTGTCATGATATTCGTTGTCAGATATGATTGGGTTATTCGAGTGTTCCTGCATCGGTATTGCAAAGGTATCGGTTTGCATTGCGAATAAATGGTGCTGATGAAGCAAAAAATGCCGCATACGTGTCATGGCGCCTTTATGAAGCAAAGCTGTTATGCCGCTTTTATTTGATAAATGCTTCATTTAAGTTTTTTTTAGGATAACGAGTGCCGTGATTCGATACGTTTGGCATGCTGTTTGCCGTTATATAATGAAGCCAATATTTGCAGGATTGTCAGAACATAAATTATGTTATTTTCTGTTATTATTGTGAGGGTGGCATGCTGTGCTGCCTCAAAAGGATGAAGTCATGACAGCTTCAAGGTTTCCACTAAAAGAAAGGATAAGGAAGAATGGAAATTAATTTTTCAAATGAAGTAAAAGCGGTTTTGGAGAATAGCCGGAAGGAAGCTATCCGCCATAACAACAGCATAATCACGCCTGAACACCTGTTTTTGGCGTTGCTTGCCGATACGGGTTCGCGTGTGTTCGCGCTCTTGGAGCGTGTGTCGCGCGGAGCGTCGGTTTATCAGTTGCGTCAGCAGCTTGATGACTCCCTTTATGATGCTACAGCCCCGCTTGGCGGCGAAGTCGTGGCCAGCGACCTGAGCAACAGGCTTGTAAAGTTGTCGGTGCTTGAGGCAAGGATGCTTAAAAGCTCCACCGTGGATACCGAACATCTGTTGCTGGCATTGCTTCATAACCCGGAGATCCAGCACATGGAGTTCATTGTGCCTTTCCGTCAGGCCGGGATAGATTATCAGGCGGTTTTGAAGATGATTTCGAATGTGAAGGATTCGCCACGCAACGGGCTTGGTGCTACGGAGGAGGATGAGGATGATGACGATGACCTTGGTTCGTCGCCCCGCCCTGCTTCGGGGCAGGCCGATGAAAGTTCGTCGAAACGGCAATCGCGCGGTGGTAAAAGCAGTAATGACACCCCGACGCTCGACAAGTTCGGAAACGATATAACCCGTGCCGCCGAGGACGGGCGTCTTGACCCCGTTGTCGGGCGTGAGGGTGAAATAGAGCGTCTTGCCCAGATTCTGAGCCGTCGTAAAAAGAACAACCCAGTGCTGATAGGTGAACCCGGTGTGGGTAAATCAGCGATAGTCGAGGGGCTTGCATTGCGGATTGTACAACGCAAAGTGTCGCGTATCCTGTTTGACAAAAGGGTCGTGTCGCTCGACATGGCCTCGATTGTGGCCGGTACCAAATATCGCGGACAGTTCGAGGAGCGCATCAAGGCTATTTTGAACGAATTGGCCAAAAGCCCGGATGTGATTCTGTTTATCGACGAACTGCATACCATTGTAGGTGCCGGGAATGCCGCAGGTACGATGGATGCCGCAAATCTTTTGAAACCGGCGTTGGCACGCGGTGAGATACAATGCATCGGAGCCACCACCCTTGACGAATATCGTAAGAATATCGAAAAGGACGGTGCCCTTGAACGCCGTTTCCAAAAGGTTATGGTGGAACCGACCACTCCAGATGAAACCTTGCAGATTTTAAATAATATCAAGGATAAGTACCAGGACCATCACAATGTGGTATATACCGACGATGCCCTTAAGGCATGTGTGAGCCTGACAGAACGTTATCTGAGCGACCGCAATTTCCCTGACAAAGCTATCGATGCATTGGACGAGGCAGGTTCGCGTGCCCATATCACCAATATCGTGGTGCCTGAGGAAATAGAGCGTCTGGAGGAGGAAATCATACAGGCCGGGGCTGCCAAACTGGCTGCAGCCCAGTCGCAGGATTTCGAGAAGGCTGCTTCGTTCCGCGATAAGGAGCAGGAACTGAAGGCGACATTGGCCAAAGCCAATGAGAAGTGGCAGAAGATGCTTGAACAGAACCGTGTGACCGTTGATCAGGATAAGGTTGCCGAGGTTGTCGCGATGATGACCGGTGTGCCTGTGCAGCGTATAGCCCAGGCCGAAGGGAGCAGGCTCCGCGAAATGGCCCCGAAACTCAAAAACGACATTATCGGGCAGGATAAGGCTATAGATAAAATCGTAAAGGCGATACAGCGTAACCGCGTAGGGCTTAAAGACCCTAACAAACCTATAGGTACATTCATGTTCCTGGGCCCGACGGGTGTAGGTAAGACACATCTGGCAAAGAAACTTGCCGAATATATGTTTGATTCGGCCGATACGTTGATTCGCGTGGATATGAGTGAGTTTATGGAGAAATTCACCGTAAGCCGCCTTGTGGGTGCGCCTCCGGGATATGTCGGTTATGAAGAGGGTGGGCAGCTCACTGAAAAGGTGCGTCGGCGCCCGTATTCGGTGGTGTTGCTCGACGAAATCGAAAAGGCCCATCCCGATGTGTTCAACCTGTTGTTACAGGTAATGGACGAGGGGCGTCTGACCGACAGCCTCGGGCGGCGCATCGACTTCAAGAACACCTTGATTATCATGACCTCCAACATCGGGACACGTCAGCTTAAGGACTTCGGCGCAGGAGTGGGGTTCAATACCCGCAGCGACGATAAGGACTATTCGCAATCGGTGCTGCAAAAGGCGCTCAACAAGGCATTCGCTCCTGAATTCCTTAACAGAATCGACGATATAGTGATGTTTGATTCCCTTGACAAAGACGCGATATTCAAGATTATTGAAATTGAGTTGCGCGGATTCCTGGGGCGTATGTCGAAGCTGGGTTATAGCTTCGAAATCACCACCGAGGCTAAGAGCTATATCGCTGAGAAGGGGTATGACCACCAGTATGGGGCCCGCCCGCTGAAGCGTTCTATTCAGAAATATCTTGAAGACCCCCTGGCAGAGCTTATAATCAATTCTGCGCTTAATCCGGGCGACACCATCAAGGTGGATTATGAGAAGGATGGTGACAAGATTACCACGGAGGTTATCCATCCCGATACCGATAACGACCTGAAAATGGATGCTTCAACGGATTCGCATGAGAATGCCTGATTAAACCGTTGCCGGTGGAAATAATATAAACCGCCGTCTCCATGTGGCCTGCATCCAGTGCGGCATGTGGAGACGGCGGTTTATTTTGGAATTGACTGTGTTATCCAGGTTTGGCCGGTCAGTTTACGGTTATCTCGTCAAGGAAGAACCAGCATGGGTTACCCACACCGTAGTGCCAGTGCGGACACTGTTTCGTCCCGGTTATGTCGACCTTTATATACCGGGCTTTGACCGGGGTTTCCGACTGATGGCGTATGCCTGTGAATTTTACTTTTACGTCGTTATCTTCCGGCACGTCGTAGCTTCCGAGCAGGGCGAACGATTTCCCGTCGGTACCTGCGGAGTAGGTAACGTTTTTAGGTAGCAGAATCCATGCGCCGAGTTGGTGTAGGAAATCGGTTTCGACAGATGTGAATTGTTTCTCTTCACCTAAGTCAAGCACAATCGATGCATCGATACCTTCCCATCCGATCCAGCTGTCTTTGAAAGTGGCGCCCCCGAAAAGTCCGTCGGTCAATGCTGTGGAAGCAATGCTGTCGAAAGGGACCGGTACCGGGGTGCTGAACGATACTTTGGCATCGCGGGCAAGGTTCGTGTTTGCTTTTGGCAGGAAGCGGTCGCGGTATAGGCGGCAGTATTCTGCCGGGGAGTTGGTGCGTTCGTTAAGGGCTGTCAGTCCGAGCCGCAGGCTGCGTGTCTCGAAGGTGTCGAGTTTCGCTTTTAAATCGGCAACATCCTTGTCAGGGTTTGTGCGGGCTATTTCCAATTCGCTGTATTGCAACGGGAGGCGCGACCTTTGCACGCGTGTGAGCATTTCAGGATTGTCGGCGACAGCTTTTTCCGCCCTGTCGAACAGTCGGTTGTATTCGCGCCGGAGTATGGGGTTGAGCATCCCGTCGCTATGTGTCACAGGTGAATCATAGAGCCAAAGCGGTGTGCCGCTTCCCAGCAGGGCGCCTTCGAGCAGGGTGATGTATTTCCTGATGTAGGGTGCGGCTTTGCCATAATAACCGTCGATAAATGCCGTCTGCAAAGAATCCATATCAAGATCCGGGTTCCACATGAGTTTCGACACGAGGTAGGTGCGCATTTCCGACATGTCGCCTCCGCGATAACCTGCAATCTGTGAGTGGTGCATCGTTGTATGATTGTCGCGGAATGTGCGGATGTTGGGCTGGAGGATATGGAAGTTCGGGAAGGGGGTGGATGTGCCGTCGAAGTTGATTCCATAGTCCCATACGAAAATATTGTCGGTAATTTCCGCCCATCCGTGCAGGGCTTTGAGGAAATCGCGCCCTGAGGCATTGTCGTCGAGCGGAACCTCACGGAAACAGTCGATGCTGCATAGCATTATGTTTACATTAGGCAGCGGTTTTACATGTTTCGGCGGGTGCATGGTGTAAAGGTAGGCCAGTGTTGAGAACTGCTTGTCGGGGAAACGGGCACCCAGTTTGTTGAGAAAATGAATCAGGCTGCCGGAGTGTGCACCCTCGATGCTGTCGGTGCGTGCACATTCGGGGCATGTGCAATATGTGTGGTTGCCATCGTTCTGGCTTATCGAAATCATGTTACGGCCCGGGTCGGAACGGAAAATGGAGTCGACTTTGGAGGCTACGATTTCTAACACGTCGGGGTTGGAAAGACACCATTGCGAGGCTTTCCCGGGATGGCGTCGGCCTCCGAAAAAGGCATAATATTCCGGATGAGATTCACCGTAAACCGCCGAAGGCAGCAATCGGTTGAATGTATGCACCCAATAGCCTCCGGCAAATTCATCGGCAGGCTCTTCAAGGCGCAGCCAAAGGCGGTAGGCCGGGTTGGCTGCCATGCCGTAGTTCTGCGATTGCCGATAGCGGAAAGCCGGGTTTTCTGTCAGTTCTATTTCAGGGAGCATTATATCCGGGCTTTCGGTAATATCCAATGCGTCGGCAGCCCAGTAGTTGCATCCCAGCCATCGTTCGAGCAAGGTTATAACGCCGTAGGTACTGCCTTTGTCGGGCCCCCCTTCAATCAGCAGGTGGCCGGGGGAAGTTGTGATGTGGAACCCGTCTTCTTTCACCGACGGGTTTTGCGCACTTCGTATGATAACGTCGTGCGTATCCGCTTTCGGCTTGGGGGATAATGTGACGGGGATTTTGGCCCCGCTGATACGTTCTGCAAACTCGCTCAGAAGGTTTGCCGCCTCAAGGTGTGTGGAATCGGCAGCGAAAATACTGCCTTTGGCTCGTGCATCCTTTACAAGGGTGACATGGCTGTGTGCCGAGATGGCAATACATGTTGCCACGGCTGTTGTTATAAATAATCGTAGTCCCATTGCAATGATAAATTACCTGCTACAGAGATTTTGGTTTGAGAAAATCTTTGTAGCTGAAATGATGTCGCTATTTCGCTAAATTAGCAAATTTAGCTAGATTAGCAGTTCCTTTGCTGCCGTGTTTGGAATATATTATGGTTAATTAAGGATTTAGGGGGCTGTTCCAGGGCTTGAATTGCAAAAGGATGTCAGAAGGTCACGTGCAGTGCTATGCGAAGCCCTGAACGGTCGATGCCTGGTGTGTCGCGGTAGTTCAGCCTCCACACATAGTCTATGCGAAGTACTTTGAGGAAGTTGTCGATTCCCGCGCTGATTTCCATATACGGGAGTTTGTGCATCGGAGTGGCGGCTGCTTCCTGAGGAAACATCAGGAGCGGGTTTTGCCGGTCGGTGTCAAAGCGGGGATTGTTTTTGTCGCTGAGATGCCCGAGCCATCCACGGAAGGCCACTACTTCGCGAAGTTTCAGTTTCTTAAGCAGGGGGATATAGTTAAATAGCGCACCGTTGGCCCAATAGGTCAAATCCCATGAGACATAGGAATCGCCGATGAATTCCATCGGGTTAAGCAATGCGAAACTTTCGTCCTGTATGGTGTATGAAAGGTTGGCATTAGGTGTTGCGAGTGCCATATAGGGGGAGCGGCTCCATATATGTCCTCCCTTTAAGATTATATCGGCGAACCCGAATGCCGAGAACCATACTCGTTTTTGTGCGCTGAGTTCGGTTTTGTTGATGGTGTAACGGCTGCCGAGAAAGCCTTTTGGGGCAAAAGTATGGCTTAGAATAAAAACTGGCGGGTCGTGGTTTATAGGGATTCGCGATGTTTTGCCCTGGTAGAATTTCTCACCCGGTGCATAACGCAGTTGCACTGTGAATGTGGCTTCATTGATATGGTCAAGGTGTGTGCCGTCGGTCAATACGAACGGGACGAACGGCCCTGGTTCCTGCCTTTCAACCCCGGCTGATGCTTCCACCGAGAAGTTGTTGGCCAGCTCGAGCTGGTATGTAAGCCTTGTGTCGCGGCGATATGTTATCAGCTTGTTCGAACCTCGTTTAAGGGCGAGGAACATGTTGTCGGGGTTGGTGAACAGATAGTGCTGGCCAAGTTGGTCGATGTCGTATTTCTCGCAGAATTTTATGGAATGGATGGGAAATTCGCGTGAATGATAGCGTTTCTCGTTGAACGAGTGTTCGAGTTCGGCGCTGTATTTCCATTTGTGGTCGCGTGTGCCGTAGGCAATATAGCCGCGTGCAAACCACCGGTTGCTGAGATTGGCGGTTGTGATGCCTCCGGCACGGAGCCTTACACCTTCCACTGAGTTCCCGCTGATGAAGGTGTTAAGGGGGCCTATGTCGAATTTCGAAGGTTTGCCGGTAGGCACATATCCCACTACCATAAGTTTGAGGAATTTTTCACCGTATTTGTAGATGGGTACGTTACGCAGCCGGTTAAGAAGCTGTGGGATGCGCGTCTCGTTGCTGCTTGCTGCTACGAGCCTGTGTTCACCCCACCATTTTTCGTCGAGAGTGCCTGCATCAGGGGCGGTGAATGTAGAGCCGAGCCTGTCGAGCAGTTCGGCTTGCGGCGATGGGGCAAAGTTATGGTTGTCGTAGGCGGTGGTGCGCCGTGCGTAGAGTGGCGGGGAGCCGGGTAGAACTGTCATCTCCACGTTAAGGTCGTCGGTAAGTTTCAGCCGTGACCCGTCGGGCGCCTTTGCAAATTCCTGTAGAATCTGCATGCGGTCCACAAAATTCAGGTTGATGGTAGGGGAGACCCCCATGCTCACGCGTCGGACGAACATGGTGCTGTCCCCCTCCGCCACATATAGCCGCCCTAGGAATCCGAATGTGGCCGGGTTGCGGGGAGCGAAACTGAGCACGATGCATCGTGTGCCGTCCTCGATGGTAACGGTGTCGGTGAGATAGAATTTGTAGAAATCGGGGGCGATGTGTGAAAGGGGGCTGACAAACCTGTTGCGCAGGATAGTTATATCGTCGTCATAGAGGTCGACCTCGCGGAACACATCCTCGATCATGGTCTGCACGTTCTGGAAATCGGCAATATCGTCGATTCCTGATGACCTTTGGCCTCGCACATATTGTTTTTCGGAATGCGGTGAGCGACGGTAAATCACGTCGGTCACTTTTTCTTTGACCGACAACGGAAGCACCGGCACGCCCGATATGTCGGATGTGTCGACATGTTCTTTGAGGAATGCGAATTTGCCAGGTTTCTTTCCTGCCGGTAGAGAGTCGGCCATTTTGAAGTTGTTAAGGCCGAACGACATCCGTTCGTATTTCCTATAGTTGTAGAAATCGTTTCGGCGCGGGTCGGATGCCTCTTTTGCCGTGCGGATCCGGTTCATGAACTCTACCGCCGGGTTATTGCGTTTGCTGTAGTGTTCCTTTGTGCGGCGCACCGTGATTTCCTGGAGTGTGACCCCGCGCAATGTGTCGGGGTCGGCCGATATGTGGGTCTGCGCATATATGCCGACCGGGGTGAGGAGGATTGCTGAGTACACGACGGCCAGGGTAATCAGGCGTATTTTGATATGTCGGAATATATGATATCGCATTTTTCTGTATAACTTTGCAAAGTTACGCAATGAACGCGACTTATCTAGGTTCTGTATTATGGCAAAAGAAATAGAACGCAAATTTTTAGTGGAAAATACCAATTTCAAGGTGTCGGCCACACATAGTTATGAAATAACACAGGGGTATCTGAGCCGCCGGATTGATTCGACGGTCAGGGTGCGTATAAAGGATGACAAGGCGTTCCTGACGGTTAAGGGGCGCAACAATGGAGCCGTGCGCGACGAATGGGAATATGAAATCCCTGTAGCCGATGCACGCGACATGCTGGAAAGGTGTGCCGACGGGGCTGTTATCACCAAAACCCGCTATATCGTACCCTTTGAGGGGTGGATATGGGAAGTCGATGAGTTCCACGGGCATAACGAGGGGCTTGTTGTCGCCGAAATCGAACTGCCTTCGGCTGATTCGCCTTTCCGGGTTCCGCTTTTTGTAGGGAAGGAGGTTACAGGTAATCCGGCATATTACAATTCCAATATGTAGATTTCACATCAGTCGCGTAGTTCGAGACGCACCACGTTTTCCACATGATGGGTGTGGGGGAACATGTCGACTGGTTGCACTGCCGTTACGCGGTATTTACCGTCAAGCATGGCGATGTCTCTGGCCTGTGTTGCCGGATTGCAGCTTACGTAGACTATGCGCGAGGGGGCGGCGTTGAGGATGACCTTGATTACATCGTCGTGCATTCCTGCGCGTGGAGGGTCGACAATCATCACATCCGGGCGGCCGTGGATGGCTATGAATTCGTCGGTGAGCACATCTTTCATGTCGCCGGCATAGAATTCGGTGTTGCTGATTCCGTTTACCTCTGAATTTATTTTCGCATCTTCGATGGCGTCGGCCACGTATTCGATGCCGATTACGTGGCGGGCATTCCGTGCCACGAAGTTGGCAATGGTGCCTGTGCCGGTGTAAAGGTCATATACTAGCTCCCCGCCGGTAAGGCCGGCCATTTCACGGGTAACCGAATACAGGCGGTAGGCTTGCCGGGAATTGGTCTGATAAAATGATTTGGGTCCGATTCGGAATTTCAATCCCTCCATATCCTCGATGATGTATTCACGGCCTGAATGCAGCATTACCGGGAGGTCGCCTATGGTGTCGTTTGCTTTTGTGTTCACAACATACATCAGTGATGTTATCTCTGGGAATGCTTCGCGCAGGTTGTCGAGGGTGGCTTGGATCTGGGCCTGGTTGTCTTCTCCGAAAGATATTACAACCATTATTTCACCGGTGGTAAGCACCCGTATCATAAGCGTGCGGAAGAAACCTTGTTGTGCGCGGAGGTCGTAGAATGGAATGCTGTTGGCAATCCCGTATGACTTGAGGTGAAGGCGTATGCGGTCACCTATGGAATCCTGGAGGTGGCAACGGTTGATGTCAAGCACTTTGTCGAATGCCCCGGGAATATGGAATCCTGCACCTGAACGGTCGCCCACATCCTCGCCCGAACGCAATTGTTCCCATGTGATCCACCGCTTGTTGGAAAAGGTGTATTCCATCTTGTTGCGGTATTCGCGGATTGTCTCGGAGCCGAGAATCGGGGATATTTCCGGCAATTCCACTTTCGCTATTCGCTGCAAGGCATCGGTAACCTGCTGCTGCTTGTTTTGAAGCTGGTATTCGTAGGGGAGGTGTTGCCAGCGGCACCCGCCGCATGTGCCGAAATGTTCGCAAAACGGCTCGATGCGTATGTCGGACGGTTTTGTCAGGCGTTCGATATGCCCCTCGGCATAAGAGCGTTTTTTACGGTCGATTTTTATGTCGGCTATGTCGCCAGGCGCGCCATAAGGGATAAAAACCACCATGTCGTTGACGCGTGCTATGGCATTGCCTTCGGCTGCTACGCCTGTTATCTCGATATTCTCCAAAAGCGGGAGTTCCTTCTTCTTGCGTGACATATGTTGTTTCCTTGATTCTTGACGGGGATGGGGAGAGGCATCAGGTTGCCGGGGCCCACATTGCTATATCCGCGATTGAGGCTGTGACGGCACTGAAAATCCATGCGTTGGTGTAACCGCGTTATCACGAACCGGAATTACCTTCGGATGCCCCGTGAAGCTGTTGGTTTGATTTGGTGTAATCAGTCGCAAAGTTAGTTATTTAAAGGGGAAATATAACGCACTTTAACAAGAAATGAAAATTTTAATTGAAAAAACTGTTTTTTGCCTCGGTAATGAATGTTTTTTCAGCGCAAAATCGTATCTTTGCAGAATAGAAAACGGGGATTCGCGCCGTTGCAACGCATCGGGGCGGCTTCGAGATATGAAACAGCCATAAAAACACAGTGGTGTCTGACCAAGCGCCGCATAGACATTTGATAAAACAGGAAATATACAAATCATAACTTTAATCAAAACTTACAGACCCAAATGAAAAAAATCTTTACATTCGGCGACGGCAAGGCTGAAGGGGATGCTTCGATGCGTAACATCCTCGGCGGTAAAGGTGCCAACCTCGCTGAAATGAATAAGTTGGGCATGCCTGTGCCTCCCGGTTTCACTATCACTACCGATGTCTGCACAGAATATACCCAGTATGGCAAGGATGAAGTTGTCAAAGACATAAAGGCCGACGTTGAAAAGGCTATCGCCCATGTGGAAAGCCTTACAGGCACAAAATTCAACGACCCCCAGAACCCCCTTCTCGTTTCCGTTCGTTCAGGTGCCCGCGCTTCGATGCCCGGCATGATGGATACCGTGCTAAACCTCGGTATGAACGATGCCACTGTCAACGCTTTGGCTGAAAAGAGCGGCAACCCCCGTTTCGCATGGGACAGCTACCGCCGTTTCGTGCAGATGTATGGCGACGTGGTGCTCGGCATGAAGCCCAAATCGAAAACCGAGACCGACCCCTTCGAAGCCATCATCGACCAGGTGAAGGAGGAAAAGGGTGTGAAATTCGATACCGATCTCGAAGTCGAAGACCTCAAGAACCTTGTAACCCTCTTCAAAGCCGCCGTTAAGGAACACACCGGCAAGGACTTCCCCGAAAGCGCATGGGATCAGCTGTGGGGTGGTATCTGCGCCGTGTTCGACAGCTGGATGAACGAGCGTGCAATCCTCTACCGTCGCATGAACCAGATTCCCGAAGAATGGGGAACCGCTGTCAACGTGCAGGCTATGGTTTACGGTAACATGGGTAACAACTCCGCTACCGGCGTGGCGTTCTCGCGTGATGCCGCCACCGGTGAAAACATATTCAACGGCGAATACCTCATCAACGCCCAGGGCGAGGATGTGGTTGCCGGTATCCGTACACCCCAGCAGATTACCATCGAGGGCTCTCGCCGTTGGGCTGCCCTCCAGGGTATCTCGGAAGAGGATCGTGCTGCAAAATATCCCTCGCTTGAGGAAGCTATGCCCGTATGTGCCGCAGAGCTTATCAGCATCGCCCATAAGCTTGAGGACCACTACAAGGATATGCAGGACATGGAGTTCACCATCCAGGATGGCAAACTCTGGATGCTCCAGACCCGTAACGGCAAGCGTACAGGTGCCGCTATGGTGAAAATCGCCATGGATCTTCTCCGCGCAGGTGAAATCGACGAAAAGACCACCCTTCTGCGTATGGAGCCCCAGAAACTCGACGAGCTTCTCCACCCGGTGTTCGACAAGGCCGCCCTTAAGCGTGCGCTCGTAATGGCCAAGGGTCTTCCCGCATCGCCAGGCGCCGCTACCGGCCAGATCGTATTCTTTGCCGACGATGCGGAAGCATGGGCAGAGAAGAAAAAGAAAGTCGTTCTCGTGCGTATCGAGACCTCTCCCGAAGACCTTCGCGGTATGGCCGTTGCACAGGGCATCCTTACCATGCGTGGCGGTATGACAAGCCATGCGGCAGTAGTTGCCCGTGGTATGGGTAAATGCTGCGTTTCAGGTGCAGGCGAAATCAAGGTCGATTACGAAAAACGCACCGTTGAAATGGGTGGCAAAACCTATAACGAAGGTGACTGGATTTCGCTAAACGGCTCGACCGGTGACGTTTACGACGGTCAGGTTCCCACCGTCCAGCCGGAACTCGACGGCGACTTCGGTGCTATCATGAACCTCGCTGCCAAATATACACATACACTCGTGCGTACCAATGCCGACACCCCCCGCGACGCCCGTCAGGCACGCGCTTTCGGTGCGCAGGGTATCGGTCTTTGCCGCACAGAACACATGTTCTTCGAAGGCGACCGCATCAAGGCCGTTCGCGAAATGATTCTTGCCTCCGACCTTGAAGGCCGCAAGGCCGCGCTTGCCAAACTGCTTCCCATGCAGCGTGGCGACTTCGAAGGTATCTTCGAGGCAATGGACGGCTACGGAGTGACCATCCGTCTGCTCGATCCCCCGTTGCACGAATTTGTGCCTCATCAGACTGCTACACAGAAGGAACTTGCCGATGAGATGGGAATCACCCTTGCAGAAGTGAAAGCTAAGGTCGACGCCCTTGAGGAATTCAACCCCATGCTCGGTCACCGTGGCTGCCGTCTCGGCATCACATATCCCGAAATAACCGAGATGCAGACTCGTGCAATCATCGAGGCTGCACTCGCAGTGAAAGCCCGCGGTATCGACGTTCACCCCGAAATCATGATTCCCCTTGTCGGTTCGTTGAAGGAAATCCAGAACCAGGCAGATGTAATCAATATCACCGCAGCCAAGGTGTTCGAAGAACAAGGCCGTTCGGTTCCCTACCTCGTAGGTACGATGATCGAGGTGCCTCGTGCAGCCCTCACCGCTGACCAGATTGCCACTGTTGCCGATTTCTTCTCGTTCGGTACCAATGACCTTACTCAGATGACCTTCGGTTTCTCGCGCGACGATGCCCCCAAATTCCTCAAATTCTACAAGGAACATGGCGTTATCAAGACAGACCCGTTCGAAGTGCTCGACCAGGAAGGCGTAGGTCAGCTCGTGGAAATGGGCGTGCGCAAAGGCCGTGGCACCAAGCCCGAACTCAAAGTGGGTATCTGCGGCGAACATGGCGGCGAACCCTCTTCGGTTAAGTTCTGCGCCAAACTCGGCATGAACTACGTAAGCTGCTCCCCCTTCCGTGTGCCCATCGCCCGCGTAGCTGCGGCGCAGGCTGCTATCGAAGATTAAGG
>LUJQ01000064.1 GCA_001689485.1 Bacteroidales bacterium M6 | reverse complement strand
ATTGAGGGTTTGTTATGCCACTTAATGTTCAATTTGGTTTAAATTCAAACACTCTCTAAGTTTTGGTCTTAGATATATACATCTATACTGAACCAAACCAAAATATATGCTTGGCAAAAGAGAAAAGTCCCTATCAGTTTTTCTTTTCACCAGCCCCAATCTATATCCCCATGCCGACCGCCGGAATAAAGAAAAACGAGGCAAAAGAATAGAACTAAAAATAACTAATACCTGCAAATTAAACTTAAATGATTGTCTTTGGTTGTACTTATATTCCCCATTTAGTACATTATTAGTGCAATGTATTTGGATTATTATAATTATTATCAGCATATTAAAGAGCTAATATATAAATAACACAAGTCCCTATCGTGTAAAATTCTTTTCAGTAAGGTATTTCCAAAACCGCCGTGGCATATCCTGACATTGTTTGCGCGGGTTGCGGCGTTCGGGTATGGCTATTGCTTTAAAATAAGTATGCCATAGCTTTTGAAACAGTTTCTCGTCGGCATCGGCGATTTTGTCAGGCAGACGTCCGTCGGCAAAATTCTCGGCATCGGGAAGGCGGATTCGACGCAGGGAGCCGTCAGCATATGAATAACCATATTGGCGGCTGCGGTCATAGATGATGAACCGGCTGTCGGAAAAACGGTCGCGGAAATGTTCCACGGCTTGTGGCATCACATCATAAGCCGGTTCCATCATACCGAAATACGTGCCGTCGGCGGCTTTTTGGAAACGCATGAATTGTAGCACACGGTGTGCCTCCGCGTTTACCCGACGTGCGTTTTGGAGCATTGCAAGTGTGTCGGGCGATGAAAAATCGCGCATACATGCCGCCCCGTCGGTGAATATGCGGCATATCAGCCTGAACAACGATGTGTCAAATCCCGGGTCTTCGCATAGGAAAGATGTTGTGAGTGCATTTAATTCGCCTGGTGACAGTTTCAGCATTAAAGCGTTCCATACCCTGTCAGACTGTTCACCATCGGTAATTACGTTCAATTCATCGTGAAAAAGCGACCGTGGTGCGTCATGGCGTTGCAACAATCCGGGTTGTTCGTGACGTGAGAAAGCGTTGAACACGCAGCACAGCAACCCTTCGAAGGAGGAGTCAAAAATATAGGTCATCAGGATAGGAATTTGAGGGTAAGCTGTTCAGGCGGGGCTGTGGATGTCAGGGCGCGGCGCACATATTCCGGCGACACGTCGGTTATGCATCGCGTTGCAAGTTCGGCACATGTGATGAAGTAGCGTGCACGTTTCATCACCACACCTATTTTTTTGAGATGGTCGGAATTAAGCCGTCGGAAGCGTCGTGCCTCGATTATCAGTGCGGCTGATTTCACCCCTATGCCCGGAACGCGCAGGATGGTTTCATAGTCGGCCCGGTTTACATCGACAGGGAACAGCTGCGGGTTGCGTAACGCCCACGATAGTTTCGGGTCTATTTCCAAATCGAGCAGCGGGTTGCCTTCATCGGCAATTTCATCGGCGTTGAATCCGTAGAACCTCATGAGCCAGTCGGCTTGATAAAGACGGTGTTCACGCACCAAAGGAGGTTGCTTCAAAGCTGGAAGGCGGGTGTCGTAAGTGTTGACCGCGACATATCCCGAATAATAGACGCGCCGCATGGTGGGGGTGGCATAAAGGGCTGACGACAGACGCAGGATATCACGGTCAGTATCGGGTGATGCACCTACAATCATCTGAGTGCTCTGACCGGCCGGTACGAACCGTGGCACATGGCGCAAACGTTGGCGGTCTTCCTTGTTTTCAAGTACTCCGGCACGGATATAACCCATCGGTTCGAACACGCTTCGGTGGCTCTTTTCAGGCGCAAGATATTTTAATGACGGCTCGTTAGGGATTTCGATGTTGACGCTCATTCGGTCGGCATACAGACCGGCGCGTCTTACCAGCTCCTGCGATGCACCAGGGATGCTTTTCAAGTGTATATAGCCGTTGAAGCGATGTTTTTGGCGCAGGTCGGCTGCAACCTGCACAAGGCGTTCCATCGTATAGTCGGGATTTCTGACGACCCCGGAACTGAGAAACAGTCCCTCAATATAGTTGCGGCGATAGAATTCCATTGTAATTTCAACCAGTTCGCTTACCGAAAGGGTGGCACGCGGAATGTCATTGGTGCGCCTGTTGATGCAGTATGCGCAATCATATATGCACCTGTTGGTCAGCATCACCTTCAGTAGCGCTATGCAGCGCCCGTCGTCGGCAAAGCTGTGACATATGCCTATCCCTCCCACGGTATTGCCGACCCCGGCGCCGTTGTTGCGTCGGACAGTTCCGCTCGACGAACACGACACGTCGTATTTTGCCGCTGCGGCAAGCGTTTGTAGTCGGTTGAGTACTGATTCTGTCATGATGACGCAAAATTATAAAACATGTGGGCATATTTTTTTCATTACAAGGTTAATAATTGTTTGCATTCGCGGCCGGTTTTTCGCTGTAAGCATTATTGTTCAGAACAGGCTGAATATAAGGGTCGCTATTGTTAAATTGTGTTATTATTCGGAGCTGTTTCACATAAAGGGATATATTCATATTTAATGATTGGGGATAATTTCCGACATTTGCATTGTAGTCATCATGACATTGGCAGGGGGATAACGCATATGCAATAGTTTCTTAGGAATGAGGTTATCTGATTTGAAAAGCGGCGAGACGGCCGTCATAGTGAAAGTTTTAGGGCATGGCGCTTTCCGTAAACGCGTTATGGAGATGGGGTTTGTGAAAGGGCGTAAAATCAAAGCTATACTTTCCGCCCCGTTGAAAGATCCTGTCAAATACAGCCTGATGGGCTATGAGGTGTCGCTACGCAGAAGCGAGGCCGAAATGATAGAGGTAGTGCCGATTGAGGCTGATTATGATAATTCCGCAGATATACCCAAGGTGAATGTGGGGGAGAGCGAGGATTACGACTCGGTTCATCGTGAACGTTATGAGGGGGAACGACGCACCGTAAACGTGGCTCTGATAGGCAATCCCAATTGCGGCAAGACATCGCTTTTCAATGTGGCATCAGGTGCCCAGGAGCATGTGGGAAACTACAGCGGTGTGACTGTCGATTCAAAAACAGGTGTGTTCCGCCACGGTGGATATACTTTCAGGATTGTCGACCTGCCGGGAACTTATTCCCTTTCGGCATATTCTCCTGAAGAGCGGTATGTGCGTCGTTACCTGCGTGACCATAATCCCGATATAATCGTGAATGTTGTCGACGGGTCAAATCTCGAACGGAATATGTATCTCACCACAGAACTGATTGACATGGATCACCCGATGGTGATTGCGCTCAATATGTATGACGAGATGCGCAATGCCGGAACCGTGCTTGATTACGAAGCTCTCGGCAGCATGATCGGCGTGCCGGTGGTTCCTACGGTGAGCCGCACCGGCGAGGGGGTGGGGGAATTGTTCGATACCATCATCGAGGTGTATGAGCGTCGTAACCCGGTGGTGAGGCATGTACATGTGCGTTTAGGGCATGATTTGGAGGAGGCTGTTGCCGATGTTAAGGATGCTATCAAGGCTGACAAGTCGGTGAATCCGCACTATTCGCCTCGTTATCTTGCCATAAAATTGATGGAAGGTGATGCCGAGGCTGAGAATGCTGTAAGGGAAATGGCTGATGCTGACAGGATTTTTGGCCTGCGTGACCGTGAACTGGCACATTTGTCACAACTTCATCCAGAGGAGGATGTGTCGGCTATGATTGCCGGTGAGAAATACGGGTTTATATCGGGAGCACTAGCCGAAACCATGCAGAAAAGCACGAAGCAGGCCAATGATACCACCCGCATGATTGATGCGTTAGTTACAAGCCGCCTTTTCGGATTCCCGATATTCATACTGGCTATGCTTTTTATTTTCTGGTTCACATTTTTCGTGGGCAAATTCCCGCAGGAATGGATTGAGACCGGTGTGGCATGGCTTGCCGATATGGTTAACTCAAACATTGCCGGCGGGCCGTTGAAGGACTTGCTTGCCAACGGCGTGATCGGCGGGGTTGGGGGGGTGATAGTGTTCCTGCCTAATATACTGATTCTGTTTTTCTTCATATCATTCATGGAGGATTCGGGCTATATGGCACGGGCGGCATTCATAATGGACCGGCTGATGCACCGTATCGGCCTGCATGGCAAATCGTTTATCCCATTGGTTATGGGTTTCGGGTGTAATGTTCCCGCAATTATGGCCGCGCGGGCAATCGAAAGCCGTTCGAGCAGGGCTATAACGGTGCTTATAACCCCGTTTATGTCGTGTTCGGCCCGTCTGCCGGTATATGTGTTGCTGATTGGGACTTTCTTCGAGGCTCATGCCGCGTTGGTATTTTTAGGGATGTATATCCTGGGTGTTGTGATTGCGGTGCTAACTGCCAGGATTCTTCGCAAATTCTTTTTCAAACGTGATGAAACCCCGTTTGTGATGGAACTGCCCCCCTACCGTGTACCTACCATGAAAACCTCACTGCGCCACATGTGGGCCAAAGGGAAACAATACCTGAGCAAGATGGGAGGTATAATCCTGTTGGCATCCGTCATAGTGTGGGCGCTCAACTATTTCCCTTTGAGGGATGTCGAACCGGCGGGAATACAGAGCGAGAACATAGCTGGGAGCGATGAAATCAATCCCCGGCACGACTCATATCTTGAAATGATGGGGAAGGCTGTCAATCCGGTGCTGGCTCCGCTTGGATTTTCCTGGCGTGCCACAGTGGCAGCGGTTGCCGGTGTCCCTGCAAAGGAAATTGTGGTTTCCACGCTGGGAGTGCTTTACACAGGTTCCGAAGAAGCTTCGGAACATTCCTTGTCGCAGCGGTTGTCAACATCCCTGACGGGTGCCGGCAAGCCCGATTTCAACCGGGCTAATGCTTTGAGCTTTATGATTTTCATCCTGCTCTATTGTCCCTGTGTAGCCACTATAGTGGCAATAGTGAAGGAAACACGCTCTTGGCGTTATGGTTTGTTTACCATCATGTATAACACCGCAGTTGCGTGGTTAGCGGCATTCATTGCCTATCGGGTTGCGTTATTGTTCTGACGATAATTTTAAATCTATGAAACCTCTCCTTATTGTAATCGGACTGACGCTCGTCACGTTCACTTCTCCAGCCTACCCTCACGAGCGTGACTCCATCTCCGATGGCCTTACAGACGAATTGCTCCGACCAGTTTCTGAAGTTTCGGATATGGATAATGCCCCAGGGGTGTTTAAAAATCAGATGGATTTGGGAACAAGGATATCTGTTCCTGTGCCTGATTACGGGAAAATATCCGACATGAACATTCCATTTCAACCCGGATTGCGGGTTAATCCTAATGCTGCACGTTTATCCTCGATGGGATTTATTCCAGGCGTTGCAATGCTGGATTCATGGGGAAGCGGCGGCATTTTTGCCACAGGGTCACGGCAGGATTTGCCGGGATTGATGGGTATAGAATCGGGGGCTTTGAATTTCCGTCAACAGGTAGGGGCTTTCACGTTGTCGCTGTTCGGTTCTGTTACCAAATATGGATATTTCAACGGTCTTGCCACTTCCTATGGTTTCGGTGGCTCACTATCTTACGAAATCAACGAACATCTGGGCGTTACGGTTTTCGGCTCATATAATTCCCCCACCGGAATCAATCAGACTGCTATGATGGGTTATGTGGCAACTCCGACTTTTGGCGGTTATCTGAATTGGCGTTTCCATCCTCATTGGGGCGTTAAAGTCGGCGCACAGAGTTATCGCTCAGTTGCTTATGGCCGTTGGGAAACACAGCCTATTGTAATGCCCTATTACCGCACTTCGGGTGGAGCCGAAATCGGCATAGATGTCGGGGGCATACTTTACCAGGTTATACGTTCCGCCTCCGGCAATAGCTGGGGCAATCCCGGTAATCCTACCATCGACCCGCGCCCGTCGGGTGTCTATGTCCGTCCGCGCGTCGGTGAGTGACATGATCTTTTAATGACCGTTTCGGTAATGCCTCGGATTATTGTTTGCGATGACGTCGCAGTGTTCGGAGACGGGTTTTGTCGGCGTCCGCAACGCGATAGGATTCTATAATCTTGGATATTGACTTGTTGAATGTCCAATCGTCTATAGGTGATGTGGTCAGGCGTTTGAAAACGGTTTCGGGAGCTTTGACATATGCTACGGATATAGCCCAGGCTACGGCCATACGGACATAGTAGGCGGTATGTGTCACACTTTCCATTATATCCATGAACCAGTCAGCGTTATCGGCCTTGATGAAATGCTGCATAAGCATTACTACGCCGAACCGCACTTCATATTCATTTGGGCTGTGTAGATAATGCAGCATTCGGTTGAGTACGAGGGTACGGTTTGCGTCGACAAATTTCTGACGTCCTGAAAATGTGAATGTGTCGCAGACCGACCAGGAGTTGATTTTGCTGACAAAGCGGTCGACCAGCTGCATGTATGTTTCGGCATCATCTACATGTATCTGCCCCAATACCATGCCGTGAAGCATCCGTTCTTCCATGTAGAAATCGCCCGGATTGTCAAGGTAATGTTTCAAATCAGGATGCAAGGCTATCTCTTTTGCAAGCGCCCGCAGGTGGGGTACACGTAACCCCAGCACGTTCTCAATCCCCGGGTTAAGTTTTTGGACCAAAACTTTGTTGCCTGATTTGTTCATCAGGAGCAACCGGTCGAGAATGGTGCTGCCATCCGACAGCTTGAACGGCGTTGCCATTGTCATGTTGATTTTATGAGAGGGTGACCACTGTTATACCTGCCCCGCCGAATTGCACATGCTCGTCGCGATAAGATGCTACACCTTGCACTGTGTCGAGATATTGCCGTATTGCCTGTCGGAGTGCGCCGGTGCCGGTGCCGTGGAGTATCCGCACTTCGTCCTGGTTAAACTGTATGGCATCGTCGATAAAGTAGGTCACTGCCTGAATGGCCTCGTCGGCACGCATGCCCCGCACATCGATTTCCCGTTTGAACTGAAGCTGGCGCTCGCGTAGGCGGTCGGTGGTCGAAGAGCTTACGAACGAAGTGGATTTTACACCAGATGAGGGTTGGGCAAGGGTTCGTTGCAGCCTGTTGAGTTTGACATTGGTTTTTAGCATCCCGAAAGCCACCACGGCATCTTTCCCGTTTATTTCAAGGATTTTACCGGGAGTCCCTTGCCCGTCGAGTTTCACGTTGTCGCCTACGGCGAGCGGCGCTGACGGCGCGGGAGTGTTTTTGGACGTTTTGTCGGCGTTACCCTTTTTTGCCTTCGGGGCTTTTTGCAGGAGTTTGTTTTTTGATGCACGTGTATCGGCGTTCAGAAGCGCTTCCTTTTCCTGTGCCATCTGTCGGCGGGCTTCGGCGGTGCGTTCTTTTTCTGCCTGTGATTCCCTGATTTCACGTATGGTTCTTTCTATGGCGGCATTACTTCCGTCAAGAATCTTGCGGGCTTCCTCTTTGGCTTCGGCCAGGATTTCGCGCCGTTTGCTACGAAGTGTTTCGGCATCTTCTTCATAGCGTTCGAGCACCTGTTCGATTTTCTTCTCCTTCTGACGGATTGTCTGTCTCTTGTTTTCCCAGTAGCGGCGGTCGCGGGCTATATCGAGCAGGTATTTATCCATGTTGATGTAGTCGCTTCCCACGATTTCGGCTGCATTGTCGATAATCGAGGCCGGTAACCCGGTTTTACGGGCTATTTCGATGGCGAACGAACTGCCTGGGTTGCCGATGGAGAGGCGGAAAAGCGGGCGCATCTGCTGACGGTCATAGAGCATGGATCCGTTTATAAGCCCGTCGGTGTCGTCGGCGAAATGTTTCAGGTTCTGGTAGTGGGTGGTTATAACACCCCAAAGATGCTTGTCATTAAATTCCTTGAGTATGGCCTGGGCTATGGCACCGCCTATCTGGGGTTCCGTGCCACCGCCGAACTCATCAATCAGGATGAGGGTTGCATCGTTGCCATGCGACAGGAAATGCTTCATGTTGCGCAGGTGGGAGGAATATGTCGACAGATCATCTTCAATAGATTGGTCATCGCCTATGTCGATGAAGATGCCTTTGAAAATCCCGATATGGGAATTTTCATATACGGTGGGCAGCATGCCGCACTGGGCCATGTACTGCACTATGCCTACGGTTTTAAGGCATACGGACTTGCCACCTGCGTTAGGGCCGGAAATAATCAGTATGCGGTTGTTGCCGTCGAGGGTAATGTCGAGCGGTATGATTTCTTTCCCCTGGCGTCGCAATGATTCGAGAAGTACCGGATGGACTGCATGATACCATTCCAACTCGGTGGAAGGGGATATGTGAGGGAGTGTGGCGCCTGTTTCTTTGGCATACACGGCTTTGGCCATTATGAAATCGAGCAGTCCGAGGATTTCATAACTTTGGAGCATGTCGGGAATTGACGGGCGCATGAATGCCGTTATCTCCGAGAGTATGCGCATCATTTCGCGCCGTTCTTCAAGCTCCAGTTCTCGGCCTCGGTTGTTAACCTCGACGATTTCGGCCGGTTCGATGAAGAAGGTTTTCCCGGTGGCCGATTCGTCATGTACGATGCCGTTGATTTTACGTTTGTGCATGGGTGCTACGGGGAGCACCAGGCGTCCGTTGCGCACGGTGGGTGTAGTGTCTTTGTCGAGGTATCCGGCTTCTACGGCACGTGCCATTACGCGCCGCATAATAGAATTGACTGATGCCGATATACGCGACAGTTCCGAGCGTATTTCGGCAAGGTAGGGCGACGCATTGTCGCGCATATTGCCTAGAGGGTCGATAATGCGGTCAATCTGCCGGTTGATGTCGGGAAATGCCGTCATGTCGGCACATAGTTCGGCCAGCAGCGGGTAGGGCATAGGGGTGCCGTCGTCACATTTGGGGGTGAAGAACGCATGCAGGTCGCTTATGGTTTGCAGCGACTGCCTTATTTTTAGCAATTCGTCAAGCGATACCGAAGCCCCTTCTATCCGGCACCGTTTCAATGTCGTGGTTACATCGTGCATGTTGCGCAACGGCAACGGGTCGGAGCTTTCGGCAATGGCCAGCATTTCTGCAGTACGCCTAAGTTCGAGGTCAATCATTGAGAAATCAGATGAGAACCGCATTGCCTGGACGTTGGCAGCACCCAGCGAGGAGCCGCATAATTCGGTGAGCCGCGTGCGAACGGCATCGAATCCTATCTTGTGTTCGAATGAGTCGGGATAAATCAAAGCTGGTAGAGATTGTTTTGATATGAATATGCAAATTTACTCACATTTCGCCGAATAATAAAATTAGTATGTAAGGCATTGCGGTTCGTCGGGTCATGCGTTTGTTGAAATTCAACGGGCGAGATTCCAACTATTTCATTATTTGGTGTGTTATAGTATCAAAATGAGGAATAAATAATGTTTCACTAATTAACTATATTATGAAGACCTTATCATTGAATTTTTGGGGACAGACCAAATATTGGTGGGTTGTCCTGTTTGTAGGGATTGCGCTTGTAATCGGTGGGTTCGCCTATTGGTTCTGGCCTGCTGCCGGTTTTGCCGTTGCATCGCAGATTTTCGGCTGGTTGCTCATTTTGGCCGGTGTTGTCCAGCTTTGTGTATCGGCTGGTGTCAACCGTCCGAGGGGATGGGGATGGTGGCTTGCCGGTGGTGTGATTGACATGTTTGTCGGATTCATGCTTGTGCGTAGTATTGTGCTTTCGGAAATTGTGTTCCCGTATTTCCTTGCCATCGTGTTTATCTTCTGGGGTATAGCCTCCATCATTGCGTCCGTAAGCTCGCGAGCCAACCGATATTGGTGGATGTATCTCATCAACGGCATCCTGTTGCTTCTCATCGGCTTCTTCTTCCTTGAAGCCGGTTACCTTCAGGACATGATGATGGTAAGTTTCCTTACAGCGCTTGCGTTTATCTATTGGGGATTTACCGTGGCAATGATATCCTACGATATGAAGCCTGCCGTTACAAGGTAAGGCCGTTTGCCCGACCCGGTTATAACCGGCCATACGGCTACCCGCTTCAAGGGTGCCTATGGCCGGTTTTTTCAGATTTTTAGGAAACGCTATCGAAGGAATTTGCCTGAAGATTGTTATTTTTGTACAAATTATGCATCATGGGTTAAACTTGACAAACGCTGATGTGTCTTACAATGTAACCATATGTATGGATTTGTCTGCTATTCGCCTGACTGTCCGCCATGAGATGTGATATACGGCCTGCTTGAATTTACGTCGATGTATTGGGGCAGGTTTGAAACAAAAAATAATCTTTCCATATAGGAGGCAATCATTATGAAAACTCTGTCAATTTCTTCACGTTTGGCAACTTTGGCATTATTTGCGGCCTTAGCAGGTTCTGCAGTCTATGCACAGGGTTACTATGACGACGATATTTATTACGATGCATCGAAGGATACGAAGCAGCCCAAGGAATCGGTCAACAAAAATGCTGCCGATCGGTCGAGATCGCAAAATCAACGTGAGGCTCAATATTATTACGACGGAGCACAATATGTGCCCTGGAACAATGTCGGTGATTTCCAGGCTGCCGATACTTATGCTGTGACAGGTTCGTCAACGCGTGATGTCGATGAATACAACCGCCGCAATGTAACCGCCCAGCCAAAAGAACTTGCCGATTCGATAACCTTGGAGCAATTCGAGGAGATGTCGAACACCAGGAACCTTGCCCGTTTTCACGATTCGCAACAGGCGCAGGAAGTTTATGCCGAAAATGCGGCTGAAGCCGGATATTATGGGAATGGGGGGTATGCATCGCCTTCCCAGACTGTGATTAATCTGAATGTGGTGGATCCCTATTACTCGTATTCCCCATATCTGCGTCCATGGTACTGGAATTCGTGGGGATATTATGACCCGTTCTGGGGGCCATCATGGGGCTATTATCCCTCATGGTCATGGAATTGGGGATGGCATGGGCCTGGCTGGAACTGGGCATGGGGTTCTCCCGGTTGGGGCGGGGTATATCCTGGCTGGGGACACGGCTGGGGGCATGGATGGATTCATTCACGTCCGAACTACACCTCTGCCGGGGCATTCGCACCTAATGTTACCAATCGCCGCCCGTCGTCAGGAACTTATCGCAACGGTTCGTCAGGGCGTTTTAGCAGTGGAAACCGCTCGTCGGCAGCCGGCAGTCTCGGCACCCGTCCTACTTATCGCAATGGTGCTAACTCGGTAAACCGGGGCAATGCGGTTTCGGGTACGACACGTCCGGGTTATCGTCTGCCTATCGGTAAGCCCAATGGCTCTTCATCGGGCTCTTCGACCGTAGGTCGAGGCCGTACACCTCGCGGTTCTTATGGCACGTCGTCGAATAACTCTACACAGAATAGGAATAACATCTATAACAACAATTCAAATACTAATTCCAACCGCAACAGCTATAACTACAATTCAGGTTCGCGCGGACGTTCAGGCTCGTCTTCGGGCAGCTTCGGTGGTTCGCGTAGCGGCGGCAGCTCACGAGGTAGTTCGGGTGGCGGCCACAGAGGGCGCTGATTCTGCCCTGACAGATTAGTGCTTATGCACTTCGGTTCAGTTATTTTGCGGGATTGCAGGAGGGGGCAAACGTTTTTGTTCAACAACCAAGATTATGAGAAAAAGGATTATGAAAAAAATAGTTCCATTGGCAGCGGCGGTTATGATTCCAGCCATGTTGCATGCACAAAGCCCGGTTGATGCCTATAACCTGTCGCAAACAGAATTGCGTGGCACGGCCCGTTTCATGTCGATGGCGGGGGCATTCACTGCGCTCGGAGGTGACATATCAACGCTGAACCAGAATCCTGCCGGTATAGGCGTTTACCGAGGCAGCGATGTTGCACTTACTCTTGATTTGAACTTCCTGAACTCGAAAAGTTCAGGAATCCCGATGAGCAGCTCATGGGATAAGACTCATTTCGATGTAAATAACTTCGGATACGTGGGCACGTTGAACCTCAACGATAATGTGATGAAAACAATATCGTGGGGTGTGTCTTATGGACGTCAAAAATCATTCGAACGGCAGTTCCGTGGCGGGGGTATAGCACTCCAGAGCTCTTTGTCAAACTATATCGCGTTGGTTACTGACGGCACCGACCCGTATGCGATGATGTTTAATGATGATAAGAAGTATAATCCCTATCGGGATACCGATATCAATTGGTTGAGCATCCTGTCGTTCAGCACCGGTGTTATAAATCCTGTGGTCGGCACCGGGGAAGTGGATAACGGAAATGGTAACATTGTGACAGCCCCGGTACTTACCGATACCTATAACGGGTTGTTTCAGCAGCCGGTTTATGATAATGAAGGCAATATCATTATACCCTCTACTACAGGTACGGCAGATTTCCTTGTACGTGAGCGCGGTTATGTCGACGAATATACGATTAATTTCGGAGGCAATCTTGCAAATACCGTTTATTGGGGGCTGGGAATCGGTATCACAGATCTTGATTTCGAACAAAGCGCCATTTACACCGAAACGTTGCAGGGTGCTAATGTCCCGGTATCAAACCGTCCGATAGACGGGATTGAAGAGGGGGATTGCGATTGGCAACTTGAAAACTGGAAGAAAATTTCAGGTACCGGCATAAATCTTAAGTTAGGGCTTATTTTCAAGCCGATCAATGAATTCCGTATCGGTTTTGCCGTTCATACCCCGACATGGTATTCCCTGCATACCAGCTATAATGCTGCTGCCGATTTCGGGGCTAGCAACGGATTCAGAGCCAGCGACTACACCGATGATGCCGACTATGGCTGGAATCTGCGTACGCCATGGCGCCTGATGGTAGGTGCTGCCGGTGTAATCGGTGGCCGTGGAATAATCAGCGTCGATTATGAGTATCAGGCATTTGATGCAATGAAAACCTCCGACGGTTACGGTGATTTCACCGACTTTAACGAATATATCAAATCGGATTATAAAGCATCGAACACCATTCGTATAGGCGGTGAATTCCGTGTTACACCGCAATTCAGTCTCCGTGCAGGTTATGCCTATTCTTCGACCAATGTGCAGGATGAAATAAGGAACAATACGGTTGAAGTGGTTACGACAGGTTGCAATCCTGCATATAACCTGAACAATGATATAAACTATATCACAGCCGGTCTCGGTTACCGGGCAGGCGGCTTTTATGCCGATTTGGCATATGTGCATCGTCAAATGACATCGACATATCATTGCTTTACCCCCTTCACTGATTACGATGGATATTGGAGCCAGGCTCCTTCGGCAAAAATAACCGACAATTCCAACCAGCTTGTGCTGACTTTGGGTTATAAATTCTGAAGCATGTTATAAATATCTCCTAAGAATAATAAAATAGACACCCGATGCGAACCCAATGTGCGCGTCGGGTGTTTCTTTTATAGATTTGCAATGATATGTGCAATAAAATTGATATTAACTCAAAATTTTAATAAAGATGAAATACGATCAACCTCAGCTCCCTTATGCAAACGACGCATTAGAACCGGCAATCAGCGCCCGCACTATCGAGTTCCATTATGGGAAACATGAAAAGGCTTATATCGACAACCTTAACAACCTTATCGAAGGTACGGAATTTGCTGATCTCCCGTTGGAAGATGTGATACGTGATGCCAAGGGTGCCTTGTTTAATAATGCATCTCAGGCATGGAACCATATTTTCTATTTCTTTTCGTTCTCGCCCGATGGTGGCGGCGAACCTGACGGGGAATTGCGTAAGGCAATCGACCGCGACTTCGGTTCGTTTGAAAATTTCAAAAAGGAATTTGTCGATGCCGGTGTGAAGCTTTTTGGTTCGGGATGGGTTTGGCTGTCGCGCGACAATGACGGCAAGCTTTTCATCACCCAGGAATCAAATGCCGGATCGCCTTTGACAAAAGGTCTGACCCCGATACTCACATTCGATGTTTGGGAACATGCATATTATCTCGATTATCAGAACCGCCGCAAGGATGCCCTTGAAAAACTTTGGGACATCATTGACTGGCCTATCGTTGAGGGCAGATATTAATCTATAAACCCCGTTAGACTATATTCTGACTAGAGATGTCAATATAATAACGATTAACCATCATAAAATGGTATAGCAGATGACTTCTGTTGCATTATCAGATTGGTTAGTCGACACCACAAAGATTACAAGAGCACTTAATTGTAAGCATAATGTGATGAATGGAGAGGGAGGTACTCGTGAGAGCACCTCTCTTTCTTTATATAAGAGAGTGAATAAAAGGGCATTAAGTTGGTACTATATGACAAAAGACTGTGATGATTGGTCGATTTTTAGCCAAAAATAAGCCCAAAAATGAGCGTATTTTATTGTCGTAAAAGTCGAATTACCCTATTGTTTATTGGAGTTTTTAGGCACAAGTTGTCAAATTATTGTCCAAAAATAAGCATCAAATAGGTGGTCACCAATCATGTATAAAAAATGAATTGTCAAATTTGTGTATATTATTCATTAAGATGCCTAAACTGTCATCACGTATCCTTTCCAACAAAAAACGGAAAGATGGCCAGTTGGAAATACTAATTGCATTAGCTCATAACGGAAGAACGCGATACATTAAAACTGGTATATGGATTAATTCTGAGAAGGAATTCGACAATGGTATTGTTGTCAAAAGAAATGATGCAACAATACTGAATTTGAATGTGCAACGGCTGATTTCAAATTTATCAGACCGTATAAAAGCCATTAGTTATGTAGATGGCCTTACTTGTGAAGAATTAATCCAAATTCTAAATACGACAGATACACCGGATACTCCGACGATATCCAAAGTTTTTGATGAATTTATTGAGGTTTCTCCAATGAAACCTTCTTCAAAAACGCTATCACTGCACCTTATAAAGGGCATCAAACAGTTCTTTGGCGAAAATTATAACCTCCAGAATCTGTCGTTATTGGAGATTATGAAATATGACATGTCTCTTCGACGAGTAGGAAATAAACCTGCTACAATAGCAAGTAAGGTTTCATTGCTATCGAAACTCTATACTTATGCCCGTCGTATAGGATATGTTAAAAGCGAGCTATCTCCGTTTACGGGTTATCGTCCCCCGGAGGTTTCAGCAAGAGAATCCTGGCTGTCTCGAGATGAAATCATTCGTCTTAGAGATGTAGTGCTTAACGATAAAATGGCTTCAACAATACGAGATTATATAATGTTGTCTTATTATCTTGGCGGTATCAATATAATTGACCTGCTTAAAATCGACTTCAAAAAGTGCAAGCGTACGAATGTCTTGAAATATGTACGTACCAAAACTGAACATCAAAGAAAAGTCAATAAATATGTGGAGTTCGGAATCCCAGATGAGGCCTGGCAAATTCTTAATCGTATCTTGGAAACGGATGGACACCTGGGTTCGTCTTACCAACGGAAATCAAACATGCACTATTACTTCGCACAAGGAATAACGGCGTTACGTTGTGCTACCGGATTGCCTCAACTGGTTTATTACTCTGCACGTAAAAGTTTCGCCCAGCATGCTTTTCAATTAGGGATAAGTACAGCTATAATAGATTATATCCTGGGCCATAAATTAGATCGTGGGGGTAATACGTTATATTCATACATATCCGTTACTCCTGAGATGGCGACAAAAGCAATACGTGTCGTATTGGATAATTTAAAATAACTTTATATCTTTGCATTATCAATGGGTTATTCCATAATGGATGGCTTATTGGTTTGACTTGGGAGGTGGGGTGGTTCCCACCTCCTTTTTCATATTAACCTCTCAATCCTTATCACAATGTTTGAAATGCCTGAACCCAATATGGACTTTGACAAATATGATGAGCCCAGGCTTCATTGGGAGCGGCTTTTATCAACCTCAATTATTGAGGTTGATATTCCCATGAGAATTGCCATACCGCTTGATAATGTCGGCATACGTCGGCTTAAAAATCTGGTGTGTCTCACTCGTAAGGACTTGTTAAAAATAAGTCGTCTTGGGGTGAAAGCAGTAAATGAAATTGAGCGGACACTCGATCGTTTTGGACTATCTCTCGGGATGGCCATATAAAAAAGAGAGATGTCGTAGAGACATCCCTCTTCGGAGGCCCATACATCATCACATACATCATCAATCGGGCTTCCAAATCCAGATTACAAATATCGGGATTAAAAATTCACTATAAAGATTAATGAATAAAAATAGCCGCGTTTCACAACGTGGCTATTTTTCTAATCAATATGTCAGTTACAATCGTATTGTCTTACGTAATAATGCAAGAAGTGGCTTACGGCAAATAAAGCCTGCGCTTATTACAATTCCACTCACAAGATACCAAAATGCAGCGAGTTTAATCTGTTCCATCAGTGTTAATTCATGAGCGATTTCAACGGGATATGGCAGTGGAACAGGAATCTCTCTGACTTTAATACTCTCTTTGCTTGTATGTTTTGTGGTTTGTGGTACAAATGCGTTTCCCTTTAATTGTCCAGGTTTGTTCTGGATGATATGATGCAGCACACCATTAACTAACCATGCAACAGAGAATGCCAAATCAGTTTCGACATGACTGCTGTCATTTTGAGTTATATTTGATTCAGACTGCCGTGGCAAATCTAATGCGACATCGACTGGTGCATAGGTCGTTTCAATGTTAGTTTCTATTAGTACACTGTCAGAATTGTTTAGAATTACTGGCGGTAATGCTTCCTGCATATATTGCTGCGGCTTACAGCCTACCAGTATCATTGTAAGCCATATTGTTGTAAAAATAAACTTTGTCATGTATCCTGCGATTTTACGTATTTATCAATACCGTTGACATGGAGATTGACTATCGCATCATGTCCTTCTTTAGAAAGTAGAAACGCTACGTCAGCTCTATTATCCTGGAACATTGATTCCGTGAGGACGGCAGGGCATTGTGAATTGATGAGAATGTAGAATCTCGCCTCATAATCAGGATCTCCATCGGAATAATCTGTACGAATAGGACGTTGTTTATTGTCATATTCTCCGTTTGCTTGAAGTATGGGAAATTCCGAGATATAAGCGGTGAGAGATTCTTTTGCCGCATCGTATAGACATGTAGCAAGCACATCGGCCTTTGTCTGACCCGGAGAAGTGTAGGCACACCATCCCCCTGCGCTTTTCCATTTACCATCGGCACCAGCTGCATTGCAATGGATAGACACAAGCAACACATTTGATTTGCCAACTTGATTGCATATAGCATTGACGCGACGACAACGTTCAGGAAGGCTTATATCAATATCTTCCGGGACGAGAATACGTGCATCGTAACCCATCGCACGTCGGCGTGTTACGATGTCTTTAACAAGCTCCCGTGCTTTTTTATATTCTCTCAATCTTTTATCTGGAGAACATTTGCCAGCGGTGTTGGCACCATGTCCTGCATCATATAATTCTATCATTTGTTAGATGGGGTTAAATCGGATAAATCAATATCAAAATGTCGGGAGGTTTTATCAACAAGAACCTTTTGTAAAGTCTTAGCCCATTTTGCACCGTTGCATGAACTTTCATTTTCTAAGATTGACCATAGCTGCCAGAAGCAAATGGCACCAGCTACAACCTTGGTGAGATCGATAGACCATGAATCAGTGATATATTGTTGTATTAGAAAAGCAAGGATAATTAAGGTATATGCTTTAAGTATAGTTAGAATGACTTTCCCAAAATTATGACTTTTGAATTTATGGCCATCTTTACTGACTTTATCAGGATGTGCCTTGCGAACGCGTCTTGATAAAGACCATGCCGTGTAACAGTCTGAAAGAATCGATAACGTACAAATAATCAAGTATGGCAGAGTAGGTTCTAGGATTGCGATTACGGCACCTGATATTGTAAAGATCCACCGTAATAACTCGGTTAAGTTTATCGTATTCATTGTCAATGATATTTTGATAAGAGTACAATGTGTTTAATCACATGCTATACTCAAAGGTATAGTAAAAAGTTTGCACGTCGCATATACCTATGTTGTAGATACAATGAGTGGTTTGTAAATGGCATATATTTAGCATATTATAAAAACGTGAAATAATAATTGAAATATAAATCCCACCATTAGCAACCCAATTCGGATTGGTTGTTATATGGTAGGATTCACATATTAATACAGCGATTGACACATTTTTACAGGCGGTCAAACAGGCAGATGCGCGACGATGTGTCCGACATGGCTCCGGAGAGGAGGCGTGGGTTGTGACGGCAAGCCCACAGCATTGGAAACAGCTTGCCCAACAGGCGCGAGTGCCATGGGCCGCAGCACATGGAGCCTACGTACTGGTCGATGTTGTCATGGATAGTATCGGAGGCAAAGGCATACAGTTGTTTCCATGTAGGTTTGTAGTTGCCGCCGATGAACATCACTGACGGATGGCGGCGCTCAAGCCAGCGGCATGTCCATGCAAACGCTTTCTGATCGGCTTCGTCGCCCTTTTCAAGGATGACACGTATGATGAGACGTGGCACGGTGTGAACCAGCGTGGCGATTTCGGCCACCGGATCGGCGTTGATGGTGACGAGGCCGTGTGCCGAGAGCCATCGCGGGGTACCATCGGGTTGTGTGCCCATGAAACGGGCAAACCTTATGTCGAAAGCTTTTACATGCAGCTCCGGGTCGGCCGCCAATGTGGCGGGTTTGCGCCGCTGGCATCGCCACACCGGGAGAGCCGCCCACGCCCACCACCGCAACGGGCGGAAGGCTGTCATTGCGTTGTGTGCTCCTATACGCATGATTTTTGTGTAATGCCAGGCCGGTCAGGCTGATTTGAAAGTGATTTTTTTGGATGTTACGGTGGCCGATGACCCGTAAATAACTTTTACAAGGGCAAACACAGCGGGATGCACCGTAATTGTGATTGCAGCCTCACCTTTGGCATTGTTCACCATCTCGCGTATGGAGGCATCCGAAAGCGCGGGGCAGTCGGCAAATGAGATGTCGCATGCAAGTTCGTTGAGATGAACAGTGGTGAGCTTTGAGCAACCTTTGAAGGCGTTGGAACAGTTGACCGCGGATTTCCTCAGCCTTATGCGGCCTATGATATCCGTGAGCTTCGAGCATCCCCAGAAGCATCCGTCGAACCGTTCGGGGGCAACGTTGTCGGGCACGGCAGCAACCTCCACCGTGCAGTTAAGAAACCTGTACGCCCAATCGCCATCATCGCCCCGCATGCCGCATGCCGCAGGCATAACAAAGTTTGTGGGTATATCCTTGCGCACCTGCCGCACACCGGCGCATGAAAGGGCTTCGCGGTCTGCCCATATTCTGATTGCCGTGGAATAATCCACAGTCACACCGTTGAGCTCGTAGAATTCCACACCGACGACAAGGCTGTCTTCGTCGTCATAGTTATAAACCTGTCCGCCGGCCGCCGACCAAAGGTCGGCAAACAGCTGTTCTTTGAGATCATACCCGGAAACAACTCCCTCCAGCTCCGACAAACGGCTTTTTACCCCCGACATATCATTTCGCAGTGTAGTCCCGTAAGATTCAAGTGTGGATGTGCGCGAACCAAGCGATGTTATCGAGCTTTTGGCCGATGACAGGTTGGATTCTACGGATTTTATCCGGGTTCCAATCAACGACACCAGACGCCTGAGCGCCGTGGTGCCGAGATATTTTTTAGTGGTGGCCATGTTGAAGTGTTGTTCAAAGTGCTGAGTGATCAGACGGCGAGTTCATTATAGATGGAGTCGATTTCGGTTTCGGTGATTTCGACATAAGTAACGCCTTCCAACGACGAAACCTTGGTTTTGAGCGATGATATGTCTGTTTTGGCTGTGGAGATGTCGGAGGCTGCCGATGTTTTCCAGGTGTTGAGTGAGGCAATGGCATCGGCGTTTGCTTTCCCCTTGTTTCCGGCATAAGCGGTGGATGAGGTTTCGCCAAGGGCTATGGATGCCGAAATCTCAACGTATGCCGTACCGCTCCAACGCCAGGTCTTGTTGTCGTTTTTGGAGATGTAGATTTTACCGGTCTCACCTGTGGCCGGAAATGCAGTCTTGGTGTCGTATTCCAGCACATCGTCGACATAGGATGGCAGCTGGGAAGATGGCACCTTTCCGGCGGTATCCAATGTGGCGATGCCGGAGGCTTTCCCCATTTTAGACAACGTGCCCTTGACTTCCGTCATGTTCTGATTCATCGTGGTTTGCCAGGTATTGAGCGCGGCAATGGCATCGGCGTTTGCCTTTCCTTTGTTTCCGGCATAGGCGGTGGATGAGGTTTCGCCTAACGGTAGTTGCGTCGGTGTCAGCTTGCTGTTGGCATCAAGGGTGGCGAGCCCGTTTGCCTTACCCTTGGTGTTCATGAAATTGGAGACAATGGTGCGGTCGGCCGAAACAACGTGGCTCAGATTTATCAAATTGTCTTCAGCTGACTGGGCTTTTGTCAATGCGGTTTTAATCTTTTTAAGAAGGGCGGTAACACCCGCCTCGCCTAAGAATTTTTTGGAGGTAGCCATGATTTAAAAGTGTTGTTAAGTGTTGTTTATGATTATTTATTCGTTCAAAACTTGAGAAAGGATTACTCCAGCCCTGCATATAAGGATTCTACGTCGTCGGGGGTCAGCTCCGGAACTTCGGCCACAATGCCCTGCTCCAGGGCAGAAAGACGGCGGTTGAACTCTGTCAGATTTGCGGATGTGCCATCTCCGGTTCCCAACGTTTGCCACTCTTCCCAGACGACAGTGTATCGTGACCCACCGGGGACTATAACGGGTGACGAGGTGGCATGCCCATGCCTCACCATTGCACCATCGGTGGAGAACGAGTGTTGCGTGACGTCGAATTCTTTCACGTGGGCAGTGATTTTCATAATGGAGGTGGAAACCGCCAGCAGTCTCGAACTCATCCGGATGCCGTCGGTAATATACACCCCTTTTTCAACAGCCTCATCAATTTCTGCATCGGAAATAAGCGTTATCGGTACTTGTACCGACAGGGTATTGTCGCCAAATGCCAGTCCCTTCCCGAAAGTCAAGGCATCTTGCTTTAAAGCGATGGAATCCTTGAGCTCCGAGGCCGTCTCGTAGGCTTCGGTGAATTTGTTGAACATCCGTGCCGTCAAGATACCATCCAGATTTTCATCAGCCGCCGGCATGTCGCATGCTATCGATGAGCCACCTTTGAGTTTGAGCTGCAGCTGTGCCAGCCCCTTCACCGGGTGCTGCACAATCCGCACCTCGAACAGGTCGTTTTTGTCGAGATCTGCAAGCAACTGAACAAGATTCTTGTCGTCGGGCACACCGTTTAAGAATGTCAGAATCTCGTTTATTTTCCGATAATATGGTGCTAATAGTGAATCCAGCTTTTCTTGTGAAATAAGCTGTAATGAAGAAATAAGCTGTTGTATTGACACGCTGCGGGCTCCGTTAATCTCGAACATGTCAGTAAACTGGACTGCATTGGCTGGTGTAAGTTGTTCTATTGATTTCGAGTTCGTGCGTATTGCGGACAATACGGCATTGACGATAGTTTGTATATCGGTAGCTGTCAGTTCCATATTATTTATATTGAGCGTGGGACATTTTCAGGGATAATGCGGTAATTTGATTCATTAATGCGTCGAATCAGCGCTTTATGGTGGGCAAGTGATGGCTCGATGTTTACACGTTGGAGGTTTTGATGGAATACAAACCCGTTATGCCCATCAATAAGGGTTGTCATTTCTGGGGTTGAGCTTTCTTTGCGCGCATATCTTTCTCCATTAAAATAGACATAACTGCAACATAATATTCGATTCAACATTTCAGCAAACCAGACATGACAACCTTCGCTATTACCTAATGTGAACTTCTTCTGAGTAAACTCAAGTCCGTATAGCTGTATTATATCCGCTGCGTCTGTAATAAATTGTTCTCCCTCAACTCCAAATGACCAATCGCAATCCTTGAAACCTCCTGGAACTCTGAAATCGAAAAAATACTGCATCCCGTCGATAAAGAACAAAGCATCATTCCGTTGTCTGTTATCCATCATAGAATACTGTATTAAAGTGGTTTTTGCCAATTCAATCTGATTATCGGTTACTCTGAACAGATTGCTGGATATACCGTTGATTTCAACAGAATACATCCCCTTGGATAGGGATAGGGTGGTAAATTTCAGGTAAGTTTCAGAATTCACTTGCCATGTAGAGAATGAAATCTCGCAGAATTTTATGTGCCCTGGTTCAATAAATATTTCTCCGTAAGCCTGTTCAATATCGTCATTATTGCCGATTAGTTCAATGAGAATCCAATCGCTTGAAGCGAAAGTTTGTATATATCGGCATTCAATACCTGTAGGGTTGTTCGGATTGAAATTCAACGGGGTAAACGGACTGATTATCATTTGGAGATGTTTTTAACAAGTAATTTGAATTTTGAAGCTTCTGGCCTGGCATATTTTAAAGTGGCTTCAACAAGGTAGCCGGTATATGTCATCCCATTTACAGTGAGACAATAGGGAATGTTAAAGTCAATATTTTCGGACATCCAAGCAGAAGTGAATTCAACTTCAGCAGCCATTCCGATAGCGTCCCGGATAGAAATATCCTTACATAATGAAATTCCGTCTATCGTCACATCCGTATTACCCGTTCCTGATGCGAATTTTAAATTAACTGCATGTGGAGCCAATATCATTCCGATGTAACGTTGATTCGCCAGAATACATCTGACCGGATTGAAAGCCCCGTTAAAAACCTTGTCAGATAGAACTCCAGATATAGAATCGGTACGTGGTCGCAGATTGGTATCTTCATCGTCTCTTTCGCATAGGACAAAGAATACATCTTTATCGGATTCATTATCGGTTGATGTCTTTCCGCGTTTATGTACACAGAATTCTATGCCATAGCTATCTGCGCGATAATCACTCAGAAGAGACAACACCTTATCTGATGTGTAGATGCCAGTTGTGTAGGAGTTATTAAAATTGAACTCATCACGTCCGCTTGGACTATCGTATTCTTTCTCCTTGTAACCGATGTTTACAGAAGAATATATGTAGGAAGTATCAACTTTGAAGGAGACATCCTTGAAGTCGTGCAGCGTATGAGGTTGATTGTTCTTGAACAACTCATCGCGATGTAAGAATTTGACGCTATGCTGCCATGTGTCACGCCAATCTTTTTCATCATATTCATAAGGCAGGAATTTGTCATAAAAGAGCTGGCTTTCGGTATTGTATCGTACATCGATTTTTTTTGCAATGTTGTGAAAGATTACATCAGTTCGTACCAAATGTCGTCCTGACAATACGAACCTGCGATGATAATTGTATTCCCCGGCCCAATGATAATAATAGATGTTAAGTACATGACAAAAATTTGAAAACATCGAATTTTGGAGTATAAGCCGGACGCATAAATATGGTCGAAATCTCCTCCAAACCGTACTTGACAAGCGACTTTGCCT
>LUJQ01000023.1:21662-74262 GCA_001689485.1 Bacteroidales bacterium M6 | reverse complement strand
ACACTCCTTCATCTTCGGACAAAAATCGACTGAAAGTATGCTCTCAGACAATATAAAATAATTTCCACGACTTACTTAGAGTATTGATTGTTGTGAATCTATTTTGTATGAGGTATCATATGAAGAATGTGGGGATGTGGTGTTTTGGGGAATGGTATAAAGGGAAGTGGTTTCCTGTCGGAGCATTATTACATACAGGTGACGCATAGGAAGGATGCATGCCTTTGGAGGCTTTCCATCTCGGCTTGTTGCATCTTGTTGTATATTATATGCTTGAAAACTTGCAGATTAAGCGCCTTTGTTATTATATTTGCGGTGGAAGTTGTTATCGTGCGTTAAAATATCGAGTACATCATTAAAAACATTTTATCATGGAAACGCAGATTTTTATTAAATATATTATGCTATGAAACAGATTTTTGGATTTGTGCCTGCTGCAGCTGTGTGCTGTTTGCTGGTTACGGGTTGTTCGAATGAGAACGATGTGAACGAACCTGGGGTCGAGCTGGTGATTGACCCTGTTGAACAGGTGGAATATACGGTGGCTGAGAAAAACGCGGTAGCCGCCACCCAGGGGTTTGATTATGATTTTTTGAAAGCGGTCTGTGCGTCGGAAAGCTATGATGAGAATGTTGTCGTGTCGCCGTTGAGTGCGCAGATGCTTCTTTCCATGATGGCCAATGTTACTGATGCGTCGAGCACGGCGGAGATTACCCGGGCGTTGGGGTGTGACGATGTTTCGTCGTTGAACAGTTTTAACGGCAAATGCCTGAGGGTGCTGCCTCATGTTGATGCTTCAACTAAAATAGCATTGGCAAATTCCGTATGGTTTCATAATGCCTACACTATGAATCAAGCTTTCGTGGCAACGGCAAATGACTTTTATGATATGGAAGTGTTCGGGCGTGATTTTGATGTGGCCGGGCCGGTTGTGGATGAGGTAAATGGTTGGTGCAATAAAAAGACATCCGGCCTGATTCCGAATATCATTAATGGGCTTGACGGTGTGTCGATAATGATTAATGCCCTTTATTTCAAAGGTGAATGGGCCAACCCGTTTGATGAGGCCGAAACTGAGATGAAGGATTTCAACGGGCAGGCCGGTGTTGCCAAGGTGAAAATGATGCATAAAAAGGGGATGCAGCATTATGCCGTGAATAATGATTATGAAGCAGTGAAGCTCGAATTTGGAAACGGGGCTGTTTCAATTGCCTTTGTCCTTCCCGAAGAAGGGAAAGATATGGATGTGTTTATGAAGGGATTCGATTACGTGGCGTTTAAGAACGAGCGTTACAGCGACAGGGTGATTGACCTTTCATTGGTGAAATGCAACCTGGCGCCCGGAAAATTCGACCTGCAGACTGCGTTGATGTCGCTCGGAGTAAATGGGGTGTTTGCTCCCGGTCAAATCTCGTTGTTTGAGGAGGCATTGGATGGTCAGTTCAGAATTTATCAAAAATCGGCTGTGGAATTTAGCGAAAAAGGTGCCGAGGGTGCTTCCGTTACATGGAACACCGAGGTGATTGCACCCGGTGCCGGGGATGTTGCAGAGGTTCCAGTAGTGACTTTCGACCGCCCGTATCTTTTCTTTATTACAGAGGCTCAGACCGGCGTATGCCTTATGGCCGGTCGCGTGATGAACTTCTGAGGATAAAATCAATGGTTGTCTGTCATGGTGACAGATGACGTTGAATAGAGGTTGTGAGGATTGTGTGTAGTCTAGGTCTCAGGATGGCGTTTATAATCCGGAATGTTCTGATTGATAGGCTCTTCTTCATTATTAAAATATGCATGGTGTGGAAATTTTCAGATTTTCTACACTATGCATACTTTTAATAATGATGAACTGTAAGTTATTTGTTTGCGCCTGGTAATAATATTAAAGAATTATAATGTCTTTTGAAATTGTTGGGAGAATTATCTGTCTTAAAATTTGGAAATCATGAATTCGTTCACTATATTTGCGGCAATGACTGGTAATTGAATATTAGACTATATCATATCATCAAAAAACATGATACCATGAAAACAAAAACATTATTAACATTAACGGCCTTGACATCCGTCTTGATGGCTGGTTGTACTAATGACGAACCGTTAGTGACTCTTCAAAAAGACAATCATGGCCCTATTGGAAGTTCTGTTGCAAAGAGCCGAACTGTTGAGGATGTTTTAGATATTGCGAATAATTTGGCTGCAATCGGTGGGCAGCCGACATCAAGGGGAAATCGTCGTGTATCTTATGGTCGTGATGCAGTGTGCGCTATAGGTACTCCGTCAAGCCGTGGAGGCGGACGTTTGGCGGATACGTTGTTATATGCGGTGAACTATGATAATGGTCAAGGATACGCGCTTATTGCCGCACCAGAGAATGTTGACCCGATAATCGGTATTGTTGAAAGTGGCGAATTTGCAACTTTTGAAACAGTTTCGAACGGAGGCTTCCAGTTTTATCTTGATGCTGCTAAAAACTATATAAGGACGATGAGTGTAACGAGAGCCACAGATCCGCCTATCATTATCAAGCCAATGTTCCATGATGTGACACACATATATAATGACACAATCGCACCTCGTATCAAAGTCAAGTGGGGGCAGCATTATCCAGAAGGATATTTGTGTCCAAATAAGGTTGCAGGCTGTGTAATGACCGCGATGGTGCAGATGCTGTCGTATATCGAGGCTCCTTCGAAAATTACATTAACCTATCCTGAACGCGACCGATCTGAGCAAGTTTTGAACTGGGCTGAGATAAAAAAACATCGAGAATCGATTGATAGGAATGATGGTGTATCAGTTAACCAACACCTTGCAAGGTGTGGTGCCTCGCAAGAAAGTCATATGGCGTTGGCACGAGTGGTACGGGAATTAGGGCATAGAAATAATGCTAGATACAGCAATAGCCCACTTGAAACCGGCTCAGATATCAGTGTGGCTCGACGAACACTAATATCATTATTGCCGAATCATCAGATTTCTGATGTGATGAACTATGGGCAAAATTATTCTGATTTATCCTTATTTGGCAATTTGACAAGTGAGGACAGGGTAATATTTATGCAGGGACGACAGGTAGGTGAGAGTTATGGGCATGCATGGATATTGGACGGAGGGTTACAAGTTGGGAATGTAACGTATCGGACATATTCTGTATCTCCAGTAATTGGGTCCGACCAAAAAACATTTGTTACAGAACGTAATCTATTGTTACTATTTCATTTTAATTGGGGATGGAATGGATTTTGTGATGGGTACTTTTTACCTGATGTTTTTAAACCAGGTGATTCTGTAAAATATGATAAATATGGTGGAGGTTCGATGAGTAATTATAGCGAAAATGTAAGATATTTTATGTTACATTAAAAATAAATTAATTATGAAATATTCTAATTATTTACAGAAAAGTCGGTATATTACGGCATTGGTGTGCTGTGCGATTGCGTTTTTAATGGTATCGTGCGATAATGATGGAGACGGTTTGCTATCAGAATTCGAATCTCCGGGCAAACTTGCGCATGAGATTGACGGTGAGATTGACTTCGATTATATCGCAGGCTTGGCCAGCGGTGATGTGCTGCATGGATATTCTTATTCGCATGGGGAACATTACGCGAGGTATGCTTCGTCAGATTGGAAATGGAAGGAAAACACGAACTTGACAGGATATATGCCAATGACGCCTCATGATTTCATTATAGGTCGTGGGAAATTCTATATGCCCTTTGACATGTGGAGTCCACCTTTTCCAATGCATCCACTCTCTATGCCTTGGTCGGCTTATCAAAGGGCGACTGGGAAAATATTGAAGTTATATCTTGAAACGCCGTTTGTTGTATCTGCGGAGGGCAGGACTATTGAAATCGATGAGATGACATTTAAAATCGAGCGGTTTACACAGCGAGGTGTCATATTATCTGCTGTAGGGGAGTTTATTGAGCCTGTAGGAGAACATTTGGATATTACGAGTTACACTGTTTCGGATGTAACGTTTGATTTTGATGAAATATGTCTTTCCTTTACTTCGGAGACTGATATGTTCAGAACTGTTATTGCGATGTTGCGTGAGCAGTTTGGCGAAACCATAAATTTTGATGATTGGTTTGATCGGGATTATGGACAACCGATTGTGAATATATCAGATTTAGAGAGCCAGCTGGGGTTGAAATAATCCAGATTGGTGTGCGATATAATATCAGTCAGGTTTTAATTTGTTTTTGGTAGACGACTTAGTAGTAAATTTCTGATTAATAGTCAATTTTTGACATCTCGAAATCAGGGGTTAATGTCAGTCTGGGTTGTCCCGCCAATTAGATATGCAGGGAAAAATGAAAGCGTTGTGTCAGGATGGGAATCTTGACACAACGCTTTTGAATGGGGGAGGGTATGTTATCAGGGGTTTACGAGGTTGTGGCCGGTCATTTCGGCAGGCTGGGGTATGCCCATGATGTGGAGGATGGTCGGGGCTACGTCGGCGAGGATGCCGTTTTCAACTGTGGCGGCCTTGTTGTCGGTTATGTAGACGCATGGCACGGGGTTGAGCGAATGGGCGGTGTTGGGTGTTCCGTCGGGATTGATGGCGTTATCGGCGTTGCCATGGTCGGCGATTATGATTGCCTCATAGCCGGAGGCCTTGGCAGCCTCGATGGTGTCGCGCACGCAGTCGTCAACAGCCTTGACAGCCTTTTCGATTGCCTCGTATATGCCGGTATGGCCTACCATGTCGCCGTTGGCGAAGTTCACCACGATGAAGTCATATTTCTCGCTGCGGATGGCTTCGACGAGTTTGTCTTTGACTTCATAGGCGCTCATTTCAGGCTTAAGGTCGTAGGTGGCCACTTTGGGGGAGGGGACGAGGATGCGGTCCTCCCCTTCGAATTCGGCTTCGCGTCCGCCGTTGAAGAAGAATGTCACATGGGCGTATTTCTCTGTTTCGGCAATGTGGAGCTGGTGCTTGCTTTCCTTTGCGAGATATTCGCCGAGGGTGTTCTGCACGTTCTCTTTGGGGAATAGGATATGTACGCCGGTGAACGATGCGTCGTAAGGGGTCATGCAGTAGTATTGCAGGCCGGGGATGGTGGCCATGCCTTCCTCGGGCATGTCGTGCTGGGTGAGCACCACTGTTAGTTCCTTTGCGCGGTCGTTGCGGTAGTTGAAGAATATCACTGCATCGCCGGGTTTGATTGTGCCGTCGACGGTGGAGTTGTTGACGGGCTTTACGAATTCGTCGGTAACGTCGGCATCGTAGCTTTCCTGCATGGCCTGCACCATGTCGGCAGCCTGTTTCCCTTCACCTTTCACAAGGAGGTCGTAGGCCACTTTCACACGGTCCCAGCGTTTGTCGCGGTCCATGGCATAGTAGCGGCCGACTACGGAAGCGATTACGCCTGCGCTGTTCTTGCAGTGTTCGGTGAGTTGCTCGATGAAGCCTTTGCCTGAACGGGGGTCGGTGTCGCGTCCGTCCATGAAGCAGTGGAGGTAGACTTTTTCAAGGCCGTATTCCTTGGCGATGTCGCAAAGTGCGAAGATGTGTTCGAACGATGAGTGAACGCCTCCGGTGGATGTCAGACCCATGAAATGGATTGCCTTATCGTTGTTTTTTGCATAGGAAAAGGCGTTTTTGATTTCGGGGTTGTCAAGAATCGAGCGGTCGGCGATGGCTTTGTTTATTTTCACGAGGTCCTGGTAGACCACGCGGCCTGCGCCGATGTTGAGGTGGCCTACTTCGGAGTTGCCCATCTGCCCGTCGGGGAGGCCGACGTTTTCGCCTGATGCCTGGAGCTGGGAATGGGGGTATGTTTCAATCAGATGATTCCAATATGCGGGATGTGCCGAGTAGATGGCGTTGCTTTTGGTGTCGGCGCCGATGCCCCACCCGTCGAGAATCATTAGTAATGCTTTATGTGCCATTAGTTTTTTTGAGTTATAGGTTTGAAGTTGATAAGTTGTAGGCGTGCTTAAGTTTTTTGAGCAATATCCCATTTAAGGGGTGGCCTGCAACTCATTTGGAATGTAATGGGATGCAACAGCAACCGGCGGATTGCTGCCGGTTGCTGTTGCAAGTTGTTATTTTGATGCTTCGGGCATTTTCATTTCGTGGCGTTTACTTCTGAACGGGGCATCCGGCACATTTCTGCTGGATTTCCTTGAAGAAGTCGTTGCCTTTGTTATCAACAAGAATGAAGGCCGGGAAGTTTTCCACTTCGATTTTCCAAATGGCTTCCATGCCGAGTTCGGGATATTCGAGGAGTTCTACTTTTTTGATAGAATCCTGTGCCAGGATTGCAGCCGGACCTCCGATTGAGCCGAGGTAGAAGCCGCCGTTGTTTTTGCAGGCATCTGTGACCTGCTGGCTGCGGTTGCCTTTGGCAATCATAATCATCGAGCCTCCTGCTTTTTGGAACTGGTCGACGTAGGAGTCCATGCGTCCGGCGGTGGTTGGGCCGAAGGAGCCTGATGCCATACCTTCGGGGGTTTTGGCCGGGCCGGCGTAGTAGATGGGGTGATGCTTGAGATATTCCGGCATCGGTTCGCCGTTGTCGAGGCGTTCTTTGATTTTGGCGTGGGCGATGTCGCGACCAACGATTATGGTGCCGTTGAGCGACAGGCGTGTTGCCACGGGGAACTTGTCGAGTTCGGCGAGGACTTCGCTCATGGGGCGGTCGAGGTCGATTTTCACAGCATCGCCTTCGCCTGCGTTGCGCAGCTCTTCGGGAATCAGTTCGCCGGGGTTGGCGTCGAGTTTCTCAATCCAAAGACCCTCTTTGTTGATTTTTGCTTTCACGTTGCGGTCGGCCGAGCAGCTTACGCCCATGCCGATGGGGCAGGATGCGCCGTGGCGCGGCAGGCGGATTACGCGTATGTCGTGTGCGAAATATTTGCCTCCGAACTGTGCACCGAGGCCGATTTGCTCCGATGCTTTTTTAAGCTCGTTTTCCAGCTCGATGTCGCGGAAGGCGCGGCCATATTCGTTGCCTGTGGTAGGCAGGTTGTCGTAATATTTGATTGAAGCCTTCTTGACTGTCTCGAGGTTCTTTTCGGCAGAGGTGCCGCCGATTACGAACGCGATATGGTAGGGTGGGCAGGCGGCTGTGCCGAGTGTTTTCATTTTCTCGACCAGGAATGGCACAAGGGTCTTGGGGTTGATGATGGCCTTTGTTTCCTGATATAGGTAGGTCTTGTTGGCGGAGCCGCCACCTTTTGCAACGAACACGAAGTGGTATTCGTTTCCTTCTTCGGCATGGATGTCGATTTGTGCCGGGAGGTTGCAGCCGGTGTTCACCTCGTCATACATGTTGAGGGGGGCGTTCTGCGAGTAGCGGAGGTTATCGGTGGTGTAGGTGTCGTAAACCCCTTTCGAGAGTTTTTCGGCATCGTCACAGCCGGTGTAGACGCACTGGCCTTTTGCGCCGTGAACTATGGCTGTGCCTGTATCCTGGCAGAACGGGAGCTGCCCTTTGGCTGCCACTTCGGCGTTGCGGAGCATGGTCAGGGCAACATATTTGTCGTTTGACGATGCTTCGGGGTCGGAGAGGATTTTGGCCACCATCTTGTTGTGTTCGCGGCGGAGCATAAAGGCGTTGTCGTGAGTGGCCTGTCGCGCAAGCACGGTGAGTGCTTCGGGGTCAACTACGAGGAATTCATGCCCACCCCAGTTCTCGGTCTTTACATATTCCGACGTAAGGTGGTAATACTCAGTTGTATCAGGCCCTAACGGGAACATTTCCTGATAGTGAAACGGTTTTGTTGCCATATATCGTTAAAAGGTTGATTTCTTTGTTGCAAAGATACGGATTCGGCCTTGGATTGGCAAATTGCAGTGAACGGAATTAACGATATTCCGGATGAAAAATTGCTATAAAAAAGCCAGAGAGGGTGTGTCATAATGGCTCATCTGGGTCGTCGCTTGCGGGATTCGGCTTCGGTCATTGACCTCGGTCAACTCCCTTCAGCCTCACCCGCAAGCTCCTACAATCTGAACCATTCTGACAGCACCCTCGCCATCCGGGCGAAAACCACGGCGGTGTGCCAAAATATTGAATTTTGACACACCGCCGGTCGGCAGGATGTGTTGTGGGGTTATTTGGTGGATTTGGTGAAGGTGAGGTCGGTGTGGTTGATTTCGCAACGCATTATGGAACCTTCGATTTTTATGTCGTCGATTTCGGTGATGTTTGAGAATGCATTCTGCGCGGCGCGGTTAATCTGCTGGGTGGCGAGGATGGCTGCTCCCGGTTTTAATTTTTCAACCAGGGGTGCGGAGGTCGCGGTCGCGATGTTGTAGTTCAGCTTTACGGCATCGGGGTCGACATTGACGTTCATCGAGGTGGCATCGAGGCTGATTGTCAGTTCGTCGTCATCTTTTGCCTGGTAAACGCCGGTTATGGTTGCTACCCCGCTTGCTGTAATCTGGAGGGGTGTCACAATTGAGTCGTTCGACTGCATGGTGTTTTCCACCGTGATCATGGCGGTCATGGTGACTGAGCCTTCGGTGTCGGCGGCGCCTTTGGTGAATTCAAGCATCCTTACCATGGATGCGGATGCGGCACCGGTATCGAGCATTTTTTCAGGATTCCCGGTCCATTTCCCTTGCACCGATTCGGCAAGTTTCGCCTTGGTGTCGCATGCGGTCATGAGGGTGAGCATACCGGCCACTGCGGCGGTTGCGCAAATCACGGAGGTAAATTTTTTCATAATGAATTATTTAGGTGTTTGAATTATTTTTAATACGTTATAACATGATAACATTCCGGGTGTGTAATCGTTCACGGATATTTTTCAAACGTCGTAAAAAGTATTAAAACATGTTTTCCCGGTGGTGTTATCGGTCGTATTTGTTGGCAGGGTGTCCCCGATTGCCTAACTTTGCCATGACGGCATGTTGACTGCCCGCGTTTATAATAGACTTTTACAAAATCCTTATGTCTGACCTTGGAAAAAACTCCCTTAATGATTGTGGCTGCGATAATGCGGATGGCGAAAAGCCGGTTCGCCGCCACCGCCCCGGCCTTTTGCCTAAGATTATCATCGCAATAGCACTCGGCATCGGGGCCGGATATGTCTGCCCGCTGTGGTGCGCGCGCCTTATGGCCACGTTCAATGCCGTTTTCAGCCAGTTTCTCGGCTTCTGCATCCCGTTGATTATACTTGGTTTCGTGGCACCTGCCATTGCCGATATCGGGGCGCGTGCGGGGAAGATGCTTGTGGCCACGGCATTGCTGGCCTATGTGTTCACATTGTTTGCCGGATTCCTGTCGTATGCCACCGGGGTGATGTTCTTCCCTTCGATGATTTCGGCTGAGGAATATGTGGCGGAAACATCGCATGCGATGTCAATAGCGCCATATTTCACTATCGAGATGCCACCGCTGATGTGCGTCATGTCGGCACTTGTGGCAGCCTTTATCCTGGGGCTTGGAGGGGCGTTCCTGCAAACCGATGCGCTGAAAAACCTTTTAGGGGAATTCCGGGAGATTATAACCAAGGTTATAGCCAAGGTCATTATCCCGTTGCTCCCGGTTTATATATTCGGCATTTTCCTGAATATGACGGTGACGGGTGAGGTGGGGTCGATACTCTCGACGTTCATCAAGATTATCGCTGTGATTTTCGGGTTGCATGTGTTTGTGCTGGTATTCCAATATTGCGTCGCAGCACCGTTTTCACGCGGCAGCCGCAATCCTTTCAAGTTGTTATGGTCGATGATGCCGGCCTATTTCACAGCCCTTGGCACTCAATCGTCGGCAGCCACGATTCCCGTAACCCTTGAGCGCACCATCGCTATGGGGGTGAACAAGGATGTGGCTGGCTTTACGGTGCCGTTATGTGCTACCATCCATATGTCGGGCAGCACCCTCAAGCTGGTGGCGTGTGCTTTGGCCTTGATGATTGCCAACGGGCTGCATTTTGATTTCGGTATGTTCGCGGGGTTCATAGCCATGCTCGGCATCACTATTATAGCCGCGCCAGGTGTGCCTGGCGGTGCCGTTATGGCCGCCCTCGGCCTGTTCACTTCCATGCTTGGGTTTTCGGAATCGGATTGCGCCCTGATGATAGCCCTCTATATCGCCATGGATAGTTTCGGCACTGCCTGTAACGTGACCGGCGACGGCGCCATATCCGTTATAATAGGGCGTCTGTTCGGTGGGAAGGGATGTTGCTGATTATGAGGGTGCGTCATAATGGCTCACCTTCAAGCTCCTACCATCTGAATCATCCTGACATCACCCTCGCCATCCTGGCAAAAAGCAAGGCGATGTGCCAAAATTCAATATTTTGACACATCGCCTGTTTTGTAGGGGAATGCGATGTTTTCTTGCCGTTATCCCGATGGTCACGGCATGTTATTCTTCGCCGAGCATGGCCAGGAATCCGGCTTCGTCAATGATGGGGATTCCCAGGGCGGTGGCTTTTTCGAGTTTGGAAGGCCCCATGTTTTCTCCTGCGAACACATAGTCGGTTTTTTTAGAGATTGAGCCGACATTTTTGCCGCCATTGCGTTCAATCATGGCTTTGTATTCGTCGCGTGAATGGTGTGAGAATGTGCCGCTGATTACGAATGATTTTCCGCCTAGAATGTTGGTCTGTCCCTCGTCGCTTACTTCAGGCATCGACATCTGTAGCCCGGCAGCCCGAAGCCGTTCTATGATTTCGCGGTTAAGCGGGTTGGCGAAATATTCCACGATGCTGTCGGCTATTCGGGGACCTATATCCTTGGTGGCTGCAAGCTCTTCGCGCGATGCCGCCATGAGCCTGTCGATATCGGGGAATGCCCGTGCAACTTTTTTCGCCACGGTGTCGCCAACGAACGGTATTGAAAGGGCGTAGATAACGCGGTCGTAGGGTACGCTTTTCGATGCCTCCAGTCCCTCCATCACTCGTTCGGCACTTCGCGGCCCGAAACCTTCGAGGTTGAGAAGTTGCGCGGGACGAAGGTCGTAGAGGTCGGCAATGTTTTTCACCAGCCCGTTGTCGAACAGCTGTTGGGCGGTTTCCTCACCGATGCCGTCGATGTTCATCATTTTGCGGCCTACGAAATGCTCCACACGCCCGGCAATCTGGGGCGGGCATCCGAATTTGTTAGGACATTGCCATGACGCCTCCCCCTCGATTCGTATCAGCGGGGTGCCGCATGCGGGGCAGTGGCTTATGAATTTGACCGGCAAGGCGTCCTTTTCGCGGTCGGCCTCGCTGACGCCGGTGATTTTAGGTATTATCTCGCCCCCTTTTTCCACATAAAGCATATCATGTTCGTGGATGTCGAGGTTCTTGATTATATCTTCGTTATGGAGCGATGCGCGTTTCACTATAGTGCCCGACAGCAACACCGGCTCAAGATTCGCCACAGGGGTGACAATGCCCATTCGCCCCACTTCGAACGATACGAAGCGCAGGCGCGTCAATGTGCGCTCGGCGGGAAATTTATATGCTATAGCCCAACGTGGTGACTTTGCCGTGAAACCCAGGTTGAGCTGCTGGCGGAGCGAGTTTACCTTCAGCACCAGGCCGTCGGTGGCAACAGGGAGTTCGTGGCGTGCCTCGTCCCAGTGGCGGATGAATCCGTCGACTGATTCGAGCGAGTCAAGCAACGTCATTATTCCTGATACTTTGAAGCCCCACGAACGTGCCGCCATCATGTTTTCATAATGGTTGTCGGAGGGGAGGCCCGGTCCAAGCAGGTAATAGAAATAGGCATCCAGCCCGCGTCGGGCCACTTCGCGCGAATTGAGGGTTTTGAGAGTCCCGGCAGCGGCATTGCGCGGGTTTGCGAACAGGGGTTCTTCGTTGAATGCCCTGTCCTGGTTCAGGCGGTCGAACGCACTCCACGGCATCAGTATCTCGCCTCGGATTTCAAAGAAATCAGGCCATCCCGACCCTTGCAGTTGCAGGGGGATGCTGCGTATGGTCTTTATGTTTTCTGTAACGATGTCGCCACGCTCTCCGTCGCCGCGTGTCACGGCACGCACCAGGCGTCCGTGTTCGTAAATCAGCGAAATTGATGTGCCGTCGAATTTCATTTCCCCGACCACGCTGAAAGCCTCACCTTCGAGGGCTGTGCGCACGCGGTGAAACCACTCGTCGACTTCGTTGATTGAATATGTGTTGCCGAGCGACAGCATCGGATGGATATGCTCTGCCTGTTCGAAACCATCAGAAATGTCGCTGCCGACACGTTGGGTTGGCGACAGAGGGTCGGCCATATCGGGGTATGCCTCTTCAAGTTTTTCCAGCTCTTTCAGGAGCATATCGAAATCCCTGTCGGAGATTTCGGGCGCGTTAAGCACGTAATAGTTGTGGTTATGCCTGTTTATTTCGTCGCGCAGGGCGAGGATGCGTTGCCTGTCGGGTGTCATTTGCGGGGTCAGTCGTTCATTTTTAAGTGGTTGAGGGCGCGGAGCACGTTGCAGAGGGTGGCGCTCCAATAGGCACGGAAATCATCTTTGATTCCGAGCAATGCCACCTGCATGGTTTCGTCGGTGGCGTCGCGGATGGTGTTTATGAAGTTGTAGAGTGCCTGGAAAATATCGGCCAGCCCTTCTGATATGCTTGCTGCCACAGGGGTGTCGGAATATTTCATGTCTTCCTCGAAGACTTCGAGATAAACATCGTCAGCCCCCATCAGCTCCTCCATGTTGCGCCGGAGGGCTTCATAATAGTCTTCTTCAAGAATGTTTTCGATATATGGCTCCTCATATCCGCTGCTCTCGGCCTTAAGGTCGGATGCGGCTATATAGATGCGTGGCAACAGGCGCAGGATATGGTCGATGAATTCGCCGCGTTCGCTTTCGCGGGCGTTTTCCACCTCGACGCAATATTCGTTGCACAGGCCGATGAATGCTATGGCGTTTGTGTTCAGGTTGCTTTCCATAAATTTGTTTCATTTTTACCGATATAACCCGTGGCGGCTGATATAGTTTATTACTTGCGGGGGGAGCATGCCGTCGACACTTTCACCCTTGCGAAGCCTTTCGCGTATAATGGTACTCGAAATGTCGTATTGCGGCAGGTCGATTGTGCCTGGACACGGGTAGCCCGGGCGGGGATAGACAATGGGGGGGTAGTCGCGCATTATTTCTTCATGGCATTTCCATCGGTCGAAAATCAGCATGTTGTCGGAGCCGATTACAAGGCGGAAGTCGGTCGATGGATATGCCGCCGAAAGCGCACGCAGGGTGTTGATGGTGTATGACGGACGCGGGAGCGACAGCTCGATGTCGCAAACCCGCAACCCAGGCACCCCGTGGGCCGCAAGGTGCAGCATGTCAAGGCGCATGATGTCGGAAACCAGCTCTGACGGATTGGCTTTCAGGGGGTTCAAGGGTGACAGGGTAAGCCACACCTCGTCGACCAAGCCGTTGCTTACCAAGGCTTTTGCCAATATGATATGCCCGTTGTGGACGGGGTTGAACGAGCCTCCGAAAATACCTGCGGTCATGAAATCTCCCAGCTTTGTGTTGTCACAGCCGTTGCGTTGCCCGGTCAGGCTTCGATGAAGCCTTTCATCAGGGTCTCTATTTCGGCTATCGCTTCGGGGAGGGTGTCGTTTACCACCACATGGTCGTAGTCGTTACGGAAATTGAGTTCGAATTCCGCGCGTCCCACACGTTCCTCTATATCCTCGTCGCTTTCGCTTCCACGCTTTTTCAGGCGCCAGCGCAGTTCGCTGATGCTTGGGGGCGCGATGAAGATGCTTATGGCGTCATCGCCAAACAGTTTCTTCACATTGACGCCGCCCTTCACGTCGATGTCGAGAATCACGTTGTGCCCTTCCTTCACGCGGTTTTGGATTTCGCTGCGCAGGGTGCCGTAGAATCGTCCGGGATAAACCTGTTCGTATTCTACAAAAGCCCCTTCGGCAATGAGGTCTTTGAATTGTTCGTCGGTCAGGAAGTGGTAGTTGACCCCGTCAACTTCCCCTTCGCGAGGTTTGCGGTTGGTGGCGGATACGGAGAACTGGAGGTCGAGTTCGCCGCGATCCATGATGTCGCCGATTATGGTCGATTTGCCGCATCCCGAAGGCGCGGATATTATGATGAGTTTTCCTTTCTGTTCCATATTCAAGATGTAGGGTAAATAGTTAGGTTTGCCGGACGGTCTCAACAGGTTTGAATCGTTTTACATCACGTTGAGAACCTGTTCCTTTATCTGTTCAAGTTCGTCTTTCATCTTTACTACGAGAATCTGCATTTCGGCATGGTTGCTTTTCGACCCCATGGTGTTGATTTCGCGTCCCATCTCCTGGGATATGAACCCGAGTTTTTTGCCCTGCCCTTTAGGGCCGTGCAGGGTTTCCATAAAGTAGTCGAGGTGTTGGCTCAGGCGTTGTTTTTCCTCGTTTATGTCGAGTTTTTCGATGTAGAAAATCATTTCCTGTTCCAGGCGGCCTTTGTCGTAATCCACTTTGGGGAGTGAGGCAAGCCCGTCCTCGATGCGGTTGCGTATTTTCAACAGGCGCTCGGCTTCGAATCGCGGCACTTCGGCCAGCAGTTCGCTGATGTTGTTGATACGCTGGGTGAAGAACTCTTCGAGTTTACGCCCTTCGGTGGCACGGTAATCCATCAGGGCTTGTGCTGCATGGCGCAGGCCGTCGAGCACAGCGGAGCGTTCGTCGTCGCTTACCTCGGTTATAACCTCGCTTTTCACGGAGTCGGGAAAGCGCAGAAGCACGCTGTACCAGTCGTCGGGTGTGGGTATGCCGAGGCGTGCCGAGGCTTCCTCGACCTGCCGTTTATATCCTTCCAGTGCGGGAAGGTTGAGCTGGACTGCGGATTCGGAACCCGTGGTTTCCACATACATGTTGAGTTCCACTTTGCCCCGTTCGAGCAATCCGGCTATTATGTTGCGCATATCAGGCTCAAGTGCGCGGTATCCTGCGGGGATACGCGTCGAAAGGTCGAGCTGCTTGCTGTTGAGTGATTTCAGCTCGAACGTGAACTTTTTGTTCTGACATTCGACAACGGCACTGCCGAATCCTGTCATTGATAACGTCATGATGTTTCTTTGCTTTTTGTATGTTGCAAATTTACAGAAATTCGGCTGAAAGCCGTAAATTTGCATGGAAAAAAATCACATTAAGTTTGCCAGCCTGAATTATGCCGACAATACTCAACATAGAAACCTCTACGGAGGTATGCTCTGTGGCACTCACCTCGGAAGGTGCGGTGCTGGAGCATTTCGAGGAATTCGAGGGGCGTAACCACGCCACTCTTCTCAGCGGTTTTGTCAAAGGGTGCCTCGACCATCTGCGCCGCCATGACATGGAGCTTGACGCTGTAGCGGTGTCGCTCGGCCCGGGCAGCTATACCGGGCTTAGGATCGGGCTGTCGGAAGCCAAAGGGCTTGCATATGCCCTCGATGTGCCGCTGATAGGGGTCGACACGCTGAAGCTGATGTCGGTGAACGTTATGTTCGGCAACGACGTATCCTCCGAGGCCATGTTTGCCCCTATGATTGATGCGCGCCGCATGGAGATCTATACGGCAGTTTATGACCTGTCGCTGAACGCGCTTGCCGACCCTGCGCCCCTTATCCTTGATGCCACATCTTATCAGGAATGGCTTGAACGCGGGGAAGTGCTGTTTTTCGGAAACGGCAGTGATAAGGCCAGGGAGGTTATAACGCATCCCAACGCGCGTTTCATCCCCGATGTGAAGCCGTTGGCGCTCGATATGCTGCCGCTGGCCGACCAGGCATTCCGCGCGGGTCGTTTCCTCGACCTTGCTTATTCGGTGCCGACTTATCTTAAGGATTTCCAGGCTACCAAGCCTAAGAGCCTTTTCTAGCAAAGCCCAGGCTTATAGCCCTTATTATCGCAAACCATTAAAACACAATGAAAATATGGCTACTACAATAGTTCCCGAACTGAAATATATAGGGGTCGGCGATTACGACCTTGGTCTTTTCGAGAGCCAGTATCCTGCGCCGAAAGGCATCACCTATAATTCCTACCTTATCCTTGATGAAAAGGTGGCGTTGATGGATACTGTTGACGCACGGATGACCGAACAGTGGCGTCAGAACCTCATCGATGGGTTGGGGTGTAGGAATGTGGACTATCTCGTGGTGCATCATCTTGAGCCTGACCATTCCGCAAATATCCGCCTGGTTATGGAAATGTTCCCGGATGCCGAAATCGTGACTTCGGCTGTTGCCGCGAAAATGTTGCCGCTATATACCGACGGGCTGTCGCTTGAAGGGCGGGTGAAAGTGGTTTGTGAGGGTGATGAGCTTCTGCTTGGCACCCGCCGGTTGCGTTTCATCTCGGCGCCGATGGTGCATTGGCCGGAAGTAATGATGAGTTATGAGGAAACCTCGCGCACACTTTTTTCAGCTGATGCATTCGGCACTTTCGGCACGCTTGACCAACAGGATGACGATTGGGCAGGAGAGGCGCGGCGTTACTATTTCAACATATGCGGCAAATACGGCCCACAGGTTCAGTCAGTACTCAGCAAGGCTGCCTCGCTGCCTATAGAGCGAATATGCTCCCTGCACGGGCCGGTTCTGACCGGCGACCTGAGCCGTTATTTTCAGCTTTATGACATATGGAGCAGCTATGCCCCTGAAACCCACGGGGTGCTGGTGGCCTATGCTTCGATTCACGGCAACACCGCCGAGGCAGCGCGTTTTCTTGCGGGCCAACTGCGTGAGGCAGGTGCCGGGAAGGTGATTCTGACCGATTTGGCGCGTGAAGATATGTCGCAGGCTGTGTCGGACGCTTTCATGATGGACTCGCTGGTGGTGGCAGCCTCGACCTACGATGCATCCATATTTCCACCTATGCATGATTTCCTGCATCATCTCAAACTGAAAAACTTCCAGTGCCGCCGCGTGGCCGTGATCGAAAACGGGTCGTGGGCGCCTGTGGCTGCCCGCAAAATGCTGGCAATGCTGGAGTGTATGAAGGGAATGGAAATCGTTGCGCCTGCCGTTACTCTGCGGGGGCAGTTTAAAACCTCTGACCGCGAAGCGCTCGCCGCACTTGCCGCAACGCTGGCAGAAAAATAGATTTTACGGATACTAATTGAAGGGGGCACGCTGGCTTCCAGGTAATCGTTTGTGAGGCTGTGCCGGTGATTGACCTAAGTCGACATCATTCAGTTGAATCTGCAAGCCAATATAATCTGAACCATTCGTCGTGCGGCGAGACGTCTAAGGATGATATGACTGACAGCGCCGTCGCTATGCTGGCTAAAAGCAGGGCTGTATGCAAAAATAAAGTGTACCCAAAATTTTTGATTTAACTTTTGGGTACACTTTATTTGTCGGTGGGGGTATATAGAGGTTACATGTTCCTTTATTCTATGCCGAGGTGCCGGCGCATCAGGGCGATGTTTTTCTTGAATTTGTTGTTGATTATGATGCCTATGATGGCTCCGATAACGCATCCGCCTATTGCGCTGAACAGCAGTGCCGGTTCTTCTTCATGGTCGAGAAGGCACACCATGGTTATAAGCAGGGGTACCGCCAGACATATCAGGATGGTTCTGCACCGGGCGCGGACTATTGAAAAACGTTTTACAAAACTGATGGCTTCAACAGTGGTTGCCGTCGGGAAATCAACGCGGTTGAGCATCCTGATTTGTATGAAATTGAAAATCACGGCTAATATGAAATAGCCTATATAGAAAGTAAGGAACCATCGTGGAAGTTCGATGATTTTCAAAAGGGATGGAGCCGACATGCATGCCAATATTCCTATAAGCAGCATTCGCTTCTGCATGCGGAGGATGCGGTTTTTGATGGAGCGCGGAACTTCACGGCGGATTTTCCCGTCGCCCGAAGGTGCGTCAGGTGCGGGGATGTCGATTTCCCGCCATTTCCGTTTAAGTTCGTCTATATCTTTCATCTGAATGTCTGTTCAAGGTTTTGTTACTTGCATTTAAGGTTTCCCGGGGTGAACGGGAGTGTTGCCGGTTCAGGTGTCGCTCATGGCTGCCAGCTTCTGTTTGCAGCGGTTGAGGCGTGTGGCCACGTTGTTGCGCGTCAAACCGGTCACTTCGGCGATTTCCTGATAGCTTTTCTCGTCGAGCCACATAAGGATAATGGCTTTGTCGAGGGCAGGCAGGCGGTTTATGAGTTCGTACATCTCATGCAGGCACCGGGCGTGTTCGTGATCGTCGGTGGCATTGTCGGCCACGGCGAGCATTTCCTGCGGGTCGAGGGTAACGGTGTCGGCATGACGTCGTGTGTGGCGGAAACAGCTTATGCAGGTGTTGATGGTGATGCGGTAGATCCATGTCGACATGGCGGCTTCTCCACGGAATTTATCCAAGGCTTGCCAGATGTTGATCTGGGTTTCCTGGAATAGGTCTTTGAAGTGTTCGGCATCGGTTGCATACATGTAGCATACCTTGACTATGACCGCCTTGTTGGCGGCCATAATCCTTTCGAAAGCCTGTTCTTTGTCGACCGGATTTTGCATCTTAATTGGTTTGACGCATGATTACGGAAAAAGTTACAGCGAAGGAGTTGAAAGTTTATGGTATGGGATTTTGCAGTCGGGTTGGAGGTATAAAGCCGATGTCATCCGAGGAGGTCGGATGGCGAAAGTGTATATGCCCTGCATCGAACTTGTCAGCGGGCAGCTTTGAAATATAGGATTATGGCGATAATTGTGTAGAGCACGTTTGGAATCCACATGGCTATCATTGGCGATGTGAGTCCGGAAATGGCAAACGACGATGTAACGGTCATGAACAGGATGTAGCTGAAACTCAACACCAGTCCCAGGCCGATGTTCATGCCCATGCCACCTTTCACTTTCTTCGAGGAGAGCGACATGCCTATAATGGTGAGGATGAATGCCGCCGCGCACATGGCATAGCGTTTTTCGTATTCGATTTCGAATGCCTTGATGTTGGCAACGCCGCGTTCCTTCTGGCGTGATATGTATTCCTGGAGCTGCGGGGAGGTGAGGGTCTCCTGGTCGTTGCGTGAAATCAGGAAATCGCGCGGTTCAAACGGGATTACGGTGTCGAGCGAGTTTCCCTTTGTGATAAATTCACGGTCGCCTTTGAAATCGCGTATCATGTAGTCGCGCACCTGCCATTGATAGAGTGTGTCCCATTTGATTGACAGGGCGGTGAGGCGCGACACCAGTTTTTTATCCTTGAATTCCTCTAACGAAAAGCGATAGCCTGTCTTTGTGGTGTTGTCGTAACGGCTCATGTAGGCAATCTGCCCCGGGGCAACCTGCATCATTATGTTGTCGCCGTAGTCAACTCGGCGGTTGCGCACATAGGTGTTGGTGTAGTCGATGCGCTTCACATTGGCCGGGGGGATAATATATGCCCCGAGCACGAATGTGCCGGCTGCGATAATGGCCGCCGAAATCATATACGGGCGCAACAGGCGCCTGAAGCTCATGCCGCTTGAAAGCATGGCTATGATTTCCGAGTTGTCGGCAAGTTTCGAGGTGAAGAAAATCACCGCTATAAATGTGAAGAGGGGGCTGAACTGGTTGGCAAAATAGGGGAGGAAGTTGAGGAAGTAATCAAAAACGGTGGCTTTCAGCGGGGCCTGCAGAAATGATTCAAGCTTTTCGTTGATGTCGAACATCACGGTGATTGCCAGAATCAGCATAATGGCAAACATGTATGTGCCCAGGAACTTACGGATAATATACATATCCAGTATGTTCACAGGAGCCTTTCTCCAAAAGGATGTCATTGCCGCAAGCTTCTCTTTGTTCATGGTGTCCTTATAACTTACATTTTACCTCAGAGCCGTCGTGTGACGTTTTCAACCATTACGGGTTTCCATGTGGCGAAATCACCGGCAATGATATGTTTGCGGGCTTCCTTGACGAGCCATAGATAGAAAGCGAGGTTGTGGATGGATGCAATCTGCATGGCCAGCAGTTCCTGGCTGATAAACAGGTGGCGCAGGTAAGCCTTTGTGTAGACGCGGTCGACGAAGCATTCGCTATCCTCCTGGATCGGGGTGAAATCGTCGGCCCATTTCTTGTTGCGCATATTCATGATGCCGTGGGGGGTGAACAGCATGCCGTTGCGCCCGTTGCGGGTGGGCATAACGCAATCCATCATGTCGACACCACGGTCGATTGCTTCGAGTATGTTGGCCGGTGTGCCCACCCCCATGAGGTATCGTGGCCGGTCGGCTGGAAGGATTTCGTTTACCACCTCAATCATTTCATACATGGTTTCGGCCGGCTCGCCCACGGCCAGGCCGCCGATGGCGTTGCCGTCGGCACCCAGTTCCGCCACTCGCATGGCGGCTTCGCGGCGAAGGTCGGGGTATGTGCATCCTTGCACTATGGGGAAGAAACTCTGGCGGTAGCCGTAAAGCCCGTCGGTTGCATTGAAGTGTTCCCATCCGCGTTTGAGCCATCGCATGGTGAGGTCGAGCGATTTCCGGGCATATGCTTTGTCGGCGGTGCCTGGGGTGCATTCGTCGAGTGCCATCATAATGTCGGCACCTATTTCCCGTTGGATGTCGACGGTGCGTTCGGGAGTGAAAAGATGTTTCGACCCGTCGATATGGCTGCGGAACCATGCCCCTTCCTCGGTGAGCTTACGGTTATCGGCCAGTGAGAATACCTGGAAGCCCCCGCTGTCGGTCAGGATGGGGCGGTCCCACCCCCCGAATTTGTGCAGGCCGCCTGCCTGCCGCAGAATCCCGGTGCCGGGGCGGAGATAGAGGTGGTATGTATTGCCGAGTATGATTTGGGCATTTATATCGTCGCGAAGTTCACGCATATGAACCCCCTTCACGGCGGCGCATGTGCCTACGGGCATAAAAATCGGGGTTTCGATTGAGCCGTGGTCGGTCTCGATGATTCCTGCCCGCGCGTTGCTTGACGGGGCTGTGGCTGTCAGTTTGAATTCCATATCTCCTGCAAAGTTACGAAAAAAATGTAATCTATTGGGAATGAACCGCACCCCAAAAGCTTGAGCGTATATCTTGAAAAAATTGAGTTTTGTGTGTTTCGTTCATCGATGTTATTGCGCTTAGCCATTAAAACCATATTTGGGAATATGATGCCTAACCTGCTGGAAATCCATTGAAAATAATTAAATTTGCACATTGGGGGATGATGTGCTTAAACAAATTGAGGAATATGCAGCCAATAACAATTCTTGATAAAGATTATCTCACATGGGTACAGACACTATGCGAGCGTTACCGCACAAGTCAGATTAAGGCTGCTGTAAAAGTCAACCAAGAGATGCTGCACTATTATTGGCTTCTTGGTAAAGAAATTGACGAAAGAGGTGATGAGAATAAGTATGGTTCGGCATTTTATGCGACACTCAGCCGGGATTTGAAAAAGCGGATGCCAAAGGCGACAGGATTATCGGAAAGAAACATTCGGTATGCACAAAGTTTTTACCAGCTTTATTCTAACTTTATCCAAAATTTGCAGCAACCTGCTGCAAATTCGCAACTAGCTGAAAAATAGCCTCGATTCTTAAATGTTACATCTGGTGTGTCCCCCAAAAGTCAGACTGGGGACTTTTGGGGGGCAGTTCAGACATTTATCGTGGCACAGGCTGTCGGGGTGTGCGTTAGGTGTTAGCGGCCTGGTGATTTGTCAGGGGTTTTGCTTTACGATTTGGTTATAATGAGGCTATTGGTAGTCGTATTTGGCAGCTTCACCGGCCTGACCTGCCGAACGGATAGGCACCAGGGTAAATCCCCAATCATATTCATGGTTGGCAGGAATCTGATAATGAGGTTCTGGCCGTGATCCCCAGCTGTCATATCCGCCGACTCCCTGCTGTTTCATATCCACGCAGACTTCCACAAAGTCTCTCGGGATGATGTCGTTGACATGATGCATTCTTCGCAATACGTTTTTGGCCGCATCCTCGTCATGGTTGGCAATTTCTTCCGGGCTGAAGTTGTTCCATTGATAAGGGTGGGGGAGGGCTTCTTCCGAGTCGAAATCCTCAATAGGGTTACGTAGGGCATTGAACCCGATCAGGCTGTCGGCTATGATAGCCAGGCCGTTCCCCTTGTCGGGCGATAAGGCAATCCAGCGGGTATCCGTGCGGTGTCCGTTTTCCTGCGGACGTACATAATTGAAATACATTTTGTCGGCGGTTGTTTGATACACTCCTACAAGCGTGCCGTGATTGCGGTCGATGTAGTTCTCTTCCGGGCCGCGACCGAAGTATTCCACGTTATTCATCCGTGCAGGCAGACGGAAACGCATACCGATGCGGGGGACTTCCAACTTGGAAGCCGCCTTGCGTGCAGCATCACTTCCGGGTGTGAAGGTGGCCATGCGGGTGGCTTCGGAGACCTCTGTTTCTGAAGCTTGCATATCGGTAGATGTAAATTTGGCGCTTACGTTTACCACCCCGCTCGGATATATCTTATAATTCACGACATATAGGTTGCCGGCAGCCAACAGATAATTCACTTTCAATGAAACTACGTTGTTATCCGAAGTAATGACGGCATCGGTGACATGGAAATTACGACTCGATTGCTTCCATACCTGCAAACGTTTTGGAGCCCCGTTGCCGTAGTCATTGTCAGTCGGGGCGCGCCAGAAGTTGGGTTGGATTCCGAATCCGTCGTTGAAATACTCGGTTCCGTCCACTTTGTAGGAAGTTACCAACCCGCTTTTTTTGTTGAATACGAAGTTGACTTTTGATGAATAGACTGTCAGTTCATCGCCCTGTGTAGATGTGCTCAATGCAGGGCCATTCCCTTTGTAGGTTACCTTCCTGGCATTGATGGGGAGCCGGAACTGGTCGTAGGCTATTTCGTATCCAGCAGGAATCAGGGGTTCGGGTTCGGTAGTTGTCACGCTGAAGTTGACAAAATATTCAGTTCCCGGTTGTGCTTTCAATCCCTTTACCGGCACAGTGAGCTCTTTCGATGCCTGCGGGGCGATATCCAGGGATACTTTTCCTCGTCGGATAATCTTGCCGTTGGCAACGATGTTATAGTTAATCTGATATTTGGTCAGATTGGTAAAATAGAACCGGTTGGTAATTTTAAATTTGCCGGATGCAGGGTCGGTTGCCTCAAAGCCTATGTTTTGGTGAACATATTTCACCTCGGCCATTGCCGGATGCGCTTCCCTGTCGGGATTTACGAGGCCGTTACAAAGGAAGTTGCCATCGCTGGGCATGTCTACGCCGAAGTCGCCCCCGTAAGCCCAATAGGCTTTTCCGTCCTTGTCTGTCTGAAGGATGCCTTGATCCACCCAGTCCCAGATATATCCGCCTTGCAAGTTGGGATATTTATAGATTGCCTGCCATTGCCCCCACAGGTTGCCGGTTGAATTGCCCATGGCATGCGCATATTCGGAAGGGGCTATTGGCCGGTCGCTGCCGTTCTGCCCGATGCTTTCCAGCCAGTCGGCACCGGGATATTGGGGAACATACATGTCGGAATTCCATTCCCATTGGGCACGTTCGTAGTTAACCGGGCGTGCCATGATATTTCGGTCGGCTTCTTTAAGCCATAGATATGTCTGATAGAAGTTATACCCGTTTCCGGCTTCATTACCCAATGACCAAAAGGTGACACTCGGATAATTCTTGTTGCGTTCAAACATGTTGATGGTGCGATCCATATGCGGTTGCAGCCATTCGGGGTTATTTCCCAAGGTGCCTCCTTTGCGGAGATTATAGTACATCCCGTGGCTTTCGATATTGGCTTCGTCATACACGTACAGTCCGTATTCGTCGCAGAGTTCATAGAAACGGCGGTCCTGCGGATAGTGGCAGAGACGCACACTGTTTAAATTGTGCTGTTTCATCAGCTCAAAGTCACGGCGCATCAGTTCCTTGGTTATGTAATGGCCTGTTTCGGGATTGTGTTCGTGGATGTTGACGCCTTTAAGTTTAAGCGGTTGACCGTTGATAAACAGGCAGACATAGGGTTGGCCGTTGGCAGCTTTTTGATCGGTTGGTTTGATTTCAATACGGCGGAAACCGACATTGAAGGGGACGATTTCCACAAACTTGTCACCATCTTTGATATACATTAACAGCTTGTAGAGGTCAGGGCGTTCGGAAGACCATGTCTTTACGCCGGGTATATCGACCGTCATTTTCTCGAAACAAGGAACCGTCTGGTTGGCATTTAAGGCCGCATATATTTCAGATTCTGCAATTACCTTATCTGTTTTCGTGTCGGTCAACTTATACCCGATAGTGTAACTTTTGGATTGTTCCGAGGAGTTGTTGCGTACATCCATCGACAATCGGAAAATACCGTTCTTATACGTGTCGTCGAGCGTCGATGTGATGCGGAAATCCCTTATTGCCACTTTGGGCTGTGAGTAGAGAAATACATCACGTTCAATGCCGCTGATACGCCAGAAGTCCTGGCATTCGAGGTAGGACCCCGTGCTCCAGCGGAAAATTTTCAGTGTCAGCACGTTTTTGCCGGGTTTCACATACCGGTTTATTAAGAATTCGGCGGGATTCTTTGAATCTTCGCTATATCCGACTTCTTGGCCGTTGAGATAGACATACACACCTGATTTTGCTCCTGCCAGATGCAGATAAATATCCCTATCGTCCCAATCGGCAGGGATGTCGATGTCACGGCGATATACGCCTACCGGGGTTGCCTCTGGTAGGACGGGCGGTTGCGGATTACGGGCTTTGAATTCGTAGCCGTGATTGGTGTAAATGGCTACTCCGTGCCCTTGCAGTTCCCAGTTGCCCGGAACCTGGATATCATGCCATGCATCCGTGTCAGTATTTGGATCGGTGATGTGGTCGGGCAGATTTTTATAGGAATCCACATAGTAAAACTTCCATGTCCCGTTCAGTGACCGATAGTATCTGCTTTGTTCGAATTTGCCGGTCAGAGCGTCGTTCATGTTATCATAGGTCATAAACGAGGAACGTGGATACTCCTTGTTGACGGCTACAACCTGCACATCTTGCCAATAAGGTTTTATCGTATTATCAGCCAAGAGGTCGGTTGCCATTAAGGAAAGGGTTCCTGCAACAATGTTTTTGGTTAAAAGGGAGTTTAATCGAATTTTCATGCTTCCAATATTGGTTTTGTATTCATTATATAGTCTTTAGCCTCACGGATAAGACTCGGTTCCGAGGATTGGGGATTCGGGGTTAAAATGCTTTGGCTCATGCCAGTCCCATTCCCGGAGAAAATCAAGGAGGTGTGTCAAAATTCAAAATTTTGACACACTCCCTGGCATTTTTCGTGCAAAAATAGCGATATTCTGGGTTATTTTGCAAAAGCGTGACGGTAGCCTTGCACCTTGTTCCAGCTTCCACGGGTGAAATCAGGGACTTCGACCGGTGCCGAATTGTTTTCGATTGACAGACGGGTGAGTTCTGCCATACAGCACCATTCTGCAAGGTCATAAACATCCATATCCAAGGGGAGGCCATTGCGCAGGCAGTAGACCAGCCGGTAGTCCATTATAAAGTCCATGCCGCCATGTCCGCCTACTTTTTTGGCGGTTTCCTCCAATTCCACATGGATGGGGTGTTTGTACTTTTCCATCAGGGCTTGTTTCACTTCGGCAGGAACGGAACCATGTGCGTTCAAATCTTCGTGGTCAGGCATGTCGTTGGATTCCACTTGTGAAGGACGCAGGCAATATTCCTGAACCGGATATTTGCTCGCATAACCGTCGGTCCCTACTATCTGGTACATGCGGCTGTAGGGGCGCGGAGTCATGACGTTGTGCTGTATCAGCATAGTCTTGCCGTTTTCTGTGCGGATCAAAGTCGAAGTCTGGTCGCCGTTTTGGAAGTCTGTTACTTCTTCACCTGTCTGCTTTTTGATATATGCCGGGCCGTTTACAGCTTTTGTATCCATTGACACAAGGGTTTTCATGCGGTCTCCACGATGGATGTCGAGTAATTGGCAAGCCGGGCCCATGCCGTGGGTTGCGTAGATGTCACCACGGTGTTTTTGGTTGTAATCCATACGCCAGTTGTTCCAGTATGCGCCCCAAAAATCTTCCAGATTGTGGATGTAGGAACCTTCGACATGAAGCACTTCTCCGAATATGCCTTGTTGTGCCATATTCAGGGATGTCAGTTCAAAGAAGTCATACACGCAGTTTTCCAGTTGCATGCAGTGTTTGCGGGTTCTTTCCGAAGTGTCGACAAGTTTCCAGATTTCGTCGAGCGTCATAGCCGCAGGGACTTCTATGGCCACATGCTTTCCATGTTCCATTGCATAGACTCCCATTTCAGCATGGTGCTTCCAGTCGGTTATGATATATACGAGGTCGATATCATCCCGTTCGCACAGTTGTTTCCATGCGTCTTCCGACCCGCTGTAGGCAGCGGCTTCGGGCATCCCTGCCTTTTTAAGGATTTCTTGTGATTTTTCCACGCGTTCGGGGAGGAGGTCGCACAGGGCTACGACTTTGGTTCCCGGAATCTGTGTCCATCGCGACACTGCACCGGGGCCACGCATGCCTAACCCGACGAACCCGACACGAACGGTATCGATTTTAGGTGTGACGAGTTGGATTACATCCTCCTGACCGGCAGGGCGGGCAGGGATTTCCACTTTGATAGGGGCAAATGCTTCTTGCTCTTTTTGCTGTGAGGTGCAGCCGGTGTGGCAGGCTAGCAAGATACCGAGCGATGCGACTGTGAATAACTTTTTCATCATGGTTTTGTATTTTTGATTTGAGGGTTGTTTGCCGTTTCCCGTTTGGTTTGCCAAAAGTAGTAATTAATTCAATGATGCATGTATAGAGAGGCCGGTTTTGTCCTGTTTTGTATCACGTATGTCAAAAGTCAAGATAGGGATTTCAGAGGTGGCCGCATGATTTGCTTGAAGAAACCTGTGTGGTTTTTATCTATAGCAGCATCGAAAATCAGTGCAAATCTCATTTGGTATTATCCAGTTTATCAGTATGGCTTTTGGCATTGGAATTTATAGCTTTGATGGTTTCAAGATATGCCCGTTCTACCGGTGACAGTTCGCGTACTTGGAATATACGATATTCTCGTTCTGCCTTATCCATGGCTTGTTTATGGCTTATGGAACCTGGATGGTTGAGTAATGCTTCCCCTGTGGATGAAAGAATGTTGTCAAGTTGTGTTATATAGTCGCTCATATACATAGGTCGGCGACGCATAGCTTGTATTTCTGCAAAGTCAAAGTATCCTGATACCAAATTGTTTAAAATTTTCAACTCATCTTCGCTGAGATAGTTTTTGGCAATTTTAGCATCATGCAATGTAGGATGGTCGCCTTTGAATGAAGTAAGACCCATTAAAGGAGACTTTGCATTTGCCCGGTTAAAAATAACCTCTGCCGCTGTATGTCCGTGTGCTGCGAAATGTAGTTTGTTCTGAACAATTTTGAAAAATTCAATGGATATATCTGAACGTGGGTCATAATCAACAGCGGTGGCATAGAGATCGAGAACCTGACGATACATTACTTTTTCAGAACTACGTATGTCGCGTATGCGGTCAAGGAGTTCACGCCAATACGAACCTCCACCGTTCCCTTTTAACCGTTCGTCATCCATAGTAAATCCCTTTATGATGTACTCTTTCAAACGTTCAGTAGCCCATCGTCTAAAGTGCGTTGCAATCACAGACCTTATTCTATATCCTAACGAGATAATCATATCAAGATTATAAAATGGGATTTCACGTGACACCTGCCTATTACCCTCTTGGCGAACTTGTCGGAATCTCCGACAGGTTGCAGGCTCTTCCAATTCCCGTTCATCATATATGTGTTGGATGTGTTCAACCACATTACTTCTTGAAGTCTGATACAATTCAGACATCTGCTGCTGCGACAACCATACTGTATCTCCAGTAAACTTGACCTCAATGCGGGTTTCTCCATTCTCGCCTTGATATATTATTATTTGATTATTCTCATTCATGCTTGTCATTTCCGGCTAAAAATAGTGATACTCATACAATCAAGTTTTAGTTGTACTGCCTATTTGGCATTTCGAATATAGATACTTAAACCACAAAGCTAATAATTTTTTGTGATTCCGTAGTTGTATAAATGTTTAATTCGATGGCGTATTCTATCCGATTCTCGTTCAAACCTATATAGTCAGAATAAATTGCAGCTATCGAGATGATGTTATCTGGTTTTCATAACGGGAAAAGTGTCGGCGCAAGCCTGACTGCTTTTTATTGCGAGCCTGCATGCGCCGACATAGGGGTGTTTTATGTGGGTGGCTTTTACCTGACGGCTACTTTGTGGGTTGAGCCGTTGATGGTTACCAGGTAAAGCCCTGCCGGGAGATTTATGTAGGATTCTTCCCCGGTAGATGCATGTCGGTGGATGATGCGTCCGTCGGGGGTATATATGGCTATCGATTCCCCTCCTGGCAGCCCGCTGATTTTAATCCCGGATGCGTTAGTGGTGATGCTATAGGGGGTGGCCGTGGCGGAACCGATGGTTTCTATTGATGAAACCTGGGCGATTGTGCCGAATTCGTTCCATTGCCCGGCAGCCTTATAGGCTTCGATACTTTCGGAAGGGACGGTAAGGGTGCAGTTTGCCACATCGGTCTTGTAGAACGCATATGAGCCTAGGACGGGTGGGGTAACCGCTTTTACTGTCATATGTTTCAAAGAGGGGAGCATGGAGAATGCCTCTTGGCCGATAGTGCTGATGTTGGAGCCGAGCGTGACGGAGGCGAGTTTGGCGCAACTGTTGAATGCATGATCGTCAAGCGAGGTTACCGATTCCGGCACATCGACGGTTTCGAGCGAATTGCATTCGAAAAACACGTTCCATTCAATGGTTTCGAGTTTTTCGTTCCATATTATTTCCTTGAGTGAGGTGCAGTCAAAAAACGCACCGTTTTTGATAGTGGCAGTTGCTTCTCCCAGGGTTACTTTTTCAAGCCCCGTGCAGTAATAAAACATCTGGGTGCTTATCTGCGAATAGGTGTCGGGGATTACTACCTCTTTCAGGGCAGAGCAACGGTTGAAAGCCTTGTTGCCGAACCACGGCTCCTGCAAAGGGAGATGCAGGGTTGTCATTTCATCACATTCGGAAAAAGCATTGAAGCCTATTGAAGTCAGTTCTGTAAGTCCTCTGAGGTCGAGGGTCTCAATCGCGGTGGCTTCGAATGCGTAGTTGCCGATTTCGGAAAGGGTTGGATTGAATGTGATTTCTTTTAATGTCACACAGCCCGAAAACGCACTGGCACCGATGGTTGTGAGGGGGGCGGGAAGCACCACCGATGCCAGGGAGTTGCACATATAGAAGGTCTCTTCGCCTATGGAGGTTATTTTGTCGCCAAGATTTACAGCTGACAGGTTTTTGCAGCTGTTGAACACTCCGTCGGGAAGTTCGGTAACCGAGGTGTGTTCGAGGTTGACTGATGAAAGGGATTCGCAATTATAGAAGCACGATGTCCCGATTGCAGCCAAGGCATTTGGAAGTGTGATTGATTGCAGGGCTGTGCATGTGGAGAATGCCGCATTGCCAAGGTTGGTAAGTGTGGATGGAAAGGTTGCAGACGTCAGGTTGTTGCAGTCCATGAACGCACCGCGTCCGATGGAGGTAAGTCCTTCGTTGAATATTATGGATTCGACGGCCGAATTTTGAAAAGCATATGCCCCTATGGCTTCCACGTTTTTAAGCACCTCATCGTCGGCAAGGTTTATTTCGGATTCGGTTCCGGTCCATTTTTCAATAGTCTTGCCGTCGGCATTCAACGTGTAGGATGTCAACGGTATTGCGGCTGAGGCAAAGAATGTGATGCCAAATGCCATCATGGCTGCGAGGGTGAAAGCTTTTTTCATAAGTCTGGCGGTTAAGCAGTTAAATAGCGGGTTGTGCTGTGGGATTATTAATTCGATTGCGAATATACGCTATTGACTGTAACCTGATATTAATCCAGATTAAGAAATTGGCTGTTTTACGTCGATTTCCCTGAAAAATGAGTTGATGTCGGCTCTTGAGCCGAAAGCTTTGAGTGGGATGATAAGTTCGGTTGCGCCGGCTTTGCGTCGGCTGGTTTTATCCATATGGCATACCACTACATAATTACCCTCGATATGTATGCTTGTAATGTCGTGTTTGGCGATGGTCCGTGCGGGTGGAATCCTTGTCGCGGTTGCCACGATGTCGTTGTCAGTTGTTTCAGCCTCTTCGTTTTTTGGCAGTTGTAAATATTCGATTATTATATCCCCGCTGTCGGATAGATGTATGCTGTGCGGGAAGATTCCGTTAACGGACTCCGGGCGGGAAGCGATTGCAAACCAGGCAAACATTGCTGCCGTGGGTGCAAGTATGAAAATCACTGCAAGCGCTACCACAAGCCATCGCCAGTCGGCAGTACCGAGAGCCAGGAACGTGGCCACGGGGATTGCCGCACACCACCAATAGCGCACGGCGATACGTGTGAAATATCGTCGTGCCGACACGGACGGGCTGATGGTGAATTCCGATGTAACCTGGTTGGCCATTACCTGATGTTCTATATGCCGGTTTGTTCCTGATTACTTCGCTACTTGCCAGCGGCCTGAACTATGCGACTTCCTGTACCGCGATGCAAACGGTGATGGAAAGCCCGACACAGATGACCGTGTGGAGATTGGCTACGGAACACTTCCCGGCATTACCCTACGGTGCCAATCTCGGACTTGCATTTGAACGGTTGAATGTGGCTTGCATTAAATTTATTGAACATCCCACCATTTAATAAAATCGGTTGAATTGCCGTCAACGGCGTTGACAAATTCCGTAGAAACGATTTTGGTTGACATACGGTTGACGGAAATAAAAAAAGGGAATCCTAAACATTCGAATGCCAAATGCTTAGGATTCCCTAAAGTGTCCGAAATGAGACTCGAACTCACACGACCAAACGGTCACTACCCCCTCAAAGTAGCGCGTCTACCAATTCCGCCATCCGGACAATCCAAATCATGCTTTATGTTATATCCGTTTTAGTTGCCATATCCATTTCGGATAAGGGACTTAACAGACTTGCAATGACCTTGCAGGTGAGATTCGTGGTAAAAATGATTCAGAGCGAAAAACGGGACTCGAACCCGCGACCCCGACCTTGGCAAGGTCGTGCTCTACCAACTGAGCTATTTTCGCATTAGTGGAACCTCCGCGAACCCGCTTGGCAAAAAAAGCATGATTTATTCAGTATGTAAAAGAACTATTGAGCGAAAAACGGGACTCGAACCCGCGACCCCGACCTTGGCAAGGTCGTGCTCTACCAACTGAGCTATTTTCGCATTATTTTCGATTTACAAACGCCGTTGTCCCTCGCTTGGTACCCCGTTTTGTCGTTTGCGTTGCAAAGGTAGGCATTATTTTTGAATTGGCAAGCGTTTTGGAAGAAAATTTTCACAAAAAATGCTTTCAGTCCCGTTTTGGGGGATTTTTGGGTCTTACAAAAGTGTTTTATTTGGTTATTTCGGAGGTAAATCCATATCTTTGCGGGGTAGGTAGCTGGCAACAGTAAAATGTGTTCATGTCAGATACCTGTCATTAACAGACCTTAAAATAATCCCATTACTAACAACCTTAACAGTCGATCACAATGGCTAAAGTAAAACCTTTCAGAGGAATCCGTCCGCCGAAAGAATTTATCGAAGAGGTGGCGTCGCGCCCCTATGATGTGTTAAACTCCGAAGAGGCCCGTGCGGAGGCCGAAGGTAACCCCAAGTCGTTATATCATATAATAAAGCCGGAAATCGATTTCGAACCCGGAACCGACGAGCATGACCCTAAGGTTTATGACAAGGCTGTGGAGAATTTCCGTTCGTTCCGTGAAAAGGGATGGCTGGTGCAAGACGATTGCGACCATTATTATATATACGCGCAGACAATGGACGGGCGTACCCAGTATGGTATTGTAATTGCTGCCAATGTTCACGATTATGTGAATGGTGTGATTAAAAAGCATGAGCTTACCCGCCGCGACAAGGAAGATGACCGCATGAAGCATGTGCGCATCAATAATGCAAATATCGAACCTGTGTTTTTTGCCTTTCCCGATAACGAGCGCCTGGAAGAGATTATCCGCACTGTTGCAGCCGGTACGCCTGAATATGACTTCACTGCACCCGACGGGTTCGGGCATCATTTCTGGGTGATTGACGATGACGCTATGACGGCTGTCATTACCGAGGAATTCGCCAAGATGCCTCATCTGTATATCGCCGACGGCCATCACCGTTCGGCTGCCGCTGCACGTGTGGGGCTGGAGAAGGCCGAAGGGGATTCCTCGCATACCGGCGAGGAAGAATATAATTACTTCCTCGCTGTTGCTTTCCCGGCATCGCATCTTCGTATCATCGACTATAACCGCGTGGTGCGCGACCTGAACGGGCTTACTCCTGAAGAGTTCCTTGCACGCCTCGAGAAGGATTTCGTGGTAGAAGAGAAGGGCGCTGAAATCTATAATCCGGCAGCCTTGCACAATTTCTCGCTTTACCTTGAAGGTCGCTGGTATTCGTTAACTCCGCGCGAGGGACGTTATAACGATGCCGACCCGATTGGAGTGCTTGATGTGACGATTTCTTCAGACCTGATTCTGCGCGATATTCTTGGGATTACAGATTTGCGTAGCGACAAGCGAATCGACTTTGTGGGGGGCATACGCGGGCTTGGCGAACTCAAACGCCGCGTTGACTCAGGCGAGATGAAGGTGGCTCTGGCTCTGTATCCGGTCTCTATGAAGCAGCTTATGGATATTGCCGATACCGGCAACATAATGCCGCCAAAAACCACGTGGTTTGAGCCCAAGCTCCGTTCGGGCCTCGTGATTCACGAACTGGTATAACAGATTGCCGCATTGTATCAATTAATAAACTTTATGGAACATGGATTTTGAGGCATGAAATGGTCTCACAGTCCATGTTCCGTTGGTTTAATGTGATTTTATATGTAATTGTCTCAGGAAATGATAAAACACCGGGCGATGCACCATTGATTGTGGTGCGCCGCCCGGTGTTTCATGATAATGGATGTGGTTGCCGGAACGGGATTATTCCTCTACGGCAATAGCCTCTGATTCGAGGATTTCAGTCCGGGGCTCCTTTATGTTAGGCTCTTCAAGGCCGAGACCCTTGCGGCGGTCGATGACTTTGAGGATGAGACCGAGGATAAGGGCTGCCACTCCGAGGCATGCCAGCATCACCAGCGGCCAGGTGTAATTGTAGCTCACGGCGGCCACTTCCGGGGTCATGGTGCCGTCAGCAACAGCTTGCGACACCTGTGGATTGGTGCTGTCGAGCACCTTTCCGATCAGGAGCGGGAACAGCCACAGACCGATGTTCTGAATCCAGAAAATCAGGGCGTAGGCAGAACCGATGATTTTGGAGTCGACGAGTTTGGGAACGCTGGGCCAAAGTGATGCGGGAACCAGCGAGAATGATGCGCCGAGCACAAGAATGGTGAGATAAGCTACACATACGCCTGCAATGTCGTTGCCTTTGAATGTGGGGAGGATGAATGCGAATGTGAGGTGGCATGCAATAAGCAGGAGCGCTCCGAGTACGAGCATGGAGGCCGCTTTTCCCTTATAGTCGACATATTTGCCAAGGATGGGGGTAATTCCCACTGCGAGCAGGGGGAAAACCGCGAAGATGGCGGCTGCAGATTGGCGTTTGTAGCCCATGAAGCAATATGTTACCAGGGCGATAACGGCGATTGCAAGGGTCACGTAGCGCACGGCCTTATTTTTTGAGAAGTTACTTGCAAAAGCTGCCGCAGCCACAACGATCATAATTACATACTGGATTACGGTAACGGAATCAGATGCCCAGAACGAGCCTTCGAGCGGGGCATTGAGGGTGATGTTGCATTGCAACATATTTACGGCATACTTCTGGAAGGGGAAGATGGCCGAGTAGTAGAGTACGCACAGCAGGGCGACCAGCCAAAAACCGGTGCTTGAAAGGATTTTGCCAAGGTCCTTGATTTGGAACGGTTCGTCTTTCTCCTCCTCGGCATGGGTCTGCTCATCGAGTTTCTTATCCATGAAGAAGTAAACGATAAACATTATCAGGGCTATCATAAGCAGCACGACGCCGAATGCCACAGAGCGCGCAACACTGATTTCGCCGCCAAGTTCGGCAAACATAGGCGAGAAAATCATACATGTGGCAACGCCGAGGCGTGCCAGTGCCATTTCCGAACCCATGGCCAATGCCATTTCGCGGCCCTTGAACCATTTCACAATGCCTCGGCTTACGGTAATACCGGCCATTTCAACGCCGCACCCGAAAATCATGAAGCCGACAGCCGACAGTTTTGCCGATGCGGGCATCCCTTCGTAGAATGGTGAGATGCCGAGTTCGTCGAAGCCCGGTATGTAGTTGAGGTGGTTTGTGAACCAAATGTCAAGCGAGCTGCCTAAGAAGCTGTCGGTAAGTGCATACCAGTTGATTGTCGCTCCCACGAGCATAACAGCGCCTGAAAGCAGGGCTGTGAACCTGACCCCCATTTTGTCAAGGATGATTCCCGCGAAAATGAGGAAGAAGATAAACACGTTGAGGAATGTTTCCGATCCTTGCATTGTGCCGAATGCCGTTGAATCCCACCCTCGGGTTGACTGAAGGAGGTCTTTGATCGGGGATAGGATGTCCATGAAGATGTAGGAACAGAACATGGCGAAGGCGAGCAGTCCGAGTGCGGTCCAGCGTGCCCATGCCTTGTCGTTAAGGTTGCGTAGTTCAGCTTTTGCCATAAATAGAGTAATGTTGGTTTTGAGTGACAAAAGTAACTAAAAATGTCGCTAATTGGAAATTTAATGAGTATTAATGAGTAATTTTGCAGGGCTGCACGGCAGGCTTTTCATTGTCATCAGTTGTTTTGCCGGGTATGCAGCCATTTTGTTTCTTTAATAATTCCTTATAATCTAAATGACGACTTCGGCACGTCCCTATACGTTCGACCGCGTTGTGCGGCTTCTGATTTCCGTTGCTGCAGTTGCTGCAGCGGTGTGGTTTATCGACATGCTAAAAGATGTGTTGCTCCCGTTTCTAGTGTCATGTCTGATTGCCTACCTGTTAGAACCGTTTGTGCAGTATAACCGTTCGATACTGAGGCTCAAGGGGCGCATGGCTGCCGTTTTTATCACCCTTTTCGAGGCTGCCCTGTTCTTTGCCATATTGATTTATTTCTTCGTACCTTCGATTATCGACGAGTTGCACCAGATGGCAGAACTGATGCGTAAATATTCGGCGTCGGATATAACCATACGTTACCTGCCCCCGGAAATCCATGACGTACTCAAGCGTAATATCGATTTCGAACATCTGGCACAGAAATTGATGAATCAGAATCTCAACGCCATGCTCGACAATGCTATGACCGTGATTCACGGGGGGCTGCATGTGATTCTCGGCATAGTGGGGTGGCTTATTGTTTTCCTGTATGTGATTTTTATCATGCTGGATTACGACCGGCTTATGCGTGGATTCAGGCTGCTGGTGCCACCGCGATTCCGTGGTGTCGCCTATAAGCTCGGTAATGACATGAAAAATTCCATGAATCATTATTTCCGTGGTCAGGCATTGATTTCATGTTGTGTGGCCGTGGTCTATTGCGTGGGGTTCTCGTTGTGCGGGTTGCCGTTGGCTGTTATAATGGGGTTGGGAACTGCTGTTTTGTTCATGATTCCCTATTGCCAATATATTTCGATAATACCTGTGACGTTGCTATGCCTGGTCGACGCTGCCAACGGCACAGCTGATTTTTGGACGAAATGGTGGGAATGTATGGCGGTGTTTGCCGCAGTGCAGATTGTGGGCGACCTCATCCTTACACCCCGCATCATGGGCAAGGCTATGGGGCTTAATCCTGCAATCATCCTGTTGTCGCTTTCGATATGGGGGTCGCTTTTCGGTTTTGTGGGAATGATTATAGCACTTCCCCTCACCACATTGCTCCTGTCATATTATGAGCAGTATATAATAATGCGCAATGATGACGAAACTCCGGCACAGCGTAAGGAAGAGGTGCAGGAACTGAAGGATATGACCAAGCTGGACTGAAGGGAGGGCGATTTGGTTGACAAATCGGTGTTAATGTGTAATTATTAGTAAATTATGTAAAGGCTGCTTTATGCCAGCGGTCGATTAGCGCGGTCATGTCGGGGGGGACAGGGCAGGAAAAGAACATTGCCTTGCCGGTGCGGGGATGGTTGAATCCGAGTGTACGGGCATGTAGCGCCTGACGCGGGCAGGTGTCGAAGCAGTTTTTTACGAATTGGCGGTATTTTGCAGATGTGTTGCCGCGCAGTATTTCGTCACCGCCATAACGTGCATCGTTGAAAAGCGGATGCCCTGTGTGCATCATGTGAACCCTTATCTGATGTGTGCGCCCCGTTTCCAGCACGCATTTCACCACCGACACATATCCAAGTTTCTCGATTACTTCGTAGTGGGTTACGGCATGCTTGCCTATTTCCCCGTCGGGAGGGAATACGGCCATCTGCAGCCTGTCTTTCGGGTTGCGGGCGATATTACCGGTTATCGTGCCGCTGTCGGGGTGGGGGATGCCCCACACAAGTGCGACATATTCGCGTTGGGTTGTTTTGTTGAAGAACTGTTTGCCAAGGTTGGTCTTGGCATCGGGTGTTTTGGCTACGACAAGCAGCCCTGAGGTGTCTTTGTCGATGCGGTGAACCAGTCCGAGGCGCGGGTCGCTTACATCGTAATCAGGCGTGTTGCGGAAATGCCACGCAAGGGCGTTGACCAAGGTGCCGCTGTAATTGCCGTGACCAGGGTGTACGACCAATCCGGCAGGTTTGTTCACCACCAAGAGGTCATCGTCTTCATACACTATGTCGAGAGGGATATCTTCGGCAATTATTTCGAATTCATAGCGGGGCCGGTCCATCACCACCGAAATCACATCGTCAGGCTTGACCCTGTAGTTTGACTTGACCGGTTTGCCGTTGGCCAGGATGCAGCCTGCTTCGGCAGCCTGCTGGATGCGGTTGCGCGATGATTTCTGGAGATGGTCTACAAGGAATTTGTCGACTCGAAGTAGTTGCTGCCCTTTGTCGGCGACGAATCGGAAATGTTCGAACATCCCACCCTCACCTTCGGGATCCTGTTCCTCTAAGTCGGTAAGTTCGTCGGCATCGTCGTCATATGGCATCCCGGTGACAGCCCGGCTGCCGGTTGTTTGATGATGGGTGGTTTCGTACATTTTGCGTATGATTTCTGTCGCGTTCCTATTCTATGTTCAGTTCGTCGATGGCGTTGTCGATTGCCATCGAGTCTATATCGGCACCTGTTTCGAAACTTTCTCCATAGCCTGTGCCTACTTCGATGGTGACTACCGCCGATATGGGGATACGTGCCCCGGGCTGCAATGCGACGCCGTTGAATTTCGCCCCGAGAACAAGCCCGGCATATTCCGATGTGACCGGCACTTCGCGTATCTCCTTGATTCCTATACCTTCGAACATCGACCGTGCCTGACGTGCGGATACATTATAGAAATCCGGCACTGTTATGAGTTTGGGGCTGAATGCGACTACGGTCAGATACACGTTGCCCCCTTTCTTGATTCTTGCCCCGGGGATAGGTGTTTGCTCCACAACTGTGCCTGGGCGGCTGTAGCTGTCGAAAACAGAGTCGGAAATTATGGCGTTCAAGCCGGATATGTCGACATTTCCGGCCGCGCTTTCGTAGGTCTGTCCTTTGACATCGGGCACAACGCGTTCTTCGCCGTGGAATGTCCAAAAATCGAGAAACCACAGTAACATCCAGATTAACAAGCTTCCTGTCAGGATAATGTACAGTAGGTTCATAAGCACGGGATGGCGCTTGCGGAATCCTTCAGGCCGGTTCTTCACCGGGTCGTTGTTATCGTAGTGGTCGCGGTTATCATAATATTCCATATCTCTCTGACGTGGCTGCCTTTGGGGGCGGCGGGGAGCATAGTCATCGTCGGGGTGTCGTAAGCGCCCGTCGGCACGTGTTGCCAGATCGTCGGCCCAGTCGCTTTCCCTGCGCCCGCGCTGGTGAAGTCCGAATTCGCTGTCGTCGAATTCAATTGGCCGTTGACGGGTGTTGCGCCCGCTGCCGGTATATTCGTCATCGTATCCGTTCATTGTTCGGTCAAAGTATTGTTTCGCCTGATGAGGCATTTGGAATGCAAAAATACGAAAATTCCTGTAAATCCGAAACTGAGTGAAACCACACGGCTGACGCATCTTAAATAAACTTAACGGCTGTCAACCGATTTATATTGGTCAACAGCCGTTAAGTTTATTTAAGATGTGTCTGCCGTGCTCCAAACCCTGCAAATTTCCAAGGTAAAAAAGATTAATAGACCTGTTGGTTGAATTAAATTAGCGAATATTTTATCTGCCCAATCGGACGATGATTAACGAAATTGACATATTGCATGAACGTCATTGCTGCGATTTTGCCCGCCATACGGGTGAAAAGACCGCAGGATTGTTTTGCGTAGTTTCGTATCATCATCAGATTGTCGTTGAGCTGGGAGAATATCGTTTCAATCCGTTTGCGGAACCTTTTGTAAGCCCAAGTCGGCGGGCGCCAGTTCTTTTGATTCAGCCGATATGGAACTTCAAGAGTGATATTTGCCGATTCAAAGAGGTGCTTCTGAATCTCGGCGCTGAGATAGCCCTTATCTCCAAGCATCATGCAATCGTGATATTCCCAACGTACATCATTGAGATAATGGAGGTCATGGACACTTGCGGCAGTCATGTCATAGGAGTGTATAACGCCATGTATCCCACAGACAGCATGGAGTTTATATCCATAGTAATGTGTGCCCTGCGATGCGCAATACCCCCCAGTCGGGAGTCGCATTGGCATTGTCCCGCCCCATGACGCAGCGATTCGTCCGTGCGTTTTGGCATACCTTTACCGGCTTGGAGTCAATGCAGAGTACATCCTCGGAGCCATCAATGGCTATAGCTACTTCCTTGCGGATTTCTTCAGCAAGCCGAACCGTAAACTTGCGTCGGGCATTGAACTGTCTCCGACTGATCAGGTTCGGAAAATCCTCCTTACACTCATTATGCAATCGATGAAAAAGAAGATTTTCGCTGTCGAATCCGAAGGCTTCGGCAGTTATGCCGGGAGCAATTACTTCGAGGTCGGAGAACTTGGGGACAACGCCACATCTGGGGACATTGCCGAGTTCATTAACACGATTTCCGGTGAAATCCTTGCAGATTCCGAGGATTCTGACGAAATTTGCTATGAAGTTGCGCATAAGCAGTGCGATAGTACTTAGTAGTTTGGTCACCACTAATTTGCTAATAATCTGCGTATTGTGCAACTTTCACATTTATATATATTTAGAAATCTAATTCAACCAACGAGTAATTATTATTTAATGCCATACATAACGACCAATCAGGTTAAGTAAGTCATTTATGAAGAAACAAATCAAAATTCTTGCTATAGGCTCGATGATTGCCGGGGGCGCCTCGGCAAAGGTTACCTTGCCTCGATTTTTCACCGACAATATGGTTGTGCAGCAGAATTCCGTGCTGACTTTGCCGGGAACTGCCGAACCGATGTCGCAGGTCACGGTTAGAACCGACTGGAGCGATGATGTTGTAAAGACAAAGGCCGGGAAGGACGGCAGGTTCTCGGTCACGCTCCCCACTCCTGCTGCCGGAGGGCCGTACACCCTGATTGTGTCGGACGGCACGGGTGACAACACAGTGCTTTCGAATGTGTTGTCGGGCGAGGTTTGGCTCTGTTCAGGCCAGTCGAATATGGAGTATCCCGTAAAGGGGTGGACGCAGGTTATGAATGCCGACGAGGTTGTAGCCACGGCCCAGCACCCCGACATACGGTTGTTGCAGGTTAGAAAGAATATCTCCTACGCACCGCTCGATGATGCCGAAGTGAATATGGGGGGCTGGGTGGAAGCATCGCCTGCCACTATGGATTTTTCGGCAATCGCCTATCTGTATGCCTTGCAGCTGCATAACGAGCTTGGTGTTCCTGTGGGGGTTATCGACTCGACATGGGGAGGTACGCCTGCCGAAGCATGGACAGGTTACAGCCACCTTCTTGGTGTGCCGGGATTCGAAGGGGAACTTGCCGCCCTTAAAAACAGCGGTTTCACGCGCGACGGGCTTCAGGCCGACTATGACAAGCGGGTGAACGAATGGTTGAAGGAGGTTGAAAAGATTGATGTGCAGTTCGACCGTGGTGTGTATCAGACCGGGGCGGGATGGGGCATGATGCCTGTTCCGGCACTTTGGGAAACCACGGTGCTTCCCGATTTCGACGGGGTGGTGTGGGTGCAGAAAAAGCTCGAGCTTCCCGCCGAAGCCGCAGGCAAGCCGGTCGAACTTCATCTCGGCATAATCGATAACGAGGATGTAACATATTTCAACGGCCAAAAAGTAGGGGGGATGAACGGCTGGGATGCCCCGCGTGTCTATAATGTTCCCGGTAACCTGGTAAAGAAGGATAACGTGATTACAATCCGTGTGATTGACTTCGACGGTGGCGGCGGGATAGGCGGACGTCCTGAGGATGTGTGCGCTATAGTCGATGGCAAGGCATATCAGCTTGCCGGCGACTGGAATTACCTGGTGGCAGGCGATTTCCGTTCGCTTCCCCAGCGTCCGTCGGCTGTAGGCAGCTCAAGCTATCCCACGGTGCTTTATAACGCCATGATTCACCCGTTGCGTGTTATGCCGGTGAAAGGTGTGCTGTGGTATCAGGGATGTGCCAATGTGGGTCGCGACAAGCAATATGCGCCTTTGTTCAAGGCGTTGATAAACGACTGGCGCGAGCTTTGGAAAAAGGATTTCCCGTTCTATTTCGTGCAGCTCTCAGGTTTCCAGACCCCTAAAAACGTCCAGCCTGATTCCCCGTGGGCTGATTTGCGCAACTCGCAGGCAAAGGCTTTGGAACTTCCGAACACCGGGATGGCAGTTTCTATAGACCTCGGGCATCCGGGCGACATACACCCCTCGGATAAGCAGGAGGTAGCCCGCCGATTGTCGCTGATGGCGCTTAACCGTGATTACGGGAAGGATTGCGAATATGCCGCACCTGTGTGCGTTGCGGCTACACCCGCCGACGGAAAGATTCAATTGAAATTCAATGGAGCGGTGAAACCGACATCATCGGCACTCACCGGCTTTATAATCGGTGACAAGGATGGCAATTTCGCATATGCCAACGCACGCCTTGTTGGCGATGACACCGTGGTTCTGTCATCGCCTTTGATTAAAGCCCCTGTGGTTGCCCGTTATGACTGGGCCGACTATCCCGGCGGTAATCTTTATGGTGCGAACGGGCTGCCTGTAGCCCCGTTTGCGACGGATAAGTAAATTCGATAGGCAGATAGTGCTTCTGTACAGTTACAAATAAATTAAACGAGGGTGTGTCAGAATGGCTCATCTGGGTCGTCGCTTGCAGGATTCGGCTTCGGTCATTGACCTCGGTCAACTCCCTTCAGCCTCACCCGCAAGCTCCTACCATCTGAACCATTCTGACAGCACCCTCGCCATACGGGCGAAAACCACGGCGGTGTGCCAAAATATTGAATTTTGACACACCGCCGTTTATGTTATTGGAGGGGCAGGGGGGCTGTCGGGAAGGTGCTAGTGGCAAGTGCCATCATTACCTTCATCCTGCCTTCTCATGCGATACGCTATTATTTCAGGCGTGAATAGGAGTAACCGAACCGCTCGAATGCCGCGCGGTCAAGGCTTTCGCGGTCGGCAGGGTTGGCGATGGATATAAGCAGCTTTGCACGCTCGGGAAGGCTTTTGCCGCGTAGGTTCACAGCTCCGTGTTCGGTAACTACATAGTGCGACTGGAAGCGGGTGGTCACCACCCCGGCACCGGGTGTAAGCACGGGCTTGATTTTTCCAAGCCCTTTGTTGGTGGTGGAAGTCATGGCAAGGAATGACATGCCTCCTTCGCTGCGTGAAGCCCCGTAGACGAAATCATGCTGGCCTCCGATTCCCGAGAATATGCGTGTACCGATTGAATCGGCGCAAATCTGGCCTGTGAGGTCGATTTCAAGGCATGAATTTATGGCCATTACCTTGGGATTCTGGGCTATGATGAACGGGTCGTTAGTCCATGCCACATCTTTGAAAATCATATCACGGTTATAGTCCATGAGGTCGTACAGACGCCGTGAACCGAGTGCCAGGCAGGCCACTGATTTCCCGGGATGGATTTTCTTCAATGAATTGTCGATAACCCCTTGTTCGATAAGGGGCAGCACGCCGTCGGTCATAGCCTCGGTGTGAAGTCCGAGGTGTTTGTGGTTTCCGAGGGCGCGAATCACGGCGTTGGGTATGCCGCCCACACCGATTTGCAAGGTAGCCCCGTCGGGAATCAGTTCGGCAATGGCATTACCGATGGCGATGTCGTTGGCCGAGGGTTCCGGGGTTGGTACTTCCACCAACGGGTCATCGACTTCGACCGCTGCGGCCAATTTGGATACATGCACAACCGGGTCGCCGTAGCTGAACGGCATGTTCGGGTTGATTTGCGCTATGATGGTTTTCGCGCATTGCATGGCCGATGTGGCAAGGTCGGCCGAAACGCCGAAGCTTACATATCCTTCGTCGTTGGGACGCGAGCAGTTCAGCAGGACCACGTCGACAGGCCATGTGCCGTCGCGGAACAACGACGGTACCTCGCCGAGGAACCGGGGGGTTGTCGCCCCATAGCCTTCGGCAATCCATTTGCGCACATTGTTCGAAACGAAGCATGTGTCGACAATGAACGAATCCTTGTATTCAGGCTTGCAATAGGGGGCTTCACGGTCGGCTACCGAAAAGCCCGAATACAGCACTACCCCGCGAAGCTCGTTGCCGCGCCGTGTCATGGCGGCTACAAGTGTTTCAGGAATGGATGTGCTGCCTTGGATATATACGTGGTCGCCGCTCTTAATCAGTTTTACGGCTTCGTCAGCCGACATGAGATTGGGTATCATCATTTTTTCAATGGTGGTTGATGGGTTATTTAACCGGGTGGTCGGCTGCAAAGGCTTGCAGGCGTTCGTTGAGACGCGCGAATGTGGCATCATCTTTCAGCATTGACACGCACACACGCAATCCTTCCTGGCGGCTTCCTGTCGACGGGAGGGAGATGGTGGATATGCCGTAGCGCAGGAGGTCTTTCTGAAGGTCGTCACCTTTGTAGCCGGGATACCCCACGGTGAAGAAGAACCCGTCGGAAATAGGTTCCTCCCCGTCGCGGTCGTAAACGATATAGAAACCGTTGTCGGTGAATGCTTTTTTCGCCAAACCTGCGCGACGTCCGTATTCTTTGGAAATATTCACAAAATCGAGCTCTCCGTCGACGGCGGCACGCAGCATTTCGGCAAATGCATATTGCGACGAATGGGTGGTGCCTGACGATGCGCAGTAGAGTACGCCGAAAATATATGCGTCGCCCAATGTCGGTATTTCGTAGAATTCCTGGAAATATGGATAAACGCGGTCGGCTACTTCGGGGGTCATGCACACCATGGCAATGCGTTGCCCGGCATAGCTGAAAATCTTGGATGCCGACACAAGCATGATGCAGCGCGAGGTGTATTTTGCAATCGTCGGTACGAACGGTTCCTTGTAAGGCACCCCGTAACGTTGGCGGAAATCCATGCCGAGGTATGCGTGGTCTTCGAGGATGATTACGTCATGTTTTTCTGCCATCCTGGCCAGGATTTCATATTCCACAGACGTGAGGTTTATCCAGGCCGGGTTGTTCGGGTTGCTGTAGAGGATGGCAGTGATGTTGCCTTTTGAAAGGATTTCGTCAAGGCGGCTTTCGAGCGCCTCGCCACGGCAGTCGTATATGTCGAGCGATTCCTGGTTGAGGCCGAGGAGTTTCACCTGGTTATGTTGTGCCGGGAACCCCGGGTCGAGGAACAGGATTGTGTCGCGTCCGGGAAGGCGTTGGCCAAGAAGCATGAAGAGAGTGAAAGTTCCTTGCATCGACCCCACTGTCGGAACGATGCACCGAGGTGGGATGTCGATGTCAAGGAATGCCTTGAGGAACCGGCTCCCGTTCTCTTTCAGAGCAGGGATGCCGGCAATGTTGGGATATTGGGAGGCTATGCCTTCGAGAAGGGCAGCCCGTTCGGCCTCGATTCCCACTTGCGATGCCGGAAGGCCGGGATTCCCCATTTCGAGATGCACGAACGGGTCGCCGAGGTGGCGCTCCAGACGGCTTGCCAGTGCTAGAATCTGTCGTATGGTGGCAGAGGCGATGTTCGGTATGTTCATCGCCTGCATTTCGTTGTGTAGCAGATCGTGTGAAATCGGTTGCATGGTGTTTTTTATACTTGAAACGTGAAGGAGTATTGTAAACGGGTGAATGCCGTTATAGAAGTCTTAGACAAACTCTTAAGGCATCCACCCGTTTTTTATGTTTAGCGCTGTTCAATCCCGGCGGCACGAGCTACTCCCGCGCGGAATGCTGCAAGATTGCTTTCAACGATTTTTTCGCCTTTGGCACGGAAAACTGTGCGGATTCCGTCTTCGATTTTATCGGTCGGGATTCCTGTGAAACGTGCTGCTGCCCCCAGGAGTACCATGTTTGACGACCTTACGGTGGCCACTTCCTTGGCTGTTTCATCCATATCGAATGCAACCACGTTGGGATATTGTGCCAATGTCTCGGTGAGCTGTTCTTCCGCAGGATAGTTGGTGATGTTTACAAACGGCACCGTGTTGGTGATAATCCAGCCGCCGGGGGCGAGCCATTGCACATAGCGCAGTGCTTCCATCGGTTCGAGCGACACGATGATGTCGGCTCCACCCATCGGGATAAGGTCGGATGCGATTGGTTCCGAACTCAGGCGCAGGCACGACATTACGTCGCCGCCACGCTGGCTCATGCCATGCACTTCGGCCTGTTTCAGATATAGGTTGTCGGTAAGTGCGGCCGCTCCGAGGATGGTGGCAATCGACAGAATACCCTGTCCTCCCACTCCGGCCAGAATTATATCGGTTTTCATGATTTTTCTTATGCTTTTTAGTGGTTGCCTGAGATGTCCGGGCAACCACGTGAAATTGGAGGGTTGTTATTTGGTTGCGGCTTTTTTAGCGTGGCGACGTGCGGTCTGTATGCATTCGCGTCGCGACACGATTACCGACAGCCCGCGGTAGTTGAATTCGTCCTCGAACATGCGTTTCATCTCCTCATGGTTTTTGGGGAGCGAGTCGATGGTTTTGAGGTGGTCGGGGCTGACGCCGAGACCGAGGCATATATCCTCGAGTTTGCCTGTGCCTTGTGAATCCTGGCCGCCTGTCATGCCGGTGGTGAGGTTGTCGGAAATAATCAGCGTCATGGGGGTGTTCTCGTTGACGGCATCGAGCAGCCCGGTCATGCCGGAGTGGGTGAATGTCGAGTCCCCGATTATGGCAACTGAGGGGTGCTGGCCGGCATCGGCAGCTCCTTTTGCCATTGTTATCGAAGCACCCATGTCTACACAGGTGTCGATTGCATTGTAAGGCGCGAGCCAGCCGAGGGTGTAACAGCCTATGTCGCCAAACACTTTCGGCGATTCGAATGATTCGAGTGCCTCATTCAATGCTGCGTAAACGTCGCGGTGTCCGCATCCCTGGCAAAGGGCCGGCGGCCTGGGCACAACTATGTCGGCGGGGGCGCCTGACTGGCGGATGAGCTTGTGGTGCATGTCGGGTATTAATCCGGCAACAGCTGCTGCAACGCTGTCGGGGGTAAGTTCGCCGGTGCGTGGCAGGTGGCCGTCGAGTTTGCCGTAGATTTTCAAACCACGGTCAAGCAGGCCGCGCATGCATTCCTCGATTACCGGCTGCCCTTCTTCGATTACCAATATGGCATCGCATGTGTCGGCAAGCTGTGCCACCAGTTTTTTAGGCAGTGGGTATTGTGAGATTTTAAGCACCGGGAACGGGCATCGGCCTGCGAAAGCCTCGTTGACATAGTTATATGCTATACCTGATGCAAGAATGCCTATGCGGGTGTCAGTGCCGGGTATGAGGCGGTTGAACGGGGATTCTTCCGACAGGCGTTCCATATCATCCTTTTGTGCGAGAAGTTCGCGATAACGGACGCGTGAGTTTCCTGGCATCAGCACCCACTGACGTGCTTTTTGCGGGTATGACAATTGGTTTTCAGCAGCTGCGTTTTCTTCTACTTCCACAACCGCGCGGGAGTGGGCAAGGCGTGTCACCATGCGTACCATCACAGGCAGGCCGAGTTTTTCGGAAAGGGCGAACCCGTAGGCACCCATGTCATATGCTTCCTGTTGGTCGGACGGTTCCAGGGCCGGTATGATTGCGAATGATGCGTAGAAACGGGAATCCTGCTCGTTCTGAGAGGAGTGCATCGAGGGGTCGTCGGCGGAAATTACCAAAAGTCCGCCGTTGGCGCCTGTCATTGCCGAGTTTACAAACGGGTCGGCAGCGACATTGAGCCCCACATGTTTCATCGATACGATGGCACGTTTGCCGCAGAACGACATGCCGAGGGCTTCCTCCATAGCGGTCTTTTCATTTGATGACCAGTGGGAATGGATTTTGCGCTCGCAGGCAACCGGGTTTTGCTGTACAAATTCAAGAATTTCGGTCGAAGGTGTGCCGGGGTAGGCATATGCACCCGAAAGCCCGGCGTCAATTGCGCCGAGAGCCAGAGCCTCGTCTCCAAGCAAAAGCTTTTTCTGTTTCATGGTGTTCTGATTTAATATATCGTTAAATTACAGATAATACGTGATATAATGATGACTGGATTGCTTTAGCCGGTGTGGATTACGCAGTCGGAAAGGTGTTGTTTCGGTTGCGTATAAAAAATGGCTTGTGCAAATTTACAAAACGATTTTTAAGGATTTGTAATTAAATATTATGTTATGCAACACAAATCCGAAAGCAAAACAATCCCCCAAACAATCCCTCCAAGACAAGCTTGAATTGGGTTTTGATTGACATTGTGTTGACATTGTGTGCCGGTTTGGCGGTTTTGTTGTGCTTTTTTATTTAAAGGTATTTTTGGGCGAAAGGATAAAATGTGCTATTTTTGTTGTTGGTTTTTCCACATCATCGGTTGGTGGTGTGTGCCAGGCTGCTTTTCCATCTGTCAGTCAATGTTATGTGTAGTCCGAATTCAGGTTGCATAGTGTTCCTGCCGATTGAAAATATAATAGATAACAGTAATATAAAGATATATGCTTAAAAGATTTTTCATCTCCATGCTCGGCTCGTTGGCCGCTATCTGGATTTCGATGATGCTTATCATCCTTTTGGGAATGATGTTTGCCATTGGGTCGGTGGTGAATGCCTTCGCCGGGAAGAATGCAGCCACCGAAGTCGGTTTTAATACGGTGTTATGCCTTCGTCTCGACAGGGTTGTCGAGGAACGGACTTCCACACCGACGTTCTACGACCTGATAAACGAAACCCCGCAGAACCAGTCGCTGGCCGATATAGTTTCGGCACTGGCCGCAGCAAAGGATGACGACAATATAACAGGGCTTTACATTGCCTGCGACGGTGCACCGGCACGTATCGCCACATCGGAAGCTATCCGCAAGGCTGTGACTGATTTCGGCGAATCGGGCAAATGGGTTGTGGCGTATGCCGACAATTATACGCAGGGTGATTATTATATCGCCACGGCTGCCGACGAGGTTTATCTTAACCCTGTCGGTGGTGTCGACCTGCGTGGTCTGGCTTCGGGCATACCGTTTTTCAAAGGTCTGCTCGACAAAGTGGGGGTTGAGATGCAGATTGTGAAGGTCGGCACTTTCAAAAGCGCGGTGGAACCTTACACGATGACGCATATGAGCGAGGCCAACCGTTTGCAGACGCACGTGTTTCTCGACAACATCTGGGCGCGTATCGCCGGTTCGATAGGGGAATCCCGTGGTATATCCACCGATTCCATCAACATGATGGCCGACAGCCTTGCAACCCTTACCGCACCTGAACGCCTGGTGGAAATGAAGCTTGTGGATGCTCTGAAATACCGTAACGAGCTGTCAGATTACCTGAAAGATAAAACCGGGACTGACCGTGACGATGATTTGGCCATGGTGACGGTTTCCGAATACCTTGCCTCGGGTGTAGAAGTTCCCAATGAAAAGTCTGAGAAGAACAAAATCGCTGTTTATTATGCATATGGCGATATCACCGAAAGTGCCAAGGACGGGATTGCTTCTGACCGCGTTGTGCCCGATATTCTAAAGCTGGCTGACGACGATGATATAGAGGCCATGGTGCTCAGGGTCAATTCGGGCGGTGGCTCGGCATTCGCTTCCGAGCAGATCTGGCAGGCTCTCGAAGTGTTCAAGGGGAAAGGGAAAAAGCTTTATGTGTCGATGGGCGATTATGCCGCTTCGGGTGGCTACTACATATCCTGCGGCGCCGAAAAGATTTTCGCACAGCCTATGACCCTTACCGGTTCCATCGGCATTTTCGGAATGATTCCGTGCTTCAAGGAGCTGGTTAACGACAAACTGGGTGTGAACATTGATTATGTTTCGACCAATGCCAACAGTTCCGGCCCTAACTCGTTCGAGCCGCTCACCCCGTTCCAGCATGCAAAATTGCAGGGGGAAGTTAACCGTGGCTATGAACTTTTCACCTCGCGTTGCGCCGAAGGGCGCCATGTGTCGCAGGATTCGATAAAGGCTATTGCCGAAGGGCGTGTGTGGGATGGCTCTACAGCCAGGAAAATCGGTCTTGTCGACGAACTCGGCTACCTCTCCGACGCCATAGAGGCTCTTGCGGAGGAGATGGGTTACGATAAATACCAGGTTGTGGCTTATCCGGATCCCAAAACCTCGTTTTGGGATATTGTGTCGGAACTCAACTCGCAGATGCGCATAAATGCCGCGAAAGAGGAGCTTGGACAGTACTATCCGGTGTATAACCGTATTAAGGAAATCAAGGATATGGCTCCGGTGCAGGCCCGGATGGAAGAAATGGTCATATTCTGATTACTGACGTTTTAGGACTAATCTAACGCGAACATAGGTGCAGCGTGGCGCGTAGCAAAATCATATCCACACTTTTCCTTCTCCCGATGTCGAAGCTCTATGGCTTGGGCGTGGGGATGAGGAACCTTATGTTCAAATGGCATATATTGAAGCAGCGCGAATTCCCGGTGCCTGTGGTAGTGGTCGGGAATATCGGTGTAGGGGGGACAGGCAAAACGCCGCATACGGAATATGTAATCGACCTTTTGCGTTACAAATACCGCATCGGGATGTTAAGCCGCGGATATAAGCGAAAAACCAAGGGTTTTGTGCTTGCCACCCGGCGGTCGTCGCCACTCGATATAGGCGACGAGCCGTATCAGATTTATCAGAAATTCGGAAGCGACATAACGGTGGCAGTGTGCGAGGACCGCTGTGCAGGCATAGAGGAGATGCTCAGGCTTGACCCGAAAATCAACCTTATACTGCTTGATGACGCGTTCCAGCACCGCTATGTGAAGCCTACGGTTTCGATTGTGCTTACAGAGTTCAATAACCCTGTGTTCTACGACAGGCTTCTGCCCTTGGGCAGGTTGCGTGAACCGCAAAGTTCCATTTACCGTGCCGATATGGTAGTGGTGACCAAATGTCCCGAACAGTTGCAGCCGTTGGAATACCGCATATTCAAGAACAGCCTGAAACTGTTCCCGTTTCAGAAACTGTTTTTTTCCAGGTTCGATTATCCGGCATTGCGCCCCCTGTTTCCCGACTATGTGCCGACAACACTGCATCTCAGTTGGCTGTCGTCGGCCGACACAATCTATGTCCTTTCAGGCATAGCCAATCCCAAACCTCTTGTGCGTTATCTCAAAGGGTTTAAGGCGAAAGTAAAGGTGAAGGTCTATCCCGACCATCATAACTTTTCGCGTCGTGACCTGGAAAACATTACCCGGCGATTCAACGAATTGGAAGGGGAGAGGAAGTTTATAGTAACCACCGAGAAGGATGCCGTAAGGCTGGTAAACAATCCGTATTTTCCCCATGAATTGAAAAACAGCATATTTTTCCAGCCGATCGAAGTCAAATTCGACCCCAAGAATACCGAGCGTTTCGACCTCGAATTGCAAAAAATGCTGCTTAATGCCGTAAGGTAAGGATTTTGTGGGGTCTCTCACTTTGCAGGCTGGCTGAAACAATACATGCCTGCACAACGTTCAACTTAAGAAAAACAAATTCGAAACCATGTTAGAAAAAATCAAACAGACTGCCGATTTCCTTCGTTCGAAAATCGACGATATGCCCAAACTGGCAATAATCCTCGGCACCGGCCTTGGCCCTTTGGCCGATATGATAGAGAACAAAACCGTTATCCCATATTCGGAAATCCCCAACTTCCCTGTGTCGACAGTGGAGGGGCATAGCGGCAATTTTATTTTCGGCATTTTGGCCGGTAAGCGTGTTATGGCCATGCAGGGCCGTTTCCACTATTATGAGGGCTATGACATGAAAACGGTTACCTTCCCCGTGCGTGTTATGCGTGCGTTAGGGGTTGAGACTCTTATCGTGTCGAATGCCGCAGGCGGTATGAACAAAGAATTCCGTGTGGGTGATGTGATGGTTATCACCGACCATATCAACCTTTTCCCGGAAAATCCTTTAAGGGGGAAAAACTACAAGGAACTGGGCGACCGCTTCCCGGCCATGACCGAAGCCTACAGCCACCGGCTTGTGGCTTTGGCCGACCAAATCGGTGCGGAGAAAGGAATCCGGCTGATGCATGGCGTTTATGTGGGCACCACAGGCCCGACTTTCGAAACGCCTGCAGAGTATGAATATTTCCGTGTAATCGGCGGAGATGCTGTAGGGATGTCGACTGTCCCCGAGGTTATTGTGGCACGCCATGGTGGCATGGAGGTTTTCGGCCTGTCAGTAATCACCGACCTCGGCGGCAAGGACGTTACCGACGTACCCTCGCATGAGGAAGTGCAGCAGGCGGCTATCAAGGCCGAGCCTGTAACCAAGGAACTTGTAAGAACCATTGTTGAGCGTCTTTAATCTGCATAAGGTCCAGGAATCAATATGATGGAGGAGAAGCAGACTGAAATTTCGACCCTTGGTGAGTTCGGGCTTATCGACCGGCTGACCAAGGATATAGAGCATGTCAACGATTCCACCCTGACAGGAGTGGGCGATGATTGTGCCGTGATGTCGTATAAGGATACCGATGTGCTTGTGTCGACCGACCTTTTGGTCGAAGGGGTGCATTTCGACCTTACATATGTGCCTTTGAAGCATTTGGGCTACAAGGCGGCTGTTGTGAATTTCTCGGATATATATGCCATGAACGGCCATCCGCGTCAAATCACCGTGTCGCTTGCCATTTCGAAGCGTTTCACTGTGGAGCATATCGAGGAGCTGTATAGCGGTATCCGGCTGGCATGTGAGATATACGGGGTCGACCTGGTGGGTGGCGATACCACCTCCTCCAGGGCGGGTCTTGTGATTTCAATCACGTGTATCGGTGATGCCCCGAAGGATAGGATTGTATATCGTTCGGGTTCCCATGACACCGATTTGATTTGTGTATCGGGCGACCTCGGCTCGGCATATATGGGATTGCAGCTGTTGGAACGTGAAAAGGTGGCATCGGCGGGGCAGAAGGATTTCGTGCCACAGTTTCAAGGCAAGGAATACCTTATCGAGCGCCAGCTGAAACCTGAAGCACGCCGCGACATTATCGAAAACCTGGCCAAGGCCGGGATTATGCCTACGGCGATGATGGATGTTTCCGACGGATTGTCGTCGGAGCTGCTGCATATCTGCAAGGCTTCTAATGTAGGATGCCGTGTTTACGAGGACCGCATACCTATCGACTACCAGACCGCCCTTATGGCCGAGGAACTGAACATGAACTTGGTTACGGCGGCTATGAACGGCGGCGAGGATTACGAGTTGCTTTTCACGGTGCCATTGCATGCGCATGAAGAAATAAAGAAAATCCCCGGAGTAAAAGTCATAGGCCACATCACCCGGCCTGAGCTGGGATGTGCCATGGTGACACGCGACGGTGCCGAGATGGAGATAAAGGCCCAGGGATGGAACCCCCTGGCGGCAGAGGGCTAAGAATGCTGAAAGCATTTCGGAAATCGGCATAACAATAAAAGTGGTGTCGGGACTTATTCTTCAGTCCCGACACCACTGTTGTTATTGGCAACCACGATAAATAGCTGCATATGTGGCCATACGGATTGTAGTGTAGTTCCCCGTTATAATATTTTTGAAAGTTCAGGGGGATATCCATACGGGAGGGGGATTCCGTTCTTATTCCGATTACGTATGATTATATAGAAAAACGATTCGGGCAGAACCACGTTATAGAGGTCGATGGCTTTGTCGAAAAGCGGGGCAATCTGTTCATCTGTGAAGCCTGCGATGCCGCAGCCGATGCGGGTGACATAGAAGGTGTTTTCGTCCCAATATGAAGCAAGTTCGAGAAACTCGTCGACATATGGTTTTATAGTGTCGATGCCTCCCTGCATGGTCGGGATGGCATAGGAGCGTCCCTGTACGCCTACGCCCTGACCCCATATGGCCCCGAAGTGTTCCATGGCTGTGCGGGCAGCCCCGGCACAATGGTGTCCCTCAAGATTGCTGCCGAAAACAAAGAAGTCGTCAGGCTCGAGATGTGTAATATTCTCTGGTGTAAATCTCATATCATTATATCGTTATTGGTTCTAAGTAAGTCATGAAAATTATTACGCAT
>LUJQ01000023.1:0-21607 GCA_001689485.1 Bacteroidales bacterium M6 | reverse complement strand
CGTGTAGTGAGCTACACTCCTTCATCTTCTGATAAAAATCGACTGAAAGTATGCTCTCAGACAATATAAAATAATTTCCACGACTTACTTATCAAAAGTGCTGTTATTTTTTTAACGGATTACTATGGTTATTGTTTTTGCCGGTAGCGGGTAGGAGGAAGTTGGTTATCCATACTCTGACAAGATTTTCGTAAATTTGCATTATTTTTTATGGAAAATCTGGATGACTTCAGAGCATAATGGAAAAGAAAATGATAAAGTTATCGGTGCCGCATCTTGCGGGAAATGAGGGGAAGTACGTCAGCGAGGCCGTGGAATCGACATGGATTGTGCCTTTGGGCCCGTATGTAGATGAATTTGAGAAGCGTCTGGAATCATTTCTTGGCACACAGGAAGTGGTGGCGCTTTCGGCCGGGACTGCGGCAATACATCTCGGGCTTGTAATGGCCGGGGTGAAAGCCGGTGACGAGGTTGTCTGCCAGTCGCTCACTTTTTCTGCAAGTTGTAACCCGATAGTATATCTCGGGGCAAAACCTGTGTTCGTCGACAGTGAGCCTTCCACCTGGAATATGTCGCCCGTGCTTTTGGAAGAGGCTATTGCCGACCGGCATCGGAAAACGGGGCGTTATCCGTCGGCAATCGTCGTGGTGCATCTTTACGGGATGCCTGCCATGATGGATGAGATAAGGGCTGTGGCGGCGAAATATTCCATCCCGGTTGTGGAAGATGCCGCCGAGGCGCTCGGCTCGGAATATAAGGGGCAAAAATGCGGCACTCTCGGCCTTTATGGTGCGTTGAGCTTTAACGGCAACAAGATTATAACCACTTCGGGAGGCGGTGCTTTGGTGTGCCCTGATTCCGAAGCGGGCGACAGGGTCAAGTTCCTGGCAACACAGGCACGCGAAAACCGGCCGTATTATTATCACACCACAGTGGGCTATAACTACCGTCTTAGCAATGTGTCGGCGGCTATCGGGTGTGCGCAGATTGAGGAACTTGCCGAAAGGGTGGCTCGCCGACGTGCCATTCACGATTTATATATGAAGGAATTGAACGGGGTTAACGGTGTTTCCGTGTTTGCCAACCCTTGCGCGGATTTTGAATCAAACTACTGGCTTACAACAGTGTTGCTGAATCCGGAAATTATCCGTCGAACTCCCGACGAAATCAGGGTGTTGTTACTTGAAAAGGGAATCGAGACACGCCTTATATGGCGGCCGATGCATATGCAACCCGTCTTTGCCGATGCCCCTTGCTATGGCGGCGCATGTGCCGGACGGATTTTTGACACCGGTCTTTGCCTGCCAAGCGGTTCGTCGCTTACAGACGAAGAGATTCGGGAGGTTGCAGAGGCGTTGAAAGCTGTGGCGGTGTAGTGTGCTTGGTTTCCTGTTATAAAGAAACCACGAGGTCATAAATGATTTCGACCTCTAAAAAACGTCTGCATTATGTTTGTTTCCGATCTTGATGACACCTTGTTTGATGAAATTGATTATGTACGTTCCGGTTACCGTGCAATAGGCCGCGAGCTGGAACATTACTCCATAATGCCGTGTGCCGAAGCGGTGTTGTTTCTTGAAGCCTCCTCTACAACAGCCGAAGGTTTTGATGACTTGTCGGCCAAGATATGGGTTGACCATCCCGGATGCCGCTTCAATGCGCAATGGATGGTGGATACATATCGTTACCATATTCCCGATATAAGTTTGCGCCCCGGGGCGTTGGATTTGCTTGAAGGATTGAAACGAAGAGGGGTGCCTATAGGCATTATAACCGACGGGCGTTCGGCAACGCAACGTGCCAAGATAAAGGCTCTCGGGCTTGACAGGTTTGTTGCTGATTGCAATATAATCATTTCGGGTGAAACGGGGGCTGATAAAACAACCAGCCTGCCGTTTGAAACTTTGGCAAATCGTAATCCCGGATGCAGCCGCTTTTTATATCTGGGTGATAATCCTGCCAAAGATTTCCGTTGGCCTAACGCGATGGGGTGGGATACGGTGGAAATTATCGACAGCGAGGGCATTCACATACATCCGCAAAACATAGAAGTACCGCCAGGGTATCGTGCGCATCACACCATTTCCAGGCTTCCCGAGGCACTTGCCATATTCGATCAGGATAGATAAAGATAGAAAACAATAGGATTCGCATCGTTGTCTGATTAAGACTGATGCGAATCCTCTTGTTAGGTTTGCTAGCTGTACGGGCTTATTTTATGAGGTACTGCGACGAGATTGACTCGTTGTTGTGAACGCGGCGTATGGTGTCGGCGAAAAGTTTGGCCACCGACAGTATTGTCGCTTTCTTGCAATCCTTGTTGAATGGGATTGAGTTGGTGAAAATCATTTCTGTCAGGCCGCAGTTTTGAACGCGTTCCGATGCGGGTTCGCTCATGATGGCATGAGATGCGAGTGCACGCACTGATTTTGCACCTTCGGCCAGCATCAGGTCGGCAGCTTTGGTTATTGTGCCTGCCGTGTCAACCATGTCGTCGACAAGAATCACATTCTTATCCTTCACGTCGCCGATTACAGTCATGTTGGCAACCACGTTGGCTTTTGCACGCTGTTTGTGGCAGAGCACCAAAGGAACGTTGAGGTATTTTGCGTAGCTGTTGGCACGTTTTGCACCGCCTACGTCGGGAGTGGCTATAACCAGGTTTTCGAGGTTGAGCGACTGGATGTAGGGGATAAACACCGACGATGCATAGAGGTGGTCGACGGGGATGTTGAAGAATCCTTGAATCTGGTCGGCATGGAGGTCCATTGTGATTACGCGGTCGGCACCTGCTGTGACAAGGAGGTCTGACACAAGTTTTGCAGCGATTGAAACGCGTGGCTTATCCTTGCGATCCTGACGTGCCCAGCCGAAATAGGGAATAACTGCGATGACCGATTTTGCCGACGCACGTTTGGCCGCATCAATCATAAGCAATAATTCCATAAGGTTGTCGGTGTTGGGGAAAGTTGATTGCACGAGGTAGACTTCGCAACCGCGGATTGATTCCTCAAACGACACTTCAAACTCTCCGTCGGCAAAATGCTGGATGTTCATTTGGCCAAGCTCGATTCCGAGGTCTTTGCAAATTTCTTCCGCCATGTAGCGTGACTTCGTTCCGGCAAAAACCTTGATAGGGGGTAACATGGAATTCATAAAATGTTTGGGATGAAATGGTGATGCAAAATTAAGCATTTTTTGCATACATATCCCAAAAAATCCCATCCAAATTCCATTTTTGTATTCATGATGCGACGGCACTGCGCCGAATCTCGATGCAGTGCCGTCGTATATTGTAGGGTATAAGGGTTATTTCATTTTCCAGACCACTGCGCCCCAGGGTGGGAGGGCGGTCAGGAAGGGGACGGTGGATGAGAGGGTGCGGTTTTGTCTGCGCCCGGAAAGCAACTCGGTGGCTGTGCGTTTCCCCTCCTGGATGCCGTACATGTCGAATGCCAGCCGGGGGATGTTGATGGCTATATCGGTGGCCTTGTCGGAGAAGTTTACGGCTATCAACAGGGTAGTGTCGCCGTAATGGCGAAGGAATGCGTAGTTGCGATGGGGGGAGAAATGCGGGTTTTCGAAATTGACATACATCACGTCGAAGAAGTCTCCTTTGCTTATGGCGGGTTCCGAATTGAGAAGGTGGAGGACTTTGGCGTAGATGGCACGTAGGTCGCGCTCTTCGGCTGAGAGGGCTCCTCCGTCGGCTTTCCCCCCGTTCAACCAGCGGCGCAAGGTAGGAATCGACCAGTAGTCGAAAATGGTTGTGCGGCCGTCCTTCCCGCTGAACCCTTCCGCATCGTCGGCTTTTTCCCCTAGTTCCTGGCCTGCGTAAATCATAAACGGGGCGGTGGATATCATAGAGCTTACAATGAGCGAGGGGAGGACTTTGGATGCATCGCCCGCGTATTCCGCCGATGCGAAGCGCTGTTCGTCGTGATTCTCCAGGAAATTGAGCATACGCGCCCCGATTCCGTCGATTCTCTGCCAGCAGTCGGTGATGGTGGCAGCCGAATGATGGTGGCATTGCACGTCGCGGAGCGTGTCGTAGAGGTTGACTTTGTCGTAAAGATAGTCGAAATGCCCCCGGAACAGGAAGTCGCGATACAGGTTCACATCATAAATCTCGGCGATGAACTGGATGTGGGGATAGGTATCCTTTACCTGCGGAATTGCCCATTCCCAAAAGTCGAGTGGCACCATGAACACCATGTCGCATCGGAATGCATCGATTCCTTTGGCAGCCCAATAGCGCAGGATATGGAGCATTTTGAACCATGTGGGGGGGATGGGGTTGAAGTGGCATGTGCCGTCGCCGTAGTCGACCCCATAGTTGAGTTTCACAGTCTCATACCAGTCGTTGCGCGAGGGGAATGCATTGAAGCAGTCGTTGCCTGAGGCTTTGGCCGGGAATTCGTTGTAGTCGCCGATTGGGAACTGCGGCTGGAACAGCTGGCGCGGGATATAATAGAAGTTATTCGCAGGTGAGAAGAACTTGGTGGAGTCATCGCCTTGTCCGAAGTCCTCAATCCCGGTTGGCGCGGCATCGGAGTGGTAGCAGCGTGCCACGTGGTTAGGCACGAAATCCATCACCACCCTCATCCCGGCATTGTGGGTGCGGTCGATAAGTGCTTCGAATTCCTTTATCCGGTCAGGAACAGAGACGGCAATGTCGGGGTCGATGTCGTAATAATCCTTGATAGCATAGGGTGAGCCTGCTTTCCCTTTCACAACGGAAGGGTCGTCGGGGGTGATGCCGAATGCGGAATAATCGGTTGCATGGGCATGCTCGATTACGCCGGTGTACCACACATGGGTGGCGCCGAGGTCGTGAATCGAGGCAAGGACTGTGTCGGTTATGTCGTTCAGCTTCCCGCAGCCGTTTTGTGTTATGTCGCCGTCGGGCACGCAATTCTCGTTCATGTTGGCAAACAGTCGCGGAATCATCTGGTAAATCACAGGTTTATCCACAACCGGGAGTTTGGGTTTCCTTTTTGCCTTTGGCATGTTTTTGGACGTCGGGCCGGTCGCTTTCCCGGTTGGCGTGACGGCTGGCGCCGTGGGGCGTTGTATTTTTTCAGGGCTGCTCATCGTGATATTGTTGGTTTATCGGTTCGATACCAGAGCCTTCATTTTCATTCTGCCAGTCTTTTATGGCACGGTGGGCGGCTGCATAGCCGCTGAGGTAGGCTTTGTTGATATCTTTGAGGTTAAAAACTTGGTAGCCGGAGAGTTCGGGGGTTATAATCACACGGTCGCACATTTTCATGTCGTCAAGCTGGTTGGCTTTTGCCATGAGATTATAGGTGCGGAGTGCTATTTCGAAAAATGATTTTTTGTAACGGAATGTTGTCAGGGGGGAGCAATTGATGCCTATAAGCTTTTCGCATTTGTCGCGGATTATCCATGCCGGAAGGTTGCGCAACACACCTCCGTCGACATAATGGGTGCCGTTGATTTTGACAGGCTGGAACACAATCGGGATGCTGCATGAGGCCATGACGCGTTCGCCCAAAGGGCCGTCGTGAAACTCGGCCGGCACGCCGTTATCCAGGTCTGTGACCCCTATGTAGGTCGGGATTTTCAGGTTTTCGAGACGGTCGACCCCGGTTGTTTTCTCGATGAATTTCTTGAATTTCGCCAGCGAGAAAACCCCTTCCCCTTTACTTATGGAGAGTTTGCAGAAGTCGGTGAATTTCGATGCTGTGAACATTGAAAGCATCTCGTCAAGCGGCACCCCGGCGGCATACATGACCCCGGCTACCGAACCGGCCGATACCCCGGCAATTATATCGGGTTTCAGTCCGGCCTCTTCCAGGGCTTTGAGTGCGCCTACATGTGCGAAGCCCCTTGCACCCCCACCGCTTAGTGCCACCCCTAATTTATATCTGCGGGGGTGTGCGTCGGGGCTGGCAGCGGCTGGTATCGTTGTTTCCGACATGGTTTGGAATAAGGGTTTATCTGATTTGTTTTTCAATGTGGCAGCCGTTAGCCAGCTGCTGCAGGAAGGTCGTTTTTGCTTCTGTCTCAGCCCATTCTTCGTCAGGCACTGATTGCGGGGTGATGCCCCCTCCTCCGTATATGCAGTAACGGGAGGTGTCGAACTGCATGCAGCGCAGGTTTACGAATGCTTTATAAAACCGTGGTGATGAGAAGGCGACAAAACCTCCGTAACATCCACGTGGATGTGCTTCGAATTTCCTGAGGTCGTTGATGGCATCGGTTTTGGGATAGCCGCATAGTGCCGGGGTAGGATTCAGGGCATCCATTATATCCGGCAGTTGCCCGGGTTTGGCTGTGCCGTGGATGTGGGCACACAGGTGTTCGATTTCCCCGTATGCGACCTCTTCCAGGGGTGCGACCTCGGCTGTGATTCCGAGCCGTGAAAGCGAATCGGTTATAAAGTCGATTACGAATCTGTTTTCACGTATGTTTTTTTCGTCCCAGGGAGAATTTCCGGCTTTTTTGCGTGTCCCGGCAAGTGCCATCGTGCGGAACTCCCCAGTGGTTTTGTCGAAATCCAGCAGGATTTCGGGGGTGGCCCCGAGCCAGCTTCCTGTCTGAGGGGTGTGGTATATGAAGCGTAGGCTGTTGGGATGGGCTTCGAAAAGCGACCGGGCAATTCGGCCTGGTGTGGTGGAGGGGTCGATGTGGCCGCATATTGCACGTGAGTACACGGTTTTGCCGCTGCGTTTGCTGCAACTGCCTATTACGCCTTCCACACCGTTGATGTATTCGGCATGTGATGTTGAGTGCCGGTGTACCGGCATCGGATGTGTACCGGCGGCTGTGGTCGCTGTGTCGCCATCGCCTATGACCAAACGGCTGGCGAACGGTGCAAGCCAAGGCGCGACCTCCATGGTCATCATGCCGGAACCGTATCCTTTCCCGAACCATCTTGGTTCGTTTTCTCCCGGCAGAAGCAGCATGCCGAACTGCTCGCCTGAGGCGAGGGCGCGGTCTATCTGTTGTGACACTGAACCGCCAGGCTTGTTTTTCCCTATCGAGTCCTTGTTCATTCGGGGATGGCTATCAATTCGAAAGGCATAGCCTCTGTAATAATAACGTTGCAGAACATGCCCGGTTGAAGTTCTCGTGTCTTTTTGACCAGGACTTCTGGATCGACTTCCGGGGAATCCCATTGTGTCCGTGCGATATAGAAGTCGTCTTCTTCGCGGTCGATAACCACTTCAAGCGTCTGTCCGACTTTTTCCTGCTGGATTTCCATAGAGATTTCCTCCTGGAGGGCCATTAGGCGGTCAAGGCGCTCCTGTTTCACATCCTCAGGCACATTGTCGGTGTAATTACGCGCGGCAAATGTGTCGTCCTCCTCGCAGTAGGCAAACGCGCCCATCCGCTCGAACCGTTGTTCTTTGACGAAGTCGAGCAATTCATTGAAATCTTCATCGGTTTCCCCGGGGAATCCTACCATCAGGGTGGTGCGGATGTGTATGCCGGGGACTTTTCGGCGCATTTCGGCCAACAGGCTGCGGGTCTCGTCGGCAGATATGTGCCGGCGCATATTGTTCAGCACATTGTCGGAAATGTGTTGGAGGGCTATGTCGAGATATGTGCACACGTTTTCACGGCGTGCCATCACGTCAAGAAGCCCGCGGGGGAATTCCGTAGGGTATGCGTAATGCAGGCGAATCCATTTCACCCCGTCGATATCGGCGAGACGGTCAACCAGTTCTGGTAGCTTCAGTTCGCCATAAAGGTCTTGGCCGTAGCCTGAAAGATCCTGGGCTATGACGTTGAATTCCTTTACCCCGCGTGCTACCAGCGTTCTGACCTCTTCCTCGATTTCCTCTATCGGCCGCGATTTATACCGCCCTGTAATGAGCGGGATGGCGCAGAAGGCGCAGAACCTGTTGCACCCTTCGGCTATTTTGAGGTATGCGTGGTGTGAAGGGGTGGTGATGACACGGTCGTAGGATATGGCTCCGGGATGTCGCCGCGTCAGATCGGTAACAAGCGAAGTCCAGTCGAATTTGCCGTAAAACCTGTCGACTTCGGGAAGCTCTTTCTGCAAGTCCTGACGATAGCGTTCCGACAGGCACCCCATCACGTAGAGTTCCTTTATGTGCCCGAGGTTTTTGGCTTCGACCTGTTCGAGGATTGTGTTGACCGATTCCTCTTTGGCGTCGCCGATGAAACCGCAAGTGTTCACCACCACTATGTCGGTAGGGGATGAGGTTTCGTGCGAGGCTTCGAACCCGGAGTCGGCGAGCATCTTCAATACCCGCTCCGAGTCAACAAGGTTTTTCGAGCAACCTAGGGTTATAAGATTTACAGTGCGCAATTTTCCGAATTGAAATGGTTAAGATACAGTTCCTGACACGCCGCACATGGCGGGACCCGGTCAGGGATGCCGCGATGCGGGGTTATTTGGTCATGCTCCGAAAAGCGATTCCACAAATTCTTTCTTGTGGAACACCTGGAGGTCATTGATGCCTTCACCGAGGCCGATATATTTTACAGGGATTTTGAATTGGTCGGAGATACCTATCACCACGCCGCCTTTGGCTGTGCCGTCGAGCTTTGTAACGGCAAGCTCGTTGACGTTGGTGGCAGCCACGAACTGGCGTGCCTGTTCAAAGGCATTCTGCCCGGTGGAGCCGTCGAGCACCAGGAGGACTTCGTGCGGGGCATCGGGCACCACTTTCTGCATGACGTTGCGTATTTTCGACAGCTCGTCCATCAGTCCCTTCTTGTTATGCAGACGTCCGGCCGTGTCGATAATCACAACGTCGATATCGTTGGCTTTGGCCGACTGGAGCGTGTCGAATGCCACTGCGGCGGGGTCGCTGCCTAGTTTCTGCTTTACGACCGGCACGCCTGCCCGTTCGCCCCATATGTCGAGCTGTTCCACGGCTGCGGCACGGAATGTGTCGGCGGCGCCGAGCATCACTTTGTTTCCGGCAGCCTTGAATTGTGCCGCGAGTTTGCCTATCGTTGTGGTCTTCCCGACGCCGTTTACCCCGACAACCATTATTACATGGGGTTTGTGCCCGGCGGGTACGGTGAAATCCTCCTCGGCCGATTCGTTATTGTTCTCGGCAAGCAGTTCGCATATTTCTTCGCAAAGGAGTTTGTTAAGCTCCGATGATCCCACATATTTATCCCTGGCCACACGCTTCTGGATGCGGTCGATAATCTTCAGGGTGGTTTCCACCCCCACGTCGGAGGTTATGAACACCTCTTCGAGATTATCGAGCACATCGTCGTCGATTTTCGATTTCCCGGCTACGGCACGGGTTATTTTTGAGAATAGGCCTTGTTTGGTGCGTTCAAGGCCGTTGTCGAGAGTCTCTTTTTTCTCTTTTGAGAAAAGCTTGTTGAAAAATCCCATTATGATGCGGAATGTCAAGGTTATGTAAGACTTGCAAAATTACGAAAATGCCGTCATATAAACAAATATCGCGACCACACCGGGGGCGAGGTCGCGATATGCGGTAATATTTACCTTAGTTATGGCAGATGATGTCGGAATGTCAGTCGACCTGTATAACGAGGAAGTTTGTTACGCTCCAAAAGCGTGCGGGGCTTGTAATTTTAAGAACCTTGCTGCCATTGGGAGCTTCTGTTATCGTGTAGGAGTCAGACGGCTGGTTGGTCAGCACTTTTGCCTTTTTCGAGTGCAGGTCGATAGAGGTCAGGGTGCGTTTGTCGCCCATGGTGAAGTAGCTTTGTTCGAAATCCTCGGGCATGATTTTGGTTTTGCGGAGGAAACCGGTTTCAATGAGTTTGTGCTCTTTGAGTTCGCTTTTGCTTCCGATTGCGTAATAGCATGTGTTGAGTTCGTTTGTGAGGTCGGATGCAACCTGTTCAACTTCCTCTTTTGCTGCCGTTACCGATGCTACCTGGCTGTTGAGCGAGTCGAGGTTGGCCGTGAGGCGCTCTATGTGGATGTTGGCGTTGGAAAGGTCTTTGCGAAGGGTTTCGATTGTCCCTTCCTGGTCAGAAATCTGTTTCTTCAGGGTCTGTATCGATTTTTGCAGGGTCGAGTTGTTCGACGAGCTGTTCTGGAGTTTTTTCTCAAGCTCGGCAAGACGGTCGCGCCGCATCTGCAATGTCTGCTGGATCACAAGCATGTCGTTGCGTATCTGCTGGCGTCTGTCTTTTGATTCAGCCGAAAGGTCGTTGGTCGATGACAGGATGTTCTCCATCTGTTTAATCTGGGCCATACCGTCGGCCACATCGTTCATAAGCACCAACAGGCTGTCCTGGTTGGCAAGTGCGATGCGTAGTGAGTCGCCGGTGGTGGGGATGTCGGCAACCTGCGATTGTTCGGCACGGTGGTTACAGGCTGTTGTAAATACGAGGCCTGTGATTGCTAGCAAAGCTAATTTCTTCATAAGTAAATAGTTGTTAATGTAATTTCCTTGAGTTGTTTATCACTGGTCACGACCCGGCGCCTTAAACGGCTTCTGCAGCCGTGTTTTGCGATATGGTTTTTATTCTTCGTCGTCGTTGTCGCGATATTTGTTACGATGAATTTTCTTAACTGATTTATCATCCCTCTTCCCTGCAATGACTATAACGATTTCCCCCTTCGGATTGTTCACGGTGAAATATTCTGCAAGTTCACCGAGGGAGCCGTTACATGTGGTGTTATGCAGTTTGGAGATTTCGCGCGACACTGATGCGTCTCTTTCGGAGCCGAATGCTTCGGCCAGTTCTTTGAGGGTTTTGGCCAGGCGCATTGGTGATTCGTAGATTATCATGGTGCGGGGTTCCTGGGCGAGTTCTGCCAGACGTGTCGCCCTCCCTTTTTTCATCGGTAGGAATCCTTCGAATGTGAACCGCTCGCACGGCAGCCCCGAGTTGACCAGTGCAGGCACGAATGCCGTAGGGCCCGGGATGGTTTCGACCTCGATGCCGTTTTGCCGGCATGCACGGGTGAGCATGAACCCGGGGTCGGATATGGCCGGTGTCCCGGCATCGGAAATCAAAGCTATGCATTCCCCGGCCAGGAGGCGGTTTACAATCGGGGCTGTGGTTTCGTGTTCGTTGAATTTGTGATGCGACTGCATGGGGGTGGTTATGCCGAAATGACGTGTAACCACGCTGCTGGTGCGCGTGTCCTCGGCAAGAATCAGCGAGCATGTTTTCAGAATTTCCACGCTGCGGGGTGCCATGTCGCCAAGGTTGCCTACCGGGGTAGGGACTACGTATAATTTCCCTTTTGGTTCCATTTTTTGTGTTATGCGGAGGTGTGGTGTTTATTCGTTGAAAAACTGGCTTATTGAGCTTATGAAGTCTTTAGCCTCTTCTGTATTCAGATTTATGTGTCCCGTTTCAGAGAGGAATGCTTTCACATCGCTGATTGATTGCAGTGTGGCTATATGGGCCAGGGCTTTGTCAAAACGGTCGGACGAACCTCCGAACAGCGTTCTGCGGTAAAGGAACATGTCGTTAAGAGTCAGCGAGTTCCTGAGCTGTGATGCTGTCAGCACGGGGATGGCTGTCGGAGCCGTGTTGTCTCGGTCTCCGGCATCATCCGCTTCCTCGAATTCGGCACTATCGGCATTGTTATGCATATCCTCCTGAGGGGTGGGGGATTCGGCTTCGTTTGTTTCCCATGCTTCTGATTCGGCTTCCTCCACTGTGGGTTCGCCATCGTTATCTGCGTTATCAGCATCGACATCATTATTTTCTTCCTGCAGGGGCTGATGCGGGAATGATGACGAAGGTTCGCACTGATGGTCGTCCGTGACTTCGTTGTTTGGAATGTCGTCGGTTTCGGATAGTTCCGCTTCCCGGCGCGCTTCGTCGATAAGTGCATCGGATGCCATGGCGTCGGATACTACTGTTTCCGCCTCTTCCCTAAGCTCATTGGCGCGGTCTTGTATGATTGCTTTGGTGATTTCCTCTATGCGGTCATCGGCATTTTCGCCGACATTATGGTCGGCGATGAATGATAGCCTGCGGATTTTCCGGCACAGTTCCTCGTCAACGTCGTTGTCGGTATCTTTGAGCCGCAGGAGTTCCTCGGCTATATCTGCTGTAAGGTGAAGCATCTCGTTGATATACTCTTTCATAATGTAGTGTTTGAAATAGGGCAGATTGTGTTTGCCGGATTTTTGAGATTTGGAAGCCCAGATGACTTCTCACTATGATTATAACATTCCTAACGGCTTGTTTGTCAGTTGAACTGGCGCAACAGGAAATCGGATATGGCTTTTGTTACGAGGACGCGTTTGCAGATGAAGTCGTTCACCATTATTACGACAACGTGGGAGGGTGAGCCGTCGGGTGCCAGCCGGTAACCTGCATAGCATTGCACCCCGTTCATGCTTCCGCTTTTCAGGGCAAGCTCGCCTTCGAGCGGGGTGTCACGCAGCAGTTTTTTGACTGTGCCTTCCAAACCCGCTTTCGGGAACAACGATACGTAAAGTTCCCCGGACGGGGCCTTGGCGCTACGTTCCAGCAGGTCGGCCATGAATTTGGGAGTCAGCTTGCTGTTGCGTGTAAGGCCGCTCCCGTCGAATGCCACGAGGGCATCGGTGTCGAATCCTGCATCGGCCAGTATTTTGCGTTCGCGGTTAAGTGCGTCGGCCATAGTGCCTCCCGGCGACAGCAGGCGGAGCATTCCTTCGGCATAAAGGTTGTTGCTTTTCTCCATCATGGTTCGCAGGATGCTTTTCACAGCCGGGGAGCGATGGGTGTAGAGTTTGCGCGGGGCTGCTGCCAGGCAGCCTACCTCATGCCAGCCGATGTTGATGCTGTCGGCACGAAGGCGGCTTTCGATTGCGTCGACGAATGTTTCGCCGGGTTCTGTAAGCGCCCTGTCGCCGGGGCATGAATTGTCGTTATAGTTCAGAGGGTATAAGCCTGCGCCATATGACCATTTCAGATCCTCTACTTCCCATTTCTGCACGGGGCCTTGGTTCTTGAACCCTACGGAGTCGATGGCGATACCGCCCGTTATCTGCTTTATACCCAGGCGGCATATGCGCGATGCGATAGAGTCGGCCATTCCGCAGTGTCCGGGGAACTGGCGGCTTTCGGTTGTCGGGTCGCCGATACCCTTTATGATGATGTCGCCATAGAGTGTGCCGTCGGGGCCGATTTCCCCGTTAAGTGTGGTTTCGGTACATAATTCGTCGTTTTCATGCCCGTCGAGAATGACGGCGGCTGCGGTGACGCATTTCAGGATGCTTGCGGGTGTCAGGAATTTGTCGGGATTTTCCGACACGATATCGTTGCCGGTTTGCAGGTCGCGGATCAATATCCCTATGTTTGCCCCGCGTGAGCGCGGGATGTTGATTGCCGAGGGCCTGGCTGCGGCGGCCATAGCGCTGACGGCGGCGCAAATCAACAATATAGCTTTGATTTTATGGGTCATGCTTGTGATATACATAGGTTGATTGTTGTGATTGCTGTTTTGTTTGATGCAGGACGATTTTGATACCTTCATGTTACGGCGGGATAGTATCCCCGATAATTTCACCACGAAGTTAGTAATATTCCATGAAGCACCCAAACCGCCAAAGTTGTCATTTGGCTGACGTTATGTGATAATTTTTGGCAGTTGACTTATTTTTTTGTAATTTCGCACATTGAAATAGGATGGCTTCAGGCGTTGTTTGTCTGCGGCTTGTCTGATTCGAAGGAGCATTACAGGTACTTTTTTCCATCACGAACCGAAACAGCAGCATGGTAAGCAAGACACGAGAACGCCTTATCGAGGTGGCCCGTCAGCTCTTCGTCCGAAAAGGGGTGGAGAACACGACCATGCTTGACATCGCCAACGCCTCTGACAAAGGGAGACGCACGATTTACACTTATTTCAAGAATAAACGTGAGATTCACCAGGCGGTTATAGAACGTGAGAGCGAGCAGATTGTTTCGCGCCAAAGGCAGATTCAGACAGAAACCGTGTCGGCAGCCAAAAAGCTTGAAAACTTTATGAGGGCGCGTTTTGAGATTCTGCGTTGCCCCACCTCGCAGAAACCTCATGAAATGATGTCGCTTCTTAACCTGCTGGAGGGGAGCAGGGTGGGGAAGACACGTAGGCTTGCTGCCCAGAAAGAGGTGGAAATCCTTCACAAGATTATACAGGAGGGGGTCGATAACGGGGAGTTCGTCCCTGAAATGGCTGCCAATCTCGCCTCGATGGTGGTAATGGTCATGCAGGGGGTAGATAATACCGTTGCGGCCGAAAACATGGAAGTCCTCGGGTTTGAACGGGAAGCAACGTTCAATAACGTGATTTCATTCATCCTCGACGGCGTGAGAGCCCCTGGCTGCCGTCTGCCTGATTCTGATTTATAATAAACAACAAGACCAAAAAACATAACAATGAAATTACTTGAAGGAAAAACAGCAATCGTGACCGGCGCCGCACGCGGCATCGGTAAGGAGATTGCCCTGCGTTTCGCGCGCGAAGGCGCAAACATCGCATTTACCGACCTCGTAATCGACGAGAACGGCAAAAAGACAGAAGAAGAAATCGCAGCCCTCGGGGTAAAGGTTAAGGGTTATGCATCGAATGCTGCCGATTTTGCTCAGACCGAGGAGGTTGTGAAGCAGATTCACAATGATTTCGGTTCAATCGACGTGCTTGTGAACAATGCAGGTATCACGAAAGACGGTCTGATGATGCGTATGACCGAGGCTCAATGGGATGCCGTTATCGCCGTGAACCTTAAGAGCGCTTTCAACTTCATCCATGCCGTGCTGCCGATCATGCTCCGTCAGAAGAGCGGTTCGATTATCAACATGGCATCGGTTGTCGGTGTGCACGGCAATGCCGGTCAGAGCAACTATGCCGCTTCAAAGGCGGGGCTTATCGCCCTTGCCAAGAGTGTGGCACAGGAAGTGGGTTCGCGTGGTATCCGTGCGAATGCCATCGCCCCCGGTTTCATCGAGACCGCTATGACAGCCGCCCTGCCCGACGATGTGCGTGCCGAATGGTGCAAGAAAATACCCCTTCGCCGAGGCGGCCAGGTTGAGGATATCGCCAACGTTGCAACCTTCCTTGCCTCCGACATGGCAAGCTATGTTACCGGCCAGGTTATCCAGGTTGACGGCGGCATGAACATGTGATGCCCTGACGGCTTTATATTTATATATGGAAAAACAGTAGCAGGCGCTGTGTGGCGGCAACGCCATGATGCGCCTGCCTACTTTATTATCGAGTCATTATGTTGAACTACAATACCGGGCTGCGGCAACTGGTGCTTCCGGAATATGGCCGGAATATACAGCGGATGGTTGACCATTGCCTGTCGATTCCCGACCGCGAAGAGCGCACGTCGTGTGCCCATGCCATAATCCGTTCTATGGGTAACCTGTTTCCTGAATTGCGCGCGCCTGAGAACGAACACAAGCTTTGGGACCACCTTGTCATTATGTCGGGATTTAACCTCGATATAGATTTCCCGTGCGAGGTTATCCAGGCTGCCGACCTTGCAACAGCGCCGCAAACCGTGGCTTATCCCCAGGCACCCATCCGTTATCGCCATTATGGCAAAATCATCCAGGAGATGATTGACAAGGCGTCGGCTATGGAAAACAGTCCGGAACGTGACCAGATAGTCCTTTTGCTGGCCAACCATATGAAGAAGCAGATGCTGGCGGTTAATCCTGACGGTGTTGACGATGCGAAGGTGTTTAAGGATTTGCTTGAGCTTTCGCACGGTGCGATACGTCTTACCCCGGCCGATACACGCCTTCACGAATTCAAGGAGATGCCGGTGGCCCCGACGGGGAAGAAGAAAAAGAAGAAATGACAGGCCGGTAGTCAGCAAGGATTATAATCTTACCATTATGATAAGGGAAAACGAATTGAAGGTTGTCGGCAGGCTGCTCAAGCCTCACGGCATATGCGGCGAAATCACCGCGTTGCTTACCGTTGATGTGGATTTGTCGGAGCTTGGCTGCATAATGCTGAAGCTCGACGGCATATTCGTGCCGTTCTTCCTTTCGTCTGTGCGTCCGAAAAGCGCCGAAACCGACCTCCTGACCATTGACGGGATTACTGACGAGCTACAGGCCGCACGTCTGTGTCCCAACGATATATATGCTTTGGCCGAAGAGCTTCCGGGTTTGGATGAGGATGGCTTTTATGCAGCAGATATGGAGGGTTTCGAGGTTGTGGCCGACGGGAACCCGTTGGGAAAAATCATAGGTATTGATGACACAACCGCCAATTATTTGTTTATAATAGAGACACCTTCGGGCAACAGGCATCTTATCCCGGTGGCCGACGAGTTTGTGACAGGCGTCGACATGGACGGGCGGCGTGTGACGATGGAACTCCCGGAGGGGATTCTCGGCCTTTGAACAACGGGGAATGCCGGTTGGCTGCCGATGCGGGCGTTTCCCGATAAAAGGATTGTAAGTAAGTCATGAAAATTATTACGCATAAAACCTATAATCAGGCTTTATATTCTCTGCGGCGAAAGGATGCTCTCAGGCAATATAAAATAATTTACACGACTTACTTGGGATAATTATTGGATATAAGAGATTTTTAGACAATCTCAAAGTTGTAGATTGATATAAGTTATGGAATTTGACGAACAGAAAGCGATAGAGTTTATCAACCTCCGGCTTACAGAAGCGGGAAGGAAGCCTTATGACGAAGATGAGGTGTTTAACATTATCGACATGATATGGGATTATTATCAGGAGAACGGGCTGCTTGAGGTGGAGGCCGATCCCGATAACGACCCGGATGACATAGAGGGGGAAGTGGTGGATTATGTGACCCGTATGCTCCGGAAGGATAAGGCTGCCAAAGTGGCGCCGGAAGATGTGCCCGTTATGGTGCGTGCCGAGATGGAGTATGAAGACTCCATAATATGACATAAGGGGCGCCGGTGTGTGCCCTTTCTAACCAAACACGTTGTGCCATGTTGCGTTTGATGACTTTTATAACCGGCGTTGTTACGGTAGCAGGACTCTCATTTTGGTCTGTGCAACACGTTTCAGCCCAAAAGAAGGATGCCTCGCAGGAACCGCTTGTCGACCTGTCGGAACTGACATTGGAGGAAACCCTGATGCTGCCCGATGTACCGGCAAAGCAGACTGCATATATCAAGAATTATATGAACCGTGAGGCGCATGCCCTGCATAAAATGGGGTATAAGGTGGAGACTACCCGGAAAGGGGAGGTGGTAATAGCTTCCATCCCTGCCGACGAGCTGTTCGCCCCGAATTCGACCACCCTTCTGCCTTCGGCTCCAGAAAGGTTGAAAGCATTTCTGCCTTATTTCCGCACGCATGGCAAATTCAAGGTGATTTTGGCTATGCATTCCGATGATACAGGTTCGGATAAGTACCTCTACAGCCTGACCGAGCAGCGCATACTTGCCCTTTACGGATATTTCGACTCCCATGCCGCGCAAACCGACATGCTTCAGGGTTACCCTATGTCCGACAGCGAGCCATTGAAAGATACCCCCAACACCTCATATGCCAACCGCCGTGCCAACCGTCGGCTGGAAATCTATATAGTGCCGGGGCCGATGCTTATAATGGAGGCAAAATCAAAGAAATTATAGGCTCTTAGCGAAAAAAATAGTAATTTTGCAATCGCAAATGGTTTGTGCCGGCCACGGTGATACCATTCATTCATGTGTCAACAACAAAACGAAATAGAAACAGTTTGCGATGGCAAAAGAACTCAAAGATCTGACCAAACGCAGCGAGAATTACTCGCAATGGTATAACGATTTGGTCATTAAAGCAGATTTGGCCGAACAGTCGGCTGTGCGCGGATGTATGGTGATAAAGCCTTACGGCTATGCCATTTGGGAGAAGATGCAGCATGAACTTGACCGCATGTTCAAGGAAACGGGTCATCAGAACGCATATTTCCCGCTCCTTATCCCGAAATCATTCCTCAGCCGCGAAGCGGAGCATGTCGAGGGGTTTGCCAAAGAGTGTGCCGTCGTGACCCACCACCGTCTGAAAAACAATCCCGACGGCTCCGGTGTGATTGTCGACCCTGAGGCCAAGCTGGAAGAAGAGCTTATTATCCGCCCGACCTCTGAAACCATCATATGGAACACGTATAAGAACTGGATTACATCGTATCGCGACCTTCCCATCCTCATCAACCAGTGGGCAAACGTGATGCGTTGGGAAATGCGCACCCGTCTGTTTCTCCGCACTGCCGAATTCCTGTGGCAGGAAGGGCACACCGCCCATGCCACCCGTGAGGAAGCCGAGGAGGAAGCTGTAAGGATGCTCAACGTCTACAACGATTTCGCCCACAATTTCATGGCCGTGCCGGTAATAAAGGGTGTCAAATCGGCAAACGAGCGTTTCGCCGGTGCGTTGGAAACCTATACTATCGAGGCTATGATGCAGGACGGCAAGGCGTTGCAGTCAGGTACCAGCCACTTCCTCGGACAGAATTTTGCAAAGGCATTCGATGTGAAGTTTGTCAACAAAGAGAACCAGCCGGAATATGTATGGGCGACCTCGTGGGGTGTTTCAACCCGTTTGATGGGAGCCTTGATTATGTCGCATTCCGATGATAACGGCCTTGTGCTCCCCCCGCATCTTGCACCGATCCAGTGCGTGATTGTGCCTATCTCGAAAAACAGCGAGCAGCTTGCCGAAATCAGCAAGGTGGTAGAGCCTATCGTCAAGGAACTGCGCGCCCTCGGGGTCAGCGTGAAATATGACGATGCCGATAACAAGCGCCCCGGCTTCAAGTTTGCCGACTATGAACTCAAGGGTGTGCCTGTGCGCCTCGCAATCGGTGCACGCGACATTGAAAACGGCACAGTGGAGATTATGCGCCGCGACACTCTCGAGAAGCAGGTAGAGCCGCTTGAAGGGATTGCCCGTTTCGTTAAAGACCTTTTGGAGGATATCCAGGCCAACATATATCAAAAGGCTCTCAAGCATCGCGAGGGACTTACCCGCGAAGTCAATTCTTACGAAGAGTTTAAAGAGGAAATCGAGAAAGGCGGCTTCCTGCTCTGCCACTGGGACGGGACTCCTGAAACCGAGGAGAAAATCAAGGCGGAAACCAAGGCCACGATTCGTTGCATACCGTTGGACGGCGACAAGACCCCGGGCAAATGTATGGTTACGGGCAAGCCTTCGAAGCAACGCGTGATTTTTGCCCGCAACTATTGATGCCGGTTTTACGCAACAATCTCGGCTTATGATTTATCGGATGTAATAACAAGCTAGCGGATTTGTTGTTACAGACCATATATAAGATTATTTATAACACTGCGTCGGGGATAAATATGTCATTGATTCCCGACGCAGTTTTCTATCATGAATATCGCCATGGGAACTACACCTGTAATCGCCATTGTGGTGCCTTGTTATAATGAAGAGCAGGCTTTGCCGCTTTCGGTTCCTAAAATGCTTGATGTTATCGACCGTATGGTCGCTGACGGGATTGCGTCGGCTGAAAGTTATGTGCTTTTGTGCAATGACGGCAGCAAAGACCGCACATGGGATGTGGTTCAGCGGCTGCATTTGGCCGACAAACGTGTCAAAGGCATATCCCTGGCACATAACCGAGGCCATCAATATGTGCTTTTGGCGGGGCTGATGACGGTGCACGGACGTTGTGACGCGGCAATCTCCATTGATGCCGACTTGCAGGATGACCCTATGGCGATTGTGGAGATGGTGAAGAAATTCCGCAGCGGGAAAGAGATTGTTTACGGCGTCCGTTCGTCGCGTGCCGCCGACACATGGTTTAAACGCACCACCGCCCATGCATTCTATTCCTTTCAGAAAAAAATGGGGCTTGAAACAGTCTATGACCATGCCGACTACAGGCTGATGAGCGACCGCGCCTTGGGCCTGCTCGGGCAATATGGCGAATCCAACCTGTTCCTGCGCGGTATCGTGCCGCAGATCGGGCTTGAAAACGATGTTGTGACATATTCGCGCGATGAGCGCGTGGCAGGGGAGTCGAAATATCCGTTGGCCAAGATGCTTAGTTTCTCGATTGATGGGATTACCTCGTTCTCGGCACGTCCGATGCGCTGGATTTTTATGACCGGGCTGGTGCTTTTGGTGGTGGCGCTGCTTGTGGCGGTGTATGTGTTCACGTCTTATTTCTACAGCGACCATATAAGTGCCGGATGGGCCTCGATTATGCTTTCGATATGGGTGCTGGGATCGATGATTCTGATTGCAATCGGTATAGTAGGGGAATATATCGGCAAGATTTTCAACGAGGTCAAGCACCGTCCGCGTTATGCCGTGGCCGACGAGGTGTGGGATTGAGAGATTGAAGTCATCCTGACTTCACAATCTCTCAATGTTCCTAAAATCTTTTCGGGGAAAACAGGTCGGCCATTAAGGATGGTGAACGGCCTGTTAACAAATATTTTGGCTGCGACAGGGCTTTTTACGCTGGAAATGATTAACTTTGTAGCTTGAAAGCCGCCATCGGGGCGTTCCCGTTGTGCTTGAAACGTTTTTTACCCAAGGGATATTCCACAAGATATGCGCATTCAACTTATTAGCCGGGTGTTCCCGCTCATAGCGGGTCTGCTTTTGCTTGCCTCGTGCGGCGAATATCAAAAAGCACTTAAAAGCCCGGATCCCAACTATAAATTCGAATTCGCCAAACGGGCGTTTGAAGAGAAGAAATACGTGCAAGCCTACACCCTGTTGCAGGATGTGGTGACGCAGCTCAAGGGTTCCGACAAGGCGGAGGAGTCGATGTACCTTCTTGGCCTAAGTTATTATGAGAACAAGGAATATCCCGATGCCGCAGCATATTTCAAAGCATATTACCAGCGTTATCCCAAAGGGAAATATACCGAACTTGCGCGTTATTACGCAGGCTATGCCTATTATCTTGACTCGCCTGAGCCGCAGCTCGACCAGTCTGAAACCATCAAGGCTATAGAGGAACTTCAAGGGTTCCTGGATTATTTCCCGCGTTCGGATAAAGTGACCCTTGCGCAAAACGCGATTTTCGAGTTGCAGGATAAGCTTACACTTAAAGAGCTGCAAAACGCCCAGCTGTATTATAACCTAGGGTCGTATCTCGGCAACAACTATGAAAGCGCTATCATCACCGCCAAGAACGCCATAAAGGAATATCCATATTCGAAATATAAGGAAGATTTGGAAATGCTGGTGCTCAAGGCCCGTTACCAGGAGGCAAACCTTTCGGTTGACGAACGCAAGGCCGACCGCTTCCGCGATGTTATAGACGAGTATTACAGCTTCATCAACAATTACCCGGACAGCCCCCAGCGAGGAGAGGCCGACAATATCCTCAAAATCGCACGGAAGTATGTCAAGGACTGACATATCGCCCGACCGGGTAGGCCGCCGGTTTTGAATCCATATCGGATTTTAATTTAGCAAATAAAGAAAACGACATAAAGATTATAGCAGTACTGACTATGGACTACAAAAAGACAAATGCCCCGCTGAACACCGTCACACGTGATATGATGGATCTCTGCAAGGACACAGGCAACGTCTATGAAACAGTGAGCATCATCGCCAAACGTGCAAACCAGATTGCAGGTGAGATGAAGCGCGATCTTGACAAGAAACTCCAGGAATTCGCATCGCTTAACGATAACCTTGAGGAAATTTCCGAAAACCGTGAGCAGATTGAAATCTCACGCTATTATGAGAAGCT
>LUJQ01000071.1:2868-3162 GCA_001689485.1 Bacteroidales bacterium M6 | reverse complement strand
TAATATGCTGACTTTCCGAAGATTGCCGAAGTTCTGCCGAAGGTTGCCGACACCGAAAACAATAAAGCCTTTACCGTTGTTAGGCTCATACACGCAATCATCAGCCTGAACGCGGCAGGATGCGGTGCCGCAGTCCGTGGCATAAGTCTTTTTTCTGATGCCATAATGCGGACATCGACCCGCAGGGCAGGTCAAAACCTGCTATTTTCGCCGCGACGGGAGGTTCTCCCGCTTTGTTTTCACAGGATAATCCGACCTCTTTTTCACCCCTGTTTTTCAGTCATTTTTCTATGC
>LUJQ01000071.1:2294-2762 GCA_001689485.1 Bacteroidales bacterium M6 | reverse complement strand
TTATGGCGCAGAATTTCAACCGTGGCGGGCGTCCGCCAAAAATCAACCCTTCCGTTTTCCGCTATGTCGTGCGTCTCGACGCACGGGAGAACGAGGTCTTTCTCTCGATGTTCGACAAGGCTGGTGCCTTGAACAAGGCGGCTTTCATCAAAGGGATACTCTTCGGCAAGCCGTTCAAGGTGTTCTATGTTGACGAGGGGACACGCGAGTTCATAGACCTTCTTTCATCCTTCAACGCCCAATACCGTACCGTCGGGGTGGAATATTCTCTCCTCGTGAAGACGCTCCGCGAGAATTTCACCGAGAAGAAAGCTATGAAGCTGTTGTCCGAGCTGGAGCAAAGGACTGTCGAACTGGTGAGGATAAGCGGCGAGATTGTCGCCCTCGCCCGAAAATTTGACGAGGCATGGTTGCAAAAATCTCGTTAGGCAACTCCCTTTATGGCGCGATCCGTTACAACGGGGAGAA
>LUJQ01000071.1:0-2261 GCA_001689485.1 Bacteroidales bacterium M6 | reverse complement strand
GACGGTTCGGGGGCGGTGGACATCCGCCGTGTCTACAATGATTTCATGCGCTGGATGCCGGCCAATACCAAGACCGTGAAACCGATGATGCACATATCGCTCAACCCGCATCCCGACGACCGTCTGAGCGATACCGACTACACATCCCTGGCACACGAGTATATGCGGCGCATGGGGTTCGGTGAGATGCCCTACATCGTGGTAAAGCATATGGACATCGACCGCCACCATATCCACATTGTCGCCCTGCGCGTCGGCACCGACGGCAAGGCGGTGTCGGACAAGAACAATTTCTACCGCAGCAAGGAGATTTGCCGCGAGCTGGAGAAGGAGTTCGGTCTGCGTCCAGCGGAGCGTCAGAAGGTGTCGCCCGATACCCCCATCGTGAAAATCGACCCGGCTGGAGACCTGAAACGTCAGGTTGCAAACGTGGTGAAACTCGTCGGCATGAGATACCGTTTCCAGAGCATCGGCGAGATGAACGCGGTGCTGTCGCTCTTCAATGTCAGGGCGGAAATGACGGACGGCAGGGTTAACGGGCGCGAGTACCACGGTCTGGTGTATTTCGCGACCGATGACTCCGGCACTCCTCTTGCCTCGCCCTTCAAGGCATCCCGTCTCGGTAAGTTCGCGAGCCGCGCAGCTGTTGACGGCAGGTTCGAGAGGTCAAGGGGCGATATTGCCGACCGCCACCTCACCGATATTGTCAGACGAAGGGTTGACGACGCTCTCTTGCAGTGTTCCGACAGGGACAGCTTTATCGCCCGGCTCAAAGCCGTCGGGATTGATGTCGTGTTCAGGCATACGGAAACGGGGCGTATATACGGTGTCACTTTCATTGACCATAGCACTATGTGCGTCCTCAACGGTTCGCGTCTCGGCAAGGAGTATTCGGCAAATGCCTTCGAGCGCGGGTTCAACGGCAGTGCGGAGGCCGTAGTGGACACTCCCGTTCCCGTGCCTGAAACGGAGACGCACGACCGCTCTCCGCAAACCGAAGAGCCGACCCCGCAGCATACCGTTGACCCGGAGAGTGACAGGAATACCGCAGGCCCGCGGCAGCATACAGCCCACGCCTATACAGGCAGGGGCGCGGAGCGGGACACCACGGATGATATGCCCTCTATCCCCGGTCTCGACCTGTTCCATGTCGGGCCCGGTTTCGATGCTGAGGAGGAGGCGTTCTACCGCGCCATGCGGCGCAGGAGACGCAGGGGCAGAAAGCCCGGAAGTTAATCACAAACCAAAAACATTTATTCTATGAGTCAGCAGGAAGACGACCTACGGGCACTCGCCAAGATAATGGATTTCGTCAGGGGCATAAGCATCGCTATTGTCGCTGCAAATATCCTGTGGTTCACAGGCGTTGCCGTGGTTCACAGCAATTGGTTCGTCATTACGGTTTACCGCATATTGAACAATCTCAATAACGAGTGTGGCATTTTCCAAAATCCTAACAACGCGAAGTGGTTCGCGCTCCTCCTTCTCGCCGTATCGTGTTTCGGCACTAAGGGAGTCAAGAGCGAGAGTATCAAATGGAGGCACGTCGCGGCAGCCCTCGCTGTCGGCCTCACGCTTTTCATCGGCTGCTGGTGGATGCCCGCCAAGGGGTGGACGGTTATGTATATCGCATCGACCGCCCTCGGATATGTGGCGTTGCTTTTCGGCGGCGTATGGGCGGGAAGAATACTCCGGGGCAACCTCATGGACGACCGTTTCAACAATGAAAACGAGTCGTTCATGCAGGAGACACGCCTGTTGAAAAACGACTATTCAATCAACCTCCCGACACGGTTCTACTACAAGCGCAAGTGGCATAAGGGGTGGATTAACGTAGTCAATCCGTTTCGCGCGACGATAGTCCTCGGAACTCCCGGTTCGGGCAAGTCATACGCAGTGGTCAACAATTACATAAAGCAGTGTATTGAAAACGGTTACAGTGCCTATCTGTATGACTTCAAGTATCCCGACCTATCTGTCATCGCCATGAATCACCTCCTTGCCCACAAGGAGGGGTACAAGGGGAGAGTCCCGGAGTTCAGGGTCATCAACTTTGACGACCCGATGCGCTCACACCGCTGCAATCCCATAGCACCGGAGTTCATGACGGATATTTCCGACGCTTACGAGAGCGCATACACTATAATGCTCAACCTTAACAAGACTTGGGTGAGCAAGCAGGGAGACTTCTTCGTGGAGTCGCCTATCATCCTTTTGGCCGCTATAATCTGGTTTTTACGTATTTACCGTAACGGAAAATA
>LUJQ01000010.1:43521-44161 GCA_001689485.1 Bacteroidales bacterium M6 | reverse complement strand
ATGGGCAAAAATATGCTGTGTTCATTGGGGCCGTACAACCTAACGCCTCGAACTCCGTTTTCTACAGATGATCCATTTGTCCAGCATAACATTAGTAATTCATAGCGTTCCTGTTCATTTGGAAGCCTCCAGCCGTTACCCCATTGGTATCGGGCTGCATCATATCCAGTTCCGCTGATGTCCGTGCCGATATTTTCAAGGACAGCCCATTCGCCATTGTTGGGATCGACTTCATACCCTTCAAAGAACCTGTAGCTTTCCCAGGAGAAGTCTTCGCGAGGCTCTGTTTCTCCCCATGCAAAGTACTGTCCCTTTTCATAGGGGGAGGATGCTCCTACATTATATGTAGCCCATAAAGTGCCGCTTGGGAGTCCGAGGTCAACATATTCATGTCCTCCGATGATTCCGTCAGGTTCGCTCGGAGCCGGTGGCTGCGGGGTCTCGGCGTATGTGTTAGCCGCCACCAAACACAGCATACTAAGCAAAGAGTAGAATTTATTCATACCTATTAGTTTATTTTCTCACCTTGGCTCAGGGGAGGGAGGTTTATATAAAGAAACGTGAGCCAACTATGCCACGTTCTAGTTTGAAGGTCCTGAGAAAACCTGTGAGCAGATGTAACAATAGCAGCCCACGCTAT
>LUJQ01000010.1:0-43477 GCA_001689485.1 Bacteroidales bacterium M6 | reverse complement strand
TTTATGAATTTCTCAGGTTCTCAAACTACAAGATGAGCATAACGCTTCTTATTTTTCAGTATGTCATAGACAGACTTCGTCTGTCCAATCACAAAGTTAATAATAACATCCCGAATCCCAACTATATAAGCCCAACAAAATCATCACATTGTCTTCAAATTATAACGTACTCATTTCGTGTACTCATTTCCTGGAGGTGCCGAGAGCTCTGGTTCTTGGCTGAAAAATGCGCCACTCGAACCGCGGATTTAACATAATTTTAGATTTGAGCGTGGTGACGTAACTATTCAGCGAAATCCTTTCTTGATTTTCAGACGCTTACCAATGCACCAATTTCATAAATCACAGAAAATGGATGTTATTTTTGTTGGTCTCAAAAATAACATGTTTTATAAGTCATTGATTATTAGTATTATTTGTTTTACTTATTCGCTGAATAGTTACGTGGTGACCCGGCAAAAATTTGGCTGAGGTCACCACATTTTTTACCGCCGGAACATAGTTAAAGTCTGTTAAAGTTTAGGGTTGCGTGGCGGTGATGTGGGGTTGAATGACGCTGAATGGATTTGGATGAATTTGAAATATGCTCTGATTATCAGTGCATTAACCCACCGTAATAAAAGATATGTGCCTGTCGCGACACGCATAATGAGCAGTATTTCAGCATGTTAGCATGGGGGGGGTGACTTTTGTGGGGCCAATGTAAAAAAGCGGTTGTTAAAAAAGGGAATTATAGCGAACTTTGCCTTATGAAACAATGGCGGGTGTTAGGGACGATCTTTCCGTCTTTTATAACAGAGAATTTTGAGTTTGTCGATTATAAGGAGTGCGACAATCGCCTTGACTACTGACTTTACGAGCGCGGTTACATGTCGCGAGAGGACTCTAAGAAAGGTGCGGTAAGGGAGTATGGCTTTACCGAAGAACGCGTCATACAGGGTTTTCCCATACGAGGCAAAGCGGTCTTCCTGCATGTGAGGCGCAGAAAATGGCGTGACACCGGTGACGTAAGTATCCTCACCTATGACTACGACATGACGGAAGATGGCTCACGCCTGCCCCCCGAGTTCGTAGCTTTTTTAAAAGAGGAGGATTGAATCCACCCCCGAGAGCATCCGTTCGATAGCGGCGGACAATTCCGCACTGTCTCAGAGACATTCCGCAACCACTATGACACAATCCTGAACTGCTTCTTAAACCGTTCCACCAATGCCGGGGCCGAATCGTTCAATGCCAAAGTCAAAGCATTCCGAAGCCAGTTCAGGGGTGTCACCGACATTCCGTTCTTCCTTTTCCGACTATCAAAACTATGCGCCTAAAAATATTTTTACTTTCGGGTAAATTTTTAACAATTCAACCGGGTTTTGCTACTGACCCTGAAAATCGTGTTTGCATAGAAGGCGGTGTGTCAAAATCCAATATTTTGGCACACCGCTGAGGTTTTCGTCCGTATGGCGAGGGCGCTGTCAGAATGGTTCAGATGGCAGGGGATTGCGGGTGAGGCTGAAAGGAGTTGGCCGAGGTCAATGACCGAAGCCGAATCCTGCAAGCGACGACCCGGATGAGCCATTATGCCCCCCTCTTTATCCGGGTCTGTCTTAATCGGCTATGAATGTCTTTTCTATCGCGGCAACATCCTCTTGCAGTTGTTTCTCGAACGGGAGTCGTTGTTCGATGTTTTTGCAGGCATAAATCACAGTTGCGTGATTGCGTGAAAGGCGTGTGCCGATGGCTGTAAGGGGCATTTTTGCATGCTTTTTGGCCATATACATTACCATTTGTCGGGCATCGGATATCTCGCGTTTGCGTGATTTGGTGAATATGGCTTCGGGGTCGATGTTGAAATGCGATGCCACCCCTTGTGTAATCATTTCGAAATTTATGGTGCGGCGGTGCATTTTCACCACGTTGGCCATCACGTGGCGCGCTAGGTCAACCGTTATGTCGCGGTTCATCACCGTTGCATGGGCTAAAAGAGAAACAACGATGCCTTCGAGTTCGCGCACGCTGTCGGTTACGTTTTCTGCTATGAAATCCATAACCTCTTCGGGAAGGCGCAATCCGTCCTGGTCGGCTTTAAGGCGCAGCACGTTGCGGCGCAACTGCAAGTCGGGGCGCTCAAGCTCCACGGTCATACCCCATTTGAACCTCGACAACAGGCGGTCGGTCATACCCTTGAGCTGGGTGGGGCAGCAGTCGCTCGACAATATTATCTGCTTTTGGTTCTGATGCAGATGGTTGAATATGTGGAAGAATGTGCCTTGGGTGCGTGGCTTGTCGATGAGGTCTTGTATGTCATCAATTATCAAAGTGTCGATACTTTGATAAAAGTTGATGAATTCGTTAATCTTGCCGTTATGTGATGCAACGGTATATTGGCTTTCGAACAAACGCGCACTGACATACAGGATGCGGGCCAACGGGTTGTTTTCCCTGATTTTGATGCCGATTGCCTGGATGAGGTGGGTTTTCCCTACACCTGTAGGGCCGAAAACAAATAACGGGTTGAACGTTTTGCATTTCGGATCGTTGGCGATTGCCTCACCTATCGCCTTGGCTATTTTATTAGAGGTGGAACCGCAATAATTTTCAAAGGTATACTTGGGGTTGAGTTGCGAATTGAAGGTCGCCTCCACCTTGGTTTGGAAAAGGTCGGTAGCCGCCGGGCGTTTCAGGGCAGGGGAGGAGGAAAGCCCTGCCTCGTCGATGCCTGTGTCGGGACGGTTGCTGATTTGGTTGTAGTGATAAAACAACCTTACCTCTTCGCCATAAACACGGCGAAGGGTGGCACCGAGTATTGTCAGATAAGTATCTTCCAGATGCTCGGCAAAGAACGGCGAAGGCACGCTCAATGTCAGTCGCCCGTTTTCAAATCCGAGCGACGTCACAGGCTTGAACCAGGCGTCGTATTGTTCGGGGCGGATATTGTCGGCGATTATGCGCAAACAATCCTCCCACAATTGTTGATGGGTTTTGCTCATCGGTTTGTGTATACCTTTTTATTAAAGAATGATTTTTTTTGAATCACTCAGAAATTGTAACCGCCTTGAATTCCATGGTTAGAAGGATTGGGCGGAGATTGACCTTTTTTCCAGTACAAATTTCCACCAATTTTTGTTGAAAAACAAATCCGGTTTTACTTGTTTTTTTGAGGGAAAACAAACGCGGCTGTTTTTCAGGCGGTTATAAAAATGTTAAAGTGCTGCTACCGATGGATGATTGGAGAGGGCTGAATGATAGCCAGTTATGGTTTAATGACTTTGTGGGCATTGGTTATGCCCCGGTGAGCTAATTTCATAATCGCCACAACTTTATTGCCTAGAGTGGTAGGTCTGTAAAAATTGCGGCAAATTTTACTATTCGGAATCATTCCGAATAAATAATGCGGGCTTGTTTTGTTTTGAAAAGCTTGGAATCCGTGCTTGGATTTTCGCTTTGGCTTGGGGATGTTTTTGTGGGTTCAACCCTGCATTAACTAACGTTAACAATAATGGCCTTGGTGCGACACAGGGGCGTTTTTTGGCTTATTTTTAAGCTAAGTTAGTGGTTGTTAATGAACTAAATTTGGCGGTTAGTTGTATTATTCGTAACTTTGTACCCGAAAGAGCAAATAATGGGTGCTACAGAGGTGGCGCCATAGCCGAAACTCGGCAAGGAAACCGGTCGATGACAAAACAAAGACACAGTTCCCGAGGGATTGCTTTTATAGTATATAATTAATCACTTCACATGTGATTTTGCATCGCTCTTGTGATTGATTCCCCGATAAGGATTCCACGTAGAAGCCCATGCACCTGTTGGCGGGTGTGGGGGCGTTTGTGCGGGATTGCGGAAACATGGGTTGTGTTTGCCCCTATCGGTTGCTCCCGGGAGGTTTCCTGAATTATGAACCTCAAATTATGATAATGAAAAAACTTTTTGCTTTAATTGCAGGTTTTGTTATGTTGCTTGTAACGACTTCGGCGTTTGTCGATAAACGTCAGGAGGCGGTTCTTGGAGAGAAGGCACCAGCGTTGGTGATAAATAGTTGCGACGGTGAAATGTCGCTCGAATCTCTCGAAGGAAACTGGGTGATTCTTTCGTTTTGGTCGGCTGCCGACGCGCAGTCACGAATGATGCAAAACGATGTAGCGGCTTACGTTCGCGGTATTTCCGACCCAGGCAAAGCACATAACCTCGAGATTGTATCGGTTAATTTTGACCGTTCCGAGAATCTTATGAAAGAGATAGTGCGGCTTGACAATCTTGACGAAAACTCGCAATTTCACATCGAAGATGCCGACGAGGCATATGCCCTCCGTCAGGCTTATCGAATGAACGAAGGTCTGCGAACTTTTGTAATCAATCCAAAAGGGGAACTGGTAGCAGCCGACCCGACGATTTCTGACCTTCAGGCTATCATCGGCTAAATTCTATCTTTTTGATAAACACAAAAACGCCCACGGGGAATCCCTCCGTGGGCGTTTTGTTTCACTATGGTGGTGCTGTTTGCAATTAGTCCGCACTTGGTCTTTATCCGGCTCAAAGTGGTTGTTGGTTATACACAAAAAAGAGTTACCGTTTTGGTAACTCTTTTGTAGCGAATCCGGGAATCGAACCCGGGTCTCCACCGTGAGAGGGTGGCGTGCTAGGCCACTACACTAAATCGCCGTTAGCTGTTTTGTTGTTCAATCGCGCTTGCCGCTGCAAGCCTTTGTTTTGAACGATGCAAAGGTAGTGAGTTTTTCTGATATTGCCAAATGTTTCACGATATTTTTTGTGTGAAAGAAGCTAAGAAGTTGAGAAATTCAGAAATTAAGAAGCCAGGTTGGTTATATCGGTAATGCAGTTTTTTATGTTTAAACCAGCGGGTTGTTATCACCGGTTTCGATTTTTGGCAACTTGACTTCTTAATTTCTGAATTTCTCAACTTCTTCCCATTATTATCCGCAATGGAAGTACTGGTCAACTAGGGTGCGCATTAACTCGGGATTTTTGTTTGCTTTTTCCGAGAGGTCATTATCGTTAAATGCACGCAAATTGCGAATCAGACCGTTAATCATTGCGGGAGGGAACACCCCATGGGCTTCATAGACATTGCGACTGGCGTCGAGGCAATCCGCGCTTTGGGCGCAGTTCGTTGGGAGCTGTTGCAGGCGTGCCACCCGGTCGGCGTTGGCTTCGTCATGGATATTTACGCTTACATAGGTGTCATCAGCCACTTTCAGTGCGTCCGGCATTTCAAAACCGTGGCGAGCGGCCACTGCAAGACCGGCGAGAAGGAGGTAGATGTCAGCCGACCCGTCAGCCGACCGGATTTCGACGGTCTGTTTTTGAGACGCGTCGAAACCTGATGGCTGCTCAAGGGGATTGGCGAGAACGCTCATGTCGCTGTCGGCAGTCCAGCCTAATGGCACACGCACCAGTACGGAGCGGTTGCGGTCGCCCCAGCATACGTTTGTGGGGGCTTCCTGATGTGGTACAAGGCGGAAGTAGCTTGTCGGGTTTGTGTTGCCGAAGGCTGTAATGGATGGTGCCATATCCATAAGGCCGGCAATCATACGGCGTGCATCGTCGCTCAACTGTTTGTTTGCCCCTAGCATGACGTTACGTCCGTCGCGGGTCAGACGCATGTGGATATGCAGCCCGGAGCCAGCTTTGCCTGTTGTGATTTTTGGCGCGAAAGTCACATTGAATCCCATTTGGAAAGCGAGATTGCGGATAACCCATTTGGCCAGCATCAGTTGGTCGGCAGCTTCTTCGGCAGCAACAGGGAGGAATTCGATTTCGTTCTGCTCATAGTTCATCCCTTCAAGAGTGAAATTGCCGACCTCGGAATGGCCGTATTTGATGCGCCCGCCGGTCTGGGCTATATATTGCATGCATTTCGACCGGAATTCGTTGAACTTGGCATATGGTGCTGATTCGTGATAGCCGCGCTGGTCGGTGGCAGGAAACATCCCGTCGTCGGGAGAGATGACATAGTATTCAAGTTCGCCCATTGCCTCGAATTCCAGCCCGGTTTCGTTGTGGAATGCACGGCATGCTTTTCGCAAGGTTTGCTCAGGCGAAGTTGCAAGCGGGTTGCCATCCTTATCGAAGAAGCTGCAAAGCATGCTGATGGTCGGGATTTCGGCAAATGGGTCGCGGAAAGCCGTGGCATAGCGTGGAACCACGTAAAGGTCGCTGTTGCCGGCTTCGATGAATGAAAACAGGCTGGAGCCGTCAACGCGTTCGCCCGAGGTGAGTATAGTTTTCAGGTAGCCGAGGTCGTTGATAACGAAATTAAGGGTTTTCAAACGCCCGTCGCCTGCGGGATACATGAAGTTGACCATTTCAATATCGTTTTTCACGATATATTCGATGATGTCGTTACGGGTGAACATTTTAGGCTCTTTGCCGAGAAATTTCACCACAAGGTTTTTTGTAAGTGCAATCTTATCCATTACTGAAAGATTTTTGTTTTGTATATATACAGATTTAAGGTGTGGTTGGTTTAAGGTTGGTGCCGGCTGGGAAATGGCCGGCCGTCCTGCTTTGCAGGATAAGTTATGGGGATGGTATCAGTCGAGGATGATGTCGCCGAAAAACTCCGGCCGGTGGAAATCCGGGGCAGGTGTTTTGATCGGGGCCCAGCTGAGATAGTGGGGTTGGGACGTGGCTTCGGCACATTTGTTGAAATTACCGCGCATGGTCACCGGCTTGCCGTTATATTCTATCCCTAGGATTTCGAGCGGGATTGCCATCACTACACTCCATATAAACGAGCCTTCGACTTCCTGAAACGGCCTGTTGCCAACGGATGCGTAACGTCCGATTTTTTGCAATAGTTCGCCAGGAAGCTGTGCGCATTCATTCCTTCGGGTGCAGAATGCTGCATTGATTGTGCCTATGCAGTTAAGTTCGAAGGCCCAGTATGCCTCGGTTGAGGAACCGGGTGATACAAAGAATTCCACACACGAGTCTTCGCTTACCGGGGAGTTGTCGGTGTAGTGTACCGCCCGTAGATAGTTGCACCGCACAAGGAAATCCAGGTAGATAAATTTGCCGGAATGTGCGGCAGTAATGACTGTGAGCGGGCGGTAAGGGAATTCTCCCGGCCAGTTTAATGATTCCACTGAAAAGCGTGCGCCCCCGTCTTCAAGGGCGTTTGCCACTTCTTCAAGCGAAAGATTGTCGAGAGCGGGAGTATATGGTATGTGAAGTGTCTTGTTCATGCCTTTATGATGTTTTGAAAAGCATCATATGGCCATATAGCCGGAGATGCCTTTATAAAGACCCACAAGCGCCATTATGAAAAGTATGGCGCTGATTATGCGGTTGAATATCCATAGCGAGCGTACGTTGAAGTGCGCCCTGGCCTTGTTGATGAAATATGTTATCAGCCACCACCAGATCAAGGCTCCCCCGAAAATGGAGGCATATCCCAGGATATAATGATAGTAGCGGAATTCGGGCAAAAGAAAGTTGAACCGTGCAAACAGGCCGATTATAAAGAAAAGTATAAGCGGGTTGGCAAAGGTAAAAAGAAATCCGGTGCCGAAATCCTTCCAGAATGTGTTGGGCGCGTTATCGGGTTTCTTTAAGGCCAATGTCGGGTTTTTCTTGAACAGGTATAATGCGAACGCGATAAGCACCACGCTGCCTATGATCTGCAACAATAGTTCTTTCGCGATTATGAAATCGGTTATGAATGACAGCCCCAGCCCCGTGAGCAGGCTGTAGGTAAGGTCGGAAAGGGCGGCACCTACGCCTGTGAACAATGCCGGCCGCCTCCCTTTGTTGAGGGTGCGCTGTATAACCAGCATGCCTATCGGCCCCATAGGAGCCGATATGAATATGCCGATTAGCAGTCCCGAGCTTATTATGTGCCAGAAATATTCCATTAACATGCAAATTTAGAAAAATTCCGACCATGATGCAAGTTTGTAACTATGAAGTCGTCATGACTTTTTCTTTAGAACACCTTTTATTCGGCCTTTTTGTTTGTTTCCGTCCTATTTTACCTGAAAGTAACCTTGGCAGTTCGGTTCTTATTCCGGCATTTTATGCCCATGTGCTTTGATGTAAATATGGATTCAGGCGGTGTATCCGAATCGTCGATTCGGATACACCGCCTGAGGGTGATTGGTCGGGATGCTGCTTTTATTTCACAAGTACTTTGAACGGGGTTCCGTCAACGCGTACGATATAAAGCCCGGCGGGAACTTCGAGCGAGGGTTGCAGGCGCCCGTACATATCGAATACTTCTGCGTTTTGATAATTCCCGTTGACAACGATTCTTCCGGTTTCGGTATAGACGGATATCTGCTTATCTGTAATGTCGCTGCTGATTTCGTCAACATCTGCCACCGAGTTTGTTGCAAATACGGCGAATGAGTGGGCCGGGAGTGTCACTGACAGGCTTGTCCCCGTCCCGGTCAAGGTCGGTTCCGTGCCATAGGAGGTGGCAATCAGCTGGCAGTTATTTTGGTTGAGTTTGGTTGAGGCTGCCGTTACTGATTGCTGCTTTGAAACAGAGGGGTTGAAAAACGCGATAATTTCTTTGTCCCCCTTTGTCAGGCGGATTGTCCGGGTCGTGGAGAGGTTGTTTTCAAAACCGGTCATCACAAGGGTGGCTTCACCCGTAAACATGTCGTTGTTTTTCAGACGCATATTGCACAGGGCGCGGTAGTTGTCATGGAGTGCTGCACGGGCAGCCACGTCGAGGTGGTCCCATTTCGGTGCAATCGGGCGGAGTTTTTCCAAATCTGAGCCTTGGTTGTCGTCGGCTGCAAGTTCGCCGAACTGCCATATCATTTTCGATCCCGGGCACATAAGCATTTGGGCGGCTACGGAGCCGAGGCGGCGCACAGATGTTGATTTCGGATTGGCAACAGAGTATTTAACCGAGCTGTGGCCGCCGGTTTTCAACTTGTTGGCCACACGGGGTTCGTCATGGCTTTCAGCGTAGTCTACGGTCTGGCCTATTACGCGTCCCCATTGCGAGGCGGCAAAGCCACGTGTGTCGCCGGATTTGTCATCCCATCCCATGGCATATTGGTAGGAGCCGTCGCACACTTTGTTCCAGTTCAACTGGCCGTCGGCACCCATCGCCTTATCTTCGGTAGCGTCGCCGAGAAGTTCGTTGATATGGATGGCCTTTGGGTTTACTGCGGCTATTGCGGCATGCAGTTCCTTCATTTTAGCAACACGGGTGGGATTATAGCTGTCGGTGTTCTGATTGCTTCCGTAGCTTTCGTTCGTTCCCAGCCCTTTTACGAGGTCGAAACGGAAACCGTCAACTTTATATGCTTCCATCCAATAGGTGAGCACGTCGACCCAGTGCTGCGCAACAAGCCCGTAGTCCTGGTTCCAGTCATTGAGCACGTTGTACTTGTGTGGGGCCTCCTTGTTATAGAACGGGTTTGTGTCGATGTCGTACATCTGATACCATGGATGTTTGCCGTCCGACTGGTTGAACACGATGTCGAGAATCACGGCTATGCCGTGGCGGTGGCATTCTGCAACGAAATCACGCATATCTTTGGGCGAACCATAGGCTTTGTCAAGTGCCATGTAGTTGTTGGTGTTATAGCCCCATGAGTTGTTGCCGTTGAATTCCATCACCGGCATCAGTTCTACGGCATTGATGCCGAGGGTTGCAAGATACTTCACTTTCGGAAGGGCAGTGCGGAAGGTGCCGAAATGCTTGCCGTCGCTGTCGGAGCCGTCGCCTGTGAAGTCGCGCAGGAGCACTTCATATATGGTAAGGGATCGGCTGTCGGGTATGTCGAATTTAAGAGTGGCGTTATCCCATTCATAATCGTCGATATCGCCTCGGTAAACTGCCAGCATTGTGTCAGAGAATTTTTCATAAGGGTAGCGGGGCATGTCGGGGAAGCAGGCTTCGGGAAGCGATTTGTCGTTGTCGTTGTCAAGAACAAGCTTGGCATAGGGGTCTGCAACCTTTATAGTACCGTCAACGAGGTAGTAGTATGGATAGTAGACACTGTCGTCCAGTTTCTCGGTAGTGGTAACCCAGAAGTAACGGAATCCGTTGTAATCCTGGTATTTCATTACGTTTTTGTCGAGTGTCTGATAGTTATCCCACGATGGTATAAGAATCACACTCGCCTTGCCGGGAGCCGCGATGCAGAATGTCACAGTGCCGTCGGAGTTTTTGACAGCCCCCTGTTTGGGAACCCCTCCGGGATAGGTTGCTGCTGACGATGTCTGCGGATAGGCTATTGTCATTTCCTTTGAAATGGTTTCCGTTCCGTTTGTTGCCGTGGCCGTTACGGTGTAAAATTGCCCTTTGGTTGAGAAAGAATGGCTTTTGGTAAGCTGTGTGTTACCTTTGACCGAGCCGATTTCCTGATTGTCCACTTTCAGGGTTATGTCGGCTTTTTGTGTGGTGGCAACGTTGAATTGTATGGTGGTAGGGGCGGTCAGCACAAGCGATGATGCATCGCACGTAAGCGACATGTGGAACCCTTCATCAAGAACGTCGATGAAGTTATCGGAGGTCTGGCTGCTTCCGTCGGCTGTGCGTGCGATTACGGCTATTTTTGCCACGTGGTGTTCGGGATTCGTGATTCCGAAATACTGGCGGATGTCGCCTATGGAAAGTTCCCACAGGCCGTTGGCATTTTTGATGAATTTTTTATCAGATGTGTTGTCTGACCATCCACCTTTCACATAGTCCCATTGACTTGGTGATGATGTGAGTGTTACCCCGATATGCGCATAAAGCTCGGATGCGTTTTTGAGAGCTGTAACACCGCTCGCCTCGGCATCAAAAATGATTTTCACATTTTTGCTGCTTTCCTGAACCGGGTGGGGGGAAGTTGAAAAGATTGCGGCTCCCCATGTTGTCAAAGATATGATGGGAAGCATCGCCACGAAAAACAGAAAAAGTCTTTTCATGTGGTAGAAGATAAATGTTGTGCGGTTAAGATATTATAGAATCACAAATAAGCAGGCATACACAATGTGTGCGCCACATGGCCTTTGCATATAGCCTGGTGCAAAGTTACTCAATTTCATGCAAATTGCCAACGGTCATGACTATGTGTCAGTGTTGGTTTATGGCTATTCCATCTACTCCCTTATTGAATAGCTGCAAGGTCATTGCACGGCCCGTGAACGCCGGGAGGCATCGATACGGATCAGGATGAAAAGAAGGAATGTGAAGCCCCACAGGGAAGAACCGCCGTAGCTGAAGAAGGGGAGTGGTATGCCGATTACCGGGCATAGTCCGATAACCATGCCTATATTTATGCAGAAGTGGAAAATCAGATATGATGCGACGCAATAGGCATATACGCGCCCGAATGCGGTAGGTTGTCGTTCTGCGAGCGATATTATCCTGAGAATCAGGATTAGGAACAATAACACCACGGTGGTAGTGCCGATGAAGCCCTCCTCTTCGCCGATTGTGCAGAAAATGAAGTCGGTGTGCTGTTCCGGCACATATTTGAGCTTTGTCTGTGTCCCCTTAAGGAATCCTTTACCAGCTGCACCTCCTGAGCCGATTGCGATTTTCGACTGGTTTACGTTATAGCCGGCATCACGCGGGTCATCCTCTATGCTCAAGGCCACCTTGATGCGTTTCTGTTGGTGTGGCATCATATGGGAGAAAACCACGTTCACAGAAAACAGGAATCCCAGCGACAGGACTGCGGTTACTACCGTTATAATAAGGTTGCGCGATTTGAAACGTAGAATCTCGAATAAGCAGTAGACACATGCTATACCTATCACAGAAAAGAAATAAACGTAACCGTTGAGATGCCAATCTATCGTTGACAGGCTCCCTTCGATTATTGCGGTTCCGAGAAACCACAGGAACACATTGCGTGCAAGCTCGAACCGGCGTACATAGACTGTAAGCATCCCGACCATCAGCACCATAATCAGGCACATGATGTAAAATTCCCCGGCAGGGATACCTATGATTATCGATTCGGTGTATTTTATGGCGACTACAAATATTATCACTGCAAGCAGCGCGGCAAACAGGACCATCCCGCTCATCCCTTCCCGGTAAAGCACGAAGAAAAGTGCCATATACACAAGTGCAGACCCGGTTTCCTTTTGTGCGAGAATGAGTATAATCGGGGTGAATATGATAAGGAATGCCCTAAGGTAGTTCTTTGGCGATGCGTTCAATATGAAATTATAACCGCTGAACAACTTGGCCAAAGCGAGAGCCGTGGCGAATTTGGCAAATTCTGCAGGTTGAAGGCTCATCGGCCCCAGCACAAGCCATGACCGGGAACCTTTTATGTCGGGGGCTATGAATATTGTTACAACCAGCAACAGGAGCATGGCCAGGTAAATAGGGTATGCGTAGGTTTCATACATCCGCGCATCGACCACGATTAGAACCAGTCCCAAAAGGAATGAAAGCCCGATCCAGCGTATCTGCTTGCCTGAAAATTCCTCGAACGAGAAGATGCTCGCGTTGTCGAAATCATAGCTTGCGGCATAGATTGAAATCACCCCGGCAGTTACAAGCAGAAGATACAGAATCACGGTAAACCAGTCGATATATCGGAATATCGACTCTTCCTTTCTGGCATTCGCCCCGGTTCGTGCATTTATGTTAAATCCGTTCGGCATATTCCGTCAGTGAGATTCGGTTTGTGGGATTCCAGGATTGGGATGTGGCTTCAATGTTTTGTTACGCCGCTGTAGATGATGGTGTTTGAGTTGAGCATTCGCTCTTCGATATACTTGCGGTCATGCGAGATTTCCCCTTTGAGGTATTTCTCGATTACAAGCGACCCTATCGGTACACCGAACGATGCTCCCCATCCGGCGTTTTCCACATAGACGCATACGGCGATTTTCGGGTTGTGATAGGGTGCAAAGCCTATGAAGGCCGAATGGTCGCGTCCGTGAGGATTTTGGGCCGTACCTGTCTTTCCACACACTTCTATGTCGGGAAGATTGGCCAAACGGCATGTGCCGCCTGTGACCGACATACGCATCCCTTCGGCAATATCGTCGAAATAGGACTGGGTTATTGTAGGTATGCGGCGTGTACGGTATTTTTCGTCAATCACCGTATCCTGTATTTCTTTGACCACATGTGGCGTTATGAACCATCCTCGGTTGGCCACTGTTGCACAGAGGTTGGCAATCTGCAACGGGGTGGCAAGGATTTCGCCCTGGCCTATTGAAACCGATATGATTGTGTTGGCGCTCCACCGTCCTTCGCCATAAATCTTGTTATAGAATTTGGCATTGGGGATAAAGCCCCTGCCTTCCGACGGAAGGTCGACTCCGAGCGGGTAGCCGTAGCCGAGCGAGACCAGGTGGTTTTTCCATACCTCGAATGCTTTGTCGGGACTGCAGTATTTTGAGCGTTTGTCGACCATGTATTTGAATCCCCAGCAAAAATAGGCGTTGCATGAGGTTTGAAGTGCCGGTTTTAAGGCGATAGGTGAGCCGTGACCGTGGCATCCTACCTTCAGTCCGCCGCTGATGAACCCGTGGTAACATGGATAGGCGGTTTGCTGGTTTACGATTTCTTCCTCAAGAAAAATCAGTCCCTGGGTGGGTTTGAAGGTTGAGCCGGGGGGATATGCCCCCATCAAGGCACGGTCGAACAGGGGTTTTTGCGGGTCGTTGTTGAGTGCACGGTAATTTTTCCCGCGCTCACGGCCAACGAGGCTTGACGGTTTGTAGGTCGGGCTCGACACAAGGGCGAGTATTTCACCTGTGGCCGGTTCGATTGCCACCACAGCCCCGATTTTATTTACCATCAGGCTTTCTGCATATTCCTGTAACTTTATGTCGATTCCAAGGTGTATGTCTTTTCCTGAAATCGGCGGGATGTCGCGGGCGCCGTCCTCAAACCGTCCGCGGATGCGGCCTCTGGCATCACGTATAAGGATTTCCTTACCTTTCACACCGCGAAGGAACCGGTCATAGCTTTTTTCTATACCAAGGTCGCCGCAATAGTCGCCGGGCTGGTAATAAGGGTCACGTTCGATGTCGGCCTCGGAAACTTCCCTGATGTTGCCTAAAAGATTGGCGGCTATATCGTAGTTATATTCACGCAGGATTCGTTTTTGTATGAAGAATCCCGGATAACGGTAGAGCTTTTCCTGTAGTTTGCCGTAATCTTTTGCGGAGAGATGGGTTATAAGGGTCTGAGGCGTATATGACGAGTAGCTTGCCGACGATTTCATCGCATCGAGCCTGGCCCTGAACTCTTCGGGGGTAAGGCTGAGTGTGCGGCAGAAGTCGAGGGTGTCGAAATCATGCACGTCGCGAGGAATCATCATCACATCATAGGCAGGCTGGTTGTAGACAACAAGCGAATCGTTACGGTCGTAGACCATACCGCGCGAGGGGTATATCGTCTTGCGGAGGAATGCATTGTTGTCGGCGTAATCTTTATATTTGTCATCCTGGATTTGCAGCCCGAACAGGCGGCACACGTAGATTATAGCGATGACTACGATGAAGCCGCCGATTACGTATTTCCGTTTCTCAAGCTGATAATCTTTGCGCATTGTCGTGGTTAACGGCGTGATGTGAAGCCGTCAAAAGCGATGATGATGACGAAAGTAAGCAGTGCCGAACCGGCTGCACGCATAAGAAGCCTCATTATATCGAAGAATGCAAATGCTTCGATAACAAAGAACAACAGGCAGTAAAGCGTTATGATTGTTGCGGCGTATTTCATGAACACGACTGCACCGAGCGAGCCTACCGATGGCACGGGGTTGGTGATGTCGTCCTGTCGCGGTGCATAAAGGCGCAACACCGGCAGCCGGATTATGCCTGTGAGGGTGCATGCCAGCGCGTTCATGCCTTGCGTATTTGAGAACAAGTCGATTGCAAGACCGAGAAGGAACGAAAATGTAAGCACCCAGTTTGTCCCTAATGTTATAGGCAGCTTTATAATGAAGTAGACAAATACCAACGGTATGGCCACCCCGAAAAGACAGAAGTGGTTGAACACCACTACCTGGCTTAACACGAGTATAACGAAAAGAATGAAGAAACGTATTATTTCTTTCGTCATGGGGCGGGTATGTTGTTTTTTTGTTTGGGAGATATTGCGTATAGGTAAACTACGGCTCAGTTTGCCGTTCCGGCCTCGGCCTGCCTTATGTCGACGATGTCGCGGTTGGAAATCACTTTTACTGTCGAAAGGGTTGTGAAATCAGTGAGCAGCTTGATTCGCAGGGTGTTGAAATTATCGTCCTCACCCCGGGTAGAACCGTCGATAATACCCACCGGGATACCCTCTGGAAACATTGCGGAATATCCTGATGTGATAATGGTGTCGCCATGCCGGAATTTTACCTGTTTTGGAAGTTCTTCGAGCAATGCCTCCGTAGGTTTCTTACCATCCCATACAAGCGACCCGAATGCATCATTCCCACGTAACTTGCACGACAAACGGAAATGGGGGTTCAGAAGGGAGATTATGCGTGCATGATGGTCTGAAACAACGTTGACAACGCCTACTACACCGTTTTGGTCCATAACCCCCATCTCAGGGGCAAGGCCGTCGGTCTTACCCTTGTCGATAGTGATATAGTTATATGGCTTTATAACGCTGTTGTTTATTACCGAGGCGATTATAAACTCAAATCCCCCTATCGAGTCAAGTTGCCGTAGAGAGTCCTGCATAATGCTTTGACGCAGCTGGCGGTTCCGGTTACGTAATGCGATAACTTCCGATTCCAACATTGCGTTGCGGCGTTGCAAATCCTCGTTGATGTCGCGGAGGTTGATATAACCGGTTATATTGCTGGTTACATCGTAAACCCCTGAGGCAACTGTATTTGCTGAAGTGAGGTAGACATGGTGCTGGTAGGGGTTCTTTTGAAACAGAAGTACACAGCTCAACACCACATAGAACACGAAGACGAACCATGTGCTGTAGCGGATAAAAAAGTTGAGCAGGTTGCGCACTTTCTATAATTTTGCCTATTGCTGTTGAACTATGTTCCCCATGAACAGCCTGCCTTGGGCTTACCGAATCAGGAACGAGAAATTCTCGATGTTTTTCAACGCCACACCTGTGCCTTTGGCAACGCAAAGCAGCGGATCCTCGGCCACGTGGAACTGGATACCGATTTTGTCGGTCAGTCGTTTGTCGAGACCTCGGAGCTGGGCGCCACCTCCGGCAAGCCATATACCGTTGCGTACAATGTCGGCATAGAGTTCGGGCGGTGTCTGTTCCAGCGCGCTGAGCACGGCGGTTTCGATTTTGGTTACCGATTTCTCGATAGCGTGCGAAATCTCCTGGTATGAAACCGGGATTTCCATCGGCAGTGCCGTCATTTGGTTAGGCCCGTGCACGATATATTCTTCCGGCGGATTCTCCAATTCGGTGAGTGCAGAACCGACATTCATCTTGATAAGTTCGGCAGTGCGTTCGCCTACCTTTACGTTGTGGGCACGGCGCATGTGTCCCTGGATGTCTTCTGTCAGGTCATCACCTGCAATCTGTATGCTGCGGTTGCTGACAATGCCGCCAAGGGAGATAACAGCGATTTCGGTTGTACCGCCACCTATATCGACAATCATGTTGCCTTCGGGGGCTTCCACGTCAAGGCCGATACCGAGGGCGGCGGCCATTGGTTCGTATAGCATGTAGACATCGCGGCCACCGGCATGTTCCGATGAGTCGCGCACGGCACGGATTTCTACTTCGGTAGATCCCGACGGGATGCCTACCACCATACGCAGAGAGGGGGAGAACCAGTTGCTTTTCGAACTTGCCTTCTTGATAAGGCCGCGAATCATCAGCTCGGCGGCATTGAAGTCGGCAATCACGCCTTTGCGAAGCGGGCGCACGGTGCGTATGCCCGGGTGTTCGCGCCCTTCCATCAACTGAGCTTCCTTGCCGACGGCGATAAGCTTGTCGGTGCGGCGGTCGAGCGCTACAATCGACGGTTCGTCGATAACGATTTTATCGTTATGTATTATGACGGTATTGGCTGTGCCAAGGTCAATTGCTATCTCTTTTGTCAGAGAAAATAATCTCATTTTTATGTTTCTGAATTTGAATTGACTGAATCCTGATAAACACCGGGGTGTGGACGCCATGGGAAATTGCCCTTGGCGCCAACCTGGCATTGTTTAATGTTTGAAGTGGCGGAATCCGGTCATCACCATGGCAATGCCGTTTTCGTCGCAATATTTTATGGAGTCGTTGTCGCGGATAGATCCGCCGGGCTGTATCACAGCGTCAATCCCTGCGTTGTGGGCTATTTCAACACAATCGGCAAACGGGAAGAATGCATCCGATGCCATTACGGCGCCATTGAGGTCGAAATTGAATGTGCCGGCCTTTTCAATTGCCTGGCGCAATGCGTCGACACGTGAGGTCTGTCCCACACCTGCGGCACAAAGCTGTCGGTTTTTGGCAAGCACGATGGCGTTGCTTTTGCAATGCTTTACAAGCTTGTTCGCAAAAAGGAGGTCGGCAATACGATCGTCGGCCACAGGCGTTACAGTAACGAGCTTCAGGTCGTCGGGCGTTTCCGTTTTCAGGTCACGTTCCTGCACTAATGCGCCGTTGAGCACGGAGCGGAACTGGCGTGTGGTCGTCAGGGGAGCTTTCTGCCTGAGGATGATGCGGTTCTTTTTCTGCTCCAGGATGCCGAGTGCTTCCTGGTCGTAGGAGGGGGCGATGATTACCTCGAAGAATATCTTGTTGATTTCTTCGGCCGCTGCGGCATCGATATTGCCGTTTGCAATCAGTACACCTCCGAATGCCGATACGGGGTCTCCGGCCAAGGCATCTTTCCAGGCTTCTAGAATGGTTTGGCGAGAAGCCACACCGCAGGCATTGTTATGTTTAAGAATGGCAAAAGTGGGTTCGGTGAACTCGGCCATGAGCGACACTGCGGCATCGATGTCGAGGAGGTTGTTATAGGAAAGTTCCTTGCCGTGAAGCTGGTCGAACAGCTGGTCGAGATGCCCGAAGAAGAAACCCTGCTGATGCGGGTTCTCCCCATAGCGCATTGTCTTTTCGCCGTCGATTGCTATGCGGAGTGCCGAGGGCTGTTCGTTGCCGTCGAAATAGTTGAAAATCGCGCCGTCATAGGCTGAAGAAACCCCGAAGGCTTCTTTTGCGAACCAGCGTCGGTCGGCCAACGAGGTTTTAGCCCCGTTTTTGGCGAGCAACTGGCGCAAAGGCTCGTACTGGTGCTTCGAAGGTACGATTACCACATCGTTGAAGTTTTTGGCGGCTGCGCGGATAAGCGAGATGCCCCCTATGTCGATTTTCTCGATTATATCAGCTTCGGATGCCCCTGATGCTACAGTTTCCTCGAAAGGGTAGAGGTCGACGATAACGAGGTCGACCGAGGGTATTTCGTATTTCGCGGTTTCATCACGGTCGGTGGCGTTGTCGCGGCGGTTTAGAATGCCCCCGAAAACTTTGGGATGGAGCGTCTTTACGCGTCCACCGAGAATCGACGGGTAACCGGTGAGGTCTTCGACAGCCTCGCAAGGGTAGCCCAATGATTCGATAAAGCTGCGTGTGCCGCCTGTTGAGAGGAAGTTAACGCCGTTTTTGTGAAGAAGGAGAAGAATCTCGTCCAGTCCGTCCTTATTGAAAACCGAGATGAGTGCGGTTTTGATTTCCTTAATATCCGTCATCCTGAAAAATAAGTTTACACAATTGATTTTTCAAGCCGCAAATTTACGAAAATTCCCCCGTATATATGGCACAATGCCTGTAATAAAATTTAAAAAGCCCCCGCAGTTTGTGCGGAGGCAGGCCGATGTGCCGGGATTTATCCTGACGACAGGATGTGATGCCATCCTGATTGCTGTCACCACCCTGTGTTTTGGGTCAGGTTGGTGTTGCGTTCCATCTCAACAAGGGGTATGGGCCACAGTTCGTGGCGTTGCTGGTATGAACGTGTGTACATAAGGTCACCCAGGATATCGGTCGCGTTTTTCACAGATGTTTCAAGCAGACCCCATCGGCGGAGGTCCCAGTATCGTTGTCCTTCCCCGGCCAGTTCGAACGCCCGTTCGCGCCTGATGCGTTCCGACATGTCGTCTTTGCCATTTACAGAAAGCCACTCGTCGCCATTGTTCAGCTCCGGCATGCCGACGCGGCCACGAATCTTGTTGACCTCGACAACGGCTTTATCGGTTGCCCCGGTTTCGTTATAAGCTTCGGCAAGCATCAGCAACACGTCGCCCAACCTTATGATGGGGAACTCATAAGGGGTGCGTGTGTATTCCCCCCAGTATCCGTCAAGGTTCCCTGTCGGAATCCATTTACGCCAAAAATAGGAATTCCATCCTTCCGAGTTCCGGATAAAAGCCATTGCCTCCATCGGCGCGCCCCCCTTTGACGGGTCGGCAATGACGAATTGCTTATCCATCGGTGAAGAGGCGGCATCAGTTCCGAGATAGTGGGAGTAGGGGGTGATTACATTCAGACATAGTCTGGGGTCGCGCAGGCGGTATGCATCCATAACTTTGGTGGTGTCGCATTCAAGCAGGTCAGTCACTTTGGTGCTTCCCTGGTCGATGGCAACACTCATATATTTACGGCGCAGTTGCGAACCGCCTGAATTGAATCCCGGAAAAACATCATCCCAATTGAACGGTGTGCCGTCGGCGTTTTCATACATATCGACCAATGTGACCGACGGCACTATCCGGTTGCCTGCGATTAGGCGCATCGTCGATTTGTTCCCGAAATATGACACTATGTCAAGGGCATAGCCTGCCGTATTTCCGTCGATTGATTGGATGGCGAATATCATTTCCGGGCTGTGGTTGCCGTTATACAGCCTGAACAACTCGTTATAGTCGGGATGGAGAGAATATCCGTAATCGTTGTTTTTGTTGTAGACGATTTCTTCGAAATCATCCGCAGCTTCCTCCCATTGCCGGTTGAACAGGTAGACTTTCCCCCGTAAGGCATATGCGGCACCTTTTGTGGCACGGCCTAAATCTGCGTCATCCCATTTTACAGGGAGTTTCGCTATGGCGTCGGTAAGGTCGTCGATGATATGTTGTCGAAGTTCGGCGGCAGGACATCGCGGTGCTTTTAGGTTTAAAAATTGTTCGTTTATATCGCATGTCTCATCATAATATGGCACTCCGCCCCAGCAGTTCAGCATGCGGAAATAGGCCATGGCACGCAGGAATTTCGCTTCCCCGGTCACACGGTCGATTGTTTCACGGCTTATCGGCATGTTGGCGACATTGCGAATCACGGTGTTTGAACGGTGAACCAGTTCATAGAGGTACTGCCAGTGGTTTTGCACCCCGCCGCTGCTTGAGGCGAAAGTGGCCCCACGTGAAATATCGGCCCATGGCGATGTGCCGTCGGCAATGTCGCTGCACATGTCGAAAGTAAATTCCATCCCGAAGCACCAAGGCTCCTTCATTGCAGCATACAATCCTGTTGCCGCTTGGCGTGCATGCTCTTCGGTCTGCCAGAAGGTCTCTCCCGACATTTGGTCGGCCGGGGTGAAATCAAGGCTCTCACATCCGCCGAAAATCAGTCCCGATGTTAGAAGAATCGCGATATATTGGGTTTTCATGTCCGTCAATGATTAAAATGAGATATTGATACCTACGGAGTACTGCCTGACTGTGGGGTAACCTACATTGGCTCCGACTTCCGGGTCAAGTCCCGGGAAATTTGTCAGGGTGAACAGGTTGTCGATGCTGGTATATATTTTCAGGTTTTCCACATAGAATTTCCGTGTTATTTTCCTGGGTATGGTATATCCCAGCTGGATGTTTTTGCACCGGAAATAGGCTGCGTTATGCACAAATGCATCACTGGCTATATTGTTTTTCCCGTTAGCGTTGTTTCTTAGAACGGGGTAGGTCGATGCATAAGGGTTGTCGGGAGTCCATGCATTGTCGGTTATATCTTTGTTGAGCGACTGACCCATCACGGTTACGAATCGGAATGCCTGGTTGTTGTAGTAAACCTGGTGATTGCCTACGCCTTGAAACAGGGCGCTGAAATCGAAATTGTTCCAATTTGCCCCCAGGCTGATGCCATAGGTAAATCTTGGCAGTGTGCCATGACCTATCTCCACGCGGTCGTCGGCATCGAGCCTGCCATCGCCATTTGCATCGCGGAAAAGGAAATCGCCTAGTTCGGGGCGCTGGTAAGTGGCAAAATAGTCAGGGTTGCGGTCAACGAGCGCCTGAACATAATCAAGGTCGGCCTGGTCGCGCACAATGCGGTCGACCGTTATTACGTAGAGTTGGTTGATAGGCTTTCCTTCCTGGGTTTTATAAACGCCGTTGATCGAGGAAACGTCGCCTTGGAATTTTGTCACGGTGTTGTTCACAAATCCCATGTTGAATCCGACGTTGTAGGAAACTTTCCCTATACGGTCGTTCCAGTTTATGTCCATTTCAAAGCCTTTATTGTTGACTTCCCCGGCGTTTTGGTTGGGTACGACGCTTGTGCCATGTTCCAGCGGTGCGGGCAGTGAAATCAGAATCCCCTTCGTATCCTTGTTGTAGATTTCGATTGACCCGTTCAGGCGGTTGTTGAACAGTGCGTAATCCAGGCCTATGTTGGTCATATATGTTTTCTCCCACGAAAGGTTGGGGTTTGAGAGCACGGTTTGGGCCAGGCCGCCGGCAATATTCCCGTTTAGGATATAGTTGGCGGTTGCAAACAACGGCTGGTACATATAATAACTTGTTGTGGCGTTGTTGCCTAGGGAGCCGTAGGATGCGCGGATTTTCAGATTGTCGAGCCATGATGCGAGGCTTCTCATGAATTTTTCCTGCGAAATCCTCCATCCGGCGGAAACCGAAGGGAAGTATCCCCACCTGTGGCCGGGAGCGAATTTCGACGACCCGTCGGCACGGAGATTGGCTTCTAGCAGGTATTTGTCATCCCAGTTGAGATTTACTCTGCCGAAATAAGAGCGCATTGCCCATTCGGTGTAATTGCCTTGTATTTCGCCATTGGTCGTGGCAGCATCAACCGACGTAAGGGAATCGTCGATAAGGTCGTAGCGTCGGAACATTTCATATCTGTCCCTGTCATATTCCTGACTTGCACCAATCAGGACTGATGTTTCAAGTTTGGAAACATGGAAGTTGTAGTTAGCCGTAAGTTCGGAAGATCGGAACGTGTTGTCATAATTATAACGCCTTATATAGGTGCGTACTTTCCCTTCCCTTATAAGCACCGGGCCGTCGGATGTGAAACGGTAGAGGTCGCGGTCGGTCAGGTGTTGCTCAACCCTTCTGTCCCAATAATTATAGGTGTAAGACCCCTGGATTGTCAGCCCTTTGACAGGTTGCAGCCTTGCATACACTTTGGCTACCATGCGCCGTGTCTTTGTCGGGAATTCGTCCTTGTAAAACCATTGTCGGCGGTAGGGATTGAAGTTGCTTACATTTTCATCCTCAGGATTCTGTATGCCTCCGTAAAGGCCGGTTACCGGGTCATATAGCGTCATGCCTGGAACTGTGTTGAATGCTCCCGATCCGAAAATCACGTCGCCTCCTGCTGCGGCATTCTCCGACGAAGGGTTGTTTTTGTCGATGTAACCAAACAGGTTTGTGCCGACACTCAGCCAAGGCTTGATATTCACATCGATGTTTGTGCGGAGTTGAAAGCGTTCATAGTCGGTGTAATATATCATGCCGGGGTTGTTGATATATCCGAATGATATGTTGTAACGGGCCCTGCGCCCCCCTCCGGTGACTGATAAGTTGTGATTTTGTACAACCGACGGGTTGCGGTAAATGTGATCCTGCCAGTCGGTGTTCGGATAAATGGTCGGATTGCGTCCGGCATCATTGCGCCATTCGTCGATTTTGCCTTGCGAAAAGCGTGGCGCCTGGCCGTTTGCAATCAGTCCGGCATTCTGCAGTTCCATGAATTCGGCATAGTCGGTAACAAGGTTCAACCGTTTGGCAACGGTTTCAAACGATACATTGCCGCTGTAGGTAAGGCGCGGGGCTGATTCAGCTCCTTGTTTCGTGGTTATCAATATAACCCCGTTTGCTGCACGGGAGCCGTAGATGGCCGATGACGCGGCATCTTTCAGAACCGAGATGTTGTCGATGTCAAGCGGGTTGATGTCACTGATGGCTACGCCGGTCATGCCGTCGACCACTACTAGTGGTGCCGCATTGTTCAACGTACCCTGGCCACGCACCAACAGGCTCTGTGCCTCATATCCCGGTGTGCTTCCCCCTGAATTGGTTACGGTCAGACCTGCGGCAAGCCCTGCAAGGGCGCTTGTGGCATTGGTGATAGGGCGGTCGGCAAGGGTCGAGGAGCTTATGGATGACACAGACCCTGTCAGATCCACTTTCCGTTGGGTGGAATAACCAACCACAACTACTTCGTCAAGTTGCGACATGTGGCTGTGAAGGATTATGCCATAGTCGCTTTTCCCTTTGACTAAAGGGATGTCGGCTGTGTTGAATCCGATAAAATATACCTGTAGTGTGTCACCTTCTGACACGTTCTGCAACATGAATTTCCCATTTACATCGGTGGTTGTGGCGTGTACGGGATTGCGTTTCACTTTAACGGTTGCGCCGGTCACCGGTTCGCCCGTCTCATCTGCCACTGTCCCTGATATGTTGGGGCTTGCTATCAAAGTCGGTATGGAATCCTGCTTCCAAGTTGCTTCCGTTGCATACATCCGGTTGCTTATTGTCAATAGCAAAATAACTAAGACAAATAAATCTCTCATATATCCTTTGCTGTTTTTGTGGCAAAGGTATATCTATGTTATAGAAGTACAATAAATGTGTAAACAAACGGCATGAATCTGACGATAAACGCATGAAGAATCCTGGTCTGTCATGCGTTTGTCGGTTCGGATTTAGGGTAATGAATGGAGCGGGTATTCCGACAAGATTCTGGAACCATTCTGTCATGATGGCTCCTTCCTATCAGTCAATTTGTACTACAAGGTAGTTTGAGCAATCCCAAAATTGTTCGGGAGATGTTATGTGGAGGATTTTTTTACCGTTCTGTTCCACTATTTCATAAGAACCTTCGGAATGGTTTGTGAGAATCCTGGCTTTGTCAGATTGCAGGTCGAGCGAATCGGCGTAGCGTTTGTCGCATGTAACAAAGAGTCCTTTGTCGAAATCTCCTTTCAACAATTTTGATTTGCGTAAAAAACCGGTTTCAAGTATTTTGCTTTCCTTTAACACCGATTTTGACGCTATTATATAATAGCAGGTGTTTAACTCGTTTTCGAGCCTTGTTGCCGTGCCTTGCGTTGCCGCAAGCCGCTCGTTAACGGAAAATATCGTTGTGTTCAGGGAGTCGACCTGGCATGTCAGTGTGTCGATATGTTCGTTTGCGGCGTTTAATTGGGTTTTCAGGTTTGCTATTTCCGATGATTGGCTGTCGATTTGTTTGCGTAGTGCCTCGATAGTCATTCGGAGTTCGTCGTTGAAAAGACCTGATTTTTGGAGCTTTTGCTCCAGGATGGCCAGTTGTTCGCGCCTTTGGCTGAGTGTTTGCTGAATGGCGGCAATGTCGCGTAGCACTCTTGCCCGCTGCGAATGGCTTTCGTCAGGCTGTTTGTCAATCACTGCCAGGATGTTTTCGAGATGTTTTATCTGGTTTGTGGCTGTAATTATTTCCCTCATGAGTCCGAGCAATTCGTCACGCTCGCCCAGGGCAGTGGCCAGTTCCTGTTTTGAAGCGTCCATCAAAGTCTGCGGTTGCTGCTCTTGCTTGCTTCCGCATGAACAAAGTATTAGGGAAACGATGATTAGGATATGTGCTGATTGGTTCATGTTTTTGGGAGGTGGGAGGTTTTCAATGTCCAAAGTTAATGTAAATTTCCCATCTTTCTATAAGATTATCATGGGAATGGTGCGTAGATTAGTATGAATCTTGTTGCTAAACTTGTGTGAATCAGTATGAATGCCTAATTTTGCGATATGAAGATATTACGTTATGACACATCTGTAATCATCGATCTTTTTTTCAGCTTTGCGTTTATGCCGCTTCTCATTCTGTTGGGGCCTGCGCATCACTGGCTGTCAGATTGGCCGTTGTTCTTCTTGTTGGTGTGCATGTTCCTTTACGGCAGTTATTTTTTTCTTAAACGGATGAATATCCCTAAGTTGCTTGTAGAACGGCGATATGTCTGGACTGCGGTCATAACCTGCCCGCTTCTAATCGGTACTTGGCTTTTATGCATATATCCCCATCCGGAAGTTGATTTCTACACTCCTGCGCTCTCACGGTATCAGACTGCTGTGCGTGACTATAACATCACCCTGAGCCTGTGGCTTATGTTTTCGTTGGTGGCTGCGTATGCACTTACAACCTCGTTGATAAAAGAGCTTTACGGGCAGCTGCTTCTTAAAGAGAAAATGGAGAACCAGAAAAACAAGGCGGAACTGTCGGTTTTCAAAGCCCAGATAAGTCCTCATTTCCTGTTTAATACGCTCAACTCCCTTTACAGCCTGGTAATCGGCACTTCGGAAAAGGCTGAAGAGGCGTTTATCAAATTCACGGATATACTCAAATACACATATGTGACCATTGAGAATGATTATGTACCTGTCAAGGAGGAAATAACCTATATATCAAACTATATCGATCTTCAGAAGCTCAGGCTCAACGAACATACCGTTATAGTATGGGAACATGAGGTGGATGATTCCGACATGGAAATCCCCCCGATGCTTCTTCTGACTTTTGTGGAAAATGCTTTCAAATACGGAGCTTCCACCAGCCGGGATTGCATGATTGAAGTCAGGCTTGCGTTGCATAAAGGAACGCTCTTGTTCGGAACGCGTAACAGGATTATGAAACATAGCGACCAGTTCCGGACGGATGTACCCGTAGGAATCGAGAATTGCCGGGCGCGTATGAACACTCTTTTCCCTGGAAAATATATATTTCAAACCGGGGAATCGGATGGATTTTACAATGTTAACCTTAAGATAGAATTGTCATGATGGACGGAACCGAAAGCCGGATACATTGCATCGCGATTGACGACGAGCCTTTGGCTCTTGATGTTGTATCCAAATTTTGCGAAAGGCATGGCAGCATTTCCTTAACGGTCTATTCCAATCCTGAAGAGGGGATAGCTGCTATCAAGGAAACGCATCCAGATTTGGTTTTCCTTGACATCGAGATGGAAAACATGACAGGGCTGACGATAGCAGCGCAGATTGACAGGGATATCTGTGTGATTTTTACCACGGCCTATCTGAATTATGCGCTTGAAGGCTTTAATCTTGATGCGGTTGATTATCTGCATAAACCCTTTTCATTCACGCGGTTTCAGACTGCGATTGAGAAAGCTGTGCGAAGGATAGAATATAACCGCACAGCATTGGCAAGCAACAGCATAACCGTGAAGCAGGAATATAGCAACGTCAACATCCCTTTTTCAGATATTATCTATATCGAGGCGATGGAAGGATATTCAAAGATTTTCCGTCGGAACGGAGTATGCACTGTTTCGCGCATCATTCTTAAAAATCTATGTGCGCTCCTGCCGGAAAAATATTTTATCCGCGTCCACCGTTCCTATGTCGTGGCCTTATCGAAGATTTCAAGCTATAGCAAGCAGGAGGTCAGATTGTTGGGCGATATCTCTATACCTGTCGGACGTCAGTATTCGGAGGCTATTTCGAAGAGGTTTAACAGCAGGTGAATGTGTGTGTCGGCTTATCACAAATGTCAAATGTCAGATTATGAATTCAGAGATTCAAACAAAGCGTATGATTCTTCGTCCGTGGAGGCTTGACGATGCCGAGGCGTTATATAGGTATGCCTCTGACGAAAGGGTAAGCGAACAGGCTCTTTGGCCGAAGCACACTTCGGTGGAGATGAGCCGTGAGGTTATCGGGTGCTTTTTTATACCCAATCCCCACCTGTTCGCAGTGGTGCTGAAGACTACGGATGAGCCTGTAGGATGCATCGGGTTGGTTCCGGAAGGGGAGGAACATTATAGAACCGGGGCCTGTGAACGGGAAGTCGGTTATTGGATAGGATTCCCTTATTGGGTACAAGGGCTGATTACTGAGGCTCTCGATGCTTTTATAGTTTATTGCCGTGACCGGCTGAGGATTGAATCCTTATTGATTACCACTGATTCCCGTAATCATGCATCACAAAGGGTTGCGGCAAAATGCGGTTTCCGGTTTGTTGATGATTATAAGTATAATGATATAGAAAGCAAGGCATTCACGCTTAGACTGACAATATGAAGACATCTTTGATAATATTTGATTTTGACGGAACGTTGGCTGATACTACGGAATCCATCCTTGCAACTTACCGTATGTCCATACAGGCTTTGGGGGCGGATTCCCGAAGCGATGCGCAATGCCAATCCACAATAGGGTTGCCGCTGAAAGAGGGATTCCGCCAGCTGTATCCAGGCAGTTCCGATTCGTGGCTTGATGAATGTGTTGCCACTTATCGCCGCATATTCACTGAAAATAAATCCAGGCTTGTGCCGCATCTTTATCCGGGGGTAAGGGAGGCACTTCACAAGTTATCTGACCTCGGGATTGAAATGTCGGTAGCGTCTTCTCGTTCCAGGGCATCGTTGGTGGAATTTTGCGATGACAGCGATATTGCCCGTTATTTCTCGCTTATTTTGGGTGCGGATGATGTGACTTGCGCAAAGCCCCATCCCGAGCCGGTTTTGGTCACATTGGGCAGACTTGGCAAATATGCTGCCGATACGATAGTGGTAGGTGATATGCCTGTGGACATCGCCATGGGGCGTGGCGCCGGTTGCCGTACAGTCGGCGTCACCTATGGCAACAGCTCGTCATCGGCCCTAATCCAGGCAGGAGCCGATTCCTTGATTGATTCTTTCTCCGAATTGCTCTCCTTGGTCTGTTAATTTATAGTTTTTTTTTCATAAGTGAATTGCAATGATTGGATTAAAGGCGTGGATGTGGTTGGCGGCGTGGATGATTGGTGCGATGTGGTGTTTCGGGCAACCGGGGATATATGGCGGGGGACTGGCGGATAGTGTGATGAGATGTGAGACCGACGATTTTCTACGTAACATGCCGCCGGGGTTGCAGGCGCGTCAGGAGAAGGCTGTCAGGATGGCTGTTGCAGGCAACAGCGCCGCACTTGATGAGGTGCGGTTTTCGCGGAACCATGCTATTGAAATAGCCGAAGGGGTAGAGGTGATGGATATCGATACCGACTACCGTTTGTATAAACCGGCGTATTGCAACGGTAAAATCCTACCTGTTATGATTTATCTGCATGGCGGGGGATGGTGTTTCGGCAGTATCAACAGTTGCGCAAGGTTTTGCATAGAACTTGTCAAAACTGCCGGAATAGCCGTTCTTGCCGTTGACTACCCTTTGGCGCCGGAACATCCTTATCCTGCGGCTCTTGTTAGTTGCACGGATGCGGTTGGATTTGTATTCCGACATGCGGCAGAATATGGTTTAGATTCTGATGGAATTTCGATAGGGGGTGACAGCGCCGGTGGGAACCTTGCTCTGGCAACGGCTTTGAGCCTGATAGATTCAGATAAAAAGAAGTCGGGAGGAGTTGATGCCGCAATGGGTTTGCCTCGGCTGAAATCGCTGGTGTTGTTTTACCCGGTTACCAAGGTTTGGAATGACCAATCGGCTTCATGGCGGGAATTCGGCAACGGTTTCGGACTTGATAGCGGATTGATGGAAGCCTTCAACGAAGCATATCTTAATGGTGTAGATGCGAATCACCCGTTGGTTTCGCCATTTAACGCACAGATGGGGTGTCTCGCCATGCTCCCGCCTGTATTGATTATAAATGCCGAACGGGATATCCTTCGTGATCAAGGCCGGGATATGGCAGATAAATTGACCGATGCCGGGGTGTGGGTCAGGCGTATAGTCCTGCCTGGAACTACGCATCTGTTTATTACGGTTCCAGGCCAGCCTACGGCCTTCGCCGAGGCTGTGCGGGCTACAGCCTCGTTCCTTAATCACACAGATGCAGATAATTGCAAATAAGGAAATGTGCCGGATGCATACTGGAATCTATATTGAAAGGCATTGACAGCCGCCAACATCATGATGTTGGCGGCTGTCAATGCCTTTGGGGGTTATGCGAACTCGAACCGGATTTTGCGGATGTATTCCTCTCCCGGGTTTAGTCTTTGTGACGGGAATCCGGGGTGATTGGGTGCATCCGGGCATCCCTGGCACTCGATTGCCACGGCATCGTAGTCATGATAGACATAACCGTTTTCCCCATCGGGACATCCTTCAAGCCAGTTGCCGGTGTACACCTGCACGGCAGGCTGGGTGGTCTTGACAGTGAGTGTGCGTCCTGATTCGGAGCCTCGCAAGGTGGCAGTTTCACGCATCGTGCCGTCGAATCCGTCAATCATCCAGCAATGGTCATAGCCTTTCCCGATTTTTAATGCATGGAAATCGTCGTGGATTCGTTTGCCTATCTCGCATTCTTCGGTGAAATCCATCGGTGTTCCTGCAGCAGGCGCTATTTCCCCGGTAGGAATCTGTGTTTCATCGGTAGGGAGCCAGCGGGAGCAATTAAGCTTGAGATGCTGGGTGAGACCTGTGCCGCTGCCTTGGCCGTCGAGGTTGAAATAGGTGTGGTTGGTAAGATTGACCATGGTCGGGGCATCGGTTGTGGCCCGATAGGTGATTTCAAGGTTATTGTTGTCATCCCATTCATATTCGACCGTTGCCCTGAGGTTGCCGGGATAACCGGCATCGCCGTCGTGGCTTTCCAGGATGAACTGTACGTTGCCATTATCGGATACGATGCAGTCCCAGATTCGGTTCTGGAACCCGTCAGGGCCGCCGTGAAGGTGGTTTGGCCCGTTGTTTATGGGTAGGGTATATGTTGTGCCGTCGATTGAGAAGCGCCCGTTTGCTATGCGGTTGGCATATCGTCCGGGGGTTTTGCCGGCACACGGGCCGTCGGCCAGATAATCGGCCGGGTCAGGGTAGCCCATCACTACGTTTTTGAGCGAACCGTCGGCTTCAGGTAGCCGTATGGCCACAATCCCTGCGCCTAGCGACGACAGTACCACTTGTGCGCCTTTCGCATTGGTCAGGGTTATCCAGGTTATCTCCTTGCCGTTAAAAGGAAATGTCTGTTTGTCAATTTTCATGATACAGTGATATGTTTGTGGGTTGATGTTGTTTGTGCTATGAATTTCCGGGAAGTCGGGTAAGCTGCCCGGCTTCGTCACGCGAAGATAGCAAATTTATCCCGGATTTTGTTTAATTTTGTACGTCCTCTTGAAGCAGGCTTTTGACAAAATGAATGTTGACACGCAGAAACATATTGAATCGTTACCGGCAGTTTCGCATAATGACTATGTGGAAGTGATTTTACCGTTGCCGTTGCATGCCACATTCACCTATCGTGTGCCTGCTGATATGAAAAGGTGCATCGCAGTCGGATTCCGTGTGATAGTGCCTTTCGGTCGTAAAAAGTTTTATACCGGCATCGTGGTAGGCACTGCGGCTCGTCCTCCACGTGATTTCGAGGTCAAGGATGTGGCCATGGTGCTTGACGAGCAGCCGGTTGTGCGCCATCCACAGTTGAAATTGTGGGAATGGATTGCCGAATATTACCTGTCGGCAGTCGGTGATGTGTATAAGGCTGCCATTCCTGCGGGGCTTAAAATCGAGAGTGAGACATTTGTTGAGCTGAATCCGGATTATGATTTGGATGAAAACCCGTTGACCGATAACCGGGAAGCCGAAATTTGCCAGCTACTTGACCATAGCGGCGCATTATCGGTAAACGTTATTGCCGGTAAATTGGAGCATAAAGGGATTCCGTCGCTCGTCAACCGCATGATTGAGCGTGGCATCCTGATTATTTCTGAAAAGCTGGTTGAGCGCTACAGGGTAAAGCGCGAAACGTATGTGGCGGTAAATGTGACACACGAAGGCTTGGCCGAGGCTTTTGCAAAACTCAAAGGTGCCCGAAAACAGGAGGCGCTTCTGTTGGCGATGCTTGAATTGAGCGGGTTCCAACGGGGTGAGACTGTTGAAGTGAGGCGCGAGGCATTGTTGGAGAGGGCACAGGTGTCACCTGCGATTCTTTCCGCAGTAGAGAAGAAGGGGATTTTGCGTATATATAAAAAGGATGTCAACCGGTTTAAATTCACGGGGGATGTGTCAGGAAAGCTTCCGCGCCTGAGCGATGCCCAGGGTGCTGCTCTCGACGAACTGCATAAATCGTGGATGACCAAGAATGTGACGTTGTTACACGGGGTCACGTCAAGTGGTAAAACCGAGATTTACATACACCTGATTAATTTTGTGCTGAACCGGGGTGACTGTGTGCTTTACCTGGTACCTGAAATAGCGCTGACAACCCAGCTGACCCGGCGCTTGCAGGAAGTGTTCGGTGAAAAAGTGGTTATCTACCATTCGAAATTTTCCGACAACGAGCGGGTCGACATATGGAAAAAACTGCTGCATGACACGGAGCCGGTGGTCGTTATCGGCGCAAGGTCGTCGGTGTTCCTGCCGTTTTCCCATCTAGGTCTTGTGATTGTCGATGAAGAACATGAGTCAAGCTATAAGCAATATGACCCGGCCCCGCGCTACAATGCTCGTGATGCGGCTATCGTCCTTGCCGGGATGCATGGGGCTAAGACGTTGCTCGGTTCTGCAACGCCGTCGGTGGAAACTTATAGCAAGGCATTGTCGGGGAAATTCGGGCTGGTCAGGCTCAGTGTCCGTTACCAAGATGTGCAACTCCCAGAAATAAGGGTGATTGACATGGCCCATGCCAGGAAGGCTGGGATGTTATCAGGTACGTTTGCCGCTGACACAGAGCGGCCTATACGTGAATCGCTTGCCCGTGGGGCACAGGTTATTTTGTTTCAAAACCGACGCGGGTATGCTCCCTTGGCACGCTGCAAGCAGTGTGCATGGGTTCCACGTTGCTCGCAATGCGATGTCGCTCTGACATATCACAGTCACCTGCGCCAGCTTCAGTGCCACTATTGTGGTGCCGTCTACCCTCTGCCTTCAGTATGCCCCCAATGCAAAGAACCTGCAATCGAGATTATCGGGTATGGCACTGAACGGGTGGAGGAGGAGGTTGCAGCCCGTTTTCCCGGTGAGAAAATGCTGCGTATGGATTTGGACACCACACGCAACAAAGATTCGTATGAGCATATCATCGATGAATTTTCAGCGGGGAAGGCGCGAATCCTTGTGGGGACACAGATGGTTACCAAGGGGCTTGATTTCGGGGGTGTTGACACCGTGGCTGTGCTGAATGCCGATTCCATTATAAATTTTCCTGATTTCCGTTCCGGCGAAAGGGCTTTCAACATGCTTGAGCAGGTGTCGGGCCGTGCCGGGCGTCGTAGCGGCTCGAAAGGATTGGTGCTTATTCAGACATACCAGCCGTCGCATCCGGTGTTGCGATTTGTTGTAAAACATGATTATGAAGGGTACTATGAACGTGAGATAGCCGAACGTGAACGGTATTTCTACCCGCCGTTTTCACGGATAGTGTACATGTATGTGAAACATCGTGACCCGTCGCGCCTTAGGATGGTAGCAGACACTTATGCCGCCCGTTTGCGGACGTTGTTGGGCAACCGGGTTTACGGGCCTGAGGAACCGGCCGTAGGGCGTGTACAGGGATTGTATATCCGTAAAATAATGTTGAAAATAGAGGTTGCCGCATCTATGGCGAAAGTGAAAGAGATTCTACGTCAGACGTATATCGACATGCACGAACTTCCACAAATGAAGGGTACTGTGGTTTATTATGACGTCGATCCCTATTAGTGTGTGATGGGATTATGGAGGCAATGACGGCATTTCGACTTTTTGTCGAATGAGTTAGCCTATTTGGGATATTTTGGGGCGTGTTTTTGTCGTGATTGCCGTTTTGGGGAATTTTTTATAATTTTGTAGGTGTTAACATGACAGGAATGGGCTTTTTTAAGAGCTTCAAAATATATTTTATGCGCTTTGCGGCGCTTTTGCTGTTTGTTTCGATGCCGTCGGTTTGGATGGTGTCGAAAGACTTTGTCGTAACCCTTGATGCCGGACATGGAGGAAAGGATTATGGCGCTATCGGAACCAAGACAAATGAGAAATCGCTGACTTTGGCCGTTGTAAAGGAGCTTGGAAGGCTGATTGAAAAGAACCTTCCGGAAGTAAAGGTGGTATATACGCGCGACAATGATAAATACATCCAGCTGAATGAAAGGGCGGCAATCGCCAATAAGGCGAATTCCGACCTGTTTATTTCCATCCATCTGAATTCGGTTGATAAACGGAACCGAAACAGGACGAACCTGGCGGGATGCGAGGTCTATACACTGGGACTGCATAAAACCAGTGAAAACCTTGCGGTTGCCAAGCGTGAAAACTCGGTGATAGAGTTGGAGGCCGATCATACCGAAAAGTATGCCGGGTTCGACCTCAACTCATTGGAGAGCGATATTGTGTTCGAACTCAGCCAGAACAAGCGTTTGGACCAAAGCATCGAGTTTGCTGACGCAGTGCATTCCGAACTTGTCAGGGTGGCCGGACGCGTCCCCCGTGGAGTGCGTCAGGCCGGCTTCCTGGTGCTTTGGGCCACGTCGATGCCTTCGGTGCTCGTGGAGCTTGATTTCATCTGCAACCCGCGTGCCGAACGTTTCCTTATGTCGGACAACGGATTGAAGGAAACCGTTACGGCACTTTACAATGCATTCTGTGCCTATCTGAACACTTATGGCTCACAGGTTACCGGCTGTCAGATGGATGCAAAGGCAATTTCCTATGATGGTAAAAATCAAAGGGAAGAACCATCGGATATCCAACCTGCAACGGAGATGGAACGAGAGCACGTACAGACGAAACGCTCACAAAGCACTGATAAAAGCGGGCTGACTGAGATTGCCAATGATGCAGAGCCGTATTACTACGTGCAGATTCTGGCCAGTTCAGACAAGTTGCGTGCAGGCTCGTCCGAACTCAAAGGTTGTGAGGATGTTGAATATTACAGGGACGGAGGGATGTTTAAATATGCTATCGCAGCCGGTGAAAACCTCGACGATGCGCAGAAATGTCTGAAGAAACTGCGGAAACAATTTCCGCAATGCTTTATTATAAAGATGGTGAATGGCAAACGGGTGGATTTTATCAAACCATGACCCCCCACATATTGGTCGCGTTTGCTATAATTATATGATAATAAAAAACATACGATATGAAATCCTCAAAAAAAGAGATTGTAATCGGGCTTTGCGTGGCAATAGCATTGCTCGCACTGTTTTTCGGCATAAACTTCCTTAAAGGGGTGAATATGTTCAAAGCCGCCAATTATTATTATGCCGAATATACCAATGTGGCCGGTTTGCAGATGTCGGCACCTATAACGCTCAATGGTTTCAAGGTTGGGCAGGTAAGGGACTTGAAGTATCAATACGATAATCCCGGGCATGTCAAGGTGGAACTCGGCCTTGACCGGGCGCTGAAACTGCCTAAAGGCTCGAAAGCCGTAATCGAGCAGGATATACTCGGCACATCCACCATTGTGCTGAAAATGTCGGATTCTTCAGATTTTTATGAAGTCGGCAGCATGATTGAGGGAGCTACTGCTTCGGGGCTGATGGAGAATGTTTCCAACAACCTGATGCCTAATATAAGCGCTATTTTCCCTAAAATAGATTCATTGCTCACATCGCTGAACCGTTTGGTTGCGGATCCGGCGTTGTCAAAATCGGTGGCACGCCTTGATGCCATAACCCTTAATTTGGAGCAGTCCATGCGCCAGATCAATGCAACAACCCGCTCGCTTGCACCGGTTATGGCAAATGTGACCGGCATCACGGATAATCTCAATACGATGAGCGGGGCTTTGGCTGTGGTATCAGAGGATTTGAAAAATGCCCCGATTGATTCCGTTGTCAGCAACCTGGCAGTGGTTTCCGATAACTTGAAAATTCTATCTACCCAACTTAACGATCCAAACTCCTCGCTAGGGCTTATAACCCATGACCGCGCGCTTTATGATAACCTGAATAATTGCGCGGCATCGTTGGATTCCCTTTTGATTGATGTGAAACGTAATCCCAAACGTTACATCAGCATTAAGTTGCTGTAATTGTAATAGGGATAAGGGAGGTTGCCTGAACATATTTTCGAAAATTCCAGGCAACTGCCGAGGGGGATCGGGGGATGCCATGAAAACCAAAAGTAACCTTGAAACTTGCAGCAACGTTACTTGCAATATATCTTACTAACATTTATACTTTTATAAAAACCTTATGAATCTGTCGTTCATCATAGATTACCGCACCAATTGGGGTGAGGCTGTCTATATCACCGGCAATATCCCCCAACTGGGTAACGGTGACAAATCGAAGGCGGTAAAGCTCGACCTTTATGGGGAGCAGACATGGAAAACCCGCCTTTCCATCCCGGATGATACCCCCGATTTCCAATATGCCTATTTTGTAAGGCATGAAAACGGTGCGGAAAAGACTGAGTGGGGAAAATGCCACCAGTTCCGTCATGGGAAGGGTGTACACGATTTTGAAATTTACGACCGATGGCAGGATCAGCCATGGGATAAGCCTTACTATTCGGTGGTGTTCACCGATTGTGTTTGCAAACGGCTTAACCGTGCGATTGCCCCCGATGTAAAAGCCGGGGAAATGCTCCTTAGCGTGGATGCCCCGATGATTGCATCGGATGAGGTGCTTGCCGTGACCGGGGCATGCGACCAGCTTGGCAACTGGAATCCTGAAAAGGCAGTGGTATTAAGCGATGCCTATTACCCGACATGGAGTTGTGCCATACCCCTTGCCGGACTGCCTGCCGAATTTGAATACAAGTTCCTTATCCTTAAAAAAGATACACGTCATGTCGTGGCATGGGAAGGTGGGAATAACAGGCGTTTTGATTTGAAAGCCGCTACAGATGGTGAATGTCTGGTGGTCAGCGGGCTTCGTTTTATAAACCCTAAATCTCCATGGCGTGGTGCCGGGGTGGCTATCCCCGTGTTTTCGCTTCGTTCCGAATCGGATTTCGGCGTAGGCGAGTTTTTGGATTTGAAGAAAATGGTCGACTGGGCTGTAATGACAGGGCAAAAGTTCATACAGGTTCTTCCGGTCAATGACACCACGATGACCCACACGTGGACTGATTCATATCCTTACAATGCAAATTCTTGTTTCGCATTGCATCCGATGTATCTCAACCTGGCTGCACTCGGAAAACTTCCCGATGCCGGCCGACAGGGATATTTCGATGCACTTGGGGCTGAACTCAATGCCTTGGAAGAGGTTGATTATGAACGTGTGAATAATGCGAAATCGGAATTTACACGAGAATTGTTTGCCTCTGTGTCGCAAAACGTTATCCGCAGCAAGGCTTTTAAGGAATTCGTTTCCGTGAACGAGACCTGGCTTAAACCATATGCCGCTTTCTGTGTGCTGCGTGATAGAAACGGCACTGCTGATTTCTCGCAATGGGGCGAATATGCTGTTTACGACCCTGCAAAAATAGACGGGTTTGTAAAGGAGAACAGCCATGACGTGAATTATGTATATTGGGTTCAGATGAACCTGGATTCCCAGATGCGTGAAGTGCGTGACTATGCCCACGCCCACGGGGTTGCCATAAAGGGTGATATACCTATCGGGATTTCACGTACTAGCGTGGATGCCTGGATTTCGCCACGTCTTTTCAACCTGGATTGCCAGGCCGGTGCGCCGCCGGATGATTTTTCCGTGCTCGGACAGAACTGGGGGCTTCCTACTTACAATTGGGAGGAAATGAGCCGTGACGGCTTTGCGTGGTGGAAAGCGCGTTTCCGTAAGATGGCCGAATATTTCGATGTGTACCGTATAGACCATGTGCTTGGATTTTTCCGTATATGGCAGATTCCTATGTCGCAGCTCCACGGACTGTTGGGTATATTCAACCCTGCACTCCCGTTCTCGCCCGACGAGCTGCGTGAGAACTACGATTTTTGGCTTGATACCGACTTGCAGACCACGCCATATATTATGGACTGGTTCCTTGGGGACTTCTTCGGCGAATATACTGATGAGGCTCGTGAACGTTTCCTTTCAGATGCAGGATACGGACGTTTCCGTCTGCGTCCGGAATTTGCCACTCAGCGCATGATTGCCGATTATTTTGCCACACAGCCGAAGGATGAAAAGAACGAACGTCTGTGTAATGCCCTTCTTGGGCTTGTAGACCAGGTGTTGTTTATCGAGGACCCATATCAGAAAGGGAAATTCCATCCACGCATTTCGGCACAATATACCTACACATACCGTGCGCTTAACGATTACGAACGCTGGTGTTTCGACCGCCTTTATAACGATTTCTATTATCATCGCCATAATGATTTCTGGTATGGTAAGGCTATGTGGAAGCTCCCCCCGGTGATTGATGCCACTGACATGCTTACCTGTGCCGAGGATTTGGGTATGATTCCGGATTGTGTGCCTGCAGTGATGGGTGCATTGGAAATCCTTACACTCGACATCCCCCGCATGCCTAAAAACCCGCGTGAGGAATTCGGCAATCCGGCGAATTATCCGTATTACACCGTGTGTACAACCTCTACCCATGATATGGGCGGTATACGTCAATGGTGGGAAGAAAACCGTGAGAAAACGCAACGGTTCTATAACAATATGCTTCACGAGGGTGGGGAAGCACCGGCATTTGCCGAACCGTGGATATGTGAGAAAATCGTCGACAGCAACCTGAAGTCACCTGCCATGCTTTGTATTCTCCCGTTGCAGGACTGGCTTTCTGTTGATGGCCGTCTGCGTCGTGAGAACCCATATAAGGAACAGATTAACGTACCGGCAAATTCGCGTCACTACTGGCGTTACCGCATGCACCTGACCATCGAGGATTTGTTGTGCGAAAAACTGTTTAACAAGCGTGTTGCGGAACTCGTTAAGGACTCAGGTCGTTAACAGTATCATGTGGATAGTTGTTTCTATTATTTAGAGATACGACCTGCCGTATATGCCGAGGGGTGATGCCGGATTCCGGCATCACCCCTCGGCATATACGGCACAAATCTTTTATATGGTGAATGTATTTGAATTAACTTGAATGAACATCAGCGAATTAGAGTTCTATTCAGTTTCTTATTTTTATAAGTTTTTGCCTCTTTTTTCGCAGTCAGTACATCTTTTGTACATTTCGTTTGTTAATAGATGTTGAGGGTCATTTTTACGTTTCAAACCCCCTAATTACCTTTGCGCTTAACAAAGATAATCATTTATGGCGAAAATAGAAAGCAAGAACAAACAAAATCCCAAACTGCAACAGTCCGAGCTGAAAGACGGACGTGCGAGCCTTTATCTGGAATTCTATCTCGGCCGCTCCGAAACTCCCGTGCTTGACGAGGACGGCAACCAAGTTTTCTACTCATCGGGGGCTATGGCAGGCAAACCCAAGTGTCAGATCAAGCATATCCGCAAGCGAGAGAACCTCAACCTCTACATCTGGCTGCACCCACGCAACACCCTCGCACTCGCCGAGAAAATAAGATTTGAGCGTGAGCAGGAGTTTCTTGAAGACCGTGAGGGCTATCGGCTCAAAAAGGAGCGTCAGCGTGAAACGGTGCGAATATCAAGACTGTCGCCGACCTCATGGGGCATTCAAGCATAACCATGACGGAGAAATATCGTCATGTGGTTGACAGCTTGAAGCAGGACGCAATCCACTCCCTCGGCTCAATCAGCTACGCTATGCCGTGATTTACCCCTTGGCATTCTTGGCACTTTGGCACACTTTGATGGACTCTCCAACCGACATCGGAGGGTTCTTATTTTTCATCGGTTATCCTCTTCGGATTTTGGTTTGGTTCAGCAGGGGTGCATATATGTGAAATTTAACCAACCCGAATTATAAAGGCAATGGAAAAACAACAATATTGAGAATCACTTGCACTTTCTGCATTTTTGCATCTTCAACAGATCTGAAAGTGCGAAAGTGCAGAAAATGCAAAGGTATTTGAGAAAATTCAGCGATTATGAATCCATGTACTCTTTGCACTGCTGCATATATTAAAAATGCCAATGTGCCAAGAATACCAAGGGTAATCATGGAATAATACGGAGACAACGCTCTCTTATTTCCTGATGAAGTTGACCGCTCGATTGTGCAAAAGTGCAAGAAATGCAAAGGAACAACGAGAAAAATTAATATACGGCAACGAGAAAAAAGGGATTGCAAGGGTATGTTTCAGGAGGTCTTTTATTCCAAAAGCCACCGCTGAAACCGCAGCCACTGCCGTGACCGCTATCTGTTTTTTTTACCGCCCAAAGATGGAGTTAAGGGAGGAAAGCAAGTTTATGCCTATGTATTACACGTAATCCATAAACGGCTTCCACACCCCCATAATCATTGCACCCGGTACAATGGTAAACCACAGTATCGAGTGCAACAATATCAGACATTCCGAGACGACAAGGAAATTACACCGTCAGGAAATTCCTTAGGCTCATTAGGGAATTTTCGCATCGCGCAATGTTGGCGGCGGTTCGGCATAACTCAAGCAAGCTTGGTTCTGCTCTCACCTTGCTCAACATTTCCGAGCCGCATACCGTTCCGATACGCTGAAAATATCCCTACTGAGTCAAAGGGGGACACCCCCTTTGAGAACCCCGAAAATATCATAATAAGAATTCATAAACTCCGCATCATAACAAATCTGATAGTAGCATCGGTAGAATGACAAACGTGAAAAATATGGCAGAAAGAGTCAAGAGTCTATAGCGTTGTTGAATTTTAGCAAAACTATAGGCTCTATATGAATTATTAAACATGTGCAAGCAGGGCTTACCGAACGATAACCTTGCAGGTCTCTGATGTGTGGCCTTTATCTGTAACGGTGATTAGATAAATTCCAGATGTAAGGTTCTCTGTGGGCACAGAAATCTGAGTGGCGTTGGCTTCGACTTTAAGGCTCATGACGGTTGAACCATTTAGAGCATTGACTCTAATGGTGCGCTCGCCTGTAGATGTCGGCAGATCCACAACTACGGGAGTTCCCTTTAGCGCCGGATTAGGCCGAGCGGTAATATGATTTTCTTCCTTGATGACCTTTGCGACACTCCCGGTAGACTTATCTATGCGATAAAATCTCACGGTTTGCACATAGCGACCTTGTTCATCATGCCAGTTATAATTGACCTGTGCGAGAATACTGTTGTCTGATTTAAAGAACTCAACAGTTGGTTTCCCCTCGGCGTTGTCGGGCATCGGGAATGTGTAAAGCACCTGATCATTCTCGTTTACAACCTCAAGGCCGGTGTAATGAACTCCGTACAATGTACGTTTATAGTCCGTTTCTCCGTCTCCGTCACGGTCTGTATTGGTAATGCCAAAAAGATATGATTCAGGAGACTGTGGGTCGTCCGTCACAGGATTAAAACTGCTCTCGCCTCCTTCGGCTACCTCCGCTTTGAAGCGAACGTATTCGAATGCTTCGTCGTCATTGAAGAAGGTTTGAGAGAACGGTAGGTAAACGCCACCATTCCAATCATTCAGTCTTGCAACATCATTGCAACGAGGAGTGCAAAAATTGCTGATAGGAGCTTCTTCCCACAAGCGCCCACTCCATTCGCCATTGTATCTTGGGGTTTGAGTGGAGTAATAGTAGGAGAATCCCCACTTTCCTGAGGGCTCAAGGTATGCATCTACGGTCTTGAGATATTCCTCAAACTCATACAATCCATTGCCCTTTTTAAAGGGAATATTGATAAGGATAGCATTATCCTCTACTTTGGTGCCATTTTGCAATATGGCAAGAGTCAGGGTCGGGTCTGAATATCGCAAAGTCTCGAAGATGTAATTGATAAAAGCATCCTTGCGGGCTTCCATATCCGATGTGGACGGTATGCCATCAGCTTCATTTATTGTAAATCTGTCCTCCTTAATCACACGAGATTTTTCCAGGGTTCCGGTCGAGGCTCTTTCCTCAAACCTGCAATATGGGAAAAGAATAGGGAAATTGAATGATTTGAGAGGTTGAAGCTCAAAATCGAATATTTCAGCCGTATAATTCGTGCCGCCGTCTTTATATCCGTATTCGTCATCAGAGAAATATATAGCAGCTTCGCCATTTTTCATGTACTGTCCGGGGATGAAACGTGTGTCAGCACCGTTCATCTCCTTTACAAATGTTTGAGCTGAAACATTCAAAGCACTGGCAACAGCAGCCGCGATTGTAATTGAGAGAAATTTCTTTTTCATAGTGGTTGTGAATTTTGGCTCAAAGATACTATTTTTTTGCGACATACCTCTCAACATTTGTTGAGAAATTGAAATTTACAGGAAAACTTCGCAGTCGTTCACTCGGAAGATGCAGCAGTCGCGGATTTTGCGGCACTCGCCGGAGGAAAGTATCTTTACGTTCCTCCAGCCTCCGTAAAAATTGTATCGTAGAGAGATACAATTTCGGAGTTCGAGGATAGAGCCGTCGGATTTCCATACGGAAATATCGACAGGGTCGCCGGAGTTGAGCATCGTGCGAGCGGTAGATATGTGTATCAAGCGAGCCATCAGGAGAAAGTGGGATTGTATTTTTCGTTGAAAATGCCGGGCGATTCGGGAACGGCGACCTTTGGGCGGTTCTCGGCAAATCGCCAAGTGAACTTAACCGAGTTGAGCTTTTCGTCGGTGTCGGAAAGCTCCGAGGTAAAATCGGTTATGATAATCGGAATGAGAGCGTCGAAGTCGGTATCATAGAGGGCGACATCGAGCCCGTAAGGAATACGCACCGATGGGGAGGTCAGCATTTGCTCGACCTGCAAGCACTCGTCGGAGGTCAGAGCCGGGTCGATGAAGAAGGTCGCAGACCGCTCGCCGCAGCGCACGGTGACGGATTGGAGCGTGAGCGATTCAATCTTTTTAGCGGAGATAATCTTCTGCCGAATGTCGGAAAGATATATCAGCTCCGACATAATGCCGTTGATGTGGGCTATCTGACCGTTGCCGGATTTGACATACTGATATGTGTCGCGCTGCCCCTTGTCGTTTACAAAGGAAACGGCTGAACATACAAACAATAGTGTTGTCACCTTTGGAAAGTGGTTTGGGCTTCTTGCGAACACTACGGGTATCTGCCGGAACTGCATCATATATTTCGGGATAATCTTTATAAGCGCATGTAGGCCAAAATCGTGTTGTACAGAAAATTACAAATCCCTGCCGGCATCACAACCAATACATGTCATAACTCAGCATACCATATAACGTAATAAGGTTACAGCCGAGGCCAGTGTCAGCAGCAGCAACATGTACCTTTCACGCCAGGTGAAAACCGGCTGCGCTGCCCCGCAGGCACTTCGGCGAGCCTTTATATAGAAGCCTGTGCCGGCAAGATAAAATACCGAGGTCATAAACATATCGATCGGGCCGCCGGCGTAGGCCATCCACAGACGGAAGATGATGGCGATCACTGCCACTAACCGGGTTCGGAAAGTGTCGGCCTTTTTAAGCATGAACAGCCCCGTGAACAGGTAGCAGGGTATAATCATCAGTCCGGTTATGTGCAGGGCGGTAAGGTACACGTCGTCGGCCATTACTACCAGCAACAGAAATAGCTCCATTACTATGCTTGATGCGAGGAGGCCGAATGTAGGCATGCCTTTTTTGTTTGTGGTTTTGAATTTAGGCGGCAATATGCCCACTAAAGCGGCCTCGTAGGGCACTTGCGCCACCACCAGTGTCCATGCCACCCAGCCGCCGAGAAGCGACACTATCACAGCGCATATCACAAACCAGTATGCCCATGCTCCGCATTCGGCATTGAGAATATAGGCAATCGACGGACTGGGCAGTTCTGATAATTCCCACCTGCCGAGCAGCCCGAAGCATAGCAGCGATATGGCCATATACAGCACCAGTGATATTACAAAACCCGCTATCCCCGATTTGCCCACATCCGACGCTTTCCTGGCTCTGGCCGACATCATTACCGCTCCTTCAACTCCGAAAAAGCAAAACAGTGTCACCATCATGGTGGATTTTATCTGCATGCCTGCTGTGCCGGGGTCGGCGGCGGCGGCAGGCATGCAGCTCCGGTCGAATACACTGATATCGAACAGCAGCACAAAGGCCATGATGATGAATAACAGCATCACCACCTTGACTGCCGCAAGAACCGTATTGACAATTCCTGCCGTACGTATTCCCTTGGCCACTATATAATACATCAGCCATATCAGCGCCGAACAGAACAGCACCGTAGGCCAGCCATGCCTGAGCAGAAAGGGGAAAAAAGCGCCGAAAGCATCATTGAGCATCACGCCATAGGCCACATTCGAAAAGGCTGTACACAGCCAGTAGCCCCAGGCGATATTGAATCCGACATAGTTGCCGAATCCTGCCTGAGCATACTGGTATACTCCGGCATTGTACTGAGGGTATTTGTCGCTAAGCCATTTGAACGCCATCACAAGTGGCAGTATACCTGCCGCAGTTATTATCCATGCCCAGAAAACCGCTTGCGGCGATGCCTGCGCGGCCATATTCTGAGGCAGGTTGTATATGCCTACACCTACCA
>LUJQ01000024.1 GCA_001689485.1 Bacteroidales bacterium M6 | reverse complement strand
GTGGAGCACGATGGGGAAACCGGGAAGCTTCTGCATAACGCCGTCGAGCACTTCGAATGCCAATGGCGGGGGCACGAGGCGGCCTTCGGCATTACGTGTGCACTGTTCGGGAGTGAACTTATATGCGCCGTGGCTGGTGCCAATCGAGATAGCGAGCGAATCGCAACCGGTGCGGGTAGCGAAGTCGATAACTTCTTCNNTCGGTGTAGGTGTGGTGGTCGGAAGAAACCTCATCCTCAACACCTGCAAGAACGCCAAGTTCACCTTCAACAGTCACATCATACTGGTGTGCATAGTCAACCACCTGCTTTGTGAGGGCTACGTTTTCCTCGTAGGGGAGGTGCGAACCGTCGATCATCACCGAAGAGAAACCGTTGTCGATGCAGCTCTTGCAAAGTTCGAAGCTGTCGCCATGGTCGAGGTGAAGCACAATCTGGGGATTCTCCCAGCCAAGTTCCTTTGCATAGGCCACGGCACCCTGGGCCATATAACGGAGAAGGGTCGCATTGGCATAGTTGCGGGCACCTTTGGAAACCTGGAGGATTACAGGGGATTTTTCCTCGGCAGCAGCCTTGATGATGGCCTGGAGCTGCTCCATGTTGTTGAAGTTGAAAGCCGGGATGGCATATCCCCCCTTGATGGCCTTGGCAAACATCTCACGGGTGTTAACCAAGCCTAATTCTTTATAGCTTACCATGTTAATTTAATGAATTAAGTATGATTCAAGTAGTCTGGTCAAATAGAAACAAAAGCCCCGGCTGCTTTGTCAGCCGTCATTCCGGCCACAATGCAGTCCGGGGCTTTATCCGGTGCAAAATTACTAATTTTTCGGGAGGTAGACCACCCCTTTTGCAAATTTTATCAATAGCCGAATATATCCTCCGTGGTGAGCACCACTACTTTGCCAAGCTTGTTGAGCGCATCCATGTCAAGATCCTCGATTTTGCCAAGCACACCGTAGTAGTATTTGCGCCCTTTCACGTTTTCCTGCTGGAACTTGACAACATCGGCAAGGGTCAGGCCAGGTAACGCTTCAAAGGTGGCACGGTCAAGGTTCAGACCGGCCGAACGGTTCTTGCCGCCACCGTCGAGCGACGGGGCGATCTGCTTGTCGTCGGCGTTTATATAAGCCCATGCGATATTGTCGTCGATGATACGGTTGGTTCTCAGACGCGATTCTATACCATCCTTGGCAACCTTGAACGCAGCCTCGCTTTGAGGCATATCGTTGATAATGTCGTTGAAAGCGTTGATGGCATCCATCAGCTTATCGTTCTGTGTGGCGATATAAGCCATATAGGTGTACGGGCGATTCCATTTCGAGGGTTCGAGCAGTGCCGCCCAGGCAGAGTAGGCAAGCGAACGGGCCTCACGCATTTCCTGGAACACTATCGCATTCATCGAGCCGCCGAAATATTCGTTGTAAACCTCGGTGGCAGGATGGATTGCGGGATCGAAATTCTTGCCTTCGTTGGCGAACATCGACATGTAAAGCTGTTTCGCATCATAAGGAGCCACGAACACAACCGTCTCTTCAGGTTGCTGGGCCTGATAGCGCTTGAAATCGGCAGGCTGCTGCAATTTCACACCCTTCACATGATGCTCGTCAAGGTCGGCCACAACCTGCTGTTCGGACAACGGGCCGTAGTAGATGATGCGGTGGCTGAGGCCGAGCATGTCGCGGAGCGGCTTGGTAACAGCTTCGGGGGTGAGCGCACGGAGTTCCTCCTCGCTGACGGTGGTATTCTTCACATAGTCGGCACCATAGTTCATATATGTGCGCAGACGCGAGAAATTCTGCCCCTGGTTGGCTTTGGCATCGGCACGCGACTTCATTTTCGAATCAACGAACGCGCTGAATGTCTCAGCATCCGACACAGCCTCGTTAATCAGCTTCTCAAGGAGGGCAACGGCCTTGTTCATATTCCCGCTAAGGCCACGCAGCACGATAAACGAACGCTCGCTGCCTACGCTCACGAAATATTCGCATGCCAGCGAATAGAACGCCTGCTGCACCTGAGCCGGTGTCATATCCTTAGTCCCGGCAAGATTGATGAACTGTGCCGCATAGGGAAGGATGCGGTCGGCCCAGCTGCCGGTTTCATAAACGAATGTGAGGTCGAACAGCTCGTTGTAGGGATTATGGGTATAAAGCAACTGGGCGCCGTTGGCAAGGTTTGTGGATTTGAGGTCTTTCTGGAAATCCACGAACTTAGGCTCAACCGGGTCGACCTTCATTGAAACGAGGTCGGCAAGGAAAGCCGAAACCGTGTCGCGGTTTGTCACAATGGGGGTAATGGCCGGTTTGGCGATTTTAAGCTCATCCTTAGGCGCACCCTGGCGCTTGCTGACCGCAGCATAATTCTTATTGCCCAGGTATTTGTTGGCCACATTGACTACATCCTGCTTGGTAACGGCATTCATGCGGTGCAACCCCTCAACGGCGTCACCCCAGGTTTCGCCGTTTACGAAGGCGTCGACATAATAATTCGCACGGTCGCTGTTGTTAAGGAACGATTTTTCAAGATTGAGATTCAGATTTGCCTTGATTGCCTCGACCAGCTCGTTGCTGAATTCACCCTTACGGAGTTTTTCCATTTCACCCAGCAGGAGGGCTTCAACCTCTTCCAGGCTTTGACCGCCGCGAGGAAGCCCTATCATAAGGAACGCTCCCTGGTCGGCCATGGAATAAAGCCCGGCGCCGGAGGCAAGCACTTTCTGAGCCTGGTCAAGGTCGAGGTCCATCAGGCCGGCCGACCCGTTCGAAAGCACCTGCGACATGATTTCCAATGCAGGCATATCGTCGTGTGATGCAGCCGGGATTCGCCAGGCCAGCGTAAGGCGCTCGGCATCGTTACCCCATACTTCGGCACGCACAGGCTCGGTGAACGGAGTCTCGGGCTTCACCTCGAGATGTTTCAGGTTTTTATTCGGCTTCATATCGCCGAAATATTTCATAACCACATCAACCGCGTCATCGGGATTGAAATCGCCCGACAACGCTATAGCCATATTGTTAGGCACATACCATGTTTCGTGGTATTTCTTGATATTGGTTATCGACGGGTTCTTCAAATGGGTCTGCGTCCCCAGCACGGTCTGTGTGCCATATGGATGCGAGGGGAACAATGCTGCAAGCATGGCCTCGTTCGACTTGCGTCCGTCGTTGGTAAGCGACATGTTCTTCTCCTCATAGATGGTTTCCAGCTCGGTGTGGAAACCGCGAAGAACGGGATTCTTGAAGCGGTCAGACTGCACGATGGCCCAGCGTTCCAACTCATTCGAGGGAATATCCTCGACGTAGCAGGTAACATCCTGCGATGTATAGGCATTAGTCCCGTTGGCTCCGATAGCCGCCATCATCTTGTCATACTCGTTAGGTATGGCAAGTTTCGAAGCTTCGAAACTGATCGAATCGATTTTATGATAGAGCGAGGCACGCGCCACCGAATCGGTAGTGACACGGTAGGTTTCAAAAAGCGCCTCGATTTCGTCGAGCATCGGTTTCTCCTGAGCATAGTTTACCGTGCCGAAATGAGGCGTGCCTTTGAACATCAGGTGCTCGAAATAGTGCGCCAGGCCGGTCGTTTCAGCCGGGTCGTTCTTTCCACCGACGCGCACTGCGATATAAGTCTGTATGCGCGGCTCCCGTGGGTTCTGCGTCATAAACATCTTCAACCCGTTGGGAAGGGTGTAGATTTTAGTGTGAAGGGGGTCACCCGGCACCGAATCGTAGGCATACTTGGGGGCGGCCATGGCCCCGAAGGCCGAAACAGCCCCTACGGCAAGCGTAAGCCACAATTTTCCTGTTCTCATCATAGGAGTTTATAAAATTAGGGATTTAGGATTTGTCACTGTGTCAAGCAATGTGAATTGATGATTGCAAAAATAGGGAATTTTCCATAAAAACACGTAACTTTGCAAAAATAAAATATCTGTAAATTAAGCAACCATAACCTCCTGTTCATGGAAAAAATCATACTCACTGGCGACCGCCCTACCGGCAAATTGCATCTCGGCCATTACGTAGGTTCGCTACGCCGTCGCGTCGAGCTTCAGAATTCCGGCGAATTCGATAAGATATTCGTAATGATTGCCGATGCTCAAGCCCTGACCGACAATGCCGACAACCCCGAAAAAATCCGCCAAAACATAATAGAGGTCGCACTCGACTACCTTTCGGTAGGCATCGACCCGGCCAAAACCACCATATTCATCCAAAGCCAGGTTCCGGAACTTTGCGAGCTTGCATTCTATTACATGAACCTCGTAACGGTGTCGCGGGTGCAGCGCAACCCCACCGTAAAGACCGAAATCAAAATGCGTAATTTCGAGCAGTCGATTCCTGTAGGGTTCTTCTGCTATCCTGTAAGCCAGGCATCCGACATCACCGCATTCAAGGCAACCACGGTGCCTGTAGGGGAAGACCAGTCACCGATGATTGAGCTTACACGCGAAATCGTGAACCGTTTCAACAACATCTACGGCCCCACCTTGGTAGAGCCTGAAATCCTACTTCCCGAAAACACCGTTTGCCAACGCCTGCCGGGAACCGACGGGAAAGCAAAGATGAGCAAATCGCTCGGCAACTGCATCTACCTTTCCGACACTCCGAAGGAACTGAAAAAGAAGGTAAACAGCATGTACACCGACCCCGAGCATCTGACAATCGATTCCCCGGGGCACCTCGAAGGGAACTGCCCTTTCATATACCTCGACGCTTTCAGTTGCGACGAACATTTTGCAAAATACCTGCCCGACTACCGCAACCTGCAGGAACTCAAAGACCACTACACCCGCGGAGGCGTCGGCGACGGGACTGTCAAAAAGCTCCTCATCAACGTCCTTGAAGAGGAACTGGTACCCATCCGCGAACGTCGCAAACATTACGAGCAAAACATACCCGAAGTCTACGACATACTTCGCAAAGGCTCGGAAACCGCACGCGCGGCAGCAGCCCGGACTCTCGACGAGGTAAGGGCGGCAATGAAAATCAACTATTTCGACGATGCGGCACTGATTGCAGGCCAATCAGCACGCTACAAAGCTTAGGGATTGTCTGATTTCCCCAAAATATTTTTAGACAATCTCTGAATCCCGGCCGAAAATAACGGGATATCCAGGGCACCGGCACCCCTTACGCCATCCGTAATTTTGCAGCAAATAACGACACGAGGAAGCCCTCACGGCTTCAATAGTCTTAAAAAACTGGAAACTTATGGAAACAATCACTCAAACGGCGGCAGGGATGCCGGTGCCCGGGCTTTCAAGGGCCGGGAATGAAATCAAATCATTCGCAAAATCCGCATCAAGGCAAATCAGCGAAATCATAGTGCATTGCTCCGCAACCCCTGCGGGACGTAACGTCCGATGCTCCGAAATCAGACGATGGCATATGGCCGACCGTGGATTTTCCGACATAGGCTATCACTTCGTAATCGATTTGGACGGGACAGTGGAAACAGGCCGGCCGCTTTCACAACCCGGTGCCCACTGCGTAGGTCATAACCGTAAATCAATAGGCATATGTTATATCGGTGGTGTCGACCATAAAGGCAATGCCTCCGACACCCGCACAATTTCGCAAAAAGAAGCTTTGACAAGATTGATACTCATAATCAAACAGGCTTTCCCGAACGTCCGCGTACACGGCCACCGCGATTTTGCCCGCAAAGAATGCCCAAGCTTCGATGCCGCCTCGGAATATGCCGGTTTGACAGTCCACGATTTTTCCCGAAAAAGATGAAATATTTGAAAAAAGATGTAAATTTGCAGCGACATAACAAACGAGGTCATATCGACTTCAACACCCGTTAAACCCCACTCTGACACCACCATGACATTACAACACCCCAAACTTTGGCTACAGGCGAAGGATTACCTGATAATCATATTCGGTATCGCGCTCTACGGTATAGGGTTCTGCGCGTTCATTGCCACAGCTCCCGACAAAGTCGTAATCGGAGGTATGGCCGGCCTGAGCCAGGTTGTCGACATGCTGAGCTTCGGCTTGTTCGGATTCCACATCCCCTACTCGGTCACCATCTTCACCGTAAACATCCTTATGCTGATTATGGCCTGGAAAATAGTCGGACGGACATTCGTTATACGGACACTTTTCGGCGTTATGGTCATTACCACGATGTTTGCGCTATTCCAACCTATGTTCACCAAACCGCCGGTTGAGGGGCAGACGTTTATGGATATTATAATAGGTGCAGTGCTATGCGGGCTCGGTATCGGGCTGGTGTTTATCCATAACGGTTCCACCGGCGGCACAGATATCGTGGCTGCCGTGGCATCAAAGAAAAGCAACGTGTCGATAGGGCGTGCCATGATGTATTTCGACCTGTCGATTATCAGCTCGTCGATGCTACTGAAATTCATCCTTATGCCTGATTTCAGCTTCCAGGATGCAGTTCCCCCGATGGTCTACGGCCTTATCACCCTGTTCGTAATCCCGTTCATGGCCGACATGATGATCAACACAAACCGCATGGCCGTTCAGTTCACAATCTTCTCCCCCTACTGGCAGGAGATAGCAACCGCCATCAACAACGAGGCACAACGAGGCTGCACAGTGCTCAACGGCATGGGGTGGTATTCTAAAAAAGATGTGAAAGTGTTGTTGGTGATGTGCCGGAAAATCGAATCCGTGACAATATTCCGGATTATAAAGTCAATCGACAAAGACGCCTTCATAACACAGGCTCAGGTAAACGGGGTTTATGGCCGTGGATTCGATGAAATCAAGCTACGCATGAGCAAACCCCACGCACAGGGCAACAAACACGAAAACCACCTGCCCACACGTCCTGAACCCACCTCCAAAATCATCTGATTAAATCCGCAGATTCAGGAATAAGGATATTACATCAAGCGAATTGCGCGGCGTGCCAATGGAACTTATTGTTCCGATTTCGGCACGCCGCGCAATTCGTTTTCAGTCAGCTTTAACAAATCCAAACTCCGACAATAGGGACTTCCGAATCAGGAATGGGAATATGTAACAACGTTATAAACGTAAAGGACGCTGGAAGAATAATGGATTAATAACGAAGAGAGGAGAAGGAGACGTGATGTGCATCAAGGAATAAGTTCTTTAGTTACGGAAACAGTCCCGTCAGCATATGTGCGCTTGGCTATGCAGAGCGTTCCTGCAACAGGAGAATCTATCCTCCGTCCAAACAAATCATAATACGCAACAGCAACTACTGCATTTCCCATCGAAATGCCCGGTATGCCTGCCTGTTCGATTTCGAATTTGCCGGCATGATTCAACGTAAGCTGGCCAAGCGCTGAATAGCCTTTGAGTTCATAGCTGTATCCCCCCTTTTCCAATCCAGTAAACTTATAGCTGAGTTTATCGCCTACAGCCGCTTCGCCTGAAATTTCATCTTCACTGACAGTTTTGCCGTCGCGGGCAAGGGCAACAGTGTAACGCACCGGGACGCCGGTGTAAACATCATCCTTATACACTTCCCAGCCAAGTGAGGCGACACCTGCGGCCTCAATGGTTACAGATACCCCGGTCGGGAGCACATCCTCAAACGTAAGATTTGGATAAAGCTCTTTCCATGCCTTGGAATAGGCATCGGCCGAACCTTTTGGAACTTTGACAACGGCACTGATATCGGCCACATACTCACCCCGGAGCACAGGAGGTTCTACCGCAAAACAATAAATAACTTTCAGATTGGCACTCGACATGCCAAAGGGGCTCATTGCCGTAAGCGACGACGGGAGGCTGACCCACTTAAGCCCCGAATTCATCGTGGCCACCGAATAGGTCTGATCCCCATTAATCCCAATCGACCTTATCCCCTCGGGAAAAACCAGATTCTCAACACCCGTTGCGGAAAACGCGTTGCTGCCAATAAATATGTCGTTGTTAGGCAACTTTATGCTTTTTATGTTCGATGAGAAGAAAAACGCATTATCGCCAATCGACTCCATACCCTGCGGGAAATCCAGTTCTGTCAGGCCATTGCACATATAAAACGCGGCAGGCCCTATCGATTTGAGATTTTTCGAAAACTTTATGCCGGTAATGTTGTCATTTTGCTGACACGACCATCCGGCAATCGCTGTAACGGCATCAGGCATCACATATTCGCCCCGGACTCCGCCGGGATATGCCAGCAAAACAGATCCGTCGATGGTCATAAGCACACCGTCGACATCTGTATAGGCAGGATTCCCGTCAGCCACATATATTCCTTGGAGCGAAGGGCATCCGAGCACCACGGCATCGCCAATAGCCGTAACAGAGGCCGGGATGTCGAGACGTGTCAGCCCGGATTTGTAAAAGGCATTATCCTCGATGACTGTCACACCTGAGGGAATCTCGATGGATTTGAGCGACGAGCAGTTATTGAACACGGCTTTACTAAGGATGGTAAGCCCTTCGGGCAGCTCTATGGCACCGAGCGACGTACATCCCGAAAAAGCTTCAGCGCCAATAGAAGTGACCGTTGCAGGCACCTCGATAGATTCAAGCCCGGAGCAGTTATGGAACATGCCTGGTTCTATTTCCGTAAGTGAATCAGGCCACTTCACTGATTTCACACTTGCACAACCATAAAATGCGTTTGAGCTTACCGAAGCAATGGAAGCCGGCAAGTCGATAGCCCGCAAAAGTCCGCATTCATAAAATGCGGCAGAGCCTACATGCTGCAACGATTCCGGGAACTCCACATCGGTCAAAGCCTTACATTTATAAAATGAGAAATCACCGATATCAGTCAGCGTGGAGGGGAATGACACTTTTTTCAGTTTCATGCAGTTACTGAATGCACCGGAATCAATACGCCTGACATTGGACGGCATCCCTGAAATTTCGGTAAATCCACAGTTATAGAACGCATTTTCCTCGATGACCTCTATACCGGTGCCGAAATCCACAGACGACAGATTTGTACAACCGTCGAACACATTGCCTGAAAGCACCTTCAACGATTTCGACAACACAACCTGTGTGAGAGATGTGCAAGTGCCGAATCCGAAACTGCCAATGGTGGTGACATTATCTGGCAATACAAGCTCCGGAAGGGCCGAACATTTTGAAAACGCACTTTGACCTATGGAAACCAAAGTAGACGGAAGCTCCAATTTTTCAAGACCGTAACATCTGTAGAAAGCCCAGTTGCCGATTTCTTTTACACCATCTGCAAATTTCACTTCGGATAGCGACACACAATCATGGAATGCCTGCTGTGCCACGGCAGTGACTGTATAGCTTACATTCCCAACCTCTACCGTACCAGGTACATAGAGAGTTGTCAGCGACTGGTAAGTCTCACTATAGGCCAATGCCGCCGTCTGTGCCCCCCCGTCAATCTCATAATAGAGATTTCCTACTTTAACCGGATCCGAATACGACAATGGCACAGATGCGAAGATGCAAAGCCCGATCAACGACACCCGCAAAAAATTTGATGACTTCATCATACTACTTTATTAATAAGTGGATTAACTTGAATCAAACAGCTGAAATCCAACAACAACAAATTTGTTTGGCGATAAAGATAGGATATATTTATAAACATTACAATAATTTTATATAATTTTGTTTACACGAACATAATGGCAGCTTAAGTTGTTTGGAGTGTGTTTCAAACCTTTTTGATGTCATCGATATTATCCGCCATCTATTTAGCGAAGCCGCTATGACATGCCCGCAATGAAGCATAATAATGCTGACACATATGCGCGGCAAACGGCCCGGCTCGCATTTACATCCCGATATATCACATATCTAACTTTTATAAAACAGTTCACAAATGAAACGCAGCTATCTAATCCTCATTTCGGCAGCGCTGGTGGCAGCCGGGATTTTCTTTCTGGGGGTGTTTATCAAATCAGGAATCGACAATATGGCCTTCCGCGACCGCCAGGTAACAGTCAAAGGATTGGCCGAACGCGAAGTCGAGGCAAACCGTGTGACGTGGCCGATACAATTCAGTGTAGCCGGTAACGACCTGCTGTCGCTCTACGACCAGGTGACACGCTATAACGAAAAAATCGTCACGTTCCTAACCACAAACGGAATCGACAAAAACGAAATATCAATAAACCCGCCCGACACCTATAACGCAACCACAAACCAATACTCGTCTGGCAATTTCAAATACAACTACTCGCTCACCTGCAATGTCACCGTGACCACCTCCAAGGTTGCCAAAGTGCGCGAACTGCTCGACCGCCAGGCCGAATTGCTCAAAGAGGGCATCCCCTATTCCAACTCCTATATAAACTACGAATACACCGCGCTCAACGACATAAAACCCACCATGATAGCCGAAGCCACAAAGAATGCCCGCGATGCCGCAGCCCGTTTCGCCGAAGATTCAGGCTCCAAGGTAGGCAAAATGAAAACGGCCTCACAAGGTCAGTTCTCAATCGAAGACCAGTCGGCAACCCCGTTCCTCAAAAAAGTGCGCGTGGTAACCACTATAGTCTACTATCTCGAAGACTGATGCAATAAATGCAGAAAAAACAGGTTTTACCGGCTGTGTGTCAAAATTAAAATTCCGGCACACAGCCTTGATTTTACCCGGATGGCGCCATCCTCCGTCCATCTGCCGGGAAATTGTGGAATTCGGCACAAATTTCGTATTTTTGCACACAGATACCGTTTCACATATTCTTCAAACATTTTCAGGCAATGGCAGACCTCCGCGTAAATATCGGCTCCCTCGAGCTTAAGAACCCTGTGCTTACCGCATCGGGTACATTCGGCTATGGCGAAGAATTCGCCGACTTCATCGACCTCGAACGCCTTGGCGGATTCATCGTAAAAGGCACCACCCTAAACCACCGGGAAGGCAATCCCTATCCGAGAATGGCGGAAACCCCTTCAGGCATGCTCAACGCAGTGGGCCTGCAAAACAAAGGGGTGGATTATTTCATCGAAAACATCTATCCCCGCCTGAGGAATCTCGACACCGAAGTGATGGTAAACGTGTCGGGAGCATCGGTTGCCGACTATGTGGCAGTGTGCGAGCGCCTGACTCAATGCGAACGAATCAATGCCATAGAGGTAAACATCTCCTGCCCGAATGTGAAACAGGGCGGAATGGCCTTCGGCACCACATGTGAAGGAGCAGCCGAAGTGACCAGGGCGGTGCGCCGTGCATGGCCCCGGACACTTATAGTCAAACTATCTCCCAACGTGACATCAATAGCCGATATAGCCAGGGCAGTCGAAGCGGAAGGAGCCGATTCGGTGTCGCTCATCAACACCCTTCTCGGCATGGCAATCGATGTTGAACGCCGACGCCCCTGCCTGTCAACTATAACTGGCGGACTGTCAGGCCCGGCTGTACGCCCTGTGGCCGTGCGCATGGTGTGGCAGGTAGCAAAAGCCGTCAACATCCCCGTTGTCGGCCTCGGGGGAATAATGAACGCACGCGATGCATTGGAATTCATCATGGCCGGTGCAACAGCCATCGAGGTCGGCACAGCCAACTTCATCGACCCGGCTGTGACGGTGAAAATCGTCGACGGGATAGCCGAGTATCTCGACCGTCACAACCTGCCCGACATAGCCTCTATACGCGGTATCATCTGATACCCGGTTAAACCTAAAAGCACTGCGGTGTGCCAAAATTCAATGATTTGGCACACCGCAGTGTTTTTAGCCAACGTGACGAGGGTGCTATGAGGCATAAAATGCCGTAACAAATGAGTATAACGATGGGAATATCGTGAATTATATTGTAACTTTGCAACAGGATATGGGCATTGCAGAGGCAACCGCCCCATATCTGCTTTTTTAATTTCAAAAGTCTATCAATAGAAAAGCGCATCGGCAACTCTTTACCAATGCGCTTCGTAGCATTATAAACCAACATGATTCTGCTGGCAGTACAAAGTTAATAATTCTTATTGATGAGGCAATGGAGATTTGCATGAATCGTTACTTGCCATCACGCACAATCCTCCACGGTTCTGGGATTTTTAGTTCAAATCCGTTCTTTAGGGTTATTCGGTCGGGAAGCATTGCATTTTTGAAACGCCCCTCGTATCGTTCAAGCCATGTGGGTTTCATACCTGCTAATATGCGCAGATTTGAAGATTTATGATTAGGAGGAAAATAGATGAACACTTTTTTACCTGCTTCACGCGCAAGGTCAATCGCAGGTATCATATCACTATCCGCAGATACGATAATAACTATATCGCAATTATCTTGATACGCATCTGCCACAATCTGTGTAGCAAGGTTAACATCCGATTCTTTTTCCTCGTAGGTGTTGATAATATTATGACACTTGAAGCACTCTAACCTCTTTTTGAGATATTTGCCAAGAATCAACTTGAACTTCCGGTTTTCAAGATTGGCTTGAAAAAACGCATTTTGGCGCAAACTCTTGTCGGGGTCACCCAAAGGACGTGCCGAAAAATACTTTACGGCAACTAACTCTTGATGCGATAACATAAACTGCTCAAACAGCTTAACAATATCAAGCCAGTAATATTTATTCCACGGCTTCTTCTTGATTCCGTAGTAAAAATTAAAACCGTCAACATAGACGATTACGCGCTGCGTAGGATAGCTCTGTTTCATAATAAAAAATAAGCCCCCATTACTGAGGGCGGGCCTTAGCTTTTTCCATCTAAGGGGGATACTGTCTTTATTAGACAACGCAAA
>LUJQ01000054.1 GCA_001689485.1 Bacteroidales bacterium M6 | reverse complement strand
GCAAAGATATGGCTGTTCAAATCGAGGATTACCTTGTCGTAGGTCTGTCCCTGCGATTTGTGTATTGTGAAGGCATAAGCCAGTTTTACAGGAAATTGTGTGGTACGCTGGAGAAATGGAGCCTTACTAACAATTTTATGCTTCTTTGCATCATATTCCATCTCATACCGATACTCGACAATCTGTGAGTTCTTATATTTATCCCTTGGGTTCGGACACATTATTGTTGCGCCATTATCAAGTGCAATAGTGAAATATGAGCCGTTGAAATCCTCGACGGTGCCTATGTCTCCATTATTATAGCCAAACCACTTGCTGCTTTTGGTAAGCATTACACGAGCACCAACCTTAAAATTAAGGACACTATCATATTGAGACGGAAGAATTATTGGCTCAATATCGTAATCGCTTGGTAGATCGCTGTGCTTGAGTTCTACATGCGAGTTACTATTACGTAACCTGACTTTATATTCTGCTTCAATAACCACAGTTTTGCCGGGAAGGTCATTTAGATGTGTAGCGTTAATTTTGCTAACCTCTTCATTTGAAGACGCTATGTATATGGCATCATCCGGTAATGATGTCGTGACACGTGTATTCAGAGCTTCCAGAAGTTCAACTTTTCTCGTATCGGTCAGCGGCTCACGAAAAGCATCAAGTAATTCAACAAATCGCGGGTCATTTTTCTGGCGATATGACTTAGCTAATTCAAAGAGTTTTACGGCATTTATGTTATTCTGAATAACATGGCTGTCATAGAAATAGATGCCGCCATACTCCTTCATTAAATAATCATATATGGCCTCATCACTTACCACCGGAGGTAACTGAAACAAATCACCGACAACTACAACAGGTATCCCTCCAAATGAAAGAGAATTACCCTTGGCTCGCTGGCATATCTGATTCATCATTTCAAATGTATCAGACCTTACCATCGAAATTTCATCGAATACAAGATTGATACTCCAGATAGTTCAGAAGCCATCGCAGAAGCCTTCAGTGATGTGATGTTGTCGGGATTTTGGAATCCTTCTTCCAACTTATCAAAGCCCTTCCAAAAGAAAGAGTGAAGCGTTCTTGCTCTCTTGTAAAGCGAGGCGGCAAGGTTTGTCGGGGTAAGAACCTGACAGCCACGATTGGAAGACTCTATCTGATTGATAAGATATGTCTTTCCACACCCGGCTTTGCCGTGTACGAAAGTAATGCCTTTAGGATTCTTTGACAGGTAGTCTAATACATCCTGCTGAGTTGATGCGATTGGGGGAACGTATGTAATCGGAGCATTATTCGGTTTTGCTTTAGGCTTGGGCACAGCTGGAGCCGCAGGACTTGTCTGAGGTCTGGGAGCCGGAGCCGGTTTTGGCGCGGGTTTATATTCAGATTTTGGCTTGGGAGTAGGTATGACCTCCACTTTAGCTTGTTCTGATTTTCGAGACTTTCTGCCAAATAAAAAATCAAATATACCCATAACTAATTACCGGACTACAGGTGGAAGAAATTTACTTGGAGACAAATATACGGTTCCGGGACCTGTTACTCGCATCATACTAAGACCTTCACCCCCGAGAAGATTGCCAAGTGACCAGTTGGATTGCATCTGGTTTTCAGCAATATTCAGCAAAGCAATAATGTGGTCTTCGTCAACCTCAATAGTCTCTCCGTATTGCAGATTTATTGTGATGGGTGTCCCTTTTGTGTCAAGGAAAACAGTTGAATTGCCTTGTATCTTTTGTAAGAGTAATCCCATACCACCTGTAAGTCCTGCAATCGACAATTTAGTGGTTACATTTACACGGTTGTTTGAACCGACATAAGCTCCACGATGACATATCATTGTCTCACCGTTTATCTTTACCGGGAGAAGACCGAAACGACTGCCGATAACAACTTTGCGAGGCATATTGGAAACATTGTAGAGCCGTAGTATGAACAGCGATTCTCCTGCGAGTTTTGCACCAAGGATTCGTCCAAGTCCGGAGCCATTGAAGCTAAGTTCCTTTTCTATCCCGGCTTCAAGATAGATTACAGAGCCTTTCTCAGCATAGAAATCCTCTCCGGGTGACAGTGTCACCTCCAGATGCTGTACAAATTGTCCTACAAGTTTACAGTTCATACTGATAGTGAATTAAATGATTACGTTAACTTCTGCCGGAGGAGGAGGAAGTACGAGGTCTTCGGTAGCACCAATACTACGGTTGCCTACACCGATTGAGTCAGATACCCATTTGAAGAATTTTTTGAATGCAGTACTGTCGACTGTATCAAGAGAATAGACCTCATTGGTCAGTTCTTTAAGCGGCTCGGTTTTAGCACTCATGCCGGCTGCACAGGCTATGATGCTTGCAAAATGACGTTTCTTAACCTCGGGAATCATCTCCTTGTAAAGTTGGCTGTCCGATGGTTTGCCGTCGGTCATAAGGAACAGCAATGGCATCCAGTCGCCTTTCTGGTCAGGAGTGCTGAGGCGTACTTCCTGATCTATTTTTTCACAAAGAAGCTTTAATGCCTGACCGGTATGTGTGGGGCCACTCTCAGGAGTAGTTATTTCCGGGAGCTGAAGTTCATCAAGCGGTGTCAGCGGGAGAATCTGCTTTACATCGCGGTCGTACGTGATTATACTGATATTTACGGATTCCAATGCAAAAGGATCCTGACGAAGGCTTGAAACCATTGCTTCAAGGCCTACCTTTACTGATTCAATCGGTTCACCACGCATTGAACCGGAGGTATCTATGAGAAGATATACGGGAAGACGTCTCATTATTTTTCGATGTTTTGGGCGGGATGAAAAATTTGTATGTTTTCGGGAAGAGGTGGCAGTGAAGACAGCCCTTCACCTTCTTGATTTCTTTCATTTACCATCATGCTCGAAGTGCTGACCGAGCTTGACACCCATTTGAAGAATGATTTGATGTCGCCGGCATTAGCGGAAGAGATGACGATTACATTTTCTGTGAGTTTTCTAAGCAGGTCGAAATGAGAGTTCATTCCGGTAGCACATGCGACCACAGTGCCACAATTCACTTTCTTAAACTCGGCTATTGGTTTGGCGATAGGACCTGAATGACCTCCATCAGAGAGGAAAAATACCAGCGGTCTCCAATCGCCTTTTCTTTCTTCGGTGGTCTTATGAACCTCCTTCTCAATACATTCGCATAGAAGGTTCAGTGCGGCACCAAAGGCAGATTGTCCTTTTGCAATTATCTCAGGCTTCTGGAATTTATAAACCTCCGTCAGCGGAACAATCTGTTTTGCTTCTGTACTATATGTGATGATGCTTATACAGGTGGTCTCCAGTGCATAGGGATCGCAACATAGAGCCTGCACTAATGAGTCAATGCCATTATTGACCGCAGCAATAGGTTCTCCTCTCATAGAAGAGGATATATCTATGACGATATATACAGGGAGTCTGCGCATAATCTGATGATTTATTTCTGTCACCTCCTTCCCGATTTGGGAAGGAGGCAAGACAGAAAATATTATTTAGAGGAGAGCTTCAAGACCAGCCGGGAATGACTTGGCCTGAGCCTTGATTGCACGGAGAAGAGCTTTTTCAGCCTCATCTACCTGACCATCGTTGTTAACTTTGGCGATGAGCCATGCTTCTTCATCGGCATCAATTACGCCGGGAGAAACCTCGTCTTTAAGCAGGAAGTCACAGATTGCCTGTGTGAAGAATGCGGTCCACTCGGGAGCATTTTCCTTGCCGCTCACTGCGTCATTGAGTTCAAAGAGGAAGTCTGCTTCTTCTTTGTCGATTACGCCGTCAGCGTAAAGCACTTCTTTAAGCTGTGCCACTTCTGCTGCGTCGATTACGCCGTCAGCGAGAAGTTCTTTCTTGAGTTCTTCAGGTGTTGCCATTTTCTTGATGTTATTGTTGTTGGTTGTTATACTACGATATTTACTTCGGGCGGTGGCGGCGGAAGTTCACTGAGTGTAGTGGCTTCAGCTCCGGTCTCCTCGACCTTCATGCTGCCGGAGCTAACAGAGGCAGACACCCACTTGAAGAATGC
>LUJQ01000044.1 GCA_001689485.1 Bacteroidales bacterium M6 | reverse complement strand
TGTCGCTGTACTTGCAATCATATTGCTATTCGACAAAAACGATGATGAAAACAGGGAGTGGGCGTTGTCGTCATGGGGATTCGCCAAACTGATACTGCCGTTGCTTGCAGTCGGAGTATTGACAGCGGGATTCCTGCTCGGCTCAACGCATGACGGTATAGAGCTTCCCGGTATTATTCCCAATAGTTGGGTTGAATGGGCAGTCGGCGGCAATTCGTTACTGTCAAACTTCTTCGCAAGTTTCACAGGAGCATTCATGTATTTTGCCACCCTTACCGAAGTGCCGATTATTCAGGGATTGCTCGCATCCGGTATGGGTAAAGGTCCCGCTCTTGCCCTGCTGCTTGCCGGTCCCTCACTGTCGCTTCCGAATATGCTTGTCATACGCAGTGTGATGGGTACGAAAAAGACAGTGATTTATGTCGCTTTGGTAATCGTCATGGCCACAATCTCAGGCTGGGTCTATGGCTATTTCTTCTAAAATATAATAAATATGAAAGTTCTGATATTATGCACCGGTAACAGTTGCCGTAGTCAGATAGCACACGGATTTCTTCAGTCGTTCAGTTCTGATATTGATGTTTTTTCAGCCGGGACTAAACCCGCCGAAAAGGTAAATCCGAAGGCCGTTGAAGTAATGAAAGAGGCAGGAATTGACATCTCTGACCATATTCCTCACAACGTATCCGAATATATCAACGAGCCGTGGGATTATGTGATAACAGTATGCGGAGGAGCAAAAGAAAGCTGCCCTGTGTTTGTCGGCAACGTAGGGAAACGGCTCCATATCGGTTTTGACGACCCTTCCGATGCAATCGGTTCAGACGAGTTTGTTATGGCTGAATTTCGCCGAGTGCGCAATGAGATAAAAAATAAGTTTGAACAATTCTATAATGACAATTTGAAATGAATGATAAAAGAGGCATAGGATTCTTTGAGCGTTACCTTTCCGTCTGGGTAGCCCTATGTATTATTGTCGGAATTGCGGTCGGACAATTGCTGCCGATTATACCTGAAACACTTGGAAAATGGGAATACGCCAATGTGTCAATACCGATAGCTGTACTGATATGGCTGATGATCTACCCAATGATGCTGAAAGTGGATTTCCAAAGCGTTAAAAATGTAGGGAAACGACCTAAAGGAATACTTATTACCTGTATCACTAACTGGCTTATCAAGCCGTTTACGATGTTCGGTATCGCATGGCTTTTCTTTTTCGTTATATTCAAGTCCCTTATTCCGACGTCACTTGCAGACCAATATCTTGCAGGAGCTGTTCTTCTCGGAGCGGCACCTTGTACGGCAATGGTATTCGTTTGGAGCTATCTTTCAAAGGGAGATGCTGCATATACACTTGTTCAGGTCGCGGTAAATGACCTTATAATTCTGGTAGCTTATGTTCCGATAGTCGGATTTCTTCTTGGTATAGGCGGTATTGCTATTCCATGGGCGACACTGATACTTTCAGTCGTATTGTTCGTGGTAATTCCGCTTATTGCCGGAATAGTAACAAGGATATTCGTAGTCCGTCGCTATGGAATCGATTACTTTAATAATGTGTTTGTCAACAAATTCAACAAATGGACCATTGTTGGGTTATTGCTTACGCTTATAATACTTTTCTCATTTCAAGGGAAAACAATCCTTGCAAACCCTTTACACATCGTTCTGATAGCTGTTCCACTGATATTACAGACTTTCTTGATTTTCTTCATTGCTTATGGATGGTCTAAAGCATGGAAACTGCCCCATAATGTTGCAGCCCCGGCAGGAATGATAGGAGCAAGCAACTTCTTTGAACTGGCTGTTGCCGTTGCCATCTCTTTATTCGGAATACAGTCAGGCGCAGCACTTGCTACTGTTGTGGGAGTGCTGGTAGAAGTGCCCGTAATGCTTACTTTAGTTAAGATTGCAAACAATACAAGAAAATATTTTAAAAATTGAGGATATGAATACATTACTTGATACACTTTGGTATTTCTGCTATATTACTGTTGAGCTTGTTGTATTGTTCATCGTGATTACGGCACTTGTGGAAATCATACTGATGTATATTCCACAGGAGAAAATCAGCAAGAAAATTGAAAAAGCAGGTTTCTTCGGTAATGTGATTGCCGCCGGATTCGGAGCGTTAACTCCCTTCTGCGCCTGTTCCACTCTGCCAATGACGGTAGGCTTTCTTAATGCAGGTGTGCCGTTCGGCGCCACGATGTCATTCCTCATAGCCTCGCCATTACTGAATCCCATTATCATAGCGATGTTGGGCGCATTGGTCGGCATCAAGGCAATGTTGATATATGTGGCGATTGCTTTCATCTGCGCCGTGTTCTTCGGCTGGGGATTGCAAAAGGTTGATGCTCAGAAATATGTCAAAAACGTAAGATTGAAAAAGCAGTCCTGTTGTTCAGCTGAAGAAAGCTCGATTGACCGGAGGAAACTTCCGTGGAGCCAGAAGATTGCATTAGCACTTCGTGCAGGATGGGACACGCTTCGACCGATTATCTGGTACCTAATTATCGGCGTTGCATTAGGAGCTGTGATATACGGATATATGCCGAGCGACTGGGTATTGAAAATAGCCGGGCCTGACAATCCTTTTGCCGTACCTGTCGCAGCAATCATCGGTGTTCCGCTGTATATCCGCGCTGAGACCGCAATACCTATCGGTGTCGCATTGATGGGCAAAGGCATGAGTATCGGTGCCGTCATAGCACTTGTCATCGGAGGTGCAGGCATGGCTATCCCCGAAATGTCGATGCTCGCAAGCATCTTCAAGAAGAAACTCGTCGCCATGATTGTCGCCGTAATATTCCTGACGGCTGTAATCTCCGGCTATCTTTTCAACATATTACTCTAACTATAAGAAAATTAAGGCGGTGAAGCGTGATGCTCCATCGCCNNAAAAATTTCGGCCGCCAAAAGGCGGCGATCAAAGGTATTCCACCATTTCTGAGAGAGGACGAAATACATCATGCCAGGGTGCGTATGGTTTTGCATTAGGTGAAGGATAACCTATTGGCAAAAGGCATACCGGAATAATGTACGGTGAAAGATTGAATACCTTTTTTACTAATGCAGGGTCAAACAAGAGAACCCAACAAGAGCCGATACCGATGTCCCACGCTTCAAGCATCATGTGGGTGCAGACTATAGACGCATCCATCTCTCCGCAGTCATATCCCTCTACAAATGGACTTTTCCAACTCAAGCGAGCATCGTAGCAAACGAGAAGAACGGTTGGGGCGTTATAGGTACTTTTCGTTATGGCTCGGATTTTACTCAACGCCTCCGGACTTTGAAGCACATATATCTTCTGAGGCTGATAGTTTACTGCGGTAGGAGCAATCTGTCCGGCTTTCAGGATGAGATCAAGTTTTTCAGGCTCAATCTGTCGGGAAGAAAAAGAGCGCACCGACCAGCGCGCTCTTGCAAGTTCGAGAAAGTCTCCCATGATTTACTGATGGAAAATTTTTGCGACAATCTGCCATTTCCCATCCATTTTGACGAGTGAATGGAAGTCTGTGAATCCCAGCCCGTGCCAGTCTTCAAGAACCACGCGGACTGTTGCGGCGGTGCCGACAACCTCCATTACATCAACCTCGTATTTTGTCTCGGGAGCAGCGCCAAGCTGCGAGATTGCGGCATAGAGGGCATCGATGCTTCCGGCGCAGAGTTCGCCGTTGAGATAGCCATACATGATGGCGTTCTTGTGGAATGCTTTCTTTGCGAGTTCGACATCACCGGTGGCGCAGCCGTTTACATACTGCATCACCACTTCCTTAATTTCCTTATAGTCTTTTATCATGTCAGTATATATTTGATTTTCTGACTGCAAAATTACTATGGTAATATGTATTTGTCAAGTACCGAAAAATTATTCATATATGGAATAATTTTTCGGTATTCTGATTTTCAACAATATTCATTAACTTTGCACCAAAAATAATGACATGGCATACGAAAAGAAGATACCCGTTGACCTCGATTGTCCTTTACGGCTGACTATGAGCCTAATCGATTCCAAATGGAAATCGTGCATGCTTGACGAACTTCGTTCAGGTGAAGCGATGCGGCCCAGCGAGATTCATAAATGTCTGCCCGAAGCGGCTCCGCGTGTCCTTGACATTCAGTTGAAGGAAATGGTTGAGGATGGACTGGTGGAAAAGACCATCTATCCGGAGCTTCCGCCTCGGTCAGAATATAGGATAACCCAGTTAGGTAAGTCTCTGTTACCTCTAATCGATCAGATGCTGCAATGGGGGAAGGAACACTTCTACATCTTTGAGAAAAAATACGGGAAATAGAAAATAATCATGAAAACCAAGATCATTCTCTTTATCAGCATTGCAGTAATTTGCTGCACATTCTTCTGTGGGTGTCATACATCCCAGCGTACAGCCACGACAATCCCGTATATGGTTGCCGACAGATATTTCGTAAGAAATGATGTGACCGGGCTCCCTCCCACAACCATAGTTTCCGCCGAGGAATTTGAAAAATACTTTGGCATGGCGGCTGTGATGGGACCAAACGGTCAGCCTACGAAAATAGATTTCAACAAAAGTTTCGTAATATGTGTGGCCCTTGAGCAGACAGATATAGACACACACCTGTCAGTGATTTCACTGACTGACACAAACCGAAATAAACTTGTCTTACGCTATGCCATTAAGCGTGGCAAGAAAATGTCTTATACTTCTCAGCCGCTCTTGCTCCTGATTGTGGACAAGAAATATGGGAAACCTGTTGTATTGGAAGCTGAAGATAAGTAATATTTCATTGAGATGAATCGCATTAAAGGCGGTGAAGCGTCATGCTCCATCGCCTTCAATTTGCCAAAATTTCTTTGCCAGACAAAACGCTAAAGCGATGTCGGGCGCCATAGGTGTAGATGTGGAGATGATTATTCTGCGTTGTTCTTTAGCCACTCGCTGCGGACTTTGTCGGGGAGATGAGTTACCTTGAAGTCGCTGAAAGATGCCTTGAAACCGTTTCCGTCGGGACATGCGGCAAACATGCCGATTTTCACAGGGTGGTTTGCTTCAATCCATGCGTTACGCATCATGTGATACTCCTTGTCGTCGAACGAATAGAAAATTTCAACGGCATCGAGTCTACGGACTGCCTTGATCCAGATGAAGTCAACGGGACGGTCAAGCGCTATCACACTCCAGTCGGAAGTCTTGTGTGTCACAACTGTGCTGAGATTGTATTTGCCATCAACAAACTCGATTCCGGTCTTGATATAGTTTTCATGGTCAAGACGAATCATCATGCCCGCCTGGTCAAACCTCACTTTGTATTCTCCCGATATTTGTACTTTTGCCTCGAACTCACCGCCGTATTCGGCATAATAGAACGGAGCGTCGTCAACGGTAAATCCATAATGCGAGATACGCCAGTAGTCGCTGTTGGGTGTTACATCCATTATCAGCGAGCCATTGTTGATTTGCCAGTTGTCCGGCTCATTGAACCAGTTCATCTTTTCGAGGGTCTGAGCATTCATCGTTATGGTAGCGATGAAAGCGCAAAGAGTAAGAAACAGTTTAGCCTTCATTATTGAAAATAACCATTGGATTTATTAACTTTGCAAAGTTAACAACTCGCAAAATAAGGGACAATGGTCAGAAATAACCATTCTAATAATAGAAGGGAACTTGATGAACTGCTTCGTAGGGAGGGTTCTTTCAGTAATCCAGACGGCCTGATAAAAGTGCTGGAGTATGCTGACATAATTGCAAATATAGAAAATGTAATAGTTGTGGTCAGCGATATGGTATCCGGCAAAAGCCATATCGTAGCCGGCGGTTTTGCCCGAAATCTTGACCTTGGTGACTATCGGCAAGAAGATTCAATCTGGGAAAAACGGATTCTTTCCTTGATGTCACCTGAAGAACAGGAGGGGAAATATCTGGCAGAACTCAGATTCTTCCATTATCTGCGACGTATTCCCAAAATCCGGAAAGAGGATTATTATCTTGTCTCCAAATTACGTTTCCGTTTTGCCGATGGAGAAATCCACGATGTGTTGCATCGGATGTATTATATTTTTGATGAAGATAAGGATAATGTCAGATATGCTCTTTGTATATACGGTCCCATATCGTTTGATTTCAACGGTACAAGTTATGCGGTCAACTCCATAACGGGGCTTACCGAAGAATTGACGGTTTCAGGGAACGGAACAATTCTTAGCCCGCGAGAGTGTCAAGTTCTTTCTCTGATAGACACAGGGTTGAGAAGTTCGGAAATAGCCGAACGGTTGAATATCAGCATCCACACGGTGAGCCGTCATCGGCAGGAAATTATTGGCAAGCTTCAAGTCAAAAACTCTCATGAAGCCTGTCGGATAGGGAAAGCCTTGAAAATTATATAACCAAGGAACGAGTGTTCTCTCATTAACGATAATTTCCCGATTTTTAGTAATTTTGTGTTCACAAAATTTATCAAATTCAAGATAAAACAGACAATATGACTAAAGCAGATATAGTTAACGAGATAGCTAAAACGACCGGCATCGACAAGCCTGCCGTTCTCTCGGTGGTAGAACAATTCATGACCGTAGTGAAGGACAGTCTCGCTCACGGTGAAAACGTGTATCTCCGTGGATTCGGTTCCTTCATCGTAAAGACCCGTGCAGAGAAGACAGCCCGCAACATCAGCAAGAATACCACTCTCATTATCCCGTCACACAACATTCCGGCATTCAAACCCGCCAACTCTTTCAAGGACGAAGTCGCAAAGTGATTATGGAAGAAGAAAACGAAGAGGAATGGTCCAAGGTCGGAACCATCCATATTCATTCAAACACCTGCAACTGCGCTGAATGTCAGGAGAAACGCAGTAAGTATGTTACCATACTTGATGTTGACCGATATATAGAATCTCTTAACGACTGGGATTAATCAAGATATAAAATTGCCGTGCAGACACTCATTTTGCGTGTCTGCACGGCAATTTTTACGGTATAAACAATATTGCAAGTTCTGTCAACCTTCGGTTATATAACCCCTTGTGCAATTTTCCTTTGTAGCGGCAGTGGGAAACGTAGGACTTGAATATGTCACGGTTGCCGGCTTTGAGTTTTTTCAGGACGGTGGATTTGTTAACGACGCCGGGACCGCAGTTGTAGGCGAGTGCGCCGAGAAGAACGGAGTCCTTGCCATACTTGGAATACATGGCGCAGAACTTGGCAAGGTCTTTGCGGAGGAGGACGTCAGCCTGTTTCTCTGTGAGCTGGACGCCTCGGCGGTATGGCTCGCCCGGCTGGACTTGATGACCGTAGCCGACATAGGGCCAGTGCTTCGGCTTGTGGAGGGTCTCGAACTTCTTGATTATCAGAACTGCCCGCTCAAAAAGCGGCAGTTCCATGATACTTCGTTTTGCGGCGAAAGCCGGCGAAGTGACCGTGACGGCCACTATCGCCATGAGGAATATCAGGAGTCTTCTCATCGGATGATCGGGGTTACGGGTCCTACAATCGGTCCGATGATTCCGGGAGTCTCGCCGCCGTCATCATCGCCGCTCTTGCCGTTGAACTCGAAAGTCTGCTCCCACGGCGTCGAACCGAAATTGTCCTCAATCACGACGAGGAACTTATGAGCCTCCGAGGTGCGGGCGGTGTAGTTCAGCCGGAATGTCTTGCTCTCCAGAAGCACACGGTCGTTGTTGACCAGAACAGGACCGTCAACGAGTTTGAGGGTGCCCTGACCGTCATACTGGAAGTAGCGGATAGTGTAGAGAGTGTTGGAGGAGTTGCCCTCCGGCTTGATCTCGAAGCGCAGCTCAACGGTCTGCCCCTTGACAATCTTGTCGCCGTAAGGCATCACATCAACTGTAAAGGGATAGGACTGCTGAACATCGAGTTCATCGGAGCAGGAGGTCATAGCGAAGACGATTGCAAAGAGTGCAATCCAGAAGCCGAAGAAACGGCCGGTGGTAAGGCGTATTCCGCCAAGTTTGTTGAGAATTGTTTTCACGTTTTTCAGAGTTTGAGTTTTGATGATTTTTTCGGATAGAGCGACATAAGGTAATCGTTCAAATCCTTGTTGTCAGGATAAAGTGCCGACTTGTCCATGACCCTGTCGTCGAACTCACGCCGAAGTCTGGCGAGAGCCGCACGGCCGGCGGCGTCATTGTCAAGATAGCACTGGATAACGGTGTAATCAGCCAACGGGATTATGGCTTTGGCAACATTCGAGACGGAGTTGAGCACAACGGAGTCCATGCCGTCGTTAAAGCCGAGCCTTTCAGCCGAAAGGAAGTCGATGAAACCCTCGAAGACATTACACCGTGCGTTGCCGTTGACAATATGGGTGATATGCTTCGGAGGATACGACCCTTTGAAGAAAGGGTTACGCAGTTCGTAGCCGTTGGCATTGTTCTCGAAGCCAATAGCGTAATACTGTTTGCCATGCAGTTCATAATCAACCTGAACACAGTATCGCTGTGCTATGTCTCTCGAAATACCACGGTCGGCGAGATATTTCAGCAGCGCAGGAGATGTGAGCCGCGACGCCTTCACATTCTCGAAAGTCGGTTCCTCGACAAACGGCGTTGGCTTGTAGGGCTTAGCGACCGGGAGGCGCATCTTCTGAGCGATGTAATCGGCCTGCCTCAAAAAGTCCGTTTCACCGGACATTTCTCCGGCAAGCGAGAAGATGTCGCCTCCCGTGCCCGTCCCAAAGTCAAACCAAACCTGGCGGTTAGGATTGACATGGAACGAAGGTTTTCTCTCACTGCGATACGGGGCGTAAAACCACAAACCTTTGCTGTCGCGTCCCGTAGGCTGATAACCCAACTGGTTCAGAAACTCCACAAGGGAGATTTTCTTGATCTCGTCTATGTTCATAGGCGCATCTTCCGTTTGGGTTTATCCTGCTCCTGCTTCGGAGGTTCCTTAGGCTCCTGACGGATGCTGACTTCCCGGATATTCGACATCTCTCCGGCGATATACATATTCAGTTCACGCATATTGGCGGAGCCTGTCATCTCGTATGCAAGGTCATAGATGCCGCCGTATGCTCCCGATTTGGTATCACGCCAGAGATTTGTCTCGATGTTGATAACCATTGTCGGTTCGCCTTTCGGGTCGTAGGGAGCTTTATAGATACGGAGATTACCGTCGGCAGCCACGGGATGTTCCTGACCGAGAGCCTTCATAAAATCAGTGAGCCTGATTTTACGGATGTCGGGAGTAACCACCTTCGGTTCCAATGGCTGACGTGCCTTAGCGGAAAGTTCCTTGCCATGCTCATAGTCGTTCATGTACTTGATGATGAAATCTCGCGGATCCGTGTAATGCTTCGGATTCATCTTCAGAGTGGCAAGGTCGATGATGTCTCCGCTCTGATCGGTTGCATGGTCATACCATCGGTTAGTATTGGTATCGACAACTAACATCGGCTCCGGGTCATCTCGTTGTGGTGCATAGTAAAGCTTCATGTCCTCGAAAGCCTTGACCGGCTTTTCGCCCAGAGCAGCCATAAACTCCGTCAGGGGAATACGGGAAATGTCATTCTTCGTGTACCGCATATCCTAAAACAGATATTTGAGGTGAATGCCGTAGGCAAAGAGAAAATGCCCGGTATCGTTGCCGAAGACAAACTTCTCTTTCAGATGGACCCCTAATGCCACATGGTCCGAGAGATAGAAGTCAGCCGAGAGAGTTACCGCACCACCATAGATAAAAGCGTCTTTCGCCTGAATGGTAGAGCCGTCGCGTAGGACGCTCTCGCCCCAGTTGACCGTCTCGTATCCTGCAAGTGCCGACACACCGCCGTAAAGGTGGAATGTCTGCGAGTAGTCGCTGACGATGCGGAGATTGTAGCCGACCTCTCCTGTGAACTGAGCCACGGGGATGCGTCCTTTCTCACCGTATGGCTTATAGGTCTGGAGGTATTCACCGCCGAAAGACCATGTATTGGCATTGTTTCCCTTGATGACCGAGTAAAATACTCCGAGATTATACCCGCAATTGCGGGAATTGCCGGTATAGAAACCGTTTACCATGTCGGCACGTACCTCGAACGCCGACATTCCGGGGAGATTCCGCTGGGCGAATGCCTCCCCTGCGAACAGGGAAAGCACCGCCACAGCGAAGATTGAAAGAATCTTTTTCATGGGCTTGTCGTTTATTGGATGGATAACTCGTCGATTACGTTTGCTCTCACGATGTCCTCGTTATCGATCACGAAGGACTGATGACGACCGCCTTCCTTCTCGGCGACCTCGATAACGAGCTGCTTGTCGTCAGGGATTGTGAATTTCTCTAAGGCGAACACTGTGCGCTCCGAGGATTTGCCGTGAACTATCGTCACATAGTTCTGGGCGCGGAGAGGCTCAAGTACCTGCTCCTGCATGGCGGTTCGCTTGATAACCTTCTTGTCCACAATCTTGAAGCTCACATAGTCGATGTCGAAAGCGATGTTGGAGGTGTTCTTCAATTCGGTGTGGAAATAGAGAAGTCCATTGTTGATGTGGATAGATTTCAGAAGGAACTGCACCCCGAAACGCTTTGAGCCGATATGCTTAATCTCGCGCTTGTTCTGCTTGTAGATAGACTTCAT
>LUJQ01000076.1:527-17538 GCA_001689485.1 Bacteroidales bacterium M6 | reverse complement strand
ACAGTCTGCCCCATTTGGCCACTCTGGAATACGCCCAATTAAATTTCATTGCGTCTTTACATGCCGATGCGTCAGATTGAGCCTCTTGTCGGATTCGAACCAACGACCCCGAGATTACAAATCACGTGCTCTGGCCAACTGAGCTAAAGAGGCAACTTTCAAAGATCTCTTGAGAAGCGGAAGCACCTACATTCAAGCTTCGTTCAAGCAGGTTACCGTCTCATTTGCGGATGCAAAGTTAAGCAACATTTCTGAATCACGCAAACAATCCGGCAAAAAAAATCGAACTTTTTTCGCATAAAATTTCACCAGTCCAATCACAAAAGCCGCTTTAGCACTAATAATCAAGCTATTAACACGCACACGCAAAATCACTAGAAAAAGAGAGAGCCAATGATGATTATACAGAAACTACACCTCTGATGTATTTTTAAAATCCCCTTTGACCGAATAACCGAGTTTTTTGTTAATTTTGCATGGCAGCCTTCGACATAATATATGCACATCATAATATGGCATACATTCATCAAGGCACTATAACACCCCAAGCCCCTTAAACAACAAACCTACCTAGACAATGAACGAAACAATCTCGGAACGCCTCGCTGCCCTGCGTGTGCAAATGAAACAATCGGGCCTTAACGCCGCCCTCATACCTCAGACCGACCCACACCAAAGTGAATATATAGCCGACCACTGGCAGGTGCGCCGCTGGCTCAGCGGGTTCACCGGTTCGGCCGGCACACTTGTGGTGACAGAGAGCCAGGCATTGCTGTGGACTGATTCCCGATATTTCCTGCAAGCCGAGGAGCAGCTAGCCGGAACAGGCATAACGCTGATGAAAGACGGACTGCCCGACACTCCCTCTATAACAACCTACCTAATTCAAAACCTCCAAAAGGGGGACAACGTAGGCATCGACGGCTCCCTATTCTCCATAATAGAGACATCAAACCTGCGCTCATCATTGGAAAAGCACGGCATAAAGCTGAACACCGGCTTTGACGCCATCGACTCCATATGGACCGACCGTCCCGGACTGCCAGCAACCCCGGTATTCATCCACGACATCAAGTTCGCCGGTGAAACCGCCTCTGACAAAATAGAAAAAATACTGGCCGATGCAGCATCCCAAGGCGCAAACGCCATATTTATTTCCCCGCTCGACGAAATAGCATGGACTCTCAACATACGCTCACGCGATGTAAAATGCAACCCCGTTGCCACGGCATTCCTTTACCTCTCATCCGAAGGTTCCACATTATTTATAAAAGAAGGTAAAATCGATGAAGCCACAGCCGCATATCTTTCACAAAGCAACGTCGGCACCGCCCCTTATGAGGAAGCCCTCGCATTCCTGCGCGCCCTTCCCGACAATGCCAGGGTCCTTATCGAGGCATCACGCACATCAGGGCGAGTACTCGACACCCTTGGTTCTCGCGCCGTTGTGGGAGCTTCACCCGTGCCAATGCTGAAAGCCGTAAAAAACGACACACAGATTGCAGGTATTCGACGCTCTATGGAGATTGACGGAGCCGCTCTAGTAGGCGCATTCATGGAGATTGAAAAAATGATGCGTCAAGGCGAACCCCTGACAGAACTGGCGGTATCCGGCATTCTTACGCGTTTCCGTTCCCAACAGCCCGACTACTTCGACGAAAGTTTCGATACGATAGCAGGCTACGGCCCCCACGGGGCAATCGTGCACTACTCCGCATCGCCCGCATCAAGTTCGACGGTAGAGCCACACGGCCTGCTCCTCATCGACTCCGGCGCACAATACCTCACAGGCACCACCGACATAACACGCACCATCTGCATGGGCGAACCGACCGAGCAGGAGAAACACGATTTCACCCTTGTGATGAAAGGCCACATCGCGCTTGCAACCGCCATATTCCCCGAGGGAACCCGAGGAGGCCAGCTCGACGCATTCGCACGGCAATATCTGTGGAAAGAAGGATTAAGCTACCTCCATGGAACAGGACATGGCGTAGGCCATTTCCTCAACGTTCATGAAGGCCCGCAAAGCATCCGCCTGAACGACGTGCCGGCCACTCTGCGCCCCGGAATGCTTTCCTCCAACGAACCCGGCCTTTACCGGGAAGGCATACACGGCATCCGATGCGAAAACCTCGTGCTCACAGTCCCGGCATTCACTACTGAATTCGGGCGCTTTTTCCGCTTCGAAACCATGACGCTGTTCCCGTTTGACCGTGCACTGTTCGAAACTGCCATCATGACGCAGGATGAAATTGACTGGGTCAACGGATATCACGACGAAGTATATAGGCGCCTGCTCCCGCTGCTAACACCCGAACAAGGGGAATGGCTGCGTGAAAAGACTCTACCTTTATAAATCGGACAAACAGGTTAACGATGCAAGGTTGACTTTAACGGACCCTGCATCGTTAACCTTACAACACAAAACTTCAAACACAAACACCCAATGCCACTCATACTACCCGTAAGGGGGTTCACCCCTAAAATCGGCCGCGACTGTTTCCTGGCCGAAAACGCCACCGTGGTGGGCGACGTCGAAATGGGCGACGAATGCAGCATATGGTTCAACACCGTGCTTCGAGGCGATGTAAATTCCATCCGAATCGGGAACCGGGTCAACATCCAGGACGGCTCCGTGTTGCACACCCTCTATCAGAAATCAACCATCGAAATAGGCAATGATGTGTCAATCGGCCATAACGTGACCGTACACGGTGCCAAAATCCACGACTATGCCCTGATCGGGATGGGAGCCATCGTGATGGACGATGCAGAAGTAGGCGAAGGCGCACTTGTAGCAGCCGGTTCGGTGGTTCTTTCCAAAACAAAAATCGGCCCGCATGAACTTTGGGGGGGATGCCCCGCGAAATTCATCAAGATGATGGAGCCGGAAAAAAGTAAGGAACTCAACCAAAAAATCGCCCACAACTACCTGTTCTATTCCCGTTGGTACACCCATCCGGAAGAAAGCGAATAACCCCCGCCTCCAACGGGGATGGATATTTCACATCCCCTGATTCCTATACAGCGCAGTGTCAGATGCCGCGACATCCGGCACTGCGCTCTGAAGATTTTGTAAACCAAAAGCCACATCACATCCCGCCCCCTATGCGACGAGTTTTTGCCATTATCCTGCTGCTGACACAGTTATCTGCGTTTGTAAACAATCCGGCTCATGCCGTCCCGGCAAAGCCCGGCCTGATTACAATGCAAAACGATGGTACGCCTATCAACATATACATCCAAGGTGACGAAAATTTCCATTATTACCTTTCGGAGGACGGTTACATCTTGACTGAAAACAACGGAATATTCACATATGCGACAGTCGACAGCCATGGCAACCTCAATTCAACAGGCGTGAAAGCCACACCCCTGTCGGCCAGGGATGCGGAAACATCGGTCATGCTTGGCTCGATAAACCGTGAACACGAACTGAAAAAACTCTATGATTCACGGCAGCAAAAAGCCAGGAAGGTTATAGGACGCGCCACTTCATCACCTTCAAAAGGGTTGTTCCCAGGCACGCATTTTCCTGCCTACGGCGAACAAAAAGCCCTGGTCATCCTTGTCGAATATGCCGATATAAGATTCACTCTCGGCAACCCGCACGACTACTTCTCACGGCTGCTTAACGAACCTGGATTTTCGGACTATGGGGGCACAGGATCGGCAAAAGACTATTTCATGGAAAACTCTAAAGGGCAGTTCCAACCGCATTTCGATGTTTTCGGTCCCGTAGCATTGTCGAAAAAACGCTCTTACTACGGCAGCAACGACTATGCCGGCAACGACAACAACCCACATGAAATGGTAATCGAGGCATGCCTGCAACTGGACGAAACCGTAGATTTCTCACAATATGACCGCGACGGCGACGGATTTATCGACAACGTGTTCGTCTTCTATGCCGGCAGAGGGGAAAACTCCGGCGGCGGATCCCAATCCGTGTGGCCGCATTCATGGAACATCACATCTGCCACAAATACCCCCTATGTATTAGACGGCGTACAGCTTGACTACTATGCATGCACCAACGAATGGATTGACAACCATCCCGACGGCATAGGCACATTCGTGCATGAGTTCTCACATGTGATGGGACTTCCCGACCTTTACGCAACCTCCTACACCTCCAAGGCTTTCACTCCCGGGGAATGGTCTGTGATGGACTACGGGTCATATAACAACGGAAGCTGCACCCCACCAATGTATTCCGCATTCGAGCGGTATGCCCTGGGATGGGGGCAACCGGTCACACTCGACAAGGCTCAGAATGCCACCCTCCCCCCTATCTCGTCGAACACATTCGCCGTAATACCGACTGATAACGAAAACGAATATTTCATGCTTGAAAACAGGCAGCAGACCTCGTGGGACGAATACCTGCCCGGACATGGCATGCTCATATGGCATATCGACTACAACCCGAACATTTGGACAACAAACCGGGTAAATAACAATGCCTCACACCAGTATGTCGATATTGAGGAAGCCGACGGCACGCAAACCCCTTATTCCAGGGAATCAGACGCCTTCCCCGGCAAAGCCGGTGCGACATCATTCACCGACGATACAAACCCCTCAATGCGCACATGGAGCAACACCCCGCTCAACACACCTATCACGGAAATCTCAGAAGACAACGAAGGAACGATACGTTTCAAGGTAAAAGGCGGACGCACCCCGATTTCATCCGTAAACGCGATGAATGCCACGGATATAGGCACAACAACATTCACTGCCTGCTGGCAACCGGCATCCGGGGCACCGGCATCATACCTTCTGAATGTTTATCGCAAAAACAACGGCGTGATTGCCGACTTACGCTCCTACAGAGTTGAGGATGCCACGGCCAAGCCTGTCGACGGCCTGCGTCCAGACACATATTACTATTATACCGTATCGGTAACCGACGCGCTTGAAGTTTCCGAACCATCAAACGAAATCGAAGTCCTGACGAAATCAACAACCGGGCTTGAATCCATTGCAGATAATCCCGCCGAACCGGTGTGGCATCTTATCGGCCATGACCTACTGATAAGCGTGGCACACGGCGTTCCATGCAGCGTATGCGACATTGCCGGAAAGATTATAGCCCGGGTAAACGGCCCCGGCACTATAACGTTGCCTGCCAACGGCTTCTACATCTTATCAATCGGGGAATCCAAACCCGTAATCATCCGGCGGTAACCCCCTGTCAGGATTTGCCTACATAGTCGAGACGACGGGAATCAAACACCACCTCGCGCCCGGCAAACAGAGCATCGAGTGCATTGCCCGCAACCCCGGCATCATGTGCGGCAATCAGTGCCGACGGCGTGTCATCCCGCAATGTCCCGTCGCCGGGAAGAAGCCACACCCTGTCGGAAAGTCCTAGCGCCGAGGCGATATCGTGCGATGACAAAAGTATCGCCTTGTTATGTTTCCGCGCCAGTTTGCGGAGCAACGCAAGCACCTCCACCCGGCTCGCCACATCAAGAAACGCAGTCGGTTCGTCAAGAAAAACAACATCGGTCTGCTGTGCCAGCACACGCGCAATCATCACCTTCTGCCTCTCACCATCGGAAAGTGACGACACATAGCGCCGGGCAAACGCGCCCATTCCCGTATCCGCCAATGCGGCATTCACAATCATACGGTCGTCAGCCCCGAGCCTGCCGAAAAAGCCGGTATAGGGATAACGACCCATCCCTACTACCTCCTCCACTGTCAACGCCTCAGCCTCCATCCTGTCGGTGTTCACCAAGCCCAGTATCCGGCACAACCGTCTGTGCGGAATCGTTCCTACAAGCTCTCCCTTAACCTTGACATTTCCACGCCACACAGGAAGGTCGCCCGACATCACTTTCAAAAGCGTGGATTTACCGGCGCCATTGGCTCCGATAAGCGTCACAAGCTCACCGGCGCGTAAACACACCGACACCGAACGCAACACCTCACGGCCACCATATCCGGCAGTAACATCACTCAACTCAACCATCGCACCTACTCCTTATAACTGACAACTCATAACTTACAACTTATAACTTACGACTTACAACTTACAACTTCTTCCCCCTTACAATGACATAGATAATTATCGGCACGGCAATCACCGGGGTAATAGCATTTATCGGGATAATCTGGCCACCACCGCAAACCACGCTCAACCAAAGGCACAACAACGCCCCGGCACCCCCTGCAACGGCCGTTGCAGGCAGTAACCGGGTATGGTTGGAGGTGCCGGTGGCAAAACGCGCCACATGAGGCATCACAAGTCCGAGAAACCCTATCGGGCCGCAAAATGCCGTGGCAACTGCCGCCAAACCGCCCGATATCATCAGCAAGCAATTGCGGGTACGCCTTACATTCACCCCCATACTCTCGGCATAACGGCGTCCCAACAACAATGCATTCAGTGGCTTCACAAACATAACCGCAACCGCGACCCCGGCGGCACACAGCGCCCCGAACACGATGACACGTTCCCATGTCAGCCCTCCGAAATTACCCATACCCCATATGACATATGAATGCACACCCTGCTGGGTGGAAAAGAAATTCAACAACGAAATGGCCGATGATGCAAGATAACCTATAAGGATACCGACAATCAGCAACATGGCATTGCCCCGCACAAGCAGGGAAAAAAGCAACAACATCCCCATCACAGCTGAAGCACCGGCAAAAGCGCCGGTCAGAATCCCTGCATAGTACCCTAGCCCGCTTCCGAGCCACCCCCCAAGCCCGAGCATAACCACTGCCACCCCTAGCGATGCACCAGTGGAAATGCCAAGCACCGACGGCCCGGCAAGCGGATTACCGAAAACAGTCTGCATAAGCAACCCCGACACCGCCAATGCCATACCTGCCATAAAAGCCGTGACCGCCATCGGGAATCTCACATCCATAACAATCATCCGGCTCACATCATCAGAGGCATTGCCAAACAACGCCGCCGCCACATCGGCAGCTTTTATATCTACTGTGCCGCAGAACAGCACTGCGGCAAACAATGCAGTCGCCAGTATGGCCGACACCGTCATGACCACCCCGTAACGGCTTGCAACCTTTTTCATACGTTCCATACGCAAATTGATAAGCGCTTTAACGGGCACGGTGGAAATAGCGAAGACGTCCACCGGCAAGTTCCGGATGAAAAATCATCGCATATTCCTCCAAAAGCTTTTCAGGATGGAAGGGGAACTCTTCAAACAATGGGGCATCAGCCGTGTTGGCGACATACACATTCCCCTCCTTGAAAGCCTTGAACTGGCTGTTCAGGAGGTAGACCGACCGCATATCGTCAAGAGTCAGATCATGCCCGTAAGTTTTCACGAGCCAGAAATCCGCATCGGCAGCCTTGGCATATACCGATGAGAAATCAAGCTGCAACGAACCGGTCGAACCGTCGTTACCCCAAGGGTAACGCGCACCTGCATCCTGAAGCAGCCGCGCCATATAGCTCCCCCCTCCAGGCACAAACCAGTAACCATCGGTAAGCATCTCGGTAAGCACCAAGGGTCTTACATCGCTTTGGGCTACTCGGGCCTTTATCGCGTCATAGGCATGTGTCACCGCACCATATATCGAATCGGCCACTTCCCTGCATCCATAAAGCAGCCCGAGGAACCGCACCCATTCGGCACGCCCCTTGGGGGTGCTTTCCATATAATCGGCACATTCTATTACAGGGATTCCCGTTTGTTCCAACACCCCGTGACCCGCATTCTCAAATGGGGAAACCAATATCGCATCAGGCCGCAATGCCATGATTGCCTCCATCGAAGGCGACATCGACGACCCGACATCAACAATCCCTCCCCGGCGTATGCGGTCGGCAAACGGCGGCTTGTTGAAATACTGGCCGTCGGCCACCCCGGCCACAGCATCCGCCTTACCCATCTCATCCACGATTCCGGCATGCACCGACGAGTAGACCAGCGACTTCTGCAACGGCACCTCCACCATGGTGAAATCACCTGTCGGCAGACTATCCGGCACCACACCCCGTTCAATCAGCAGATACCGCCCAAGCATGGCGGCAGTGTCCCACGGATTCACCACCTCCACCCGGAAATAGTCCCCGCCGTCGTAAATCCTCAGCAACTGCGCCTCCTCCACCAGATTCACCGGCATCACCTCTTCTGCGCCGTTTCCGGCACCACCTTTCCCACTCTTACCACACCCGGAAACACCACATCCAACCAGCAGCATCACCAGCCATCCCCACACATACCTCATATTATATTTCATTGCAAACACTTTGTTTCACATCACATTCCACTTAAGATACAAATTTACACTTCCCCCTTCAAGTAACGCACAACAGGAGCCATGGTTATATTTATATCCACAGTCCTTTCGGCAAAAGCACGTATTTCTGCAATAACCTCCTCACGGGTCATAGACCCGTAAATACTGTCATAGAAATCTATAACCAGGTTCATATCTACTATTTCTGCATCCATCGGAAGCTCAAGATTATATTTATAGTCCACGCCTATAAACACATCAGTCATCCCAGTAGACATCGTAGGCAAACCCTTGGCCAGATAGTCCCGACTTTTAAGGGTGGAATGAACATACACATCCTTATCCTGTGTAGCCAATGAAATCAATCCAAGGTGACAACAATTATATATCTCATCCAATTCATCTCCAGATTTGTAACCATGCATTATAACATAATTATTTAATCCAAGCTTATTAATCTGATTAGCCAATAAAGGCACTGTAGGGCCGGTGCCTACCAAATGCAAGACAATCATGCGTTGCCCTCCCGACTGATAATATTGCGACAAGCCTTTTATGAAGCGGTCATATCCATGCCACCACTCAATATTGGCAATAGCCATAATGTGGATAGACCCATCTTCCGGAGCCGGATGAATCGGAGTCATCCCATTAATATCGATACCGTTTACAATTGGAATCGCCTTAATGCCATCAATATTCTCATAGTTACCTACGACAACAACCCTATCAATATAACGTTTGAGAAACTTTTTATACACACATTCTTTCCACCACAAAGGATAATTGACCCAACGTTGAGTCAATTCCTTTTTAAATGGATATGTTGGTATTTCATAAAGGATTTTCGTATTCGGATTGCGTTTTCGAATCTTACGTATCGTCAAAAAACGTTGTAACGATATAAAACGGCGCCTGATATACACAAAATCCAACCCATCAAAATCCGATAGATATGTATTCATCACATCATTGCAAACCGGACATAATGGTAATCTCATTAAAACACGCCATAACAACGTAAATGGCTTACAATCCCGATTCGGAATCCTGCGACACACAAGTCCCATACGATTGAACAATGTTATCTGGTCACATATTTTTTTTTCAATACCAGCATGTATGCAGTCGCACTCTAAAGAATTGTATACATAAACTCCTTTCATCCCACAGTTCCAGAAAGTAACGATTCATATAATTTCAGATAGTCACACCCCATTCTATCTTTCCCATACAGCATCGACCGTTCAAAAGCCATAACAGATAACAATTCTCTATTCCCCAACGCATAATGAATAGCGTTTGACATGGAGTAGGCATCATCAAGTTCAAAAAAAGCTACATCATTTTTATCAAACAATTCATGAAACGGCGGTATATTAGAACAAACAATCGGCAACCCCATTGATGCAGCCTCGACCAACGACAGACAGAAACCTTCTGAATACGATGGTACTATATAAATATCCATATCAGAGAGACATTGATAAGGTGCCCTGACGTTTGAAAAAAAGTGCACACGATTAGTCAGATGCAATCTATCAGCAGCCTTCATTAAGGATTCTTTCTCTTTGCCATCTCCAATAATGACAAAATCAAAACTTTTATCGATTACCATACATCGAAAAACTTGTATAATCCCCTTTCTTTTTATGATATTGGCATATGTACCGACAATTATGCGTTTTTGAGACTTTATTTTTCGAATAAACTTTATTATATCCTCTCTTTTATCACTATCCTCTGCTGTTTGTGTTACATTTATACCATTATAAATGGTTGTCAGAGGTGCATTGATATATTTTTGACAGACATTCTTCACATAATCAGTTATGGCTACAACTGCATCCGCTTTTCCTTGCACCGACAACCAATATCGGCTCAGCACATAAGCCAACGGACGTGAATATATAAAACCCAAATCCTCAAAAGTGTTTTGATGTATTGTGCTAACCCATTTCCATCCGTGAATATTGGCGTGCAATTTACCAACATACCTATCAGCACTAAAGCAATGAGTGTGCACTATATCATAGTTTTCAAAATCAATTTGTGACCCCGTCCCAACCTTATGGACACGACATGGCATACGCATTTCCGTTATCCTGTTCTTCAAATAATACACCGAAACATCGTGTCCCATGCTTTGCATTATCTCAACAAGGCTTTTAACAACTAATATCGGTCCGAATGGATCCAGCCCAGGAACAACATATGCTATCCTCATATATTTTTAAAGCCAATATATATACATCTATAACTTAGTAAATCCAAGACACCTGTCTGTCAGGTTTATTGCATGAGGCGCGCTATGGCGAAATCGAGCATGGTGTCGCGCCCTTCGAGGGCGGCGTATGGGTCGAGGTCGACCTCGCACCCTTCTGTGGGGTCGACACCGAACTCGGTGAGGTGTCCCTGCGGGTCGCGCAACGGGGATGCCGAAAAGCGGATGCCCCAGCCATTGGTCAGTTCAGAAGAGAAGGGCATGCCCGAGCCTCCGCCGGTGGTGGCTCCTACCACAGTAACCCCCGGCAAGCATTTCATCACCGACACAAAGTTGTTGGCAGCCGAGAAGGTAGAACGGTTGCACAGCACAACCACAGGCTTTCCCCACATTATGCGGCCTGCCGGGGCCGGGTCGAAATAAAACGGATAAGGTTCCGAAAAATCATCATGCCCGGGGCCGTTCTTGTGGCAGATGGTGCCTGCCTGCAACCGTTCGCTGATGAAGCGCCCCACAAGTGTCTTTACATTCGACACCGAGCCTCCGCCATTGTCGCGCACATCGATTATCAGCCCGTCGGCCGATGCACAGAATGCAAGCACCGCATCGAGGTTCCCCTCACCTATCCCGTAGGAGAAACTCGAATAATGCATATAGCCCACATTCTGCGGCAGGATTCCGTAATCAATGCCCCCCGTAGAACGATAGTTGAAGTTGAAATAATACTCCTCTACAAGGCGGGCATTATAATTCTGCGGATAGTCGCTCCACCATTTCTTATAATACGATGTAGCAAAAGGGGCTGAAAGGTTTGTATGCCCGTCGCGAAGCTCGTCAAGCATCTGCGAACACACTTCAAACAATTCCTCATCGGTCATCCTGTCGGAAATCTGCGGGGCATATTTGGCATGAATGGCATCCCAGTCAATATCCTTTTGGGAAAAGAAGCAATAATGTTCGTCGATAACCGACCAAAGTTGCTCGAATGTGCCACGCGGGTCGGCGGAATATTCTTCAATATCATGGCAGGACGTCGCTCCGGCCATAACGGTAACCATCATGGCAAATGTCCTGAGAATTTTATAGACCTGTTTCATAGACTTCATCAATGCTCTAATAAACCCATACTGTTTTCCGGGTGGCGGGATGCAGCCCCCTGCGCTTCGACACCGAAAGCCAATCGCCGCTTACACCTATTACAAACGCATATGAAAAAATACGGGTGGTGATGTGGTTGACCTCCGATGACAGGATCCGGGAGCGGAAGCCCAGGCGTAACCGGGTGTCGGAAAAATCAAGGTCGGCAGTCACCAGGTTATCCCATCGGAAATAATTGCCGGGCCATGCGCCATGCACCAGGCCGCTGTGGTTACCAAGGTATATCTCATAATAAAGCTCGTCATATTCGGGCGAGAAAAACACCCCCGCCAGCGGAAGCGAGGTCTGCCACCTGAACATGACCGGGAGACGCCACAAACGGGTGTTCCAGGCAGCATATCCTGTCGCATTCACCGTGACATCACATTTTGCCGACGCCGGGTTGTTGCCGTTGCGGTTGCTGTAAACACCGCCAAGATTTCCACCTGCGCTGCCACCGGCAGCCAGCGATATCCCGTGTGGCAGCCGCCACAAACGGAGCATTCCCCATGAAACCGAGATATTCCCGTAATACATATCGGCATTCCGGGCAGGATTTTCAGCGCTGTTGACTTCCAACCCTATCAAAAGTTGCTGCCGCCAGGAATCGGGCCGGAACTTCATGGCCTGCATACGCTCGTATTGGAATGCGGCGTTCCACCCCCTGTATTTCAACGGCGAAAGATAGGTATCGGCAAGATGCGACGACCCTATATCCACCATATACGACGAATTGACCGGCCTCAGAACCTCGTCATCACCGGGCAAAATCCCGGCATACCCCGTAAAGGCTGCAAAGGCAACCGATATGGCAATTGATACTTTCTTAAACCATTTCATATACCCGGATTCAAGCGTTACCAAGACATTGTTAAAAAATCCTTTGCTGCCCGTTTATCTCATCGCGCAATTCATCGTCCGAGAGCGCCTCTTCACCCGATGCGGCCCTATCCTCTTCCTCACCTTCGGCCGCATCGGCTATCATTGCCGATGAATCATCCTCCGAATCGGCGGCAGCCGCATTAGGTTCAATTTCACGGATTTCGCCAATCACAAACGTAGTAAGGCGTTTACCCTTGGCCTTGAACGACTTTGTTCCGATGAATTCAGCGGCGTCAACCACCATCGGCTCCCTGAAGGCATCGTTGCCGCCGAATGTAACCTCAAAACGTGCCCCCGGGGTATCACTCAGCAGAATCAACGTTGATGCAGGGTTTTCACCAAGGAAACGCTGTTTGCGTGTACTTTCCTCGAATGTAAACCGCTTTATGTAAGGATATCCCTGGTCGGCATCATTGAGAATCGCCGTCCAGACATGGTTAGGCCGGAATTTTTCCAGCTTCAGGATATTGTCATCGTAATGGTTGGAGGCTTCGAATGTAGTCAGGTAATATTCGCCGGTCTTGGTTATGACCAATATCATCTCGTCGCCGAGGAACTCGCCGAGGAACTCACCGCGCCCGTCGTAGTTAAGGCGCAACACATCCGGGTCGAACCACACCTTACGCCCCCCGAGGGTTGACGAGCCCTTCTCTTTCAACGAGAAGCGGTGCACCTCGTTTCGTGTCACGATATTACCCTGCGACTGCTTTCCCTTTATCGCAAGTGTGCTGAAATCCACATCGAACTGCAAGGTTTTCAATCGCGGCTTCGGCTTCAACGCCACTTTGACCACCTCTGCCTCACCGTTGGGATTGGCCGAGAACCAGGCTATGCGCGAGCCCTGCGTACCCTGTGTCAGGTTATACTCCTTGTCGCGGGTCACGCCTGTCACGGCAAAACGCTTCATGAAGAAGGTGCCGCCGCGCCCATCCTGGTAAATCACATTGTAGATAGTGCGCGTATCGTTGCGTGTGAACAACCCTATGTGCCGCACATTCTTGCCGATGAAGAGTTTTTCGGCCACGCGCACCACCTTGTAGCGCCCGTCGTTGTAAAATATAATCACATCGTCGAGCAACGAACAGTTGAACAGCGGCTCGTCCTTCTTCAACCCCGTGCCGATAAACCCTTCCTCCCGGTTGAAATAAAGTTTTTCGTTTGCCTCGGCCACACGTGAAGCCTCGATGCTGTCGAATCCCCTGATAATGGTCTTACGTGGGAACCGGTCGCCATACTTCTCCTTCAACGACGCAAACCAGCCTATGGCAACCTCCGTAAGGTTATCGAGCTTGCGGTTTATATCGGCAATCCGCTCGTTGTAGAGCGCGATTTGGCGGTCGGCTTCGTCGGAATTGAATTTCAGGATGCGTTTCATCCTGATTTCCAGCAGACGCTGGATATCATCATCCGTAATTTCACGTTGAAGCCCGGGCAGGAACGGTTCCAGCCGCATCCTTACATGCCCCATGACCAGTGAAATATTCTCCCCCTCTTCGAATTCCCTGTCCTTATAGATACGCTCCTCTATGAAAATCCGCTCAAGCGATGCGAAATGAAGCAACTCCCTGACTTCACCGAGCTGGATAAGCAGCTCGCGCCGCAACAGCTCGCGCGTACGGTCGGCGCTGTGACGCAACAGGTCGCTTACGGTCAGGAAATGCGGCTTGTTATCGGAAATGACGCAGCAGTTGGGCGAAATCGCCACCTCGCAGTCGGTAAAGGCATAAAGCGCGTCGATTGCTTTGTCGGACGATGTACCCGGCAAAAGATAAACAAGTATATTGGCATTCTCAGCCGTGTTGTCATCGACTTTGCGAATCTTGATTTTCCCCTTCTCAAATGCCTTGAGAATGGAATCGATTACCGCGCGGGTGGTCTTCCCGAACGGGATTTCGGTTATAGCGAGGGTCTTGTTATCAATCTTCTCAATCTTGGCACGGACTTTCACCACACCTCCGCGCTCACCGTCATTATAACGGCTCACGTCAACATATCCCCCGGTTATGAAATCGGGGTAAAGCGAGAATTCCTCCCCGTGCAGATATGCGATGCAGGCATCAAGAATCTCGTTGAAGTTATGAGGCAGGATTTTCGACGAAAGCCCCACCGCTATACCTTCCACCCCCTGGAAAAGCAACAGGGGGAACTTTACCGGCAAGGTCACAGGCTCCTTTTTACGCCCGTCGTAGGATGGCACCCAGTCAGTGATTTTGGCATTATAAAGGGCATCAAGGGCGAACGGCGACAACCTTGCCTCGATATATCGTCCGGCAGCGGCGTCATCACCCGTCAGGATGTTGCCCCAGTTACCCTGCGTCTCTACCAGTAACTCCTTCTGCCCCAGCTGCACCAATGCATCCTTTATCGAGGCATCGCCATGAGGGTGATACTGCATGGTGTTGCCTACTATATTGGCAACCTTGTTGAAACGCCCGTCATCAAGCGTTTTCATAGAATGAAGTATGCGGCGCTGCACCGGCTTCAAGCCATCGTCGATATGTGGCACGGCACGCTCCAGGATAACATATGAGGCATAATCGAGAAACCAGCTCCGATACATCCCGCCAAGCCTCAGGCGCGCCGATTCCGTACCGATAGTGGGAGGGAGGCTTACCGCCTCTTCCTCGACTTCGGCAACATCCGCCGCAACATCGGCATCGTCCGACATCAATCCGGCATCCGTCCCGCTATCAGCAGCCCCCGGGGCAGAACCCGCCCCGGAGCCATCACCCCCGTTTACATTTTCATCGGCCGACAGTTCCTCACCACCGGGCTTATTCATGATATGGTCGTCTGACATCAATCCCTTTCAAGCTTATTGTTAGCAAAAATCTTATAAGCAAGTTGCAAAACCATTTCATAACCCTATCCTGCAACGGATTAAGGCGGCAAAATCAATATAACGCACCCTGCCGGGTAGATAAACCCTCGAAGGCAGTCATATCAGAAACGATTTTTATGGCTTACTCATACCACCGCAAGTGAGACAGCACCGCGTTTTGCAAAGTTACGAAAAATCCCACAGCTTTCACCCCACCACCCCACGTTTTCAGCACATTCGGTAGAGGCCGAAGGCAAAATTTATCGCAAAAAGACAGCAAAAATTTGCTCACAATGAAAAATATCTGTAATTTTGCCCCGCTAAAGAGCGACAAAACGCGAGGCTTTATCCTTTAAGACTGAGCCTCACCGACATAGAATTCAAAAAAACAAAAAAAATAAGACCTAAAAAAATGATTATCGTACAAGTTAAAGAAGGCGACAACATCGAAAAGGCGCTGAAGAAATTCAAGCGCAAATTTGAAAAAACCGGCATCGTAAAAGAACTGCGTAGCCGTCAGGCATTCGAAAAACCCTCCGTCACCAACCGCAAGAAGATGATGAAGGCCATTTACGTGCAGAAACTGCGCCTGGTTGAAGAATAAACCCGAACTTGCAACCATTTCCGCATGGCGGGGAATATTTTCCCACAAATTCAGCCATGAAAATTTGGAAATGACAAAAGATTGCCATATCTTCGTGTGCAGATGAAAGCACCTGCCGGTGTCACGGCAACCGTTTCCGTGATACGGGACAGGATAGCGAGATACACGAAGCGACAATGTTGATAAATTCATTTTTGACATATCTGCGGTGTGAGCTGAATTATTCGGCTCACACCGTTTCGTCATATGGTACCGACATACAACAATTCGCTGAATTCATCACCGCAGGGAAACCCGACGAATTCGACGCACCGTCGTGTACCCCTGCCGACATAAGCAGCTGGACGATGAGTCTGGCCGAAACCGGCATGACACTGCGTTCGATACGCCGGAAACTCTCATCACTCAATGCCCTTTACCGCTACCTCATGCGCACACAGGGACATACAAACAATCCTGCCGCCGATGTGCCGCTGGCACGAATACCCCGGAACCTGCCCGTCTATATCCGCCAGGACGAAATGGAGGAAATAATCGACAGCAATTCACCGGCATCAAAAAAAATCCATAAATCGGATTTCACTCAAGAACGTGATTCCCTTATAGTACTCATGCTGTATTCCACCGGCATGAGGCGTGCCGAAATCATAGGGCTTGCCGATACAGCGGTTGATTCCATCCGCCACGAACTAAAAGTGCTTGGAAAACGTAATAAGGAAAGAATCATACCATTTGGCAAAGAGCTTGCCGACGCAATCGACGCATACCGCGCCACACGCCGCAGGGAAACGGGTATCGACCGACCCGACACGTTCTTTATCCGTGCCGACGGGAGTCCCCTCTACCCTATGCTGGTGGAGAGAATAGTAAAGGAGGCACTGACCGGCCATACTCACGCCACGCGCCTGTCGCCCCACACCCTCCGCCACTCATTTGCCACTGATATGCTCAACAACGGGGCCGACCTCAGCGGGTTGCAAAAACTCCTGGGACACGCCTCACTCGAAACGACACAGGTCTATACACATATAACCTACCGAGAATTAAAACAAAATTACAAACTCGCGCACCCACGCGCACAAAAAAATCAAGGAGGATAAAA
>LUJQ01000076.1:0-519 GCA_001689485.1 Bacteroidales bacterium M6 | reverse complement strand
AGAATTCAAGCCATCAACTTCGACGCCACGGAAAAACTCACCGCCTTCATCAACAAGAAAGCAGAGCGTCTCGCACGACATAACACCGCTATAACAACCATCGACTTCAAACTCACAGTGGTAAAACCAGAAACCGCCATGAATAAGGAAGCCGTGGTGAAAGTAACACAACCGCAGGACGAGCTTGTGGCAACAAAGGTTGCCGACACCTTCGAGGAGGCTATCGACCTCTGTCTCGAAGCCCTAGAACGCCAGCTCGAAAAGCGTAAAAACGCCTGACAAGACATCCCCCTCTCCGTTCACTCTCCAATCATATCCTGATAAATACATAATCCGTGGTGCCGGAATACGGCATCACGGATTATCATTTTTCACCATGCACTTATGAAAATCCATACCCGTGGATTCTTGAAAAGTATTGCCTACCTTCAAAAATCAATAAGCGTGGTTTCGCTTTCACCCACTCATAACAACCCCCATTCATCAAACACAGGCATCATAATGCAGCAAAACGACAGG
>LUJQ01000073.1 GCA_001689485.1 Bacteroidales bacterium M6 | reverse complement strand
TGCGGCATCCTTTCGCCGCTTTTTATCCTCATCTTCAGTCGTGTAGCTCGCTACACTCCTTCATTTTCGGACAAAAATCGACTGAAAGTATGCTCTCAGACAATATAAAATAATTTCCACGACTTACTTAAAGGGTGTGCCAAAGTTCCGCATTTTGGCACACTTTCGATAAGCATCATTCTTGGGAGGGGGAGCTGACAGCACCCTCGCCATCCGGGTAAAAGGCAAGGCGATGTGTCAAAATTCAATATTTTGACACATCGCCTTGTAAGTTGGTTATGATCCCTTTAAGAGTTGTGCTGCAAAGGGGTTATATGGTTGTGTTATCAACGGGACGAGGCGCTGTAGTTAGGAGCCTCGCTGGTGATGGCCACGTCGTGGGGATGGCTTTCGGCCACACCGGCATTGGTGATGCGGGTGAATTTTGCCGAATGGAGCGCTTCGATGTCTTTGGCGCCGCAGTAGCCCATGCCGGCACGCAGGCCGCCGAGCATTTGGTAGACAACCTCGAAGAGTGAGCCTTTGTAGGGCACGCGGGCGGCTATGCCTTCCGGCACGAGTTTCTTCGCGTCGGTTTCGCCTGCCTGGAAATAACGGTCTTTCGAGCCTTTTTCCATAGCTTCGAGGGATCCCATGCCGCGATAGGATTTGTATTTCCTGCCGTTGTATATAATGGTGTCGCCGGGCGATTCCTCCACACCTGCGAGCATACCGCCGAGCATCACGCTGCACCCACCTGCGGCAAGTGCTTTTACGATGTCGCCGCTGTAGCGGATGCCGCCGTCGGCAATCAGAGGCACGCCGGTGCCTTCCAAAGCTTTTGCGACATCATATACTGCCGAGAGCTGCGGCACGCCTACGCCTGCGATGATGCGGGTTGTGCATATCGAACCGGGGCCGATGCCCACTTTTACGCCGTCGGCACCGTTTTCAACGAGGTAGCGGGCTGCTTCGCCGGTGGCGATGTTCCCTACGACCACATCGATTTCGGGATATTTTTCCTTTATGCTGCGGAGCACACCGATTACGCCTTTGGTGTGGCCGTGGGCGGTGTCGATTACGATTGCGTCGGCTCCGGCAGCCACCAGCGCGTCGACGCGTTGCATCGAGTCGGCTGTGACGCCCACACCGGCTGCCACGCGGAGGCGTCCCAGGCGGTCCTTGCAGGCATGGGGTTTGTCTTTGGCCTTGGTGATGTCTTTGTAGGTTACCAGTCCGATAAGGTGTCCTTCGCGGTCAACCACCGGGAGCTTTTCGATTTTATGGCATTGCAGAATCTGCGCTGCTTCCTCGAGGTTGGTCGATTGCGAGGTGGTGATGATGTTTTCCGAGGTCATCACTTCGTCGACGGGGCGGTTGAGGTTGCGTTCGAAACGGAGGTCGCGGTTGGTGACTATGCCTACCAGGAAGTTTTCTTCATCGACCACGGGTATGCCGCCGATGTGGAATTCCTCCATCATTTTCAGGGCGTCGCCAACGGTGCTGCCCCGGCGTATGGTCACCGGGTCGTAAATCATCCCGTTTTCGGCGCGTTTCACCGCATGCACCTGCCGCGCCTGCTCCTCTATGGGCATGTTCTTGTGAATCACGCCGATGCCGCCTTCGCGTGCTATGGCTATGGCCATCGTTGCCTCTGTCACGGTGTCCATCGCGGCCGACACGAGCGGCACATTCAGGGTGATGTTTCGTGAAAACTTGGAGTGTAGGCTGACGTCGCGGGGGAGGACGTCGGAATAAGCGGGGATGAGGAGGACGTCGTCGAAGGTGAGACCGTCCATTTTAACCCTGTCTGCAATAAATGATGACATATTCGTATGAATGGCTTAAGAATGCTGATTGAAGCTTAAATCACTTCATCCTATTTTATTGCATGCAAAGTTAGGAAAAAATCGGGAAACGCACGCTATTTCTGCCCGTTTTGGTGCATTTATTTGCATAAAGGGGCAATCGTGGAGCGGATGACCTCCCTGTTAAACATTTATTTATGATTATTCGGAGTTTTTGCGTATCTTTGCCGCGATAAACTTTAAGGTAAAACAATCTGCTATAGAATAGTGGCATAAACTGCAAGTTCCTGGCACCCCGTGGTTAACGGGGGGTGTGCCGGATGCGGGCAGAAACATACACAGTAAGCAATCACACCGGTTCGATGCCTTTTCAGTATAAGGCCGAACCGTTAAAAATGGAATCACAGACAATGAAGAACAAAGTGCTAACCGGGTTTTGTGCCGTGGCGGGGCTGGCGTTTTTGTCGGCGTGCAGCGACACATTCAACCCTTCAGGCGACCGCGAAGGGCGCATCCTTCCGAGCATCGGGCTTGACCCGGTGGTTGCCGCACCTCAAGGCAAGGCCGCAGCGCGTGCCGACGGGCAGGCAATGCAGATTTCCCCTGATGATTTGAAACTCACGCTTTCGGCCGACGACGGCTCGTTGGAGCGCACATGGGAGTCGCCTGCCGATTTCGACCCGGCTGAAAACTTCCCTGTAGGAGCCTACACGATGGAGGCTTCCTATGGCGACGCGGATTTCGGCGGTTTTAACCGCCCGTATTATTATGGTGCGGCCCGTTTCAGTATTCTCGAAAACCGCACCTCGCCTGTCAGCATCACCGCGACGCTCGGCAATGCCATGCTCACAATAACGTGGTCGGATGCGATGAGTGAGTATTTCACCGATTTCAGCGGCGAGGTTTATGCCGGTACGTCGCAGTACGCCTACAATCCCACGGAAACCCGTTCGCTCTACATGGTGCCGGGTCATGTGGAGGTTAATGTCAATGTGACCAAACCCAACGGGGTTTCCGGCAAACTCAACGTCAAGAGCTTTGAGGCCGAGGCACGCCATCATTACAAGTTGTTTATCGATGTTAACAACGGTGATGTTGGCGGAAGCGGACTTAACGTGACCTTCAACTCCGATGTGGTTGAGGAGGAACTGGTGCTTGATGTAAGCGATCAGGTACTTGTGGCCGACGCCCCGGTTATCTCACCTATAGGCTTCACCCCCGGCACCCCTATCGAGGTGCTTGAAGGTGTCCAGCTCGAAGATGTGGTGCAAATGGCGGTTATGGCGCAGGGATATGTGCAGACGGCTGTTCTGACCACTTCCGGCTCGCTTATAGAACGCGGTTGGCCTGCCACGGTCGATTTCGCCACTGCCGATGATGCCACGCTTGCCCGTCTGAGGGACTTGAATATGGGGTTCGTCGGGTTCGAAGGAGTTAAGAGCCAGATGGCGTTCGTAGGGTTTAACCGTATACCCGAACGACTTAAATATATCGATGGGGGTAATAACGAAGTTTCGTTCACACTTGTTGCCAAAGACAAAAACTCGAAAAGCAGCGACCCTCTTACCCTTACGTACATTATAAAAAAGCTTGAGCTGCTGATTGAAAATGCGGCTCCGTTGAAAGTTGATGCAACAGAACTTTCATTTGACCTTGTGTATAACGGGCCGATTGAAAACGTTACCTTCGAGCGTAAGAACGAACAGGGGATTTTCCGGTCTGTTCCTGTAATTTCGTTAGAGCAGTCACAAAGCGAAGCCACACGTTATAGGGTGACGGTAACCGTACCTGCCGATGAAAATAACGTGCTTATCCGTGCGAATTCTGATGATAATCATTACTCCGAAGTATATACGGTGGTACGCAACGGTGTTGCCGCAACTGTATCGGATAACGATGTGTATGCTACCAGGGCTTCTGTGAAATTCAGGTGTGGTGCAAACGATCCGGAACATGCCGTCAATTCCAAGGTGCTGATTTCCACTAATGGCATAGATTTCCATGAACATGCGTCCAAGTCGGTATCGAATAATATTATAACTGTTACCGATCTGACCCCGGCTACAAAATATTATGTAAAGATTAATGCCCATGAAGGGGAGTCGTCGGTTATGGAATTCATCACAGAGGAAGCCATACAGCTTCCGAATTCTGATATGGAGACTTGGAAAAAGACCAAAGAAGAGCGAAATTATGAGTGCTGGGATGTGTCGGGATGGGCTACATATAATCCGATGACAACCGGCAACACGGGTACTAGGGATTATACGGCATATGTAAATCGGTCGGGTACCGCACAGTCCACCAACAAACATGGCGGGTCGTATGCTGCCGAATTACGTACTATAGGTTGGGGTGCGGGTAACAGTGCCACGGGCTCAATAAGCTCAGGGAATCCGAAGTATATAACAAAAGGGATGTTATATCTTGGAACCAGCCCCACAAAGTATTCTGACATGGAGACTGAAATACAAAAAGGGATAGCTTTCTCATCTCGTCCCGTATCTATTTCATTCTTTTGTCGTTATGCAAAAAAAAATCCGGCTGATTATGGTGCGGTTACCATATGGTTGAAGGATAACGCAGGTAATGTTATTGCAACCGGTTCTCAAAGTAATCTTGATGCAGCCAATTATACGAAGGTAACAGTTCCGCTCAGTTATGTGGAGAATCCGGGTAAAGCCGCGCAGATTTATGTCGAATTTGTGTCAAGCGGCCATCCTGATTGGAATACAAGGAATAAAGACTGGTTCGAAGTACCCTCTTTCGGTAACCTGTCCGACGGCAAATTCCAGGGTTCAAGCCTGTTTATCGACGACATCGTTCTTAACTATTAAACTATCGGATGAAAAGAAAGAATATGAAAACCAAGATATTGTCACAAATAGCAGCTTTGATGGCTTTGGGTGTCGCGACCCAGGGCTGTAGCGACAACTGGACTGCCGATGTGGGCGGTGAAGGGGAGGGCGTGCTTGCCACTTCCTCGCTTCTGCCCACGGTTACAAACGAGGAGCATTTTGTTGAGGAGATACGTGGCGCCCAGCAAAACGGGCGTAGCGGCGGTTCGCGTGCATCAATCAACCTTACCGACTTCATTGTGGAGGTGACCGACGCAGGTGGCGCGCAAGCCGCTTCGTGGACTTACGGCACGATGCCGAGCCTTCCCACTTTCCCGGTGGGAAACTACACGGTAACGGTGCGTTCTCACCGTGTGAACGAAGCAGCCTGGAGTGAACCGTATTTTTTGGGTACTCAGTCGTTTAAGATAACAAGTGGGGAGCTGACATATGTAGACCCCATTATCTGCAAGCTGTCGAACATAAAAGTGTCGGTCAAGTTCGATAAAAAGCTCCTTGCGGCTTCAGCCGACAACGGGGCTGATTTCCAGGTTACGGTGACATCAAAGCCGGGTGTCAGCCTTACATATACCGTGGATGAGACGCGTGCCGGATATTTCGAGGCTTTTGAAAACCTTGAGACATTGGGCATTGAATTTACCGGCACCGTATCAGGTGTCAAGGAAACGGTTTCGGCTGTTCTTACGAATGTGGAAGCAGGGCAGCACCGGCAGATTACCATGGGGTTGAAAAACAACTCCAACCCGTCGCCCGATGAAAGCGGAAATATAACCATTGACAAAGGTGGCATAAACGTGGATTTCAGTGTCAGGCAGGAGGATATGACGGCTAATCTCCAGGTTGAGGAAACCCCAGGCAGCAGTGAAGGCCGTCCGGGCGAAGAGGAGGGTGAGGACCCGACACCTCCCGATCCGGGGAATGAGGATGCAATAACTTTCTCAAGCGCCACTCTCGACATAGAAGGCGGGGCGAATATCGCGGATGAATTCGGCCCAGGAATCAAGGATGCGGTGGTAAAGATTCACTCCGACAACGGGGTGCGTAACCTTAATGTCGAGATAATCTCCGACTTCCTGACCGACGATTTTCTCGTAGGTGTGGGCATGGTCACCAAGTTCGACCTCGCCAATGCCGACGACACCATTGTTCAGAATAATGGTTACACCTTGGCGACAAACCTGCGTGGTCTCGGATTCCCTGTCAATGAGGAGGTGGTCGGCAAAAACGATCTGGATTTCGACATCACACAGTTTATGCCGCTTATCCTGAAAAAGGGTGACCATACTTTTAAGATCACGGTTACCGACCAGGATGGCAACCGCAAGGAGATGAGGCTGTTGATAAGGCAGGAAACGGATAAAATGTAAATGCAAGGAGGCTGAAAAACAATGAAAATGAAAAAGATATCTTTCTTCTGCGCAGCCTCGCTCGCGATGCTTTCGCTGACAGGTTGCTCCGATGAAATAGAATATGACACCGGCGAGGGGGAAGGCCGCATCCTTCTTGGCGCCATACTTAACAATGACACGAAGGTGACTGCCCGTGCCGCCGAGCCTGACGCCGAGCTTGCATCGAACACCATCATATGGATTTCCAACTCGAAAGGAGTTGTCAGGAAATATAACGGTGTGGGCGAGATTCCGGCATCCGGCATCAAGCTGTTGTGCGACAACTATGTTGCCGAGGCCTGGGCCGGCGACTCCGTGCCGGCGTCGTTTGATAAGAAATGGTTCAAGGGACGTGAGGCGTTCACCGTGCGCAGGGGTGAGATTATGCAGGTCGATGTGGAGTGTAAGATTGCGAATGTGGTGGTCGAGGTCAGATATGACGAGCAGCTTCACAACGCGTTTGAATCACTCAGCCTGACCGCAGGGCATAAGGCCGGTTCGCTTACGTTCGAGGGACGCGAGGACGAAGGGCGTCCGGGTTATTTCATGATGCCTTCGTTTGACAAGGATATAGCCTACACCATGACCGGTGTGTTGGCCGACGGTACCGAGAAAACCGTAAGTTCGGTTATCGTTAATGCCAAACCAGGAACGAAATATGTGTTGCGGGTCAAGTATAACCCCGAAGGGACGCCCGATATAGGTGCCGGTCTGTTCTCCATTGATGTGGATGAGACCGAAATCCTTGTAGAGGATAAAATCGACATTGTATCAGCCCCGGTCATTACCGGTTTGAATTTCATGATTGACAAACCGCAGACCGGCGAGGCAGGGCAATGGACGGAGCGGAAGGTGTGGATTCAAAGCACCTCGCCGTTGAAGTCGGTAGAAGTGGACTGCTCCACGTTTAACGACAATCTGGGCATACGCCCGATGTTTGAAATCTTCGGCATGGATCCTTCTTTCGTGGCGACGCTTGAGAGCAAAGGTTTCACATTCGTTCATCATACACATGAAAACGAGGATAATTCCGGATTCGAGGAAATGAAGCTTGTGTTCGGCGCAGAATTTCTGAACGTTATCCCCGAAGGGGAACACCCCATAAAAATTACTGTTACCGACGAAAACAACCGCACATCGTCGGCTACAATCGACATTCTGATTACCAATGCGCCTGTGCGCACCGAGGAGATTTCGAATCCTGCCGCAGTGTGGGCTACCAAGGTTACACTTAGCGGGACGGTGCTCAAGGATGGCGACAGTGGTTTCGGTTTCGACTACCGTCCTGCCGGGACCCAGCAATGGGAGCATGTCGATGCCGACGTTGCGGCACGAGCCATTGCCGTAGGCTCTACGTTCACTTGCGAGATTTCAGGACTTACCCCTGGCACTGAGTATGAATACCGTGCCGTGTCGGCCGGTTTTTCAGAGACCACGGTGCGCACGTTCACCACGGAAGGTGCGCAGCAGCTGAAAAATGCCGGATTCGAGGATTGGACCAAACCGGCCAAACCATGGCTTCCGTATGCCGACGAGGCCGATATGTTCTGGGATTCAGGCAATCACGGGTCTAGTACGATGAATAAAAACGTTACTATCCCTTCTGAAGATAAAAAGCATTCGGGTAGGTATTCGGCTAAGTTGGAAAGCCAGTTTGTCGGTGTGGCTATGCTTGGCAAATTTGCAGCCGGGAATCTTTTTGCTGGAAAATATCTGAAGACCGATGGTATGGACGGCGTGCTGGGATGGGGGCGTCCGTTCGCTTCCCGTCCGAAAGCCCTTCGAGGATATGTGCATTATACGCCCGGGACGGTCGGTTACACTTCGGATAAGGCTCCTGATATTGTGAAGGACGGCCCGGATAAGGGCATAATATATGTAGCCATAGTTGACGGCACGACTGAAAGCTATGGGTCTGAAAAGTGGGCTTGTGTGGTAAAGACCAAAGCAAGCGATGCCAATTATTTCAATCCCAAGGGTTCGAATGTGATTGCTTATGGTGAGAAGGTGTTTGACTCGGCAACCACTGGCGATGCCATGATTGAGTTTGAGATACCGTTGGTGTATGCACGCACTGATGCCAAGGCCGTCAATGTCATCGTGGTATGTTCAGCCAGCAAAGGGGGTGACTATTTTGCCGGAGCAGCAGGATCGGTGATGTATATTGACGATTTCGAGCTGGTTTACTAACCTATAATCGAGCATACCAGGATTCAGATCCTAAATACCAGTATGTAATACTTCGCATAGTGCCGTCCCGGTGAAATCATTTCACCGGGACGGCACATTTTACGGTGTGGGATTTTTTGCGTAATTTTGTGTGATAATCTTCGGAAAATCAGATTAAAATTGTAATCCTATGGTAATCAAACGTCTATACAGATTCATGCTGCGCAGTTTCCTGCCGCTGTTCCTGATGACGTTTTTCATATGCCTGTTCATAGTGCTGATGCAGTTCCTGTGGCGCTATATCGACGATTTGGTCGGCAAGGGCTTGGAAATGCATGTGATAGGCGAGCTGTTTTTTTATGCCGCGCTGACGATGGTGCCCATGGCGCTGCCGTTGGCCATATTGCTTGCGTCGCTGATGACATTCGGCAACCTGGGCGAGCGGTTCGAGCTTACGGCCATGAAGGCTTCGGGCATATCGCTTATGAAGGTGATGCGCCCGCTGATTGTGTTTATCGCCCTCGTTGCGATAGGGGCGTTTTTCTTTCAGAACTATGTGCTCCCTGTGGCGCAGGCCAAAATGTGGACACTGCTTTATTCCGTGAGGCAGAAATCACCTGAATTGGAAATTCCCGAAGGGGTGTTCTACGACCAGATTCCCGGCTATAATTTCTATGTGGAGGAGAAGGACCGCGAAAGCGGCACTTTGTTCGACATGATGATTTATGACGTGTCGCGCGGTTTCGAAAACGCTCGCATTATTTTAGCCGATTCGGGGCATCTGAAACTTGCCGACGACAAAGAGCACCTGTTCCTGCAACTGCATTCGGGCGAGCAGTTTGAAAACCTGCGTGAAAACAGTGCCGGTGGAAATTCGCAAAACCAGCCCTACCGCCGCGAATCGTTCAAGCTCAAGGAGATATTGCTGAAGTTTGATGCCAATTTCAACCGCATGGATGAAAGCGGCATGCGCAACCAGTATGTGGGGAAGAACATAAGCCAGCTGCGTGCCACGATTGACTCGGTGACCCTGCGTGTGGATTCGATCGGTGCGGGATATGCCCGCGACATCAAGGAGCGCGATTATATGCGGGTGCCTTACTGGCGCGAACGGGTGGTTGACGGCAACCGTGTGAAAATGAAGCAGCAGCCGGTGGCTATGGAAGCGCCGCTCGACATGGATTCTCTTTTTTATAAGGAGAAGCCTGCAATGGTGGCCTCCTATCTGTCGCAGGCATTGTTGAAGGCTCAACGGGTGAAGCAGGATTATGAGTTCAAAAGCTATGCCATGGATGCTGACCGGGAGACCATACGCCGCCACGGCATAGAGATGCAGAAAAAATTCACCCTCTCGTTTGCCTGCCTTATATTCTTCTTTATCGGCGCCCCGCTCGGTGCGATTATACGCAAAGGGGGGCTTGGCACCCCGCTGGTGATTTCGGTGATACTGTTTATCATCTACTATATCATAGATAACACGGGCTACAAAATGGCCCGTGACGGGAAACTGGAAGTGTGGATGGGTATGTGGCTGAGTTCTGCAATCCTGCTCCCGCTTGGTGTGTTTTTCACCTATAAGGCGATGAAGGATTCGGCTGTGTTCGACCTTGATGCATATAAGAACGTGGTTCGCCGCCTGACCGGGAAACTCAAACGCGAGTTGGAGGTGAAGGAGTTCACGATGCAGGAAGTCGACCCGGAGGTGGCTGTCGGGCTGTTGGGGAAACTCCAGGAAGCCTGCAACCGGTTGCGCGATGCATATAAGGGGATGGGGGTTTTCAAACGGATGTATTACCTTTTCCGCAAATTCCCGGTGCGCGACCAGGCACAGGCTGTGCTTAACGATACCGTCGACTATCTCTCCAACTCTCGCCGTAAGGATGTAATAGCGGCGGTGAACCTCTACCCGTTCCAGCTTACGGTGAGGAACGTGGGGGAGGCCATACGTGTGAACTCTCAGCTTATTACGTTGTTACAACAGGAGAAATAATTATAGGCATTCCGTCGGAGTCATCCCGGATGATGCGGCGGCTTGTTTCAAATCCTACAAAACATTGATTCTACAATGGCAGACATGAAACCGGTGGCCGAAGGGCACCAAAACGGACAAATCAAGCTTGATTCAATCGAAAGTGCCCTTGAGGATTTCCGCGAGGGGAAAATGGTGATTGTGGTTGACGACGAGGATCGTGAAAACGAAGGCGATCTCATTGTCGCTGCCGAGAAAATCACCCCCGAACAGGTAAACTTCATGCTCAAAAACGCCCGCGGGGTGCTTTGCACCCCGTTGACGCTTTCGCGTTGCCGCGAGCTTAACCTCGCCCCGCAGGTGGATGTGAACACATCGGTGCTCGGCACACCGTTCACCCTCACTGTCGATAAACTTGAGGGGTGTTCCACAGGTGTTTCGATTCATGACCGTTGCGCAACCATACGCGCCTTGGCCGATCCGGCCTCGACCCCCGCGACCTTCGGCCGGCCGGGGCATATCAACCCGCTTTATGCACAGGACCAGGGTGTGCTCCGCCGCAGCGGGCACACCGAGGCTGCCGTCGACCTCGCACGTCTTGCCGGGTTGCAGCCTGTGGCTGCCCTGATGGAGATTATGAGCGATGACGGCTCCATGGCCCGTCTGCCCGAATTGCGCCAACGTGCCGACGAATGGGGGATGAAGCTTATCTCTATCCGCGACCTTATCGCCTACCGTCTCGAAAAAGAATCGTTGGTCGATGAGGGGGTAGAGGTCGACCTGCCCACATGTTACGGGCATTTCCACCTTATCCCTTTCCGTCAGAAAAGCAACGGGCTGGAACATATAGCCATCATCAAGGGTGATGTCAACACTGACGAACCGGTGCTGGTACGCGTCCATTCGTCATGTGCTACCGGCGATATATTCGGTTCTATGAGGTGCGATTGCGGCGAGCAGTTACACCAGGCTCTCCGCATGATTGAACGCGAAGGGCGTGGGGCAGTGGTATATCTCAGCCAGGAGGGGCGCGGCATCGGCCTTATGGATAAGATTAAAGCCTATAAACTTCAGGAAGAGGGGATGGATACCGTTGAGGCAAACCTCCATCTTGGTCACAAGGCCGACGAACGCGACTATGGTGTCGGGGCACAGATTCTCCACACCCTAGGTATCAGGAAGATGAGGCTTATGACCAACAATCCCGTCAAACGCGTCGGCCTGGAAGGCTATGGCCTGGAAGTGGTGGAGAATGTGCCTATCGAGATCGAACCAAACGATTACGACCGCTTCTACATGTCGACCAAAAAGCACCGCATGGGGCATATCTTGCGCCGTGTCGACTAGGGCAAAGCCCTTTTTGGGCAATCGCCGGTATCAGCATGTGAAAATTTAGTCGAAACCAGTCTTTGCCGACAGGCTTTGACCTTCCATCCTTTTATAATTTCCCGGACACAGCATCTTATATGACCCATATGCGGGCATATGCTGGCGGGACATTATAAAATGACGGTTTATGATTCGAAATCAAGATAGGAACCGCACCCCTAAAAATTGTTTTGCAGTTTTTAAGGGGTGCGGTTCCCGTTGTGGGTCAGGATTTGGTTCCCGGCATATGATGTTATATGGCTGGAAACCGGCCTGACGAGCTAAAATCGGCATTGTCTTGATTAAAATTCGACTTTATCCTTGCATAATTGAAATAAACTTCCTACCTTTGCATCCGTTAAAGACAGGCATCCAGGCATAATCCTATGCAACGCCTGTTTTGGAGAGATGGCAGAGTGGTCGATTGCGGCGGTCTTGAAAACCGTTGAGGGTAACACCTCCGGGGGTTCGAATCCCTCTCTC
>LUJQ01000050.1 GCA_001689485.1 Bacteroidales bacterium M6 | reverse complement strand
GTAAGTCGTGGAAATTATTTTATATTGTCTGAGAGCATACTTTCAGTCGATTTTTGTCCGAAGATGAAGGAGTGTAGCGAGCTACACGACTGAAGTTGAGGATAAAAAGCGGCAAAAGTATGCCGCAGAGAATATAAAGCCGGATTATAGGTTTTATGCGTAATAATTTTCATGACTTACTTATGAATCAAAGAGCCGTAAAATTCCTGGAAAACGTGTCAGTCAACACTATGCATGTTGTTTTGCAAATTTAAGACAACTTTCACGAGTTTACAAAGCCAAACAGCATTATTTAACTTAAAACATATCATGCCTCAACACCGTAAAAAGCGACCGTATATCCCCGTCATTCCCGCCCGGTAAGTAAAATTGGTAAATCAAACCGCAATTTTGATACACTCCATCCACCTCGCCAATCATAACTTTGCAACAATAAAACAATCCTCAGCAGTAAGGCATGGTGACACTTACGAAAATTTCATTAACCCTCATAATATCCGCAGCAGCACTAAACACCCAGCACATTATGGCGCAACATAATATCAAGCAGACTGCCGGGCGTGTAACCCTTGGGGACACGGCAGGAAATAGCTGCCCTGCTCACGCAGGCAGCCTTCTATGCAGGCTGGCCTAACGCGTGGGCCGGATTCCGTATGGCCAAGGAAGTATGGGCGGAAAATGATGCGGCAACAGCAAAGGCCCGCTTCCAGCAAGAGATGATATTCCCTATAGGGGAACCGAACAATGCCTATGCCGAATATTTCACCGGCACCAGCTACCTGGCCAGAATCTCTACCGGGCAGATACCATTCGCCAATGTGACCTTCGAACCATGTTGCCGCAACAACTGGCACATACATCATGCCGACAACGGTGGCGGTCAAATGCTTGTAGGGGTTGCAGGGCGAGGATGGTATGTGGAGGAGGGAAAACCCGCACAACCGATTCTACCCGGAACAGTGATACATATCCCGGCAAATGTAAAACACTGGCACGGGGCGGCATCCGATAGCTGGTTTGCACATCTGGCATTCGAAATCCCGGGAGAGAACACCTCAAACGAATGGCTTGAGCCTGTCACTGACGATGAATACAACCTGCTGAAATAGATTGCAATAACAAACGCATACATTACAACCAAACGCTTTAAGGCCAACGCCTTCTCAACGGGCGGTGTTCGCCCTAAAGCGTTCCTTCAAATCAGGCAATTGCGGCAATTTCAGCAATGAACGGAGTGCGTTTTCATGCGACCCGTTAAACGTAATGCGGGCTTTGACCCTGGTGTAATCAACACCGAGCCGGAACGACAAGCCGAAAGGAAGCCCCCAAGCCTTTGCCAACACACTTCCTGACGCCACATCGACAATCATTGCCGCCCTGCGGCCACTGAAGTCTTCATTAAAGGAATTGGTATAGGCCGCAGAAATCTCACGATTGGATGAAAATACCAGACACCCGTCAAAAGCACCGAAATAGTAATTGTTGTCACCCTCGCTATAAGTCCATTGATTGCCTATATCCCTGGCCTTACCGCCTGCACGCTCTTTGTATTGGCGCAGCCCTTCCCTCATCACATCCTCCGGTACATGAACCATAGTCTCCACATTCCATGAACCGGGAGCCGCCGAAGCCACAGCTTCAACCCCGCCTGCCGGAACCGCATAAAGCGACGTAGTGCCGTCAGCCTGCGACAGATAGACCGGTGCAAAGCGCCCGAACAACATACTCAGCCCCCTTACATTTCCGTCATATTTGCCGAATGCCAGCACAACTGCGGCATCGTTGGGGGTATAACGCAAAAAGTCTGTGTCGATTTCACCGAATCTCTTCCCTATTGAATCAAGTTTGCCATCACGATCCATGACCACGGCACCGGCCGACACCGACGCTTCAGTAACATTAAACCCTATACACAGCCAACGGCTGCCGCCCCCAAGAAAACTCAGCGACGAACGACCGCAATTGACCGCAAGCCTGGCCGCCCCCGGGGCATCAAGAAACTCACGCACGCCTTCCAACTCTCCGAAATGGCTGCGATACGCCCCCTCAAGCGCCCCCTTTATATCATCAAAACGTGATGCGACCCAGCAACGGCCATTATCCATGACCAGCGCCATACCCCCTACTTCCGCACGGCGGAAATCCCGCTTGTTTTTCCCTTCCCCTATCACAGCCTTTTCAGGCTTGCAACCCATAATCCGGCAGAAAGCCTCCTCGTCACGAAGCCTGAACGTAAGAATTTCATGCCCCGCCGACGTGGTAAACATAATTACTTTCGACAAATCGGCACACTTGCCGGTTGAAAGGATGCCGGTGAATATATCACGGAAATCAGGTTCTGCAACCAGGCTGACAACCATAGAAGCACAAGGCGACGTAATCCCGTCCGACACAGCGACCTCACAACCAGCTTCCTTCAATAAGGATGCAAGGTCAACAACCTTTACGGCAACTGCATCATCAGGAACACCCTCTATCAGCGGCTCAACACTACGGGTGCCGCATCCGGATAATAAACCGGCAGCATAAACGAGCGCCGGAACCAATGTCAATAAAACCGGGATTCTCATATCTGACAAATTCTTAAATCCCCCCATACCATACTTTACAATTCAAGGCATAAATTGTTGACTCAAAGATGCTATAATTTATATTTTTAAGTCAGACAGGCTATATAGGCAAGCTATACATGATAAATCAACTACACATGTTGTTGGCATCTACGGCCTGCCCCCGGTATGGCTCTATATGTATGGTCACAATCATCTCCTGCCCATATGCATCTTTAAGCCGGTTTTCCACATCTGTAGCAATGTGATGGGCATGTTCAACCGATATATCGGGATGTACCTTGATATGGAAATCGGCAATCATGCGGTTGCCGTTGCGCCTTGATGCGAAATGATGGAATGCCTCCACACCGGGGGTGCTACCTATAATCCGATACATGCCTCGCACAACTTCAGCCGGTAGCGCAACCTCAAGCAATTCCTTAACTGCCGGCATCCCGATTTTTACCGACACTATTATTATAAACACACTCACCACCATGGCAGCCAACGAATCCAGAACCCTCCAGTGCACACCGAAGAACATAGCCCCGCCGATACCGGCCAAGGTTGCCAGCGATGAGAACGCATCACTGCGGTGATGCCACGCATTTGCCACAACCACAGCCGAATGAATCCGCTCACCCGCCCGTCTGGTGTAATGGTAAAGCCATTCCTTCGATAAAATCGACACCAAGGCGGTTATCAGCGCAATCCACCTCGGTGCCTCCAGTTGCCCGCCATGCATTGCCCGCCAGGTCTTTTCAGCACCGTCTATAAAAAACAAGCCCCCCACAATCCCCAATATCAAAGCAAGCAACATGGTGGCAAAAGTCTCGAACTTGCCATGACCATACTGATATTCCTGATTAGCCTTCTTGCGTCCGATGCCTACGAATATCAACACGATGATATCGGTCACAAAATCGGAAAATGAATGCACCCCGTCGGCAACCATCGCAGCCGACCGGCCAAAAACGCCGGCAAGCACCTTACCTGCACCAAGCACGGCATTAACCCAAAAGCCTACCCATGTGACATGGCGGGCCACTTTGACGGCACGTTCATCCGAAATCTCGTTCTCAACAGAAACAAATCCCATATTTTTTCTACATTGAATCGCAAATTTACAATAAATCATTTGATCTAAGAACACAACCATGCACCATCTTGACTTTCATCTCAAAAGGCTTTTTTGTTTGTTTTAGCCGCACGGAACCGTTTAGTTAAATAATCTTGCACATTTTAACCCGGCACTGATTGGTGGGTCATATAAACGAAGACGAACAATAACCTGTCACTATAATCCCCCAACCACCACAAATGAAAGTAACAGACCGTGACATCGCGGCGTGGCTTCGCCAGGAGCCGGGAAAAGGCTTCAGGCAATTGGTAAGCCGGTTCAGCGAACCAATCTACTGGCATGTACGCCGAATGGTGGTGTCACACGCCGACGCCCAGGATGTGGTGCAGGAAACGTTCCTGAAAATCTTCAAATCATCGGCCGACCTGCGCGATGACGATTCACTCAAATCGTGGGTCTACCGCATCGCCACCAACGAGGCATTGCGCCACCTGAGAAAAAACAGCCTGGAAAGCTACCCGATTGACGACGCCCCGGCCGGCCTTTTGGAACTGCGGGCTGACGAATACACCGATTATTCCGACCTCGAAGCCGTAAAGCTCCAAAAAGCGATAAACTCGCTGCCTGAAAAGCAGCGGGTAGCATTCAACCTCCGCTATTACGACGAGCTTTCATATGAGGAAATCGCCGAAATAACAGGGTCGACCCCGGCAAGTGCCAAGGTCAGCTACCACATAGCAAAAAACCGAGTAATTAACTTCATGAACAACCATGACTGATAACGACATGCAACAATTCCAGTTCGACAAAATCGGCAAAAAAACGCCGTACAACGTGCCGGAAGGGTTCTTCCGGGACTTGGAATCAACACTCATCCGAACCATTCCCGAAAAAGCGGTCGAAACTTCGCAAGAGGTCAGAACGGCTCCCTCACGCAGCCTTTGGTTATGGGCGATGAAAACCACCCTCTCGGCAGCCGCCGTCGTGGCAATCATATTGAGCATTACGGCATTGTTACCGCGCGTCAGCGAACCCGAACCCCTATCGTTGGAACAGGCATTCAGCAATCTGAGCGCAACCGACCAGGAATATATAATCGACACATTCCGGAATGATATGATAATAGATTATTAACACTTTAAAACACTAAAGGAAACCTCTATGAAAAAGTTATTCAAATTCATATTGCCGATTTTGATGGCAATTATAGCCATCCCGGCCATTCAAGCCAAGGATAAGAAATCCGGCCGCCCTTCACGCGAACAATTCGCCGAAGTACAGGCAAAGAAAATCGCCGAAGACTTGAAACTCGACGAAAACACAACGAAGCAGTTTGTGGCCACATTCACCCAATGCCAAAAGGAAATATGGTCGTCGGCACCACAAAAAATACGCAAAGACAAAGACCAAAAAGCATCGATGACCGAAGCCGAAGCCACCCAGATTATAAAGGACAGGTTCGCGCATCGTCAAAAAATCAACGAGATTCAGGAAAAATATTATAACGAATACAGCAAATTCCTGACCCAGCGACAAATTCTGCGCGTTTACAACCTGGAGAAAAAAATGATGGACAAAATGTTCCGTCAGCACATGGACGGGCGCCGAGGCAACGGACAAAAACATGGCAAACACCGAGGCACACCGCAGTGCAACGCTCCCGCACCGGGCGCATGCACACCATGCAACTGATACCGGCACGACAAACAGCCCGTGCAGACCACGACACGTTATCAACCGTATTTCAGATGTAGGGAAGCGACAGGCCGTTATGCCTTTTTAATCAGGCATGGCGGCCTGTCCTATATCATGGCACTTATCATGAATAGCGTCGCACGGACATAGCATCCCTTCCAGCCCTACACGGAACGGGATATCATGCGACAACAACCGGGCTTTATATGCCTCGATTCGCGAAGGGTGCAACGAGGGTGACAGGACAACCGTATCGGGATGCAACCTGCGCCATACGTTCTCGACATCACCGTTGAATCCAGCTGTGACAAGGGCATAATCAACGTGCTGCCCTCCGGGAGGGGATTCCGCAGGTTCACGACCGGCCAAGGCAATAAACGTGTTCCCAATCACCCAGAAGCCACTGTCGGCATACCACCACTGCGAATCATTAACACCGTTTACCACTTCCAAAGAGCCAACGCCCCTCCGCCCCATGTAATCGGTCAGGCGCCGGCTTATCCGTTCACGCATATCATCATGGAAACGCTCCGGGGCATCGGTAAGCAACATCGCCTTATCACCTTCACGCAGAAGGACGACGGTTGCATAACGGTAACGCATGGCATAGGCTTCGGCTTCAGGATAACCAGGTTGAGATATGCGCAAAGCAAAAACAGCAAACACCGACAGCATCAACGCATAAAGCCCGAAAACCGGCCGTTTCTTCCTGAGGCCATACCACGCCGCAAAAACAGCCCCGTAATAAGGCAGCAGCAGCCACCAATGAAAATACACATCACCCACAGCCGCCCCGGGCAGCCCGGCAACCCTGTGTGCCACCCATTCCATAACCTCATATACCCGTTCCACTACATCGACCAGACAACCCGGCGAAAAAGGCGTGAGATTCAGAAGCAGCAAAAGCACACCTCCGCCTATAAAAAACGGCAAAACAATCCCTACAGGAATATTGGCCAAAATGAAATAGAGCGGCAGGCTATGAAAATACCAGGCCGCCAAAGCACCGGTGCCGACCACGGCAGAAACGCAAACACACAGCCAGTTGCCTGCAACACGGACAGGCCATGCCACATTACCTTTCACAAACAAAGCAAACGGGAACATCAGAATAGCGGCAACTGCGGCAAACGACAACTGGAAACCGGGGGCAAACAATGCCATCGGGTCAAACAACAGAATCAGCAATGCTGCCAGGCAAAGGTTATTGAGTGAATTGGACCCGCGTCGGAACGCTCTTCCAAACCCTACCACCGACACCATTATTGCAGCCCGCACAACCGACGGGATGCACCCTGCCAGCAACACATACCCCCATAACACTGCGATAATACACACTGGCTCCCACCTCCGATGCCCGGCCATACGCAACGGGAAGAACAGCATCGAAACCATAAAGGCAATTACCGCCACATGGGTACCGCTCAATGCCAGGACATGCGCCAACCCGGCATCGGCAAATACATCACGCCGTTCGCGTCCGAACGCAGATGCATCACCCGTCAGCATGGCATCAAGCATTCCGGCAGCCCCCGAACCCAGGCCGCTCCTGCAATGGATATAATCTGAAAGGTTGCGCCGCATCCCGGCAAAAAACGCCGGTAACGAAGCTTTATGCCCTGTCACCTCCACCCCTCCCGGTTGCACATGGCATTGGGCTGTTACACCGCGACGGGCGGCAAACCCCGACATTGAGAATTCATCAGGCACCACAGCCTCCTCCCCTACCGGGCGTAATGCACCTGCGAACATGATTACATCACCCTCCCGGATTACCGGAAGCACATCATGATAATATACCAACACAGAAAACACACAGACTCCGGCGTCAACCTTGGCCACTATCCGCTGGTTATATGGCGAATCACTTATTTCCTCTACAAAACCCACGTATGCACCCGGAGCATCCTCCCGGTCGAAATCCGGCCTGCCGGGTGTGGCAATCATCATTGCAACACCACCAATAACAGCGAAAAGCCCGGCAACGGCAACCTTGCGCCATCCACCCAGCCATGCACAAAAACACAGAGCCGCCAACAAGGCGGCCCCGTAAATCAAATAACCAGGAGAATAATGCGCGACAATGACACCCGCAACGAATGCGGCCAGTAACGGGAGCAAAGGCATCCCCGGCAATATGCGCACATCATTCCCCAACAATCATGCTTATTTGCAAATCACAAACAGTCCTTATATCTACTTCAATGGGGGGGTCAGGCAATGGTTTCCATCACCACAAAGAAGCTGCCCACCCCTATTATTATCCATAACAGCACAGCGAGCAACAGAGGCCGTACACCCACTTTCTTAACCATCGAAAGCGAAAGCCCCGCACCTATGAAGAACAATGTCACAACCAATGCCTTTTTGGAGATATACACAATCATGTCGCTTACCGCAGCAGGGATTCCGCAATATGTGTTGATTACCATTGCAAACACGAAAAGGAAAATAAACCAGGGTATGGCTATCTTGCTGCCTGATTTGTCGCGGAACACAAACATTGTGGCAAAAGCAAGGGGTATAATCCACAACGCCCTGGTGCATTTGATAAGCGTGGCGATTTCACACGCCTCACGCCCGTAGGCATCCCCGGCACCTACAACCGACGAAGTGTCGTGTATCGCAATCGCAGCCCAGGTGCCGAACTGGGCCTGGCTCATTTCGAAATAATGACCTATAGGCGGGAAAATAAACAACGCAATGGCATTAAGGATAAAAATAACCCCTAACGACACCGCCATCTCATGGTCATCGGCATTCAAAACCGGGCCGACGGCCGCGATGGCACTACCGCCACATATGGCGGTTCCCGATGAAATCAGATAGGAGGTCTTACGGTTAAGGTGCATCCAATAGCCGATAAGGACACCGGCCACCATCACCCCGATTACTGACACGACGGTAAACATCATCCCTTCGGCACCGCTTTTTAAGGCTGTTGTCACATTCATACCGAAACCAAGCCCTACCACCGAAGCCTGAAGCAGGTATTTGGAGCTTTTCTTGTTGAACACGGGAAACGGCATAGGAAAGATAAAGGCAAAAACCAGCCCGGCAAAAAGAGCCAAAGCCGGTGATATGAAATCATCGATGCCAAGTGCCATAAATGGGAACGCGATAATAATTATCGCAAGTACATAAACATACTTTGCAATGTGTTTCTTATTCATAAAACCTTGTCAGATATTCATCCCTCAACGGGATTATTTTAAGATATATAATGGATTTGATTTTCCGAACCTTTTGAAGGCATCTTGGCATTGTCTTCATATCAGGCAAATGTCAGGATGGCTACCTGCTTAGGATAACGGGATTTCAATAACGAAATATATATCCCGATTGCGTGAACATGGCAAAATCAGATATATTTTTTATTTCTTCACATTAGGGTCAATCCGGCTGTTCCATATTTCCCATGATTCGAATGCCTGCAACAGCAGCATTTCCAGACCGTTCTTAACCTCGGCGCCATATTCGGCACTCCGTTTCATAAACAACGTCACATCCGGGTTATAAAGAAGGTCGTAACATAGGAATTCAGAAGTAAGGAATTCATAGGGGATGTCAGGGCATTCGTCCACATGGGGATACATCCCCAGCGGGGTGGTGTTGACTATGACCTTGTGTGACTCCATTATTTCAGGAGTGAGGTCGCCATAGGTCACAGCCCCTTCACGCCTGGTTCGTGACACCACCAACGGCTTGACACCCAAATCCTCCAACCCGCAGCACACAGCTTTGGCAGCGCCACCCGAACCAAGCACAAGCGCACCTTTGTGAAACGGCTTCAAAAGCGGTTTGATGGAATTTGCGAATCCCATTATGTCGCTGTTATAGCCCACAAGACGGAAATCATTATCGGATTTACCGCGTATAATCCTGATTACGTTCACCGCCCCGATTCTTTGAGCCACCGGGTCGATGTCGTTCAGATAAGCCATTACCTGCTGCTTGTAGGGTATGGTCACGTTTAATCCTGCAAGATTGGGATGTTCGGCGAACACCTCCATAAGGTCGCCGATATCGGGGATTTCGAAATTTATATAACGGGCATTTATTTTCTCTGACTTAAACTTCTGATTAAAAAAAGTTTGTGAAAAAGAGTGCATCAACGGATAACCGATGAGCCCGTAAATTTTTTCTTCGCTTTGTCTCATAATCAACTCCTGTTGTGAATCCGGGCTTCTGAAGCCATGCGGCCTCATAAACCCATAGCCGCAAAGTTAATCATTTTTAGCAATCATTCACCTTTTGAAACCAGTTTTTTGAAATAAAAAAACCGGCGGCCACGATATGTGCCACCGGCGTAATAATCTATTCACCAGTTTTCAGGGGGGATACCCCATTCTGGAACCAATTTATTGGCCGAGATAGGTTTTCAGCAAACGCGACTTCTGGCCTTTGAGACGGCGGATTGCCTTCTCCTTAATCTGACGCACACGTTCGCGTGTAAGGTCGAACTTGGCACCAATCTCCTCAAGGGTCATTTCCTGGCATCCGATTCCGAAAAACATCTTGAGGATTTCGCGCTCACGCTCGTGAAGCTGGTGTAAGGCACGGTCAACTTCCTTCGATAACGATTCCTGTGTCAGGGTTGCATCTGCCATAGGCGAATCGTCGTTGGTCAGCACATCGAGCAGCGAGTTATCCTCACCCTCGACGAAAGGCGCGTCAACTGAAATGTGCCGTCCCGACACCTTGAGCGTGTCGGCTATTTTTTCAACCGGCACATCAAGCGTTTCAGCGAGTTCTTCGGGCGACGGGCGCCGTTCGTTTTCCTGTTCGAACTTCGAAAGTGCCTTTGAGATTTTATTAAGCGAACCCACCTGGTTGAGCGGCAGGCGCACTATTCGCGATTGCTCCGCGAGTGCCTGGAGGATGGACTGGCGAATCCACCACACGGCATAAGAAATGAATTTGAAACCGCGTGTCTCGTCGAACTTCTGTGCCGCCTTGATTAGGCCGAGGTTGCCTTCGTTAATTAAGTCAGGAAGGCTAAGTCCTTGATTTTGGTATTGCTTTGCGACTGAGACCACGAAGCGGAGGTTCGCACGGGTGAGCTTTTCCAATGCCACCTGGTCACCTTCACGGATACGCTGGGCGAGTTCCACTTCCTGTTCTACAGTGATAAGTTCCTCTCGACCAATTTCCTGAAGGTATTTGTCAAGCGACGCGCTCTCGCGGTTCGTGATAGATTTTGAAATCTTTAATTGTCTCATTTTCTTTTGAAACGGTAGTTTTCTATTCGTTGATAGCCATAACTATCAAGGTGCAAAGTTACGATTTTTTCTGCAAATCGCAACCTCCACAAGCGTTAAACTGCCAAAATCCGCCTTTAATTTATGCAAATTCGGCGTAACATGTCTGTCGGATAACCTCACGTATCAGCGCGGGGGTTACCTTCTGTTCAAAATCGGCTGGTGACGGGACAATAAATACCCCCGACAAATCAACCGATGCAGGGCTCAGTAGAACCTGGTTCTCGCCGGTTCCATAGAAATCAGGCCGATGGGCGCGCCGAGGTATCACTACCACCCTTATCCCGCCGTATCGGTCACCTGCATTCCCGCTCACTCCGGCATGGGTGCAAACCACAGAACACACCACGTTCATACGCGGCTCCGGCTCCCCATTGTTTTCAGCCCGTCGCATCAACTCACCGCACACGGCAACCATCCACCTCCGGGCTTCTTCCGGGCTGTGAAACATCGCCGATATTATTTCAAACGGCACATTCCTGCCATCCTCAACCCATTGCAGCAGGGGAAGCTCTGCCCGTTCCACAGCCTGGAAATGGAAATGGTCGGGTGCCGATGCCCCGCATGCCGGCCCGTTATAGAACAAGGCAAGTCCGGGGAGCATCCCTGCAAACCGCACCATATCCATGAACCGTCCGCACCCGTCCGCACTTATCAGCTGCGGCACATGGAGTTCGGCCGGAATAGTGAAATGCACAGGGAAAATCGGGAAAGGGTTAACCAGAATCTTGTAACCATTCCCGGCAACAAGCTCCATCTGCTCCGAAGGCCGGTGGACATCGCACAGGAAACATGGCCGCTGTGCCACCGAAGCCTTGTCGACCTTGGCCCCGGTCGACCGTATCCGCGCCCGGTTATGCTGCACCTTGAACACCACATCTCCAACCTCCACCTCTTTGCATCGCACTTCGGCCAAGCCTTTGAAACCGGCATCGGCCAAAGGCCACGCCTCAAGCTGGCGCTTGTGGAAATCCATCAATATATCAGTGGTCAGTTCCATTCCTGAGAATCATGATTTACAGACAAGCTGATTCACGCGACATGTTTATGCGTGCATTTATCTCGACAGTGCGCAACCAATCCTTATAAGCATTGTTGGCATTTACCTTCTCAACGCTCAGGGCGGCATCGGAATTCCCTTCCCAACGGCGGCACAGATACAATGACTCATATATCCGGCCTATACAGTAATTGCGCGAAACCCGCAACCCCATGGCATAATCTTCACCATAGCTGACATCCGGGAGCTGCAGGCGCCGGAACACCGGGGTGAAAAACGCCCTAGGCGCCCCAAGCCCGTTTATACGCAGGGCATTATTGTGCCCGTTCCCGTCAGTCCACTCCTTATGGTCAATCAATCCGGGGGGAATAGGGTTGCCTGCGAAATCTACAAGTTCATAAGAGCCGACAACCATTGCACACCTTTCCCTGCGGAATGTGTCAACCACCTTCTGCAAGGTCGAAGCATCCTTATAGAGGTCATCGCTGTCAAGCTGCACGGCGAAACGGCCGCACCTGCTGTCATTGACCGCCAGGTTCCAACATCCCCCGATACCAAGCGTCATGCTTTCCGGCACTATATGCACCACCCTGCTATCCTCATTTGCCAAAGCTTCCAGTATTGCAGATGTGCCGTCAGTGCTATGGTTGTCCACAACTATCACATTGAACAGGAAACCGGCCTTTTGGGCCAGTGCCGAACGCACGGCATCAGCCACTGTCCGCTCCCGGTTGCGCACCGGGATTATAACCGATGCCTCGACCGGGAAATCCCCCTCTTCAGGATTTATCAATGCAGAGCGCCCGGGGAGCCATGCATGGATTTCATGCAGATGCGATGTGAAGGCCAGCTCCATTTCAACCTGGACTTCGCGGTTACGTGGATTAACATAATCAAACTGTTTCTCGCCGCTGAGACGCGTGTCGGTCTGGTCGACAGCATAGAGCGTTTCAGGAATCCGCACAATCGCCCCCCTGCGCGACAAGGCCAGCCGCAACGCATACCAGGCAGCAAAACCATATTCAGGCATATCGCGCAACACATCATAAACCATGGCGCGATTCAAAAGCACAATGTGCCCGAAATCGAAATCATCCCTCACCGAACCAAGGGAATAGCCGATAACAGGATGCCGCTCTATCCCTGATTCAGTAACCGCCGAATAATCGCAGTAAACCATTGCGGCCTTCATGTCGCAAGCCACCTCCGTCATCCTCATCAAACAATTCGGCGACGGCACTACCGCCATCCCTTCGTGGGGTAGAACCGACACAAACACATAGTCGGATACATGGCCGGATTTGTCAAACGCAGACTTAAGGGCCGAAGTGGAAATAAACGGCGTAATCGCCACACCACCGGCATCAAGGCAGGGGTTATACATGTTTTTTGCGCTGTTCTTCATGATAATGGCAAATGATAATATGTATAGGATTCGAAATCAATGTTTAAGTGTTTTATGACGGGGCGGAACGGTCAGCGCCTGCCACCGTTTTTATTCCCCGTAAGGAATGTCATTATATCCTTCATCAGCCGGTTACGCTGGGATTCCCCCTTTATGGTTTCAAACGGGAAACCCATCGATACCACACGGTACGACACCAGGCTGCCTCCGTTTTCAAAAGCCCGTTCAAGCGCCACGGCTGCCGACAGGCCGTTCTCGTCATAGCGCATTATGGTGGCGGCATCGATGCCCGACGGGCGGATTGCGTCGGGAGACTCCACCGCATAGCTGTCGGGGGTCGGTGTCACCTCGAATGTAAGATGTTCCTGAACCCCGAACGGTTTGAATGGAGAAGGCACCGAACTGACTTTCCCGTCAATCGACCCCTTACCCAGCTGCCAGTCATAGCCCAAAAGCGATGTGGCGAATTTATGGTCGTTATCGCGCGTAGCCGCATCAGCAAAACGGTTATCCATCAAATCGGTCGCGATATAGGCTCCACTTATCATCAGCGACCCTCCCTGCGAGCAATAGGCTTCAAGTCTGCGCTGCAAAAGGGTCGGGAACGCTTTGAATTTAGTGCCACGGCTCCCGTTACCGGGCATTATCTCCTTTTGCTTTCCCAAAATCAGATCGGTCACAGGCGGGTTTTCAGGCGTCCCGGCCGATGATAGCACCACCTCCTCGGAATAGGCATCGACCCCCGACGACACGAACCCAAGCCCGGCGCTTTTAAGCGCCCGCCCGTGAAGATACACAAAATCATGCGTATTCCCGGCTGTAACGGTTTTCTCCATATTGCCGTGGGACGCCCCGTAGCCGGGAACATCATTATTCAAAAACTCCGACGAAGGGCTGTAATCATATTGCCGCCCGGTAGTTATTATATCTGCCACATCAGCCACCCCGCTGTCGGTCATATAATCGAAACCGCTGAACTCTCCGGCAAAAAACGTATCCGGGGCTGAAATCCGTGTAAACCCGTTAACGATATTGGCTTTTGGCACCCCACTGCCATCGTTGTAGAGGGCAAGCACCTCGGAGGGGAAAGATGTCCCGCCGTCGTTACCGGCCACAATGCGGTAACTGTGTATGCGGCTGTCGGTAACCGTGACCTCATAACGAGGTTCGGCAACCGTGGCAACAGCGCGGAAAGCCCCGTTGTCGATTCTTTCCTCTACAACATAGTATTTCGGATAGGCGGTTTTCTCCAGCGGGTCAGTGGTCTGTCTCCACGACAGGTTGTAACGTCCTCCCCCTTGCGCCTTTATCGAAAAATGACCTACAGGGAGGGGCTGTACTACATAAGGGGTGTTATAACGCCTCGAAAGGAAACGCAGAATCCCTTTATACACCGCCCTGGAAACATCGAAACGGAACGCGGGGTCAAGCCCGTATTTCATATCGTCGAAATTCTGGTGCGACAGCAGCTCTATAATCATTGCAGGCACTTTGGTTTCCCTGATTTCGTAATATTTCCTGTCGCGGTTTCCTCGCAAAGTCCACATCGGGTCGTGCAATGCACGCAGATCAGTCGCAACCTGGTCGGTAACCGCTTCCGTCAGCGACCGGCAGTCTACACGGCTGCGTCCGTCGCCAAGCAGATTGCCGCTGTCGGTCGAATATATGCCGAGAGTGCCTACAACCGAGCCGTCCTCGGTGGTTCCGGCATCTGTATGGAACGCCAAAGCCATATCGACCGGGATTTTCAACCCGACACTGTCGGGAAGCATGGGGGAACCTCCCGCCAGATAGTTTACCCATAAGGCACGGCTTTTATAATCGTCGGTATAATCATCATCCCCGTTACTTTCGCTATAGACCTTGCGCGGCATCCCTGCCCACTGCAACCAGTAGCGCGCCCCTTCGGTGAAACGTGGCGAATCAGAGGTTACGGGCATCAGGTCTGGGTCGTTTTTCGGGGAACGTGCAACATTGCCCATGCCTCCGCCGATTTTCACGGCATCCGCCGACACAACGGCATCATCGTCGTCCGATATGTTGGAAAGTTCCACAATTGGTAATTGCTGCTTCCCTTTTGCGAAATCATAATGACCGAGATAGAGCCATGTGCCGCCACCCATCTGCTGGTTCACTTTCACATCGGTAGTGCCCCCCAGATGGTTTATCTTATAATGCGCGTCTGTGGCGCTGTTGGGATGTGAGGCATACGACACATAGACAGCATAGCGCCCCCTTGCAGGAATATCGGCATTCCATGCCGCATTGCTCTGTTCCGAAGCCTGCCTGGCCGACACCGTAGACACCGTTTCCGAAGTCCCTGCTACAAACGGGTTACGCCCCTCGGTCAGTTGGCCGCCGCTATAAGCGAAACCGCTCCCAACGTTCCCCTCTTTCCATTGATGTTTTCCTTGTTTCAGGTAGAAATCCCCTTCGGGATAGCCGTCAGTATCAACAATGATTTCAGTCAGGGAGGTGTCGCGCTCGCGAGGCGACATCACATATGCCCCGGCATTTTCGAGCATCGGCATAAGATATGGCATCACATACCCCTGGGAAAACAAATCCTCAACCGTGCCGAACAGGCGCGGACGCTGCCATTTCCAACGCTGCTGTGACTGGTCGTAATATTTGCCATGGCTCTGCCAAAGCGCTATCACCCGGTTATCCAAGCCCTTGGTTATAGGCATCGGGCGGTCGAACACTACAAACGGCTCGGTTTCCGACAAAGGCCCGGAGGCCGTGGGTGTTTTCATGACCACTCTGGTGGTACGGGGCTTTTTACGTGTTTTCTTCCGTCGGCGTTTTGCGTCAGCGTCAAAAGTTCCGGCGCAGACAGCCGCCATAATCACAAATGCCAATATCTTTTTCAAATCCATAATTCAACTGGTAGTAAGAGATTGCCTGATTATTTTTACAACTTTATTGTCAATCCCGACATCTATTAGAGTTTGTCTGAAATTTTTTCCAAAAGATTTGTAAAGCTAAAAATTTACCAAAAAGAGCCTAAAAATCAGCAGACAATCCATTTGAAAAAATTTTTAGACAATCTATTAATCTAACGCCACGGCAGTACCTTTATTTTTGCAGCCACGTGTAATTCCTGCGCGAAGTCCGGCCACACCTCAGGCCGTAGTTAAGCGAACGCCTCCAGCGTCCCATCATTACGAACGGCAGCTTCCAGGCCGACAACCCGATTCCGAGAACCGCCCCGGCATTGCGCCATGCCTTCACCAACGGAATCCAAAGGGCAGGAACCAAGGCGGCAAAAAAGCATGCAGGCAAGGCATTGGGCAAGGAAAACACTATCCCGGTCACAACAGCCCCCAGCCATATCCAAAGCATTATAGTGGAAAATGCGAAAAAGCGCGACGCGCCTTTCGGGAGGAACCGTTCCGTGAAGCAATGACGCATCCGCAAATCGCGCAAAAGCCGCCTGGGGTCATGCCATTCAACCGAAAGGACACTGCCAGGGGCAAGCACAACCCCGGTATTGCCCCCTGTGGCAATCTGGTTGATAAACAGGTCATCGTCACCGTAATGAAACGTCAGCGAGCGGGAAAAGCCTTTGGCATCGAAAAAAAGCGCCCTGCTGTAACCTATGTTATAACCAATCCCACGGTAAGGTTTCCCGGCCAGCGCTTCCGAAAGCCATTTCACAGCCGTGGCAGCCTCGTCATAACGGTTTTTCATCCCTCTCAGTCCGTCGATGCGGGCAAAACCGAGCGAAACATCCTTTCCTTTTGCAAAAGGCGCGGCCATGAAGCGCAGCCATCGGTCGGAAGCCACACGGCATTCCGCACAGGTTAGAATCACATAGGGGTTACGTGCGGCTTTGATACCCAACGATATTCCAAGCTTTTTACGGCTCAGGTTGTGAGCCTGCTCCGGCACAAAGGTCTGGTAAAGGTTGCGATACTGTAGCGAGAGGCGGTCGACCAAATCCCTTACATCCTCGGCCGAACCGTCATTCACCACTATCACTTCGAACGGGGCCGGGTAATCCTGCCGGAAAATTTCAGGCAGGAAGGCACCAAGCGCGCCGGCATTGTCATTGGCATGAACTATGATTGAAACGGGGGGAAAGGCCGCATCGTCAGGCTCGTCGACATCCCCAGCCGCCGCATCGCTGACAGAAACCACCCTGCCCCTATAAACCGACAACAGCCAAAGCATGGCGGCAACGGCTAAAACCGCACATATCCATACAACAGGTTGCAGGTTATATAACGAAAAATATATCGAATCCATCCGGTCTAAGCTTATCTAATAAATTGAAGTCAGCTTGACTTCAATCTCCAAATCACTTCTTAGAACAAAATTACTCAAAATAACACTATGCGGCAAGAAATAATGTAACTTTGCAAAATATGAAGGTTACAATTGAAATCGACCGCATAAGGCTTTATGCCTTCCACGGGGTCATGGAACAGGAGCGGCGTGTAGGCAACTTCTATGAAGTATCAGTATCACTAACCTACCCTGTACCCGAGTATGAAGCGCCATCAACCTCACATGGTAACGATGCATTATTGCCTGTTTCCGACGAACTCGGCAACACAGTCAACTATGCCGAAATCGCGGCAATCATCACCCATGAAATGGCGGTTCCCTCAAACCTCATCGAGCATGTGGCGGCACGCATCAGGCAATCCGTGCTAACACGTTATCCCTCAATAACGGCAGGATATGTAAAAATCGCGAAACTCACCCCGCCGCTCGGCATCCAGCTCCGGGCAGCCTCGGCAACACTTGAATGGTAGCATGCGGAATCCCGTTCTCTATTTGCACGAAATTTTGTAATTTTGTAACACCAATCGAACATAAGGACATATTCTACCGCCCCATTGCTCCTGGATTGGCCAATCCCTGATTAATGCCGATGGACAAAGCGTTTTCACTTACAACCGAACTCAAGCAGCAGCAGAGGCTTACGCCCCTGCAGGTGCAGTTTGTGCGTATGCTGGAAATGACCGGGCCTGAGGCTGAAGACGAAGTGCAACGGGCATTAGACGAAATGCCTGCGCTTGAAGCGGTCGACAATGATGCGGAAAATGCCACCCATGCCACTGAGGACGGGGAGGTGTTCACCGAAAGCGACAGGGATATGCAGCTGGCCGATTTCCGGTCGGAAGATGATGTGCCCGGTTATCTTGAGCAGCCGCTCCAACAGGCATCCCAGGCAATGGGCGATTATATTTTCGAGAGTGCATCACCTGTTCGACGGAATTTCGACAACGCGCCCTATAACGAACCCGCAGCACCAGCATCGGGTGAAACGCTTATCGACTTCCTGTCGGCGCAACTATCCGAACTTACACTCAACGAAGAGGATACACGCATAGCGCTATATATAATAGGCAGCATCGACGACAACGGCTACATGACCCGTCCCGTCAACTCACTGGCCGACGATCTCGCCATCAACGAAGGCATCGACGCAACGCCCCGACAGATTGAACGAATCTGGGAAACAGTGCGCGGGATGGAGCCTCCGGGCGTAGGCGCTACCGACCTGCGCGACTGCCTGCTCCTGCAACTCCGGCGGCTACCCCGCTCGGCAGAGTCAATTACAGCCCGTGAAATAATCGAAAAATACTTCGACCTGTTCACGAAAAAGCATTTCGACAAAATCGCATCGGCAATAGGGATTACCCGTGAGAACCTCGACGAAGCTTTGGCCGTAATCGGGCGTCTCAACCCGAAACCGGGAAGCGCCCTGGCATCTTCCGGGCTTGAAGAGCGGTCAAGGCACATAACTCCCGATTTCGCCGTAGAAGCCGACCCCGAAGGGAACCTGACGCTTACGTTGCTCAACAGGATTCCCGAACTACGTGTGGAAGCCTCGTTTGCCAATGACAACATGGTGCCCGACGGAAACGACAAACGGCTTGAAGAAGCCCGGATGTTTATCCGGCGGAAACGCGATGATGCGCGAAACTTCATCAAAATCGTTTCCCTGCGACAGGAAACATTATTCAATGTGATGTCGGCTATCGTGAAACTACAGCACCGCTTCTTCATCACAGAGGAGGACGAGGATATACGCCCTATGGTGCTGCGCGACATCGCAGCGCTTACGGGTTACAACCTGTCAGTGATATCACGTGCCACACAGGGAAAATATGTGGCAACACTCCGGGGACTCTACCCGCTGAAAAAGTTTTTCAATGAAAAACTACGGGAAGATGACGACACGGTGACCGCCAACCGCATAATCGCCGAAATCCGCAACGCGATAGCAAACGAATCACCATCGCAACCGTTGAGCGACCGCGAAATCACAGCACTCCTTGCCGACGCCGGATTCGACATAGCAAGGCGCACAGTGGCCAAATACCGTGAAAACCTCGGTTTCCCGGTAGCACGCCTGAGAAAAAAAACATAACCCGATATTTTTCCAACCTCACAACGCATCACCTGATGAAAACAATAACAGCAGCCGCCCGCTTCCTTTCGGCAATATGTTCACCCCTGCTGATGGGTACATACGGGATTGCCCTGGCCATATGGTTATCCTATCTTTGCTACAGCCCCGACAAGGCCAAGGCCGTGGTGATAGCCGCCACGTTTGTGGCAACTTGCATCATCCCGGTAATTGCCATCTTCCTGCTAAGTAAGACCGGCGTGGTAAAAGACCCGACGCTCAACGAGCGCTCTGACCGCACAGTCCCATATATTATCACAGGATTGTGCTATATCGGCACTGCGGTCTACTACCGCTTCGTCAACGCGCCGGTATGGCTATCCATGTTTGCCGTGGGGGGAGCAGTTTCCCTTGTGTTGCTGACCGTCATAAACCGTTTCTGGAAAATCAGCGGTCACGCCACCGGGATGGGTGGCATCGTTGCCATGTTGTTCTTCCTGATGTGCAGCGGCAACAGCCCGGTTGAAATGCAGTGGGAATTCATTGCGGGGGTGATTCTTGCAGGATTGGTGTGCACATCACGGCTTGTGTTGCAACGCCACACACTTTTGCAGGTAGGCGCAGGTTTTGCAAACGGCTTTCTCTGCACGTTCCTTCCCACCTGGTTCTTTTCAGGGGCGCAACTTCCCGCATTTTAACAGGATGAAGCAGCCCTGCCTTCAATGCATGAAAATCGGCATATCCATCGATTCCAATAATAAACACCCAATACATCGACATATAAAATGAACGCCCAAGTAAGTATTATAATGGGGAGCACATCCGACCTCCCCGTAATGAAAAAAGCCGCCGATTTCCTCAACGATATGGAAATCCCGTTTGAAATGCTAGCCCTGTCGGCACACCGTACCCCCGACGAAGTGGCTGATTTCGCACGCGAGGCACAAGCACGCGGCATCAAGGTTATTATTGCAGGCGCCGGCATGGCTGCCGCACTTCCGGGTGTGATTGCCGCAATAACACCGCTGCCGGTCATAGGAGTTCCCCTTAGTGCGACACTCCAAGGACAGGACGCATTGCTCTCAATCGCACAGATGCCTCCGGGCATACCCGTGGCAACAACCGGTATCGACGGCGCCATGAACGCCGCCGTATTGGCAACCCGCATCCTCGCGCTGGCCGATGAAAACCTTGCCACACGCTATAATGCATGGCGCAGCAACCTTGGCAAAAAAATCGTAAAGGCAAATGCCGACCTGCAAGAGATAGCCTACGATTTCAAAACCAACTGATTCCAACCCACGTAAACCAGCAACCTCCCCAAATGAGCGTTTTCGACTACAACCGCCGCCCCACATCCACCACCCGCGTTGGTGATGTGCTTATAGGAAGCGACTACCCGGTGCGCCTCCAGTCAATGAACAACACATCGACAAACGACATCGCCGCTTCTGCCGACCAGGCCGAACGCATTGCAGCCGCCGGAGCCGACATCGACCGTCTAACCGCCCAAGGGGAGCGCGAAGCCCGCAGCATGGGCGAAATACGCAAGGAGTTGCGACGCCGTGGATGCCAGATTCCACTGGTTGCCGACATTCATTTCAACCCCAAAGCGGCTTTTGCAGCCGCAACCGAGGTTGAAAAAGTGCGCATCAACCCCGGCAACTTCGTCGACCCGGGGAGGGTATTCAAACAACTTGAATACACCGACGAGGAATATGCACTCGAGCTACAGAAAATCGAGGATACTTTCGGCCCGTTTTTGGAATTATGCCGAAAGCACTCCACTGCGGTTCGCATAGGGGTGAACCACGGCTCGCTATCCGACCGGATAATGAGCCGTTACGGCGACACCCCCGCAGGGATGGTGGAAAGCGCCATGGAATTCCTGCGGGTAGCGGTCAAGCATGATTTCCACGACATTGTGATTTCCATAAAGGCCAGCAACACAGTGGTGATGGTTCACACAGTGCGCCTGCTGGTCGATGCCATGGATAAGGAAGATATGCACTTCCCCCTTCATCTCGGTGTTACCGAGGCTGGCGACGGGGAGGACGGGCGCGTCCGCTCGGCAGCCGGTATAGGCACTCTTCTCGCGCAAGGGATAGGCGACACCATCCGTGTGTCGCTCAGCGAAGACCCGGAATGCGAAATCCCGGTAGCACGCGAACTGGCCGACTACATTGCCTCCCGCAGCAACGCCCCGTCAATCAAAGGTTCGACAGCGCCGGGATACGACCCTGTAAACCCGCAACAACGCACAACGCACCGCATTGGGAATGTGGGTGGCGGTTCCCTTCCGGTAGTGGCCGGATATGACATCATCGAGCCGGGAACAATCCTTGCCGATGCCTCGCTGCCTCATGAGCAGCTTGTTGACATTGCACGGACAGAACCCGGCAAAGTGATGGTGCTGACTTCGTCACACCCCAACCCTGTTGGCGAACTCTCGGCAGCCATCCATGCACTCACTGCTTCAGGGATTCAAATCCCGGTAATCGCACGCCTCACCTACAACGGACTTGACCCGGAAAAGGTGGTAATCCGCTCATCAGCCGATTTCGGCGCCCTGCTTCTGAACGGGCTGATCGACGGCATCGACCTTGTTGCCGACACCATCACTGAAGAAGCCCGGCACCGCCTGGCTTTGGGAATCCTACAGGCCACCCGCCGACGCATCTCACGCACTGAATTCGTTTCATGCCCCGGATGCGGACGCACGTTGTTCGACCTCCAGTCAACCGTCAAAATCGTCAAAGAGGCCACCTCGCATCTCAAGGGTCTTAAAATCGCAGTCATGGGGTGTATAGTCAACGGCCCCGGAGAGATGGCCGACGCCGATTATGGCTATGTAGGGGCAGCAGCCGGGAACGTCAGCATCTACCGTGGGAAAACACCTGTTGAAAAAAACATCCCCTCGGAACTCGCCCTCGAACGGCTTATAGCCCTTCTGAAAGCTGACGGGAAATGGGTTGATCCCGAATGAGGAAGCATTGACAATATCACACCCGCCCATGCAGCAACATCAGCCTACAGAAATTTTCACACTCCCTGACGGGCTTCGGATTGTGTGCCTTCGCAAACAGTCGAAAGTCGATTACTTCGGGGTTACAATCAACTCCGGCAGCCGCGACGAACAACCCGGGTTCTACGGCCTGGCACATTTCGTAGAGCATACCATTTTCAAAGGCACCACACATCGTAGGGCAAGCCACATAATCAACCGTATGGAAGCGGTAGGAGGCGAACTTAACGCTTTCACCTCGAAAGAGGAAACTACCGTCTACTCCGTTTCCCCTCACGGCAACCTGTCGCGTGCCGTCGAACTAATATCCGACCTTTTGCGGAACTCCGTTTTCCCTGAAAAAGAGCTTGAAAAAGAACGCGAAGTGGTGCGTGAAGAGATTGACAGCTACCTTGACACACCATCGGAAGCCGTATTCGACGAATTCGAAAACCTGTTTTTCAACGGTTCACAGCTCGGTCACAACATCCTGGGGGAATCGGAAACATTATCACGTTTCACCTCCGACGTATGCCGCCGATATATAACCACGTCATATACCCCTAACCGCATGGTGGCATTTTACAGCGGTATGATGCCGCCGCAAAGGGTGGCAGACGTAATCGCACGCAGATTCGGCGATATGGCCACGGCTGGCGGGATGGCACCCACACGCATTGCCCCGAAACCTGTTGCAGGATTCAATACCCGGCGAGACCTCGGCACCCATCAGGCACATTGCGTTATGGGCGCAGCCGTTCCGGGCATACATAGTGATGAACGGATAGCGCTCGGACTTCTGACCAATATTCTCGGAGGCCCCGGGATGAATTCACGCCTAAACGTTGCTTTACGTGAACGCCGCGGCCTGGTCTATACCGTCGATGCCAACCTGAACATGATGAGCGACTGCGGCCTGTTTTCGATTTATTTCGGATGCGACCCTTCCGATGCCTGCCGGTGTGCAGAGCTGGTAAAGAAAGAACTGGATAAAATCACCAAAAGCCCGTTGACAGAACGTGTTCTTGCCGCAGCGAAACAGCAATACCTCGGCCAGCTCGTTGTAGCCACCGACAACTGCGAGCAAATGGCACTCAGCGCTGCCCGCGCCACACTCTTCTTTGGCAAAGTTCACTCCCCGTCCGAAACCCGCGACCGAATCATGTCGCTTACACCCGACGACATTCTCCATGCCGCCCGCCACCTCTACCCGTCCCTCTTCTCCACCCTTACCCTCGGTTGAAACCGGCCTGCAGCACATCACGCAATCCATTGCCTCCATCCTGATTTTCAATAAATCCGGATGACCGCCACCCCTTTTTACACCTGGTGAAAACCTATCGGGATATGATTTTGTTTAAACAATGTTAAACAACCTATCTGCACTCCTGAACAGGATATATCACCAAAAATTCCAATATGATGAAAAAAGGGATGTTGGCGGCCATTATAGCCGCATTATGCACATTATCAGCACTAGGTGCGGCAGCCTCCGGCAAAAAAAGCCTTATGGCCGCCCATAACGACTCGGTAATCGCAACTACAAAGATTATAAATCTCGACGATGATTCCCCGCGTGTGATTCATCTGAACTCACCTATACGCACTCCGCAGCAGGATTCCCTCCGCAATCTCGTGGCAGCATTCTACTACGACCAATTCCGCCACATGCAAGATCCTGAAACACCCAATTTCCTGTTCCTCAGCAAAAGTGCCAAACTAATGATGGGAATCGGCGGGGTGGTAAGGATGCGCGGATGGTTCGACTGGGGCGGTGCCATACCCTCCAACGGGTTTATGCCCTATCTTATCCCGATTCCTGAAAACCCGGCGTCGACACGCAAGTTCGGCACCACACCTGCCGGTACGGCCCTCTTCCTACAGATGTCAGGGCAAAGCCCCATCGGCACCTACCGCCTGTATATCGAAGCAAATTTCAACGGATACCAAGGCCGAGGGCTTCATCTGAAAAAGGCTTATGCAACCCTGCGCGACTTCACCATAGGTTATGCCAACTCCACATTCTCCGACCCTGCGGCCATGGCCCCTACAGTCGATGCCCAAGGTGCCACCAACAAACTTTCAAAAACGGATGTACTGGTAAGGTATATGCCTACGTTCCGCCAGCATTGGACCCTTGCAGTCTCATTGGAAAACCCGTCATCGCAAATCGACGTTTCCAACGGCGAAACGGCTAAAACATCCGAATGGCTGCCCGATTTCTCCGCATTCCTGCAATATCAATGGGGCGACGGCGAGCATGTCCGTTTATCGGGCATCGTGCGCAACCTAGGCTACCGCGACCTGATTGAGGAACGGAACCACAACGTGGCCGGTTGGGCAGTGCAGCTCAGTTCGATGGCACACCCGCTACCGCCACTTACCACCTACCTTACCTTCAACTACGGCCATGGATACGGCGGGCTTACCAACGACCTTCTCGCCGGGAACTACGACCTGGTGCCTAACCCCGACCGCCCGGGCAACCTGTATGCCCCGCGCTCGTTAGGCTATTGCCTCGGAATCCAATATAACTTTTCACATGCGTTGTTTACAAGCGCATCGTTCAGCCAGACCCACTATCTGCCCAAACATCCTGTTGCACCAGGCGAATACCGCTACGGCTGGTGTGCCGACATCAACGTGTTTTGGAACTATTACTGTCCGCTAAACCATATAAGAGT
>LUJQ01000069.1:6212-43439 GCA_001689485.1 Bacteroidales bacterium M6 | reverse complement strand
TATAGGTTTTATGCGTAATAATTTTCATGACTTACTTCTCTTTATAAGGAATCGTTTTTGAGGCGCCCCTCCAAAGCCTGCGCATGGCGGCGGAAATCCTTTCCTGCCATATAAGCCTCTATAGCCTCGCAATGACGGCGGCTATGCATATCGGTAGCCACGAAATCAACCAGCCCGCGTTCTATCAGCCATTCGGCCATCCGCTTCTCCTCCTTACCGTAATATCCAGCAAGGCTCAACAGATTAATCTGGAACATCGTGCCGGCATTATGGATCACATCATAACGCGCCCGGTCATTATAGTAATACGGATACCTTTCAGGGTGCGCCAAAACAGGCTTGAAACCCCTCACCTGCAAATCGAACAGGGTCTGGTCGAGGTTCCACGCCTCCTGCATGAAAGAGTTCTCAACAAGCAGATGCCCCCCTGGCAGCGGGCGCAGTTTCCCAGCCTCGAGCTGCTGCCGGAAAAAACCGTCAAGGCGGTGTTCGGCTGAATAATCCAGTTCGACGTCCACCCCGGCATCAGTCACGGCCTGCTGCAACCGGCCGAATGCCCCGGCAATGATTTCAGGCGTATTCTCAAAACTCCCCTGGGTGATGTGCGGTGTGCAGAACACACGCTTTATCCCCCAACGGGCCTCGCTCGCAACAAGCCCGGCCGCCGAAACGGCGTCACGCTGCCCGTCGTCTATGCCGGGGATAAGGTGACAGTGAATATCCGTATGGAAAAAAAGCTGCGGAAGCTCCTTGCTTTTCCTTCTGAAAATATCGAACATAACGCACTTTGTTTTAGAGCAAATTTACGCATTATCCGACCCTTTTGCAAACGAAGTTACTAAAAAAGACTTAATCACGCCAAAATGCGGGCGATTTGCGATTTTTTTTGTAACTTTGCATGTCAATTTTGCCAACATCCCCAGCCCGTGCAATAATTCAGCCGTGGCCGCGTGAAGCGAATAAACATTATGCCTAATTTGATGAGAAACAAGAAAATCCTTTACATCTCGCAGGAAATTACCCCCTATCTCAAAGCCTCTCACCTAGGTTCAACTTGCCAGATGATTCCACACAAAGTGCAGGAAAACGGTTTCGAAGTGCGCACATTCATGCCTAAATACGGCTGTATCAATGAGCGTCGCAACCAGCTTCACGAAGTAATCCGCCTTTCGGGAATGAACCTTCAGGTCGACGACACCGACCACCCGCTCATCATAAAGGTCGCTACGCTGCAGGCTTCGCGCATGCAGGTCTATTTCATCGACAATGACGAGTATTTCCAGCACCACGCCGTAAAGGATCTCGAAATCCGGGAAACACCCGAAGAGAACGACGAACGCCTGATTTTCTTCGTGAGGGGCGTTATGGAAACCGTAAAGAAACTACGCTGGGAACCGGCTGTGATGCACTGTTCGGGATGGGTTACCTCCCTCTCCCCCATGTACATCAAAAAAACTTATGCCGACGACCCTACAATCGGGCCGTCGAAAATAGTATATTCGATTTTCGACGACACCTTCGAAGGCACCCTCGACCCACGTTTTGTTGAAAAACTGAAAATGGACGGGTTCACCGACGAGGATATCGAACCGCTAGGAAACGGGCCGGTCGACTGCATAGCCCTTCACAAACTGGCAATCAAATATGCCGACGGCGTCATACAGGCTTCACCCGAAGTTCCCGCCGAACTTTTGGAATATGCCGAATCGCTCGGCAAACCGTTCCTCCCCTATGCAGGCGAGGAAATCGACGCACCGGCAATAGTGGAGTTTTACAAAAACCTCTAACCCCCCTCACAAACGCTCAAAGGCAATGCGCAAAGCCATCACCGCCATAAAAAGCGCCGCCGTCATAACGGCTGCGGCCTCACTGCTCGCTTCCTGCGAGGATTCACCTAATGTAGGTTCGTCGCTCGTACATGACGAATCGGAAGTGGTAATAGCTTCTGAATTTGAGGTTGCAGGCCGGTCGGTCGACAATCCGCGCGTGCAGTCACGCACCATCACACAGGTGCTCGGCAGGATAAATGCAAAAGGCTACGGCGATTTCTCATCTGATTTCGTGACCCAGTTCATGCCGTCGGCACAAATCGACACCGAGAACCTCACTGCCGACAACATCGACTCGCTCAAACTGCTGTTTTTCGTTCCGAAAGGCTCATATGTCGGTGATTCCATAGCCCCCATGGGCTTGGAGGTTTATCGCCTGAACAAGCAACTCCCCTCGCTTATCTACAGCAATTTCGACCCTGCCGATTATTACAATCCCGCCGACCTGCTGGCCTCGAAGATTTATGCATGCAACGCCATTGCCGCAACCGACTCGATAAAGAATCTGAGCTACCGGCTGATTGACGTAAAAATGCCGATTGAACTCGCCAAAGAGCTTTACAACCTCTATATCACCGACCCGTCGGCCTATGCATTCCCGGCGAATTTCGCCCGCCATTTTCCCGGGATATACGTAAAGAACTCATACGGCGACGGACGCGTTGTGGAAATCAGTTCCACCATGATGCGGATGTATTACCACACCACCACGACCAACAGCGAGGGGAAGGAAACCATCAACCGTTACCAGGGCAACTACTATGCCGTAACCCCGGAAATAGTACTCAACAACAACCTTGCCTACACAATCTCACCCGAACTCGATGCCAGGATTGCCGACGGGGAGCAGATAATCGTGGCACCAGTAGGCCGTGACGTGGAATTACAATTCCCCATCCAGGAAGTTGTCGACTACTACAACGCCAACACCGGTTCATTATCGGTTGTCAACACTCTGACCTTTGATATTCCGGCCGAGAAAATCACCAACGATTACGGCATCAAGCCACCGGCCAACCTGCTGCTGATATTGTCATCGAAAAAAGATGAGTTTTTCCTGCGCAACGAGCTTAACAACAACATAACCTCGTTCTACGCAGCTTACGATGCCGACAATCACCGCTACCGCTTCGCCGGAATGCGCGACTATCTGCTCGACATCCTCAAAAAAGATAAAATCACCCCTGAGGACTATACATTCACCCTCACGCCGGTAACCATACAGACCGAGGTCAACAGCTCCAACTCCTACTACGGCAGTTCGACCACCTACGTAAGCGCTATCGACCCCTATATCGGCGCCCCCGCAATGGTGCAGCTCGACCTCGAAAAAGCCAAAATCACACTGACCTTCTCAAAGCAGACAATTGACTGACAGGCCAGGAGAAGGCACCAGTATCCATACGGAATAACGCAAAGAAATCCGATAACTCGGATAAATCCTATCACCCATATATAGGATTTATCCGGGTTATCATATTTTAACGCCCGCCCCTTTCCTATCTCCCCCCTTTCTCCCCCCCTTTCTCCCACTTTACTGCTTTCTCCCAACGGCACATGCTTTCTCCCAACGGCACATACTTTCTCCCGTCATTCTCCCGCCATTTTGCGAAAAAACTCAATCATCACATTTGCAAAATAAAGATTAATTCGTAACTTTGCACTCGCTGAAACACCGCTACATGCCTTGATTTCACGCATAAGCCGCAATAGCTCAGTCGGTAGAGCATTTCATTCGTAACGAAAAGGTCGCCAGTTCGAACCTGGCTTGCGGCTCAAAGTTAAAAGAGTGACAATCAAGTAGTTAAACAACTTGATTGTTGCTCTTTTTATGTTAATATTGTTAATTAACGTCTGTTAATGGTTAAAAATGTCGTACTTTTGAGCCGAAAAATCTGTCTTTAATCTATCTCATAATTTTTATGTATCAACAGAACGGCAAGAGCCAAAGAGAGCTTTACCATGAAAAGCGAGAAAAGTATTACGACTTTGTTGTAGGGTCGTATCAGCAAGGCATGACTGTGCGTGAAATCGCTAAACTTGTGCCAATAAGCAAGTCTACGGTGCAACGGTGGGTTGACGAGCATCTGAAAAAGGATTGCCCCGAACTGCCTGAAGGAACTATAATTCCACGAACTGCTGGAGCGGTGTCAAAACAGATTAAGGCAATGAACGCAAGAATAACTGAATTAGAATCCCAGCTTGAAGCCCAAAACAAAAAAGTTGAGGTGCTAACAAAGGTAATTGAAATCCTCAAAGACGAAAACTTAATCTGAAATGGCGACATTATCTATTGGATTCATTAAGTCTAAGCCCAACTCGGACGGTTCATATACTTTGAAAATTGTAATCAACACAACTTCTAAGACAGCTTATATATCTACTCGATATAAAATTGACAACCTCAAACAATGGAGGGACGGCGTAGTTGTTCGCCACCCCGATTCGGACTACATCAACAGAAAACTCAAAAAACTCTTATGGGAGTATGAGGCGATATACGATACTATGCCTAATCCAAACGTTTCGGCTGCGGAGATACGACAGTATTTGCTATCTCAATACCGCAAATCCGATTCCCTCAAAGATTATGCAGAGGCATATATCGCACGGCTTGAAAAGGAGAGCCGGAAGTCTTATGCTCAAAACATGGGGTACACGCTGAAATATCTGTTGGAGTGTTTTGGAGAGAGCATATCATTACAGCAATTCACCCCGTCTGCGCTGACGTTATTTGAAAAACATCTGCGCAAGGGAGGAAGCTCCGACACGACAATCAATATCCGCATGAGCCATCTGAAAGCATTGCTTAATGCGGCCGCCAATGACGGCACTGTGGAGTACAAGGTGTTCCCGTTCCGCAACTACAAGATTCCGACAAAGGCCGTGCGTGACATCTGCATCTCCAAGGAGGAGCTGCACAAACTGCGTGAGGCTGAGTTTAAGGGCGTATCAGAGCGTCGGCATACTGTGGCGCGGGATTTGTTCATGCTGTCGTTTTACTGCGCAGGAATCAACCTTACAGACCTTATGGACGCAAGGCTTGACGGCGACACCATAACCTTTGTCCGCAAAAAGACCGCAACAAAGAAGCAAGGCGAAAAAGAAGTGTCGATAACCATCCAGCCGGAGGCAAGGGCGATTATCGACAAGTATCTGACAAAAGAGGGCAAACTTGACTTCGGCTATAATTACAGCCAATATGAGCAATTCCGCTCGTTTGTCACCAAGGGGCTAAATAAGATTGGAGAGGAGTTGGGATTTGAGAAAAAACTGATGTATTATTCGGCCCGTAAGACCTTTGTGCAGTTCGGCACCAATCTCGGCATCCCCCTGTATATCCTTGAATATGCCATCGGACAGACTATCAAGGACAAGAATAATCGTCCCATACACGACTACTTCAAGGTCATGCGTCCGCAGGCTGACATGGCAATAAGGACAATCATTAGTTATTCGATGGATATGGACGAGGAGGAAACTCCTATCCCGGAATGGGCGAGGAAGTATATCACGAAAAGTTGAAGCCGCTGAGGTCGAATGTCGGATTCTTAACATCGTCCCACGACTCAAACGCCTTGCGTGATTCCTTGATGGATGCGGAGGACGGACGGCGGAACTTATGCTCTTTGCCCTTGCCGTCTTTCACGGTGTCGGTCTTGGGATAGATGGTAACAGCGCAATCGGCATACATCAATTCGACCTGCGCGATGCTCATGCTCCACAGATAGTAAAACGGCGGGGTTATCGGGATTCCGAAAATCCGCAGCGGTTCGGCTAACCAAGGTCGCTCTTTGCAGATTTCCCAGCTTTGCCCCCAAAAAGTTCTTGATGGGTAGCTACGGCTTCCTCCCGGTTCATCTTCATTATCGTCTCCCTCATTCCTATCAGTAATGTGGTATTTATCGAGTAGACCGCCAGAGCCACATCCGCTTTTTTTTTAATAAGAGAGACTGCCTGTGTAAGTTCAATGTCAGTATAGGCGCGGACATAGGCATACCACCGCCAAAGAATGCTCCAGAACAGCTTGATTTTGAAATAACCGTTGAGGCGTGCGGCTGCAAGGCATTTATGCCCGACAACAAGCTCATTGCCCCCTTTGTCGGTCATGATTCGGGATATTTTATGCAGCCCGAACTGGTTGAGGAATGGCATGGCTATTTTTCTGCCGCGAATCTCCGCATAATCCTTTTCGTTGTCTACGGTGCGCTCCAGTTCTCTTTCGTCAGCCATTGAGGGCTGTGTGGGTGCTTTTGTCTTTCTTGCCATATCTGTGTATTAAAAGGGCGACGGCATTTCTACCGCCGCCCTCGGTTGTCGGGTAAATTCCGGGATTATGCCCCGGGTTCTTCGGTTGTCTTGATTCCGATGTAGTAGTCTGCGCCTGTGCTGTCGGGTATGGGAGTAAGAACACAGTTGAAGTATGCGGGATTGTCGCCATCGCCCATGACGGGAGTTGCGAAAATCTCGACGTTGGGGAGGTAGACCACCACTTTTTCATCGTCAGACACGAAAAGAAGCGAGCATTCCACCTTCTTCGGAGTGGCGGAGTAGCCCTGAAACTTCACGCCGAGAGTTGCATTGGTAGACGATGCGCCCTTTTTGTTGCCGAGCAGCGATGCGATTTCGTCAGAGAATGAGGGAATCTGAAACGAAATGTCGGGATCGCTCTTCTTGGCATAGGAAGTCCAGTTGGTCTGGTCGATGAGTTTGATTCGGGTTACGTCAGCCTCGCCCATGTTGAACGTCACACTTTCGTCAAGAATCGGGAGCTTGAAGTCAAATGTGCCGGTCAGAGCCGACGGGGGCTGGTTGATTGCTCTGTTGAGAAACACTTTCTCAACACGACCGAGGACATCGTGAAGGTCGCTCGGATTCTTTGTGGCGGTAATTTCGGTTGCTGCCATTGTTTATGAGTTTAGAGAGTTAATTTTTCTGTTGGATGAATGTCAAAATCCTTGTGGATTCTGATGTTGAATTGGATGATGAGCGTGTGGAATCCCGCGCCGTCAGAGCCTCCGGCAAGAAGCAGCGGTTTGGTAGCGAGGTAGAGGTCGGTGCGTATCGGGAAAAGCTCTGTCACAGCCTCCTGCAACTGATTGAGCCGAAACGTGTTCTCCAGCCCGCCCTGCACGTCACGCACGAAAATTGATATTTTGCCTCGTGTGAGCTGGTAGGTATCTGCCGTGTCCTCGATATTGTTGAGGCTGATAAGCAAAAACTCCTGCATCTGCTCACCTACGGCATTGGGGCGCGTCGTGATGAAGCGGTTGGGCGTGATGTCTGCCGTCAGCTCGTCAAGCGACTGCAATACTGCCATTCGTGGGTATCGGATAGCACTCATAGTCAGTCGGGAAGTGGTTTAATGAATGTGGGAAACATAAATTTCGCATCATCGTAGCTTCGGGTCAGTACGTCAATCTCCATAACATTCTCTTGATATGAAGCATACTCAACACCATTGCACACCACGACCTCCCATCCGTCGGTTATTGCCTTGTAGGATTTAAGAAAACTGACACTCCGTTCCGGCTCTTTGCCTCCATTGTTGGAAACTTTGCCTTTGAATGTGTTTTCTTGAATTTCTCCGTCCCAACGCTGTTGTGCGGTAAAGAACTTTTGTCCTCTGCCGAGCTTGCGTTGTAACGGCCCCGGAATGCTCCCGGATGGCGTTTCAATCCAAGCAAGATGCCCTTTGACATACACTCCTGCGGCATACGAATTGATTGTGTTACCGGTCATATTCGAGCCTCGGAGTATTCGCCCTTTGATAGCGTGTTGCAAAGCGTCTTTGGCGAATGGCACGAGTATCACATTAAGAATATGCCGGGCTATGATTTCCTTAGCCCGCCTATTACCTAACTGTAATGCCGCCGCGTTGCTCATTGCTTTAGTTACTTGGTGTGTTACACAATACCGCAGTACCTCCGCCCATGAGCAGTGTCGCATCAATCATTACAATGCGCATTCCCTTCTCAGTACCTACAAGGTCGGTCACGTCTATAAGGTCTCCTTTTTGGATTCCCTTGACAATGCCCGGAACGCTCACACGGTAGTCCGCGATGTCAACCTTGCCCGTGGTGTTCGTGCCGGTGTTGAACGTGCGGATATTTGTGGAACTGCTCTTGCGGCATTCTCCCTTGTAGATTTCCTTAATCACACCGTCGGGATTGAAGCTCGTCGCCCCCTCCCTGCGGTAGATTACGCACTGATGCGGAAAACGTGGATTGACTATCTTCTGCGCCATACCCTCATGCCTCTTGCGTGGACTCTGATTGTTGATTTGCGAAGCACCTTTTCGCCCCATTTTTCACGAAGCTCGACATATTTGTCATACCATCTTCGGAGGTTTTCGCCGCTCACAGTCCAGCCGCCTTGCGTGCTGCTCCATGAACCGTCGACCTCTTTGTTGGTCGCTCCGCCTACGGGCTGGTCGCACAATTTGTAATACGCCTCGGCTTCCGCCAGCTCAATCTCCCTTTCAGTTAAATCATCATAGGGAGTGCCGTAGGCGAGCTTGCGCTTACGAAGCACCACCCGAATATCACCCTCAGTCAAGAGGGGTGATATTTCGGATAGATGCTGGCCTATTGTGTCAACCTCGGGGACTTCGGGCAATATGTCGGGAGTGTCCTCGCTCATAATTTATTAGCCTTGGATGTTCAGGTAATACATATGACGCGTCTTGTTGGGTACGCACAAGCCTGTGACCTCCGATTTGACTACCTGTGTCATAGGCTCGTCTGTGAATACCTGTCTAAGCAGTGTGCGTCCACCGTCGTAGAGGGCTACACGCGCTCCGGGGGTTTCCATATAGAAAGGCTTTCCACACTGAACGTCACCGATAATGCCGTCTGGCACATACACAAGCACATCGTCCTCAAACGAGGGTATTTCCTGAGTTTCAATCTTTCGTGTGGTCGGATTGAAGTTTTCAATAAACTCCTTGTTGTCGATTACTGTGATTGTCGCACCAATAGCGTCTTCGATGAATGCTTTGAGCGCGGTGTCTGAGATAGTTTTGCCGAAAGCGAGTCGCTGTGCAGCGTCCGATATATCAGGTCGTGTCGAAATGACGCAGGCATTGCGGAAGTAGTCGAGCTTCGCAAGGGTGCGCCAAGTTTTCTTGGAGCATTCCCAATGACCGGGGCCTGCGAAGTCCACCTGCTCTGCGTTGTCTTTCACATCCTGCATGACCTCGATGGGGATTATGGTCTTGCCTACTGCGGTGTTCTGCGTCACAGTTCCGTCAGCCGCACGTTTGTACCATTTGCTGTCCTTGATATTCTTTGTCGGAATACCGAAATCAATTTCAAAAGATATTCCGAGAGGGTTGTTTTTCTTGTCGATGACAAGTTTTCCCTTGTTGGAGACAATACGGTTACGCTGATTGCGGAAAGTGTTGTAGTTACCACCAAGCAAATCGTCAACGCCGTTGAAAAGCAGCTGCATGACGATATTTTCCATTTCGGGAGTGGTTCGTCCAAGTTCTTTTGCGAGCAACGCCTTTTCGCGGATGATTTTGCGGTTGAGGACAATTTCGTGCTTGAAAATAGGCAGGCCGCCAGTTTTCAGCGAGAATCCGTCAGTTGATTTGGTCGCACCGTCCGAATCCTCGTCGGTATAGGTCGCGATTGTGTACGGACGGATTGTAGCCTCCACCTGCTCGAATGTCGGGTTGATAGGAATATTGGGGTTAAGCGCAAAGCCCATCTGTGCAAAAGTCGCTTCCGCATTGTATTTCTCTGCGAAAGAGTCCTCCACAAAGAGGTCGAAAGCGGAGCGGTCTCCACTATCCACATACCCCAACGAAGCAAGCCCTTTGGCTACAATGTCGTAGTATTCTTTACCTCGTGTGTACATTGTTTGTCTGTTTTAATTGTTGATTATGCTCCTGTTCCGCCGGAAGCGGTGTATTCTCTGCCCTCGCGCATGAATGAAATCATGGGGAGGTTTGCTTCCACGGAGGGTGGGATGCCGTCGGCTCCGGCTCGGTCTGCGTAGATTTTGCCGGAGGTTACAATTGCGCCGGAAGCGAGAATAGGATTGGAGGGTATGCAGATGTCGTTGAAGATAAGTCCGTTTACCTTTGTGAGCTTGTCTGCCGCAGCGTCAGCCTTGACTATCTCGATGGTGTTTGCCTGCTGGTCGAAAATCGCCATAGAGCCTGCGGGAATCACATCGCCCGGTTGATACAGCGAAACATCGAGGTTTCCGCCGAAATGCTCAACGCGATAGGTGCGCACCCAAACGACAAGATTTCCGCCGATTTCGGCAGAGTGGCCTCCGATGGTGTTGAATGTTCCGTTCTGATAAGCCATGTTTGTTTGGATTTTGATTGTTACTGTTTCTTAGGCAGTCGCCCGGCTCGTCGTTGTTGCTCTTTGAAAGCCTCGCGGCGGTCTGCCATTTCTTTTTCCGCCTCCTTGCTTGCACCCTGTCTGCCGGAGCTTCCGTAAGGTGCAGCCCCGTCGCCGTGATAGCGTTTGAGCAGCCTTTCGTACTCCTTCTTGGCTTTTGCGGTCACATCTTCGGAGGTGTCGTTATCCCCGATTTGCACAGCTTTCACAGCGTCCTCCCAAATCGCCTCATTCGCGACTTTCAGCGATTTGCCCTTTGCAGTCACTTCGGAGCGGAGGTTGTTTGCGGTTGCACTCTTCGCACTCTCGGCAAGTCTGCCTTCAAGCTGTTCAATACGCTTCAAAAGGTCGGGGTCTCCGCCCTTCGGTTGCGTCTCGGTTGTAGAGGGTTGAGGCTTTAAGGTTCTCTTGTAGTCCTCAATCCCGGCGGCTACATCTGTACGATACTGTCCTGTGAGCGATTTGAGGAACTTGGTGTGTTTCTCCCAATAAGCCTCGTCAGGCTCCGTTCCCTCCGCAGGGAGATTGTCGCTGATGTAGCTGTCAAGTGTTCTCTGAGAAAGGGGTGTCTCCCCAAGTTTCTCTGTGAGAGTGGATAAAAGTGTCTCTTTTTCCATTTGTCTGTCAGATTGTTAAATAAAAAAGAGCCTCAAATCGGAGCATTGCTGCTCGTCATTGAAGCTCTTTGGCTTTTCTCCTTGCGGAGTTATGTAATTTGTGAATTGGGTAAGACTCGAACTTACGCCCCACGGATTAAAAATCCGTTGCTCTAACCTTCTGAGCTACCAATCCAATTGTGGCGCAGGGCGGACTCGAACCGCCGACCTCTTGGTTATGAGCCAAGTGAGCTACCAACTGCTCTACCGCGCTATGTTGTGGGAGTGAAAGGACTCGAACCTATGAACTCGTTAGAGGGCGGATTTACAGTCCGCTGCAATTGCCGCTATGCGACACTCCCAATAACCTAAATCAATCTTCCTTATCTATGGCTGCTACCTTTATGTATTTCTTGCATCGGCGGCACTTGTGGCGGAACAGACCTTTTGTGTGCAGACTTTCTATTTCAAAAAGTTTCTGTCCGCAACAAGGGCATACCGCAAGCCTGTTGCGGTCGCTTCCGTCTGTCTGGTCAGTGTCTTTCTTTGCAATTATGTTCATATCGGCGTATTATCACCGCAAAATTAGGTTTATTTTCCTATAAAACAAAATAATTACATAAGAAAATAATGTTATTTTCCCGAAAATAGACTAAATTTGCACTTAGATAACCAAATTAGAGCTTTCATAAAGCCGGATTTTCGCTTCACAGCGGACTTCCGGCTTTTCTTTTTATGAGAAAAGGCACAGACATAATGACATTCCTTGACGGGCGCAAAGTTGTGTCCTACGATGCCATTGTGTCCGTGAGGGAAGCGATAGATAGTAAGAAGTCCAACGATAAGGCGATACAGGCCGGTGGGCAGGAAAATATACTCTCCTCTGATGCCGATATTGTGATTGGCGGTGGCTGTCGAGGCGGCGGCAAGTCATGGGTGTTGCTCAATAGTGTACTCTATGATATTTACAACCCGAATTTCCGCTCTGTGATTCTCCGTGCCGGTACGGATGACCTCTCTGACCTTGTTGACGTGTCTTTCGATATTTTCCGAGATTTCGGAGAATACAACAAGTCGAAAGACGATATGACTTGGAATTACAAAAACGGCGGATGGCTCAAATTCTCATTCCATGCCGGAACGATGGAGAGCTTTCGCACACGTTTCCAAGGAAAACAGTTTGCATATATCGGTGTCGATGAGGTGACGCACATGGCATATGAGAAATTCAAGTATCTCATTACCTGTAACCGTAACGCCTTTGGAATCCGCAACCGCTTCATAGGCACCTGTAACCCCGACCCGGATTCGTGGGTTGCCAAATTCATCGACTGGTGGATTGGTGAGGACGGACTGCCTATCCGTGAGCGTGATGGCAAGGTACGCTATTGCTTCATGGATGGCGACACTCCCGATACTATCTATTGGGGAGACTCCCGCGAGGAGGTGTATGCTCAGTGCAAGGATATTATTCACTCTTATTGGAAGCCTGAATATGAGCGTTATGGCACACCGCAGGAGCTTTTCATCAAGTCTGTTGCATTTGTGGAAGCCAAGCTCTCGGACAATGTTGCTCTGATGTCCTCTGACCCCACATATCTTGCGAACCTTGTCAATCAGTCAGACGAACAACGCGCCCGTGACCTTGACGGCAACTGGAAATTCAAGAGCGCAGGGGATGATATGATTAAGCTCGCCCACATGGATGCTTTTTACAGAAATACCATGCAGACGGGCGACAATCAGCTACGGGCGACATGTGACGTTGCCGCAGATGGCGGCGACAACCTTGTGCTTGTGAAATGGATTGGCAATCACATTGACGATATTTTCGTGTGCCGTATAGGAGTTGTAAATGCCGCCATGTCTGTGAGGGAGAAACTGCGATACTGGCAGGTGCGTGAGGAGAATTTCGCCTATGACCTACCGGGACTCGGACAGACATTCAAGGATATTTTCACCAAGGCGATTCCATTTATCCCAAAACAGGCGGTTGACCCAAAGCTGAAATTCATCTACGGCGATACCAAGAGCCAATGCGCATACGAGTTTGCCGACGGACTGATTAACGGCGCATACTCCATAAATCCAAATTTGCTCCAGCGCAAATATTCCGGCAATGGATATGAAAATGTGCCGCTGGAGCAGATTCTCAACTTGGAGCGCAAGGCGATAAGACAGGACACAAGCCAATCAGACCGCTCATGGCAGATAATCAAGAAAAAAGACATGAAGCGATTCACCCGGCACTCGCCTGACTTTATCGAGGCAATAATTATTCGCAGAATCTTCAACATAAAAGGCAAAAAGCACACCAAGCCTCGCCTGATGAAATATGTAAACCCGAACCGATATAGATAATGAAAACGAGAGACATCAAGACACGTCGCCCGTGGCGACTGATACGCCCGGAGGGTTACTACCGCCACGGAGCTTTCAACTCAGAAAACGAGCCGCCAATGCCCGCCGACTCCATAAAGTCAGACATAATGACACAGGCTGATATGCTTCGGCAATACTATCCGTCGGGGCATATCATAAATGACCCTACGATGTATCCCGACATATACCGTGAGCAGCAAGAGCCTGTTTACGACGAGCAGGGCAATGACACCGGCAAGACAATACGCAGAGTGTATAAGGAGTGTGTGCCTCGCTTCGCTTTCGCCTTCCAGCAGATTATCGCCCTTAAACAGACGATACACCTTGTCGGCAATGATATTCAGTTTGAGATGAATACGGCCAAACCTACGGAAGCGCAACGTGGCACTTATGACAAGTTCCGTGAGGGATGGCTTGAAAAGGATTCGGAGGTGTCTTTTTACGAGTGTGTGAAATCAGAGAAAATCACCGCTGATTGCGCTTGTGTGGGATTCCTTGAAAATGGTGTTTTTGGATGGCAGACCTATTCATATAAGACCGGCTCGACGCTATATCCGCACTTTGACAACCGTGGACGGCTCAAACTGTTTGCCCGGTCATTCTACGACTATGACGAAAACGGAGAAATTGTTGTTGAGTGGTTGGAAATTTGGGATGACACATATCTTACACGTCTTAAAAAGACCGGCGAAAGGTATCAGAATGTGTACGAGAAGATATTAGGCTCTCTCGGCGCATCGGGCTATACAGTAGAATCTCGAAAGCGGCATGGGTTTCCGTTTGTCCCTGTGGCGTACAAGCGGAATGAAGATGGCCCGTGCTGGCTCCCATCGCAGGATAGCTGCGACTCCTACGATATGTCGTTTTCGCAGATGGCGCAGAACAATCAAGCTTTTGGCGTGCCAACCATGATATTTCAGGGAGAGGGCGAGAACTTCGACTTTCAGCATGACCTCAACGGCACAATCCGCACCATCTCTATGGGTAAAGAGGATAAGGTTTCCACTCTGCAAGCGGAATCAGCATCCGATAGCTACATGAAGCAGCTTGATACGCTCTATAAATTGATTTATGAGCAGTCTTTCGCCGTGATTCCGCCCGAACTCCGAAGCGGCGATTTGCCGGGCGTGGCAATCAAGCTCCTTTACTCTCCTGCTGTTGAGAAAGCTATGAGCGATGCACCCGAATGGCAGCCGTTCCTCAATGATATGGTTAGAATCTTCTCTTACGGCTACGGCATAGAAGTAGAGATGACTTCCGATTTCGCAACCTTGCCACTTAAATATTGGATTAAGCCTTATGTGCATATCAACGAAAGTGCGGTAATCAATGACCTCGCAACCGGTGTTAATGCTGGTTTTATATCTAAACAGACAGCCTCGGAACGTGCGCCGGAATACACTTCAGTAGGCGAATGGGAGAGAATTACAAAGGAAATGAAAGACCAGCAACAGTCTGATTTGCTTTTTCAGATAAAAAACAAACAAACCGCTACAAACAATCAGTCCCAACAGAAAAATCAGAAAGTAACTAATGCGACAGCCAAGTGAAGCCGACGTAGAAGCGGCGAAATCATATCTACGCCAACGCCTCGATGCTGAGAGGTCAATGAGTTATAACCTTTCTATCGTTATGCGCGAGGCTGCGGAGCACGTTGTTGAAATTCTCTACTCGGCAAATATACACCCGACGGTTGCCTCCTATGGCGATTTGCCGTTGAGGGTGCAGTGGGATATTGACGAGGTTGTGCAGTGGTTAAAGGAAACAATCGACGATTATTTCCTCACGCTGGCAATCGCCGACCATGAGGAAAATAGAAACACTATATTGCCTTTCATCCTTGGAGAGAATCATGGAGCAAATTTTGACGAGCGGTTGACCGATTATGTAGGAAAATACAAAAATGAATTGTTGCTCCTTATAGGTGCCGGCCTGTTGCTCGGAATCGGCAAATCGGCTCTTGTGAAGTCCATCGGTGATAACCTCAGACAGCCATACGCCAATCCGATGCTTAAAGACGGCATCGAAGCTCCTTTGACTTATGGGCGAGGTAGGAGCAGTTCGATGTATAATGCAATCTCCGGCTTAACCAAATACGGCATTGAAAGCGCATGGATGCAGCATTGGGAATTAAAAACAAAATCGGATGGTGCTATTGGATGGCTTGTGCAACGTGGCAGCTCTTATCCGTGCGCTCAGTGCGATGAGAACTGCGGTTTTCACTCTATTGACGAGGGAACAAATCTCCCTCAGCATATTTCATGCTGCTGTTATGCAGTACCAATTTATATAAAATAAGCCACTCTAAAAAGAGTGGCCGCCCGGGGCGAGGTTTTCGCTTGCCGTAGCTCAATACGTATCGTGCTGCAAAGGTAATATTTATGTTTGGATTTCCAATCATTCGCACAAAGAAACTTATAGCTATTTACAATAAAATAGCTATATTTGTACTTGATAAGATAAGACAATTAAAATCTCAGAATATGACATTCTCAGGACTCATACAATCGGCTCTACCCGAACAATCAGGAACGACAGCCGCAGGCAAGCAATGGAGACGCAAAGACTTCATTTTGCTCTACGATAATTCAAACACCCAATATCCTAAAACGGTGCTATTCTCCGTTATGGGCGAGAATATTGACAAACTCAATATTCAGCAAGGAGTGGAGTATGATGTGGAGATTGACTTCTCAACACGGGAATACAACGGGAAGACCTATATGTCGGCAACTGCATGGAAAGCGACGGCAAAGACACAACCCGCACCTCAGCAGCCAGTCTATGCACAACCGGCACCAGCTGCACCTCCGGCTGACGATTCAGAACTGCCATTTTAATATAAGCATCTTTCATCCGAAAGAAAGCAATCGAAGGGCGCAGGGGCATGAATCCTTGCGCCCTTTGCTGTGCTTCAGAATCCCGAAAAATACTCTTTTGCCTCTTGGGGTAGCTCCCGGATGCCACAGCATACATATCCCATGGTCGTATTTGTGGAGGTGTGACCCGCAATCTTGGCAATCGTAAGCAAGTCCAGACCTCGCAAATATAGGTTAGTCACGCCCGTTCTTCGTGCCGTATGACTTGACACAAATTGATATTTAGGCTTTATGGTCGTTTCTCCCCGCTGATAGAGTTTCACCGGCTCGTCTATGCCACATTTCATGCAGATACGGCGTATCGTATCGTTAAATGAATCGTCCGAGACCGTCACGCCTTTGCTGATAATCTCCTGCTGAATCTTTAAGAACTTTAGAAGCGTGGGCGAAGTGGGGATGCTCGATTGAATCTTTGTCTTTTGTGACACATACACAAGATTATCGCCTGTTATATTGCTTTCATCAAATTTGCAGTAATCCGAATGTCGGGCTAAAGTCAGCACACCGATACAAAACTGAGCTTGCACAAGTGCCTCGCGGTCGTTTTTAGGGGCATAGCTTACTACACGCTGTATTTCCTCCTCTGTCAAATAAACGTTTTGCACAGTCGTTTTCCTTGGAGTCAGCACCTTTGCAAACCCTCTTGGCAAACTCACTTCGTCGGCATACAGATTAAGCACCGATTTCAGCTTTGCGGCGTATTGGTTCACGCTGTTAGGTGACAGACGCTCGCCCATGTAGTCAATAAACCGTTGCAAACGTACCTTTGTCAGGTTCTCCCATGTGGCATCACACAAGTTAGCAGCCTCGAACATATTAAGAATGTTCATATATGCCGGATATTTTTGGCTGAAAGCCTCTTTTAGCGTGGTGGGCTGTGGGCTGGTCGGTTGTCCCCCTGTTGGCTGATATGTTCGTATGTGCGTAGGCTGTATTTGCCTGCCACGGCTGAACAGCCTGTTAAAGATATTCATAATTTGTTTACTTTGAAAGTTTGTTTTGAATCCAGCTTGCCAGAGCGAACACGGCGATACCGACAGGCAGAGCCACGCAGAAGAAGAAAGTCAGGAAGCCGGGGCAGGCGCAAATGACGATGAAGATAATGAGGATTGCCCAGAGGATTATTCCGATCATGGTTGTATTGTTTTAGGGGTTGTTATATGCTGTTCTATTGCTGAAAATGTCGCGTTGTATATTTTGCGATTAAATCTGTTGGCTTCATCTTTGGTAATGCGCTTCAACGCTCTGCGCATTGCTATTTCAGCGTGGAGATACATTGCCTGCAATCTGATGTCTTCTAAGTCTTTTTTCATCGCACTTCTGTTTAGCGGTTGTTATTCGGGTTGTCTGGCGTAGATTGAAACGGGAACCGGGGTGTAATATATATCCCAATATTCACGCTCAGTTACCACGTTGAAATGGTTTAGGATGTTCGCCATATAGCGGATGTAAGTTTTTACAATCATACCCACACGTTTTTTTGCTCTCTTACTACGCAATAAACGGTGTTTCTGTTGCTGTAGCTGTTGTAGTGTCTTTGTTTTCATTGCCTTATTCTTTATGCCCTGCCAATAGGGCGTTTTCACTTGTTTCTTTCGTTTCTCCCGCCCTTTGCCCTGTCGGAGATACATTTTACCAGCTGGGGGCGAAAGGGGCGGAATTGGGGCGGTTTAGTCAATATTTGCGGCTATTAATTCGGCTTGGTATTCCGTGCCTTTGTCGGGAAACATCGCGGCTGATTCCTCGTGGTATCTTATTTGCGCCGTGATAGCGTCTATTATCCGCAGCGGGTTAGAGTGCCATGCGGTTAACATCTCTTTGTAGCCATCGGACACAAAAGCGAGAGCGAACATTTTAACGCCTGCGGCCTCTTTGCTGATAATTGCAGGGGTCGGGCTGTATAGCTTTGCAGCCTCGCGAAGTATCGCGGTTTTAATTGCTTTGTCCATATTCTTTTGTTTTATTTAGTTATTAGCTCCCGGCGTGGGAATCGAACCCACGTTAGCACCGTGCCGGGATGGGTTAATATATTTCGATCGGTTTCGGGTACTTGCGAGCCTTGACAATGGTGACTGCCTTATTTACGGCGCGTTTGAATGAGTTGTAACGGCCAAATATAAATTGTTGCTGTGGGTGCTCATCGGTAAAAATCGCGCATCCGTCGGGCGTTACTTCGCAATATGGATTGTTGATATATACCGTAAATTCGCCGTTGTCCCATTCGCCCACGCAAACAAATTCACGCTTGTTTATATACACGGTGCCCTCAAACAATTCGCCGCCGTCCGCGATCGGATGGCCCGCACAATTTGCGGCTACTATTTCAGTGTTAAACGTTGTGACGTTTTCCATGCCTGCAAATGCAGCCGCGAAAGCGAGACATTTTGCGCTGTAATAAGTCGTTGTTTCCATATCTGTAATGTTTAATGTTTATTAGCTCCCGGCGGTCAATTCGATTGCAGCGGCCAGTAACACCGCGCCGCCGGGTGTGGGGTTAGGCAACGTAAACAAGCACGTTAATGTTTAGATCGTGATTGTGATATACTTTGCCGCCGTTCGGGGCTGCATGGCTGTATTTGAAGCCGTTTGCAGATAACTTTTCGGCGTATGCCTTTGCGGCTTCAAACCCTTTGCCGTTGTTATAGCTAAATTTTACTTTTGCTGTGTTCATCTTTCCTACTCTTTAAGCGTTGACGAATTCCACGTTTAGCCCGAATTGCGCAAAGTGGTTGCAAATGGCATCGCCGATAAATTCCACGGCTTCGGGAAGGGTTTTGTTATTGCATGATGCAAAGGGGCTGAATTGCCCAGCGTAACGCCCTTTGTTGTGAAAGTCCGTGCCGATAGCGGCTAAGAAGTTGCCGCCCTGAACGGCGAAAGCAACGCCGTATTCTGTTTTGCTTGTGTTTACTTTGATTGTCTGCATGTCTTTGTTGTGTTTATTGGTTTTACATTCTGATTCCGGTATAATAGCACATCCACATAAATTTGATTACGATGTGCCAGAAGAGAAGCCCGGCGGCAATCATGCCGACAATCGCCGCCGTGGCTTTTAGGGTGTGTTTCATGCGAAATAGGGGGCGGCGTTAATAATGCGATACGCATCAGGCTCGTAAATTCCGGCTTCCTTGTCGTCCGCTTCCAATCGCGCAATGTCGGCGCGCGCTGCGTCTTCTGTGAGATATACCGACGTTGTGGCGGCATCATCGACGGCATCAAGCCAAATGTAGTACATCGGGGTGCCGTTCACTGCAAGCGTATGGAGTTTTGCGAGATTTGCGGGGGTGTTTGCTATTGCTTCGTTTGCGTTCATGGTTGCGGGGGTGTTATTTGTTTTCATCGTGATGGGGTTTTGTGGGTGGGGGATTTATTTGGAAACAGGGGCGGAGCTTGCCGCCCCTGTTGTTGTGTTCGCTTTTAGCGTTGTGTTTTACTTGTCTTTATCTCTGAGGATTGCGACTATTGCGTAAACATCAAAGATAATTAGCGAGATAAAAGCCATTAGCTTCATTAGTAACTCGCTGTTTTCAGCGTTTGCCATTTCCTGAGCCGCTACGCAGACCGTGGCAATTGCGGTAGCGATAATCGCGGCTGTTAAAAGAATTTTGTTGAACATTACTTAAAACTTTTTGCTACCTTTGTAGCATTACTTAAAACTTTGCCCGCTTATTAGTCTGTGAAGATGAACGGCGGGCGTTTCGTTTCATCTCCCTTTCTATACCTCAAAGTTACAGCTTTTTTCTGACCCTACCAAATATTAAAGCGTTTATTTTCAGATGATTAGCCACCAAAATGTAGCCTTTTTACATACCCGAATACAACACACAACCACAAGCCGATACACAGCCGCCACACCACCAAAATACACTGTTTGCCAAAATTACCCAAATTCACTACTTTTGCAACAGAGAGCCTCAGAGCACCCGAAACAAGCATTACCAATAAAGTTAAAAAGAGTTAACATAATATGCAATTCAGCAAAAGGGTCTCGGAGCTTTCCCGCCTGTATGGCATCGAGCCAAAAGACGTTTTATTTGCCATGCTCGCAACATGCCCCGGCGTCTCCACGGTGGAAGCCTTCGCAGCGATCTACAAACCAACCTCCACAACCAACAACGCAATTTCAACCCGAGCAAGTCAATATATCGGACAACGTCCCGGACTTCGCAAACTCATTGACGAGCTGAACGCGGAGCAATCCGACAACCCCGAACAACCCACGCCACGAAGAGGCAGACCACGCAAAGACCTTCCCACCGACAGCACACCGGAGCAGGACACGCCACGGTTGGACTATACCGACAAGGATGCAGTGTTACAGGAGCTGGCGAGGATTGCGGAGAGGAGCGAAAAAGAGTCCGATAAATTGGCGGCAATCCGTGAAATTAGTGCGCTCCAGAGAATGAAGCAGGAGGCAGCAGTAGAGGACGAAAAGCGGGTGCAATTCTATATTCCGATAACCTACGAGCGAGCCGAGGAATTAAGGCAATATTTAGCCCGGTACTATGCCGAAAAGGACGGAAGCACAGCGAGTTAACCGCCTATTCTCCTGCCTTATTCGTATAATACGGCATTATCCGCCGTTTAGCCGGCGCCAGGAGGGGAGGCGGGGCACCCCCTTTGAGGGTATAAAATTTTGATATGTCACCCCCTCTCGAAATTTTTATTTTAAAATTTTTCATTTTTCAGATTTGGCTGTCCTGCTATCGGGTCAGCCATTGATTTTATGTTATACAACATATTTGTCAATCAGAGCCTTGCGGTTTCATTCGATGCAGAGGAAACGGCAGTTGTAACTACTTGATTTGCAGGTATAACTTCTGATTTCCGATAAAATGTGTAGGGTTTTAAGAGTAAATGTTGGAAAAATTTGAAGTTTGTGCAGATTTAACTACTTGATATATTGCTCATTGAATGTTTTGTGTAGGATATGTAGGTATATTTTGTACATATAGAAGAAAATAGACATATATAAGAAGCATATAAATAGAGAATATCAACTGAAAACTTTTCGACTCCTTGATGCTCCACACCCTACACAGTATATGATTAACAACGAGTTAACTCTACATTTTCGCCATATTCAGCTACACAGACCATGCAGGGAGGTACATTGTGGTAAAATAGGTTTTCACCACAACATCAGTATGTTGGGTGTATTTTCGGGGGAAACGCGAGGAATTGGTAAATATGTGTTTTTGAGTGTTTAGAGCATGGTTTTATATCCTATCGGGTTGTTGCGGGCGCAGTTTCTCGCCATCCCTTATGCTGCCGGAGGTAGTAAAAACAAGTGCGATTTATGTTTATTTTCTATGTTTTATTTGTGATATATGAGAAAATAGACTACCTTTGCGCTATGAAACGGACACCCCGAGCCAGCTACTCGGTGGCAGGGCGAGCTGATGGCCTTTGTCCGTTTCTCTTTTTCATCAGCGTAAATTAACATCAGCAAGAATGGGAGTAAGAATCCAAGCAATTAAACCGACAGAGTTCATCTGTGACTTCGATGCCGAGTTAACAGAAGAGCAAGAAGACAACGGCAATATCCGTCCGATATATACCCTTGACTTCACGCCAATCAAGCACCTCACCCAGTTCAGAGAGGGATATTGGCTGTGCAAATGTCTTAGCAGCGCATATCTTGATATGCCGTGCAGCACTTTTAACGATTTCCGCAGGGCGGTATGCGCTCCGATTCATGGAGAGTGGGAGCGGTACACGGACGATGTGGAGGCAGGGAGAGTACCATGTGACGGAACGTTTGCCGAGTTTCTGTGGTTTGCAGACAACGAGGGATGTTTCGACTACGTTGTGGCAGAGAAACTTCTCAATGACTTTGTGACCTGCAAGGATAAGGTCTATCCGACCCTCGACAAGTACGACAGATACCACTACCTTGTCTACACCCGTATTCTTGAAGAGTGTGTGAGAGATAAAGGTGTGGTGTATTACCGATAAACTGACCCCTCCAACCCTTAAACATCAGCAATATGACATTGCAGGAATTGAGAGAACGCCAATCATGGACATTAGAGCAGAAGATTGACCAGGACGGTAATATTGACATAATATCGCCCGAAAGTTTGTGTATCTCGGATAAAATTCGTAACTTTGCTCTTGCTAACAAGATGATAGTAGACTATCCCGAATGGGCGACGGTTATCGCTCAACGAGTTTGGGTGTTTTTCATGTCCATACTATATCCGCATACGGCGGTGTCATTGCGTAAGATTAAGCCTTTTGGGGTCTATCATCTTGTTAGCAGCGCAAATGACACCGCTTTTTGTGTCTGTAATCCATCAAAAACGAAATAGTATGGAGCAAGAAATATGGAAAGATATTGAGGGATACGAGGGTTTGTATCAAGTCAGTAATATGGGGCGAGTACGTTCATTGGAACGAAAGGTAGTGCGCTCCAACGGGACCTTGTTCTCTGCCACATCTAAACTGCTATCAATAAAGAAAACAAATGGCTATGTGTATGTAAATCTTTATTCCAATGGGAAAGGTAAGACTTACAGCGTACATCGTCTTGTCGCTCTCGCTTTTGTGGATAATCCCAACAACTTGCCCGAAATAGACCATATCAATACGATACGGGATGATAATCGTCACGCAAACCTACGATGGACTGACAGAAAAGGCAACATGGAAAACGGGATAACAAAAATAACCCATAAAGAAGCCTGTCGCCATAGGGTTTATGCTCAATCAACTTTAGACGCATTAGACAAGTATCGCAACAAAAGGAAAGTTGCAAAATGCGATATTCACAATGGTGAAGTATTAGAAATATACGACACAATAAGAGACGCGGCAGTACGAAATAATGTCAATGAACACTCAATCTGTAACGTGTGCGGTGGTCGCCGTAAATCTTGCGGTGGTTACAAATGGAAATATTGCTAAGATATGACATTGGCAGAATTAAGAGAAAAGCAAAGTTGGACGTTGCCTCAAAAGGTGCAACACGCAATGGACGTAATATCCACATTCGTATCCCGAATGGGGGGACTTGATAAGGTTTATATCTCATGGTCTGGAGGGAAAGACTCCACCGTGTTATTAGATATTGCTCGGCGAATATACCCGGATATTCTCGCAGTATTTTGCGCTACCGGTAATGAGTATCCGGATATAATGAAGTTTGTCCGTGATGCAAAGAAAGATGGGGCGAATATACAGATTATCCGTCCGAAAATGACACCGAGAGAGGTATGGGCGAAGTATGGATTCCCGTTGGTGAGCAAAGAGAAAAGTCAGACAATCCACGAGGCAAGAATAAATCCCAACAGCCCTACAAGTGTAAAACGGCTGAACAAAGAGCGTTTCGCGTTTCCGAATAAATGGCGCTTTTTACTGACCGAAGACTTCAACACCTGTCATAAGTGCTGTACGATATTAAAGAAAACCCCATTTAAACATTTTGAGGCTATAAATGGGTGTTCACCGATACTTGGTGTAATGGCAAGCGAAAGCGAGCTTCGGGAAAAGGATTATATCAGACATGGAGGTTGTAATCAGTTTTCAGAAAACGGGCGGTCAAAGTCAATGCCGCTCTCGATCTGGACTGACGGCGATATTTGGGCGTATATCGACCGATTTAATCTGCCAATAGCCGAGATATACCACAAAGGAGCGCAGAGGACTGGCTGTATGGGCTGTGGCTTCGGAGCGCAGTTTGCCGACGATACACGGTTAAGAGTTCTGCTTGCCAATTACCCCAAATGCTACGACATGGTGATGAACTACACCAACAACGGCGTGACGTTCAGAGAGGCTTTGAGAAAGGTTCTTGCAGTAAACAAGCTTTATCTGCCCGATGAACAGCCGCCGACATTATTTGACGAATTTAATAAGAATACGATATGACAACCGAAGAGAAAGCCAGAGCGTATGCCGACCGCTACGAAGCGAAGCCTATGGCAGAGACCGCAATCAGAGCATATATCGCAGGGCACTTTGAAGCCCTCGCCTCGCAGTGGAAAGACCCGAAGGTGGAGCTGCCGGAAATTCCAGATGGTAAGAAGCTGATACGAGTGCTTGCATGGGTTGGTGACGAGCCTGTTGTGTGCTGGTACACTTGTCATGGACGATTTATCACCACGCTTGCCGCCAAAGAGAGGTATTCCTACCATAGCCTTAAAGATGTCAAGATTCACCTATCTTCTGAACGTGAGGATGTGACTGAAATAGCAACTGCATGGCTTCACATTCCGCCGCTGAAAGGAGGTGACGCATGAACGATAAGAAACAGACCATATCTGTTGCGGAACAACTGCTGTTTAACATCTACAAAGATATTCAGACACCCGAAGTCGTTGGGATGCTTTTGGATATAAGACAAGCATCCCGCGATGGCGACTTAAAGCCGTTATTGAAAGCCCTGCGCTCCGTCAGGCGAGACATTACAGAAATCATAAATGAATTGAAGCAATGAAAAAGATAATGTTCTCAGATAAATTCGGCCTCACCGAAGCCGTGTTGAGCGGTCGAAAGACGCAGACGAGGCGGATAATAACTTGCCCCAAAGAGTTCAAAGGAGAATGGATTGCGGGCTTTCGTGTTTATCGTCGACAATCAGACAATGCGATACTTGAATATCCGTGTATGTATGATGCAGACGAGCGGGATTTTGACGGAGGACAAATACTCCCCAAATATAAAGTCGGCGAGGTTGTTGCCGTGGCGATGTCCTATAAAACCGTTGTGGAACACTTGGCTAAGAAGTCCTACGATGTCGCAAAGTGGCTTGATGACCATAATATAACCTCAAACTTGGCAGGTTGGCTTAATAAGATGTTCGTAACGGCAGGGCTAATGCCATATCGCATCCGCATCACCGACGTGCGTGTGGAGCGGTTGCAGGATATATCCGATGAGGATTGCTTGGCAGAGGGTATCTGCAAGTGGACTAAAGATAAAGAACTATTCAAATATGACTTGGCGGATGGCTTTGAGATGTTTGAATGGAGAGCTAAGCCAAAAACTCCCCGCGAAGCCTACGCAGCCTTGATAGACCGCATATCTGGCAAAGGGACATTTGAGAGCAATCCCTATGTATTTGTTTACGAATTTGAACTGATAAAATGAAACACCTTACAACCATCCTCGCCGCCGTCCTCTGCGCCGTGTGCCTGAGCGGATGCGTGGAACAAAAGACACAAGAACAGATTGATGCAGATATGGCATCACGTATAACTGAGTTCAATTATAAAGGGCATAAGTACCTGCTGTATAAACAATCTTACGGCAAAGGCGGTGTAGGCGGCATCACCCACGACCCGGACTGCCCCTGCCATAAGGACGACCCCGAACAGCTAAACGAGAAATAAGAATGAGTCAGCAACTATGTGACACTTGCAAACATTGCACCCATGGCCTAACCTCTTTCAACCCTATTGGTGGTGTTCCTATTTTGGAAAAGAAGTTAAGTCCATCTTGAACAAATGTAAACAAGCAACAAAGAGATAATTATGAAAACCCAACTTACCGCCGAGCAATCGGCAAAGCTCATAGAGCTTGGAGTAAGCCCCGAAAGGGCGAGTGAGATTAAAGTAGAAGTAAAAGAGTCAAGCAGAGGATGTCCCAATATCTACTGCTCCGAGGTAAAGCGTCCTATCTTCACCCTCACAGACATTCTTGACATCCTGCCGAAAGAGATAAGACACAATAGTTGCACATACAAGCTCAACATCGACTACCCTCCAATTGGTATGGTTGCGGCACGATACAACACTGAGTGGGATGACCTCGATTCGCTCACAGGTTGTCTGTGCAAAGAACTCATCGACGCTCTCTACTCGCTGCTTGTGTGGTGCCTGGAGAAAGGGTATGTGAAACTAAACTGAGAGTATATGACTATGACCCCGACTAAGCCGATATATCTAACGTGGAGTGAATATTTCCGTAGTAAAGAGTTTTTAGACAGGCTCAAAAGATATAACTACAATCGCGCACCCAAAATCAGATTCATTACAACATGGAAATAACTGACCGACCGCAGACTCCGAGGAAGTGGGAGGAGTGCAAGTACTATAAACACTCAGACAAATGCGGGCTACATGCAGTGATAAAGGAATACAGGCATTCGTATGGACTTGCCCCTGCCCGATGCCGGTTATTCCACGGCTACCACTGCCCCGACTTCACCCCGAAAAAAGATAAACAATGAAAGATAAGCTGAAAGCGATATGGCGCATACTCCGTGCCAAATCATACTTCTACATCGTACACATTGGAGACAAATTTGTGAGCGACCACGAAATAGGCAATCAGCCTAAGTGTCCTATGCCCGCCGAGGCGAGAGTGGATATAATGTTTGCCGAAGTTGACAAACTCGCAATAGTGACGAGAGACCATATCAAGCGAATGGTGACAAGATACCATCATCCCCGATTCATAGATGAGAAGCCGTGGGAAAGCAATTCGTGTCCCGATTGTAAGAATTGGGGGACAATGGATTGTCCGAACAGCAATCTATATTTCTCGCGGGCTGACCATCCTTATTTCACCCCAAAAACAAAAGAAAAAGATGAAAGCAACTGAATGTAAGTATTACAAAAAAGGTAGGTGTGAGTATCATCTGCCTTATCACAGATGCTGTATGCGCATAGTCAAACCTGTGATGGAGTGCTTCAATTATGAACCTAAAGATAAAAAGCAGCTATGCCCGCCGAAGACTACGTTTCCTACCCCATCGCCCTTGCGCTGAAGAAGCATGGGTTTGATGAGCCTTGCTATTTCTACTACACTCGCAAGGACGCCTCCGATGACCATGTATGGTCAACGACCTCAGAAGAAGCTCCGACAGACTACAACCGAAGCGTTTATGCAGGATGCTCGATGCCAACTTTGGCACAAGCTCAGAAGTGGTTGAGAGAGAAGAAACGCCTGATAGTCCTGGTGGACTACATACTTATAACAAAGGATGCCGCCAACAGGTGGTGCTTCTCCGTTTCGGACGCCTACGGGCTGTGTGACACGGATAAAGACCACAAACGGTATAACAGCTACGAAGCCGCCCTCTCAGTCGGAATCGCTGCGGCATTGGAACTGATTGAAAAGAAAGGAGAGTGATATGATAACAAAAGAACAAGCACAGAAAATGTCTGCCACTCTTGATGCAATACGCAAAAAGATTGGCTACGACCCATCCAAGCCTTACAGATGGTCAATATGCCTTGACTTCACAAATCACAAGGAGTTTATGATTACTCGCTATTCATCCATCGTGAGCGGATTCGGGTTTATCTCCCGACATGATGCAGCTGAGTTTATAAATGACCCCGAAGGACTGAGATTGCTAAAAGAAATGTACGGAATAACTGACTGAACTATGAACAAGACAATCGAAGAAGCGGCAAGAGAGTATGCCGAAGCCATGTGTCCGATAGGAGATTATTGCGGTGGCGTATATGACGAACAACGCAATAGTGACCTGCCTATTTATACTGATGACGCAAAATCCGTACTTGAATGGTTCTTCACTAAACCCCTCTCGCAGAGGCTCACGGACGAGGAAAGGGAGAGGGTGAGAAAGCTATATATAGATGCTAACGACAAGCTCAAAATCTGTCTTAATGCAATGAACCATAACCAAATCTCAGAACTTGACAATGAGTACAAGAAAGGTATAAATATGGGCATAATCCTTGCGCTGAAACACATCTTCGGCAAAGAGCTTTTCGGGGAGGGCGAGGGATGTTGAGAATATACTCTATAAACGCAACGCACTCGCAGGAGGGCAGGGAGTTTCTGTGTTCAACCGATAAACAATGGGTAGCACTGATAATGTGGCATCAAAGTGTCGGTGCGCCGCTCTACATCACACCACGGTCGAGGGACACATACATCTTCCGGCATTTCGTTGAGCAAACGCTTGACGAGAACGGATATATTATCCCCGGCGATTATGAAACCGAAACACCTGAATTGGGGAAGGTAATGTATTCTATCAGCAATGAGCATAACGATTACTATAAAGCCCTATTCCCCAAGAACGAGCCGAAATCCGGCTTTTGGCAGCGCAACAAGGCGTTCATCAAGACGATTGGGTGGTGTATGCTGACAGTGTTTGTATGCGGTGTGCTAAACAACATATTTCGGCATTTTGACTACAACATAAACACCTATCCGTTCGTTGTCGGATGGCTGTTTGGTGAGTTGCATTGGAAGAACGGTGTAATCAAGAAGTTGGAAAAGAAACAATGACGAGCAAGGAGACGTACAACTACCTCGGCGGGTGGTTTGCCGAGGGGATAGTCGAAAACATTAAAAAGAAGTGAATATGAAACTGAAAGACCTTTTATTCAACAGAGAGAAGCTGCGGAAGTATGACGAGCTGAAAGCTGTGCTGGACTATTTCAAGAGATTGAATCCAGAGGATACTTGCAACTTTCAACATGAGGGGAAAGACGTGATTAAGGATATGTCCTTTTACCCAATATCAGTGTGTATTTCCGCTCTCGAAGCTGAGATTGCCAAACTTGACGAGGAGTAGGTATGTGGCTGAGAGATAATAGAACGGTTGATGAGATATGCCGTGATGTTGTACTGCAAATAAAAGAAGCAGAGAAAAACGGTTATGAAGTTGATAGCTTTGAAGTAGGGACAAAGACAATGCGCCGTGTTTGTCGGCATTTAGGGATTGATAGATACCCAACTCAAACATTGGGAGATAGATTGTATATTGCCTTAATGCAAAGATATGGATAATAAATCAAGTAACGTTGACATTAAAAGCCTCCGCATAGGCTCGCACATTGATTTCAACGGCAGACGAGTAAAGATAAAGGCGATAGTTGAGGGCAGTGTGGCTTTTGATTATACCCAAGATGAGAAACAGCTATATCTGTCGCCAAATGCTTGCGATGAATTTCTTTTGCCTATCCCAATTACTCCCGAACTGTTGAAAGAGTTGGGGTTCAAGTTTCGGAAAAGCGCAGGAGGTAGCTGGTGTATATCCGACAAAAAGGGAGGGTACTTTTATGCTACGGTTTGTTCTGATAGCACTTGCATTGTCACCCACTATCCCGATTTTGGGTTTCAGTCCCGTGTGGTTTGCACCTATCTCCACGAACTTGAAGCCTTTACCTACCTTATATCCCAAACCGAACTAATCCCCGACTAATATGGAATCCCCTGCGAGAGAAGCGTACCGAAAGAGGTGTAAGCACTATGGCAAAGCAAGCGGACTATGTTGCGAGCAGTCGCACTACTACTGCAAGGGCGAGGCGACTATTGCCGTGGAGATTGCCTGCGACCCCGACTGCAACTGCACAAGGATGAAAAGGTATGATAAAATGAAATCAAGATACGATGAGTGAAAATACGATAGAAGGATTGTTGGTGGTGTTTTTTCTGTTTGCAATACCTGCGATTATTGGGTGTTGTGTAGCAGCGTTTCTTAAATGGTTAGACAAGAAATAATATGAGCAAAATCTACTTAGGCATAGACCCTGGTTCTGACGGGTATCTCGCTGTGATAGACAACGGTGAGTATCGCTTTTTGCCAATTAAGGACACTCCGATGTTGGAGATTGGCAAGTTTGTGGGCGAGTTCAGAGATACGCAATGCGTGGCGGTTTTAGAGGATGTTCACTCTGTCTTTGGCTCGTCTGCGCAGGGGACTTTTAATTTCGGTCTTTCCAAAGGATTTCTCCTTGGATTGCTGATTGCGCACAGAATCCCCTATGTGCTTGTCGCTCCCAAAGATTGGCAGAGTGGTGTGTGGATAAACGCCGACAAGGAATACACCACTCAGAAACAGAAGCTCAAAAACGGTGGCGAGAAAACCGTGCGCAAGGTTGACACCAAACAGACCTCATACAATGCAGCTCTGCGTCTTTCCCCCGATGTGGACTTTCGCAAGAGCGCACGTTGCACCAAACCTCATGACGGCAAGGTTGACGCTTTGCTGATGGCTGAATACGGAAGGAGGATGAATTTATGAGCGAGTATCCAAAATTCACATTCGATAAGAGCCGGATGCCCGAATTTCCACCCAAATTTTTAGAGGAGTTCAAGGAGTATGCACAGCGACAGGTGCAATATATTCCACTACCTGACCCTTATTCTCCTCTAATGCCGTTTGAGAAATTCGTGGAGTTGATGCGTAAACACCGTGGGTTTAACGAGCCTACGCAGGTTCAACAAAAGGCTTGTTGTGTCAATCAATCCTGCAAGAAAACCCCTTTGGTTAAATGAATTTGAGAAATGGTCAAAAGATAAAGAAATAGAATATGGCAGTAGAGATAATCAAAGAGGGCGAACCTCCTATGGTCAAAAAGATTTGCGATGTTTGCGGTTGCGAGTTTAGTTTTGATTGCAGAGATGTTGAATACACTTCAATTTACAGTTGTGAGGGCTTTGTGGGTAAAAAATATTATACATATTGCCCTTGCTGCAAAAAGAGAATAATAGTCACAGAAGATGATTCCATAAAACTGAAATTGTATCATTTTGACTAATGGCTAAGGACTACATAGACAGAATCGCAGGGAGCATCTACAATTTCATGAAAGGTGCGGAGCTGGAGAAAGGATTGGAGGAGAAGCGTCCGGCTGACCGCATAGGCGTGTTTCAGGAACTTCTGATAAAGGCTATCAAGAAGTCAACGCTGTGCTGTTTCAACGGCAGACCGTTCTACTTCAACGGTCGTATATACGTTCAGCTCGGCAAGGATTCATGGGACGCTTTCAACTCGCTTGTGCTTCGGGTTGCCGACAAGTGTATGCTTCCTCCGGGCGACAAGACACGGTTGGAGGGTGTCAAGAAAGTGTGCCGTGGCGAAGTGTCGCTCAAAACCCTTGAACCCGACAGCTCGATAATCGTGCTTAACAACGGAGTGCTTGACTTGGAGAGCAACACTTTCCACAAGTTCAACAAGAAATTCAAGCAGGTCACGCAGATGGATTTCGACTACGACCCGAATGCCGTGCCTAACGTGTGGACTGACTACTTCCTTGATGCCGTTCTCGACCAATCGGCTCAGAAAGTGTTGCAGGAGTTCATGGGTGCGATATTCATTGACCGCCGGAAAGTGAAGATTGAGAAGATGCTGATACTCTACGGAGCAGGAAGCAACGGCAAGAGCGTTATTCAGTCCACCCTCATAGGGCTGCTGGGCGAGGATAATGTAAAGACACTCGCAATCTCCGACCTCATTAGCGGCTCGGAACGTAAGCAGAATATCGCATCCATCAACGGCAAGCGGCTCAATTATTGTTCCGAGATTCAGACGAGGGAGTTCGGGCAGAACGCAGACGCACTGAAAGCCTTGATAAGCGGAGAGCCGTTTGAGGTGCGGTTGGTCTACATCAACAACTTCACCGCACGGAATATCCCCCTGCTTATGGCAAACGCCAACCGCATACCCTACATAAAGGATTTCAGCCACGGACTGTCACGCCGTTTGATAATCCTCCCATTCGAGCGGGTGATTGAGGAAAAGAATCAGAACAAACGCCTTGCGAAAGAGTTGCAGAAAGAATACTCCGGCATACTCAACTGGATATTGGCGGGACGGCAGAGGCTTATCGCCAACGGCTATCAGTTCTCCGTACCTCAACGCTTGCAGGACTTGGTGGAGGAATATCAAGCCGAAAGCTCCACGGTGTTGCAGTTCATGAAAGCCAAGGACTACAATCGCTCCATACTCGATATGGAGCATGAGATACGTTGGCTCAAAGCGCAGCAGCTATTCTTTGCCTACAACAAGTGGTGTGCCGAGAACGAGATAAGACCCGAAAGCGAAAAGCGTTTCTACATGACGCTGAAAGAAGCCGGATATAGCAACAAGCGGACACAGACGGGCAATCTCTATGGTGTCTATCAGCTCAACGTCCGCCCGATAAAGGAGGAGTACAAGAAGCGGAACGAGAACAACCTCATAGACGGCATGGATAACCTCGCCCATTGGACGGGTGTCAGCCGTCAGACAATCGAGAAGATGGTGCGGTGCAATCTCTTGGAGGGTTGCTACACCAAAGAGGGGCGCAGGTATTGGTTCATGCTCGACAAGTGCCGTGCGGCAATCAAGAAGTTCATGCGCAAGGACAAGCGCAAGAGTGACGGACGTGTGCCGATGGAGCTGAAAGCCGACCGCAGAGCCTTTAACAAGGACATGAAAGAGCGAGGGTTACCGTACCGCAAGGCTGAGGCTCCCGACCCTCACGCTATCGGCATAATCTATGTGATGGACGAGTTCAACTATCAGTTGGATAAGGATAACTATAAGGACTTTATAAAATTCAAAGAGAAATAATTATGGAAATCAAAGTAGGCGATAAGGTAAAAGTAGCTAAGGATGCGCCTCGAATGTATATCGCAGGAGTGGGGTTCGTCTTTACCGAGATTGCATCAACTGTTACCAAAATAGACTATCCAGAAAACAACCCCGAAGACCAGACGCTACGCATTGAGATTACTCCATTCAATTTCATGGAGATTCCAAGCATCTATGTGGAGCGGGTAGAGAATGAGGATAACCTGCCATTCAGCAACAATAGCCCCGAAGCCGACAAAATCCTCAACACGGCTTTCGGACGCGGGATGGCAGAAGCCATTGCCGAGAAACAAGCGAGGATAGATAGGCTTGAACGGCTGATATGGATGCTCTACGAAAACATTGTAAAAGGCGTGGAGTCCACGCTTGTAGACGATGGCGACATAGAGACCAATTTGTGCAAGCAGATACTCGACAATACGCGAAACAAAATGAAAACCATGTGCAGCGTGTGTCAGTCAGCGAAAGAACAACAAGACAAAAAATCAATATCACAATGGCTAAAAGAAAGAATATAATTGCCCGTGTCGGCAATTTTGAAATCACCAAAGAGAGCGGTGCGGAACACGACTATATCCGCATCAAGGCTGTAAACGGGCATTGGGGTATAATGCACCGTGACGACAGCCCTATGTATGGCGCATGGCTCGCAATGTGCAAAGACCCCGAATACAAGCAGGGGCTGGAGGTGCGTTGCGTCATGGAATACACCATGTCACAGATGCTCTACGACGAGGGATTTCTTCGTGATTGGCGGAAAGCCATCGACGAGTTCCAAAAGCGCAAAGTCGCCAACGCTCCCGTGCCGACTGAGCAGGAGGAAGCAGATGCTATCGCCGAGGTTGAGATGATGGAGGAAGTGAAGAAAACCTTAACAGAATAAAGCATACCGCCCTATGGAAAATCCACGGGGCGGTTGCATTTATTTTTCTTACCATCCGTTGCAGGAGGGTATGCCGCGAAATTCGTACCACATGCGCATTTTGACAACGAGCATTTCATAGGTGTGTGCCCACACGTTGAACACACGGAGGTTTTCTTCCTTGTAGTACACGTGGACACGGTAGTAGCGTCCTTTCTTGCGGAGGGTGATTTTCTTGGTTATCGGGTACTTCTTCATAAAATACTCGATGAACTGCTCACGAAGTCCTGGCAGGAGCGGTTTTGCCTGCGGTCTGTGGCGTTTTGGCTTCTCCGTGGGTTGTTCCTCTATCGGAGCGGCTTGGGTTTCAGACTGGGGCGTATTTATCACGACCGTTACGTTCTCGGCGTTCATCACGCCTACTTGGGTTAATGTTTTCATTAGACTATGGTGTTTTGGCATTTATACGACAGAATGGGCTGCCGTTCCCATGTTCGCCAAAACACCATAGTCTATCCATGCCGTTGAGGTATGGTCTATGAAAGGGAACGACAGCCCAATATAGGCTATGCGTAAGGGCATAAAAAATGCCCGATGATATGTCGAGCCATTAACCGCGACTCAGCGGCATTGATAAACAATGATGTTTTGGCACTGCAAAGTTAAAATAAACTTTTGAATGTGCCAAATAAAATTTTTAGACTACAATTTTTATGGCAGATATTAGCATATTATACCACTTGTTTGGCTTGCGAGTGCAACCATTGGCGACCACACTCTGTAACCACGGTTGACATTGATGAGCCTACCGAACCGTCGGATTTTATGTATTTGGCAGTTCGGGTTGTGAAATACCCCTTATCGGCGACTTTTGCCGTGGGCTGTAACTGTCCGCTTTGGCGGAAGAGTATCTTTTCTGCCATAAGCCAATTTTGCAACACATAGACCGAGCGCATACCCAAATCATGGGCTACCTGCGTCAATGCGTAGGTCGATGTCGATTGCAGAACCTCGTCGGTGTATTGCGCTTTTGGAGCGAGTTGGCGGTTCTCGGCTGTGAGATGTTCGTTCTCTCCTACAAGTATCTGATTTTGCTGACCGAGCTGTTCAATCTGTTTGGCTTGGTTGGCAGCAAGCATAAGGGCTTCGGAGAATGACTGCGGAATAGCGAAGCCTCCGTTTTGCTTCTCCACCTCCAGCTCCTCCCAACGGAGAATAAGTTTCGCTCTCGCTTCGTCGTTGAATTTGGTGGCGATATACAAGCACTCTGTCTTTGTGAGGTTGTAACAAGGTCTTTTCTCGCCCTTTACATCGGTATATTCAACCAACGCAAAATTGCGTCCGTTGACTTTTGTCCACGCATCTTCCATTGCGCGAATGGCTCGCATCACATCGCAGTGACGCTTCCCCGTAATCTCTGCGATTTGCAGGGAGGTCATTGTTTGGGCTTGTGAGATTGTGGTTATGTCTGCCATAAAATATAACGTGTAGCCTTAAAAATCAATCCGCCTCCAAAAGTGTAATAAAGTCGCAGTCTACACCAATGGAAGCGGATTGTAATATCTTTCTCAGAAACGACTGCGACGAAGTTCCGTATTGACACCGCAAAGGTAGTTTATTTTATTTATTCAGCAAAACATTTCTTGCTATTTTATGGAAAATAGATTACCTTTGCGGTAGGTTTTATTCCCACAAAAGCCACAAGAGCTTCATAATCCCGAAAAAGGGGTTGTGAGGCTCTTTTTTTGTTTTACCCCAACTCAAAGTGACATGGCAGTTGAATACACCCTATTGATGCAGAAAACCGCAGACGGAAGCGCGGTGAAGTCATCGCTTGATGACTTCGGGTTCGCCGTGTGCGATATTCCGTGGCCCGACGAGGAAACGCAGGAGGTCGCTACGCGGACATGGCCGGGCGAACATGGCGAGGACGCATACATACCTCCGACCGGGCTGAAACTCCAAGCCTATGATGTTGAAGTGGAGTTTTGTTACAAAGGCGATGTGGGTACAGCCGTAGACGCTTACGAGGCTTTGCGAGATTATCTGATTGGCGCAAACGGTGACGGGGCGGAGTTGCGTGTCTATGACCCTTATTGGAGGCGTGGGCGGCAAGGATTGCATGTCAAGAAGATTGGCGACTTCGACCCTCACCGCTCAAACATTGACGAGGTGCTGCCTCTTAAAGTGACATTTCGAGTAACTGACCCAAAAACTAAAATAACACTTGTGTATGTGGGAGATTAAGGGGGAATACAATCAATTAAAGGCTACCATCAATTCGCTTGAATACAACGGCGAGTGGATGGGTGAAAGCTATGTGACCGTCACTGTCGAGTCGCCCGCGCCTGTCAACTTCGAGATAGGCGACTATATCATCTATCGTGATGAGCGGTTTGAGATAAACTACGACCCCGGCAAAATCAAGTCCGCGCCCCGATATGCGAAAGGAGACGCGTTCAAGTATGAGAACATCAAGTTCAACTCGCTTGCAGACGAGCTGACATGGTGCGACTTCCTCGACATAGTGCTTAACGATAATCAGCTCCACTTCACGGGGTTGCCGAAGTTCAGTTTCTACGGTGGCGTGAAAGACCTTGCCAACCGTATGCAAGCCAACCTTGACCGCACCTATGGGAAAGGTACATGGAGTGTTGTAGTGTCGCCCGAATTTCAAAGCACCAAGGAGGTCAACATATCGGTTGATACCATAAAGGTGCAGGGTGCGCTGTCTATCCTTGTCAACGACCTTGAAACATACTACACCATCAAGGGCAGGACTATCACCATCGGAGCGGCGGGTATTCCGGCAGGACATCTGTTCAAGTACGGCAAGGGCAACGGACTCTACGAGATTGAGCAGAACGCCGAGGCAGACCAAGCCATCGTGACAAGACTCCGTGCCTACGGCTCTACCCGAAATCTGCCTCACCGCTATTACAACTCTCTGTCGGGAGCAGACGGAAAGAAGCTAATCCCCGACAATATGGCGGTGCAGTATCTCATGTTGCCGGAGTTTCCCTATACAACCCAAGACCCGTATATCGACAGCCCGAATGTTGCCAAGCTCGGAATCCGTGAGGGTACGGTATTCTTTGACGGCAGCGGCGAGCTTGAAGAAATCTATCCCTCTATCGAGGGCATGACTGCGGAACAACTGAAAGCCGCAGGTGAGCATTGCAACTCTACGGGTGCACTTGACGAGATTGTCAGTGCGGAGCAGATGACCGACAATGGCGTTGGTGAAATCAACGAGGGCGAGACACAGACCACTGCCAAGCCTCCGACATTCAAGGTCACGCTCAAAGACCTTGGCTTTGACATCAACGACCATTTTACTACTGAAACCGCCACGCTATCATTCAAGACGGGTATGCTCGGCGGTCGTGACTTCGAGATTGTTGGCTGCAAGAAGATTGAATCGGGCGGTAAGGTGACAGGCTACGAGCTTGAACTGAACCGTGTGTATGACGATGGCATAAAGCTGTGGTTCCCCTACTCGGCATACAACGCCCAAGCGGGCGACAAATTCGTGCTTCTATATATCGAAATGCCGGAGGTTTACATCAAGGCTGCGGCTCAGAGGCTCAAAGAGGCTGCAACGGAATGGCTGTCGAAGAATGACTATTCCCGCTCTATTTATGTTCCGAAAGTCGATGAGATTTTTATGGCACGTCAGCATGATCTCGCAATGGCTTCGGGCGGCAAAATCAAGAGTCTGCATGACACTCTCAAAGAGGGTATGCTATTGCTCTTTGAGGACGAGGATTTGAACATTGACGCTTCCATATTCATTGACCGCCTCACCATCAAGGAGGAGGGTGCAGTGCCGACCTACGAGGTCGTTCTGAAAGAGGAAAAGACCGTAGGCCGCCTCGACAAGATACAGAATCAGATTGACTCGCTTGTTGCGGGAAAAGGTCAGGGTGGCGGAGGCTACACCGCCGCGCAGATACGCTCGATGATTGATGCTTACGGTGGGGCTCGGTTCTTATCAAAAATAAAGGATGACCGCACGCCCTACAAGGTGT
>LUJQ01000069.1:0-6079 GCA_001689485.1 Bacteroidales bacterium M6 | reverse complement strand
CGGCGTGGCGCTGCTGGTTCCTGAGCGAGCAGGACGGCGAGAAGACCGAGACAAAGATCGTGGCGGGCGACCAGGCCATAGCGCAGGTGTTCAACGCCAAAGAAGGGACTGCCAACAAGGTCAGCAACCACCGCTACTGGAGGCTGGTTACGGCTGTGGACAACGACGCCCTTACGGATGACGCGGGCAACCACTACGGCTACATAGAACTGTCGAAGACCGACTGCGAGGCGGGCAGCGACACCCCCAAGGCGGGCGACGAGATATGCCAGTTCGGCAGCCGCGACGACAGGGACAGGCAGTCGGCCATGGTGTTTTCCACCGTCGATGCCGACGCCCCGAGTGTCAAGCTCTACAGCGGCATCGACTCGTTCTCGCTGGCCGGGAAGGCCGTGGTATCGTTCGGGCGCGACCCGCAGACGGGGCAGGTGTACTTCCGCCTTGGCGCATCCGGCGCGAGGCAGTACCTGGAGTACACGCAGGACGGCGGCCTGGTGGTCGCGGGCAGCATCTCGACAAAGTCCACCCTGTCTGACGGGCGTGAACTCGGTGCGGCGATAGACGGCAGCGTGAAGGATCTGGACGTGCTGTATATATCGCACACGTCGCAGACGCAGGCACCGGCGCTGCCCGTGCTTGGGGCGGACGGCTCCATCACCGATTACGGGGGGTGGCGGACGGAGGCACCGGCCTACGAGAGGGGGAGGTTCGTATGGCAGACCACCTACACCCTCAGGGGTGACGGGACCGCGGGGTTCGCGGGTACGTCGTGCCTGCCGGGGCAGGACATAGTGACGCAGACCGGGGAGGTCGTGGAGTACGCCGCCGGGACGAGCGGCACAACCCCGCCCGCCACCGGGTGGCAGCCTAAAATCCCCGCCGTCACCAAGGGGCAGTTCCTGTGGACGCGCATCACCACGTCGTATTCCGACGGCCCCTCCACGGTGTCGTACTCGGTGTCGTACATCCCCAGAGACGGGGCGGACGGCAGCGACGGCAAAGACGGGGCGGGCTACACCCCCAACCTGCTCAGGGGTTCGGACGTGCAAAAGGCAAGCACCAAATACGAGATCGGGCATTACGAATGGGACGAGCGGCCACCCCTGGGGACGGTGTGCACGCTGACCGTGTGCGCCAGGGTCGGGGCCAAGGATAAGGAAATCGCCATATTCCAGGACAACGGCTACGTGCGGGCGGGTACGTTCACGTCCGGGACGGAGGCCGTGAGGTCGTTCACGTTCGCGGTCACCGACAGCACGGCCTCCGGCGCCGATCATGACCGCGGCATCTCGTTCTTCCACAGCCCCAACGACGGCGACTACGACCCCGACACCTATGTAAAATGGGCGACGGTGACACCCGGCGGCACCCCGCAGACTGCATGGATACCGGCGGCCTCGGAGCAGAGGGGTGTCACCATAGCCTCGGAATCCGTAAAATACGCGAAGGACACCGCCGGGGTGCAGCCCGCCGACACGGCCTTCACCGCCGACAGCATCGGGGCGCTCGGCACGCTCAGGGGCGGCGACTACATATGGGGCAGGAAGGAGGTGGCCTACACCGACGGCACCGTCACCAGGGAATACTCCGTGAGCCGTATAGGGGCGGACGGCGAGACCTCCGTGGCCGGGCTGCACCTGGCATACGCCTCGGGCATCACGGGGTCGCTGCCGCACCCCACGGCTGTCACGGGCTTCTCCACGACGCTGTTCGACGGCGCCAGGTACATCGGCATCTGCAAGGATGACAAGGTGGAAGACCCTGGTGCGTCGGAATTCGGCAAATATGACTGGGCGCGTTTCGCCGGGGAGGACGCCGCCCCGGCGAGGCTGGTGGTCGTCAACGCCGACGCGCAGGCATTCACCTACAAGGATGACTTCGCCACGCTGACCGGGGCTGACAAAATACATATCAAAGCCTCGGCGCAGGGTATCGACAACCTCACGTATCAATGGAGCTACAAGTTTCCCAACGGGCCGTGGACTGCCTATGGTGCGAATACGGGTGACACCCTCCAATTGTCGGCCTCATGGGGAAATTGGGGCGACAACCGCTCCGTGACATGGCGCTGCACCGTCGGCGGCGTTCACGACGAGGTGACGGTAATGAAGGTCAGCTCCGGGGCCAAGGGCGACCGGGGCGAGAACTACACCGGGAACCTGCTGCTGAAATCGGGCGAGCCTGTCACAAGCGCCACATACCCCACGAAGACCTACAGGCTGGCCGAAGCCCCGGCGCACGGGGAGGAATGCACCATAACCCTGTGGGGGGAGCTCTCCCCCTCGGGGCCTGCAGGCTATATGTTCGCGGCCTATAACTCCGGGGGCATCGTGAGCCTGTGCAGGCTGTCGGAGGTGGCGGACGGCGTGTATTCGGCAAAATTCAGGTGGATAAACTATTACAGTTCCCCGGATGAGGGCGGCGCCGTCAAGAACCCGACGAGCGTGCATATCTATGCCATGCCCAACGGACACCTGGCCAACACCATCCGCCGCATCAAGCTGGAGCGCGGCCACAACTCCAGCCCCGTATGGTCGCCCAACCCCGCCGACCTGGAGGCCGTGTCGGTGACACTGACCAACGAGGCGCACATCTTCGAGGGCGACACCGAGAAGGCCGTGGCGGGGTACACCGAGTGCGGCATCGTCGCCTACAAGGGGGCGGAACCCGTCAAGGCGTCGCTTCCGACGAGCCTGCCGGGGCTTCCCACGGGCATGACCTACACCCGCGTGGCCAACGACAGCACCGCCGCGAAGTTCCGCATCGACGTGACCACGGCGTTCACCAAGCGCCAGGGCACCCTCACCATCCCCGTGACCGTGGACGGCAGGGTGTACGACAAGGTGTTCTCGTGGTCGCTGTCGCTGCAGGGGAAGGCGCGGAGCATAGCGGTCAAGAGCTACGGGTATTCCAACCAGAACACCGGGGGCGACGGCTACGTCAGGGTTGACGGCAGGAAGGTCGACACCTCGCGCGGGCGCGGCATCAACATGGTCACGCTCGACAGACAGACACTCGCGGTGGTGGAACAGGTGCGGTTCGACCTCTATACCGGGAACCCCGGTGTCGCCAGCGAGCGCACGAGGCTCATTGACAAAATCAACAGCCTCGATGACGGCGTGTTCGTATGCCTGTACTTTTTTGACAACGCCACATGGACTGCGGAACTTGCCGCAGCCATGAGGAAGCTCGGCTCGCTGGGCGACATCCGCACCGACGGCGGCAGCCGCACCTTCGCGTTCATAGGTTACAAGGGGCTGACGCCGGGCTACGCCCTCCAGGCACAGACCGCAAACGCCACGCCGCCGAACGCCGAGGTGTCGGCCTACGTGGCCGACGGCATGTTCACCACGTCGAAGACCGCCGTGGGCATCGACCGCATCGTCGAGGAGTACTACCTGTCGACCTCCCGCGAGACCCCCGCGGGCGGCTCCTGGACTACCAAGGCCAACCGCCCGGCATGGAAGGAGGGGCATTACTGGTGGACGCGCAGCCACATATACTACACCGACGGCACCGAGGGGTACACCGACGGGGTGTGCGCCATGGGGGAAGCGGGCGCCCCCGCCTTCCGCCTCGACCTGAGCGAGGAGAACGTGCCGGTGTCGTGCCATGCCGACGGCACGGTGGCCGTAAGCGGCGACATCGCAACCTCCAAGGCGACAGTCTACAAGGGTGGCGCCGCCGACACGGGGTGGGGCTTCGCGGCACAGTTTGCCGGGTGCACCGGCAGCATCAACGGCTCCACAGGCACAATCACCGTAGACGGAATAACCGCCGACAGGGCGACCGTCACGGTGACCGCCCGCAAGGCCGGGCATGCCGACCTGACGGCGGTGATGAATCTTTGGAAGGTCAGGCCGGGGGCGGGCTACACCCCCAACCTGCTGACGGGCACAAAGGAGTTCTCGGGCTATTCGCAGCTGACGCTGTGGACGAAAGAGGCCGAAACAAGAAACGGCAACGCCGTCTACTCCCGCACCGCCGCCTGGGAGGGCGCATACCGCCCGTTTACCGTCAAAGCGGGCGAGACATACACCTTCAGCGCAGACGTTAAAGTCTCCGGCAAGCCCAACGCGATACTGTATGTGCACGACCCGGTCGGAACCAACGTGGTGCCGGGCGCAGCCCGGACGTTCAGTCTTGCCGACGGCGTGTGGAAGAGGCTGTCGATAACGTTTACCCCAAACGCCGACGGCACAATCAAGCCGAGGGTGGAGAGCGGCACGGCCACCGGGAAGCTTTATATCTCGTCGTACAAGCTCGAAAGCGGCACCAACCCCACGCCTGTGTGGACGCCCAACCCCGCCGACCTGGAGGCGAAATCGGTGACGGTCAACGCCGACGCACAGATAATATCGTATGCCGATGGCTACAACACCCTATTAGGCCCCGCCACCGTGAACCTGTCGGCCACCCTGCAGGGTACGACCGGCTACCAGTGGAGCTACAAACAAGAAAAGCAGGGGGCGTTCACAGATATACCGGGGGCTACCTCGCCGACCTACGCCCTGGCACGCGACGCCTCGATATGGGGTACGGCCAAGAGCATCACCATCCGCTGCACCTCCGGCGGCATGCACGACGAGGTCACCATAGCCAAGGTCAGCTCCGGGGCCAAGGGCGCCACGGGTGCGGCAGGCAAGGACTCCTACACGGTGATACTCACCAACGAGAGCCACACGTTCGCCGGGGGTGTCAGCTCCGCTGTCGCCGGGAACACCACATGCGGGGTCATAGCCTACAAGGGCGCGACGAGGGTGCCTGCCACCATCAACTCCATAACCGGGCAGGTCACCGGGCTTACCACGGCCATCACGAACCCCTCCACCACCTCTGCCAGCTCCGGGTTCGCCGTCAACGTCACCACGGCGCTGACACAGAAGCAGGGGGTGCTGAAAGTCAACCTTACCGTCGACGGCAAGTCGTTCACCAGGGAGTTCTCGTGGTCTCTCGCGCTGAAAGGTGCCACCGGCGACAGGGGCCCGGCGGCAACCGTCTACCAGCTGGGGCTGTCGGCGGACGCCATAACGCGCAGCCTGACCGGCGCCCTCGTGCCAGCGTCGCTCACCGTCACAAAATACAAGGTCACGGGCCCCGACCGCGCCGCCACCACCGAGAAGTGCGTGCATTACCAGGCACTCGATTCCTCAGGCAACGTGCAGTCATCGGGAACCGTCGCCACCCCAGGCTCGTCATCCTTCACCGTCACCGCCGCCCAGCTCGCCGGTATCATCAGGCAGGACACGGTGTCGGTGGTGCTGACGCTGCGCGACACCGCGTCCGCCTCTTCGGCCTACCACCATTCCGAGACGGTACCCGTGCTAAACGAGGGGTCGGCCACCGTGGAGGGGCGCGGCAACATGGTGCTCAACTCCGGCTTCCGGGGGAAGGCGCACTGGGACATGTCATCCACGGCACGCATCGACCAGGGTAACGGCCCGCACGGGCAGAACTCGGTGTACGTCGAGAGCCTCGGCGCGACCGGCCTCACATACCGCGGCATCTACAACAACTACGGCGCCTCCAAGGGCGAAATCAACCCCGGGTTCGTCATCGGGGGACACAAGGTGGTAACAGTGAGCATCTACACCAGGCTCGACGAGCAATCGTGGGCTGACGCCTTCGGGAGCGACAACGCGGCGATGGATGTCATGGCCGTCGACGCAAACGGCATCTCGTGCGCCAACTCCGTAAGCATCCCCATCCTCCCCAGGAACTCCGACGGCTCCTTCAAAATCGGCGAATGGGTGCGGTTCGACATAACCGTCCCCACAAGCCGCTTCACCAGGTACGACGGCCCGACCAACCCCTCTGGCGAGCCTTACGCCATAAGGTTCTACCCCTACATACTGAAAAACGGCAAAATAAGGTTTGCCGCCCCGCAGGTGGAATGGGGCAACGCGGCCACGGAGTGGGAACCCTCCCCCCGCGACAACGACTACCTGTCGCAGGCGCTGCGCGACGCCCTGACGGAAGGCAACATCGGGCAGTTCGGCCTCATCCTGGCCACACTGCTGCGGATGGGTTCCACGGGCGCCGACGGCACCTACCGCGTCATGTCGGGCATCAGCGGCCT
>LUJQ01000082.1:33021-64692 GCA_001689485.1 Bacteroidales bacterium M6 | reverse complement strand
TGCTCTACCAGCTGAGCTAGCGAATCGTGTTGCTTGTGGAGAGGGGTAGCTCTCAAAAGCGATGCAAAGGTATGGACTTTTTTTGTAACTGCAAAATTTGTGAGCAAAAAAATCGGCATAGTGGACGAAATGTCTACAAATGATATGGTATATCCATACAATCGAGGCTTGTTAGAGGTTTGTTATGGGGGTATCGCTTAGGGTTGTTATGGAATGTGAATCCCAAACAGACACTGAAACATTAATTTTTTAGGGTGGTCAGGATGTTGTCTGTTACCGTTCGGCCTTTAATTCATGCTATTGATATTACTTCATGCCATTGATATTCGGGGAAGGCTCGTCGGTGTGACGTCAGATTTTTTTGATGAATTTGGCCGGGATGCCGCCTACGAGTGTGCGGGGGCTTACATCTTTGGTTACTACTGCTCCTGCGGCTATTATCGCTCCGTTGCCGATGGTTACACCGGGTGTTATGGTAACATTTGCCCCTATCCATACATCATCACCGATGCGTATGGGTTTGAATGTCATCGAACCTCGGTTTGCTGGGTCTTGGTCATGGTTTATTGTTGCCATCACGCAATTATGACCAATCAAGGTGCCGTTTCCGATAAAGATGCCTCCTTGATCCTGGAATTTACATCCCATATTGATAAACACATTTTTCCCTATGTGCAGGTTCTTCCCATAATCTGTGTAGATGGGTGGGAAAAGCCCTACCGAACTATCGATCTCGGTTCCGGTGAGTTGCGACAGTAACGCTCTCAGTTCATCGGGGGTATGATAGCTGCTGTTGATTTTCATAGTGATGCGTATTGCATCCTGTGCGGCTTTGTGCATAAACCCATGTTCGGCCGAGTTACAGATGACAGTGCGGCGGGTTGCTATATATTCGTTGTATTCCTGCGGGGTCATATTTGCTTAGTTGTTGGAATAGAACTCGTTGCGGAACATGCTGGGGCTTTTCCCCGTGGCTCGTTTAAACAGGCGGGTGAAGTGTTGCGGATACTGGAATCCGAGGTCATAGGCTATGACGCTTATATCGTTATCGGTAGAGGCCAGTCGGCGTTTGGCTTCTGCGATGAGATACAGGGTTATGATTTCCTGTGGGGTATTGCCGGTTTCGCGTTTGATAAGGTCTCCGAAATATCCTGGTGTCAGGTTCGCCTTGTCGGCAAAATAAGATACTTTGGGAACTTCGTCAATGGTTCTGCCGCCTGAATATATTTCCGACAATTGTTTCTCAAATGCGGCTACGACCGATGAGTTTGCTTTGTGGCGGGTTATGAACTGACGGTCGTAGAAACGGCTGAGGTACTCAAGCAAAAGCTGTATGTTGGCTGAAATAAGGTCGGCCGAATGATGGTCGACAGGATGTCCAAGCTCCGCATTTATGTTGTCAAGGCAGTCAAGGAATATTTTTTTCTCAGCTTCCGACAGATGCAATGCCTCACGCTGGGAATATCGGAAGAAGCCGAAACTGCCTATTTTTGAAGCCAAAGGTGTTCCGCATATCAGGTCGGGATGAAACATAAGCCCGACCACATCAGGGGTCGGTGGCTGGCCGGTGCTGTCAACGTCGATTACCTGTCCTGGAGAAAAGCTGACAATGGTCCCTTCCTGGTAATCATAATATTCGCGTCCATATTTTATTGAGCAACTTACATTGTTCTTCAGGAATAGGGCATATACGCCATAGTCCAGCCGCAGGCGGTCAATCTGTTTGGTAGCCTTTTTTAGGTCGATAACAGTCACAAGCGGATGAAGCGTGGGTAGTCCGTATAATTTGTTATACGCGTCGATTGAATCGAGTTTGACGGTGTTTTGTGTTTCCATGCATCAAAGTTAGCGATTAATATCCAGCTTCGTATCATCATTCCACAAAGGGGTTAAGTACTTCCGCGATTATGGTAGGCATGCGTCGTGATAGCGGCCTAATTTTGCAGAAGTACTTCAGGATGTATATGAGGGTGTGCCATAATGGCTCATCCGGGTCGTCGCTTGCGGGTGAGGCTGAACCATTCTGACAGCACCCTCGCCATCCAGGCGAAAACCAAGGCGGTGTACCAAAATATTGCATTTTGACACACCGACAACGAAAGGTAATACGCCTGGATGTCATATGGAATGAATTATATAACACTCCTAAATATATATTGTAATTATGAAATCAGGGATAATCATGGCTGCCGCATTCATGGCTATGTCGTTGACTGCGAACTCGCAAAATGTGGGTAGTCCGAACACAGATGTCTCCTTTGCGCCATTTGAACAATTAGACATTACCCTTGAATGGGATAAGACTTTTCCAAAAAGTGACAAAGTGGAACATCGTAAGGTCACCTTTATGAATCGTTATGGCATCACGCTTGTTGCAGACATGTATAGGCCGAAAGAGGGTAGGGGTTCGTCGCCAAAGGAGCCTTCTTCAGGAAATATGCTGCCTGCCATCGCTGTTTGTGGCCCGTTCGGGGCTGTCAAAGAGCAGTCGAGCGGGCTTTATGCCCAACAACTGGCCGAGCGTGGCTTTCTCACCATAGCCTTCGATCCCTCTTTTACAGGGGAGAGTGGGGGTATGCCACGCCGCGTAGCGTCACCCGACATAAACACCGAGGATTTTTCGGCTGCCGTCGACTTCCTGTCAGTACAGCCCGGTGTGGATGCCGACCGTATCGGCATTCTCGGGATATGCGGATGGGGCGGCTTTGCAATCAATGCTGCCGCAAACGATACCCGTATAAAGGCCGCTGTGGCTTCCACGATGTACGATATAGGCCGTGTCACCGCCAACGGCTATAATGATGCCGCCGACAATGCCGATGCCCGTTACAAGGCAAAAGAAGCGATGAATGCGCAGCGAACCATTGATTACCGCTCCGGCACATATACGCGTGCCAGAGGGGTTGTCGACCCGCTTCCTGACGATGCACCGCTGTTTGTAAAAGAATATTATGCCTACTATAAAACCCCGCGTGGGTATCACATTCGTTCCGGTAACTCCACCGACGGGTGGAACATTACATCATCGCTCCCGTTTGTAAACTTCCCATTGCTTGACCGGGCCGGGGAAATACGCAATGCCGTCATGATTGTGCATGGCGAAAATGCTCATTCCAGATATATGGGTGAAGATGCGTTTAAGAAACTGAATGGCAGCAACAAGGAGCTGCTGATAGTTGCCGGTGCAAATCACTGCGATCTCTATGACAATCTCGACAAAATCCCATTCAACCAAATTGCCACCTTTTTCCATAAATGGATGACCCCATAGTGGGGAATACCCGTTATTTTCATTGCAGATGTATGCAAAATCAATGAGGGCAGGCGCTGTTCCAGTCCATAAAGGGTATGCGAGCCAATCTCTACATGCTCGAAAGGGCAGCGCCTGGTCAGAGGGAATGTGGCTGATAATACTCCCGGATATAGCGCATACCAATGGAGGGGCTTCAACCATGGCGGTGATGTTATGGTGGAAGCCCTTTTAATTATTAAGCTGTTATTTCGACCTTTGATTGGTCATGTCTGGTGCAATTGTCGGATGAATTGTTGCTTAGAAGTCAGTTCTCTTTTCAGGCACCTGTAAAATAAGACACGTTCCAAATATGGTGCAAATATACGGAAAATAAATCAATTTCGGGCTATCTTGATGAAAATAGTGAAAAAGAAAATGGAGTGTAACCGCTTGAGTTACACTCCATTTATATGGATTTAGATATTTCTAAATAGAGGGATTATTTGACTTCCTCGAAGTCGACGTCGGTGACGTTGCCGCCGCTTTGGGATGCTCCGGGGTTACCGCCTTGGAAGGGGGCGCCACCGGGGTTGGCTCCGGGCTGCGCCCCGCCTTGTGCCTGGGCTTGGGCGTTGAGAATATCCTGCTGGGCTGCGCCGAAGGTTGTTTCGATTTCTTTGATTGCGGCGTCGATTGCGGTGATATCCTGGGCTTTGTGGGCTTCCTTGAGTTTTGCGACAGCAGCTTCGATTGCGGCTTTCTTGTCGGCGGGAATCTTGTCGCCGAGTTCCGAAAGTTGTTTTTCGGTCTGGAACACGATTGCATCGGCCTGGTTGAGCTTGTCGATGCGCTCTTTTTCCTTGGCGTCGGCTGCGGCGTTGGCAGCTGCCTCATCCTTCATACGCTTGATTTCGGCATCGGTGAGGCCTGATGAAGCTTCGATGCGGATGCTCTGTTCTTTGCCTGTGGCTTTATCCTTGGCAGATACGTTGAGGATGCCGTTGGCGTCGATTTCGAAAGTCACTTCGATTTGGGGGATGCCGCGCGGTGCGGGAGCGATTCCGTCGAGGTGGAATTTCCCGAGGGTCTTGTCGTCCTTTGCCATCGGGCGTTCACCTTGGAGGACGTGGATTTCGACTGACGGCTGGTTGTCGGCAGCAGTTGAGAAGGTCTCGCTCTTGCGGGTAGGTATGGTGGTGTTGGCTTCGATAAGCTTTGTCATTACGCCGCCGAGGGTCTCGATGCCGACCGAGAGGGGCACTACGTCGAGCAGCAGCACATCCTTTACATCGCCTGAAAGCACGCCGCCCTGGATTGCGGCACCTACGGCTACGACTTCGTCGGGATTCACACCTTTCGACGGCGCCTTGCCGAAGAATTTTTCAACCACGGCCTGGATGGCGGGGATACGTGTGGACCCGCCCACGAGGATTACTTCGTCAATGTCGCGTGCTGTAAGACCGGCATCTTTGAGCGCCTGTTCGCACGGTGCGATGGTGGCGTTGATAAGGCGGTCGGCGAGCTGCTCGAATTTTGCACGGGTCAGTGTTTTCACCAAGTGCTTGGGCACACCGTTGACCGGCATGATGTAGGGCAGGTTTATTTCGGTCGAGGTGGTTGATGAAAGTTCGATTTTGGCTTTCTCGGCAGCCTCTTTCAGACGCTGGAGGGCCATCGGGTCCTGACGCAGGTCGACACCTTCCTCTCTTTGGAATTCGTCGGCAAGCCAGTCGATGATTACGTGGTCGAAGTCGTCACCGCCGAGGTGGGTGTCACCGTTGGTCGATTTCACTTCGAAAACGCCGTCGCCCAATTCGAGGATTGAAATATCGAATGTGCCGCCACCGAGGTCGAACACTGCGATTTTCTGATCCTTGTTGCTCTTGTCGAGGCCGTAGGCCAGGGCTGCGGCGGTCGGTTCGTTGACGATGCGGCGCACTGTCAGACCGGCGATTTCACCGGCTTCCTTGGTTGCCTGGCGCTGTGAGTCGTTGAAGTAGGCCGGTACGGTGATTACGGCTTCCTTCACTTCCTGTCCAAGGTAGTCCTCGGCGGTTTTCTTCATTTTCTGAAGAATCATTGCCGAGATTTCCTGAGGGGTGTACTGGCGGCCGTCGATGTCGACGCGCGGCGTGTCATTGGCTCCGCATACCACTTTGTAAGGCACGCGTTCTATCTCTTTTGCCACCTGCTGGCAGTTTTCGCCCATGAAACGTTTGATGGAGTAGATGGTACGTCCCGGGTTGGTGATGGCCTGGCGCTTGGCCGGGTCTCCTACCTTTCGTTCACCCCCGTCTACGAAAGCGACAACGGAAGGTGTGGTGTTGCGTCCCTCGCTGTTGGGGATTACAACGGGGTCTTTACCTTCCAATACGGCAACGCATGAATTGGTGGTTCCCAGGTCGATACCTATAATTTTTCCCATAGTTCAAAAAGTTTTATTTATTAGTTTTTGTATTTGTCGTATTTGTCGGGCGGAAGGCATACGCAGCATCGCGCGGGTTTCCTCATCCGTCCGCAATCAAATAGAAAACAAATGTTGTGCCAAAAAGGTTGGTGGCGTTATTATTTAAGGTGATGGCGGGCAGGGTGGTGCACGACATGACAAATTTGGCAGATTCGGGTGACATAAAAGAATGACAAAGTTGCATATCTTTCGGTTTTATTTGCTAATTTTGTTGCGTAATGGTGAAAATGGGCTTTGCTGCGATTCCCAGTGCCTTGATTCTCCGATTCAATGCTTTAAAATGTAATGAGTTAACCATAAATAATTTAATTCAAAGTTATGGAAATTTCCCATATCGAACACATCGGCATAGCCGTTCCCTCGCTTGAGGAGGCTATCCCGTTCTACGAGAAGATTCTCGGCCTTAAATGTTTTGCCGTTGAAGAAGTTGCCGATCAGAAAGTAAAGACTGCTTTCTTCAAAGTCGGCCAAACCAAAATCGAGCTGCTTGAAGGCACTGCCGACGACAGCGCGATTTCGAAGTTCATCGCCAACAACGGCGGTCGCGGCGGCATCCAGCACGTTGCCTTCGCTGTTGCCGACGGGGTGGCCAACGCCTTGGCCGAAGTAGAGGAAAAAGGGTGCAAGCTCATCGACAAGGCTCCCCGCAAGGGTGCCGAAGGGCTGAACATCGCATTCCTCCATCCGAAGTCGACTATCGGTACCCTGGTGGAACTTTGCGAAGACCCTAACGCGTAAGTCCTGGCCCGGCCAGATCAGGAACATGGGATGACCCGCTTTATGCATGACGGGTAATCATCACCATCCAGTCAAATCAGTAACAAAACAACAATTATTTTCAAGATGAGCAATCAACTCGAAAAAATACAGGAGCTTATCGCATTGCGTGAGAAAGCCCGCATCGGTGGTGGCGAAAAGGCCATCGAAAAACAGCACGAACGTGGCAAGTACACAGCCCGTGAGCGTATCGCCCAGCTGCTCGACGAAGGGTCGTTTGAGGAAATCGATATGTTCATGACCCACCGTTGCCACAACTTCGGCATGGAAAAGAAAACCTACCTTGGCGACGGCGTTGTAACCGGCTACGGCACAATCGACGGCCGTCTGGTTTATGTGTTCGCCCAGGATTTCACCGAATTCGGCGGCTCTCTTTCCGAAACCATGGCACTCAAGATATGCAAAATCATGGATATGGCCATGAAGATGGGCGCGCCTGTCATCGGTCTTAACGACTCGGGGGGTGCACGTATCCAGGAAGGTATAAACGCCTTGGCAGGTTATGCCGAGATTTTCCAGCGCAACATCCTAGCATCGGGTGTAATCCCCCAGATTTCCGCAATCCTCGGCCCGTGTGCCGGCGGTGCCGTTTATTCCCCGGCCTTGACCGACTTCACCGTTATGGCCAAAGGCATAAGCTACATGTTCCTCACCGGCCCGAAGGTAGTGAAGACTGTTACCGGCGAAGATGTAAGCCAGGAAGACCTCGGTGGTGCCACCGTTCATTCACAGAAGAGCGGTGTGGCTCATTTCGCGGCCGAAGATGGCGAGGATGCAATCAAGATTGTGCGCAAGCTTATGAGCTACATCCCCCAGAACAATCTTGAGGATGCGCCCATGGTTGAATGCAACGACCCCATCGACCGTGTTGAGGATGCGCTCAATGAAATCGTGCCTGACAGCCCCACACGTGCCTACGATATGTACAATGTAATCGGAGCAATCGTCGACAATGGCGAGTTCCTGGAAATCCAGCGTGATTTTGCCAAGAACATCATCATCGGTTTCGCCCGTTTCAACGGCCAGTCGGTCGGCATCGTTGCCAACCAGCCCAAATTCCTTGCCGGTGTGCTCGACAGCAACGCTTCGCGCAAGGCTGCACGCTTTGTACGTTTCTGCGACGCGTTCAACATCCCGTTGGTATCGCTCGTCGACGTTCCGGGCTTCCTCCCCGGCACAGGCCAGGAATACAACGGTGTCATCCTCCACGGTGCGAAACTGCTCTATGCCTATGGCGAGGCAACCGTGCCCAAGGTGACGGTGACACTCCGCAAGAGCTACGGCGGCAGCCACATCGTGATGAGCTGCAAGCAGCTCCGTGGCGACATGAACTATGCATGGCCTACTGCCGAAATCGCCGTAATGGGTGGCGCAGGCGCAGTCGAGGTGCTTTATGCCAAAGAGGCAAAGGCTTCCGACGACCCCAAGAAGGTGCTTGCCGAAAAAGAGGCTGAATACAACAAGCTCTTCTGCAACCCCTACAATGCAGCGAAATACGGTTATATCGACGATGTTATCGAGCCGCGTAACACGCGTTTCCGTATCATCCGTGCCCTTCAGCAGCTTGCCACCAAGCGCGTAACCAATCCTGCCAAGAAGCATGGCAACATTCCCCTCTAATCACGTAAACGGAAAGGAATGTCAATGAAGATCAAAAAGAAGCTCGTACTTCTTTTGCTGACCGTTGCCGGTTGCTGCGTGACCACTTTCGCCCAGGCGCGAAAAGGGTTGCGCATCAACGAGGTGATGGTTGTCAATGAAAGTAATTTTGTCGATGATTACGGCCAACGCGGTGCCTGGGTGGAATTGTTCAACTCGAATTTCTCACCTTTGGAAATTTCGAGTGTGTTCCTCACCAACGACCCCTCGCGCCCCACGCTTTACCCTGTGCCGCTGGGCGATGTGAACACCCGCATCCCCAAACGCCAGCACGTTGTGTTCTGGGCCGATGGTAAGCCTTCGCGAGGCACGTTCCATACAAACTTCACCCTCGACCCCTCGAAACCCAACTGGATCGGGGTATATGACGCTGACGGGCGCACGCTTATCGACTCGATTACCGTGCCGCCGCTGGCGCCGGATGCCACGTATGCCCGCAAGGTTGACGGGGTGGGCGATTCCCACGCCGACTGGGAAGTACGCACAGGCGCGCTCGAAAGCATCGTCACCCCCTCGAGCAACAATGTAATCAAGGATACAAACAAAAAAGTCGACATGTTCACACGTGTCGACGCAAACGGATTCGGTATGACAATCACAGCAATGGGAATCGTGTTCCTTGCCCTGCTGCTGTTGAGCGTATGTTTCTATATTATAAGCCGCATCGGGGCTGCACGCTCCCAGCGCAAGAAGATGGAAGCCTACGGCATCAACCGTCAGGAAACAGAGCGGTCAGCCCGTCCCGAAGGGGATTCAGGCGAAGTTATCGCTGCCATTTCCATGGCGCTCAACGAGCATCTTAACGCACACGACCTCGAAAGCACCATCCTAACTTTCAGCAAGGTGCGCAAACCCTATTCACCGTGGAGCTCGCATATCTACACGTTGCGCCAGATGCCCCGCAGGTAACAGGAATCTATAAACGGTTTTTAACCCCATCGAAAAATCCAGACAATGAAAGAATACAAGTATAAAATCAACGGTAACATTTACAAAGTGGGCATCGGCGACATCGACCATGGCATCGCCGAAGTCGAAGTAAACGGGACCCCCTATAAGGTGGAACTCGAGCAGAAAGCCGCCCCCACCATCAAAGTAGCCACACCTAAACCGGCAGCCGCACCACGCACCGCTTCCGGCGAGAAAGTAATCGCCAAGCCCGCTGCCAAGGCCGCTGCAGGCGGAAGCCCTGTCAAAGCGCCACTCCCCGGCGTGGTTCTCGACATCCATGTGTCGGTAGGGCAGGAAGTAAAAGCCTCTGACACGGTTGTCACTCTCGAAGCCATGAAAATGGAGAATGCCATCAAGGCCGGTGTCGACGGTAAGGTTGCATCAATCAGTGTCGGCAAGGGCGATTCGGTGCTTGAAGGCGCAGTGTTACTCACCATAGCTTAACGTTTCCCGACAATGAATGAATTCGGAACGTTCTTGACCGCGAACCTGACAGAGTTCTGGCATCTTACAGGTTTCTATAATGCGACGTGGCAGCACCTGGTGATGCTCGCGGTGGGTCTTTTCTTCATATGGCTGGCAATCAAGAAGGATTTCGAGCCTATGTTGCTTGTGCCTATCGGTTTCGGTATGCTTATCGGCAATGTGCCGTTCAATACCGAGGCCGGTTTGGAGGTAGGTATCTATGAAGAGGGTTCGGTGCTCAACATCCTGTATAACGGTGTTAGTGCCGGATGGTATCCCCCCTTGATTTTCCTTGGAATCGGTGCTATGACCGACTTTACCGCGCTGATAGCCAACCCCAAGCTTATGCTTGTCGGTGCGGCAGCCCAGTTCGGTATCTTTGGTGCCTACATGGTGGCACTCGCCCTCGGGTTTATGCCTGACCAGGCCGGTGCAATCGCCATTATCGGCGGTGCCGACGGCCCCACGGCAATCTTCCTGTCATCAAAACTCGCGCCCAACCTCATGGGAGCTATCGCCGTGTCGGCATACTCCTACATGGCCCTTGTGCCTGTGATCCAGCCCCCGATTATGAGGCTGCTCACAACGAAGCAGGAGCGCGTTATAAAGATGAAACCCGCGCGTGCCGTTGCACAGAGCGAGAAAATCATATTCCCCATTGTGGGTATGTTGCTCACCTGTTTCGTGGTTCCCTCCGGCCTGCCGCTGCTTGGCATGCTCTTCTTCGGTAACCTGCTAAGGGAGTGCGGTGTAACCAACCGTTTGGCAAAAACCGCCTCTAATGCCCTTACCGACGTGGTGACAATCCTTCTCGGAATGACTGTAGGTGCCTCTACACAGGCTTCCACATTCCTTACCAAGGAAACGATTTTCATCTTCATGCTTGGTTTCATGGCCTTTGTAATCGCTTCGGCATCAGGCGTGCTCTTTGTGAAACTGTTCAATCTTTTCTTGCCCCAGGCCAAGAAAATCAACCCGCTTATCGGTAACGCAGGTGTATCGGCAGTTCCCATGTCGTCGCGCATCTCCAACAACCTCGGGTTGGAATATGATCCGTCCAACTACCTGCTGATGCACGCCATGGGTCCGAACGTGGCCGGTGTGATTGGTTCGGCAGTGGCTGCCGGTGTGCTTCTCGGCTTCCTGGCGTGATGTGATTTGTCATATAGGCTGAATGGCATCCTGCCGTCAGTATCATCCGATTATAAACAAGTGTCGGCTTCCGTAATCAACCCCGGAAGCCGATACTGTTTTTATATGTAGTTGATGGCATGATGCATTCATGCCTCATAGGAATGCAGAAATACTGATTATTAATAATACAGGGATGAATGTAGTATAAGGAAAATTTCGCTATTTTTGCAACAATTTGGTCTTAGGATTGTTTTATAGGTAGATTTGCATCTTGAAAAGATGCACTTCGATGTTCTGTCGATCCTTTGACCGTAAAGAATACCTGGCAAAAAATATGTAGGCGGATATACTTCTTTACCGTGCATACTTGTTGTCATTTTATCCATGCAGCCGTATGTTCTCTCTGGCAGTGCAGGATGTTTCATTTTAATTTGACAATCCAAACTCTTGATGCTTTAATGCCTCCGTAATAAACAACAAACCATGATTCAGAAAAAAGTTATCGATGCTATCTATAAGAAGTACCGCCGTCGGCCTGCATCGCCCGACGAGTTGAACATACCGCTCCTTTTCGAGAAGCTTCCTGAGGAAGCCGGTGTAGAAATCGACGGGAACCATATCATTTTCAACAGCATCGACCCTCGTTCGCCGTTTCACAAAATCCCTGTGACCCATATTCATGCCATTGTCGAATTTGACGAAGCGGTGGCGATTGTGTTGCATTCCTCGATAGTGTTTATATCGAAGGATGACGGAAGCTCGAACGTTCACATAAAAGATGTCGGCCCCTCCTTGCTCGACCGCCTTCGCGGGGTGATGGGTAGTGCTGCAATGTGACAAGTTTTTGCAAATTACGAAAATTTATCGTAACTTTGCCCTTGCAAAGCCGGGGCGGCGGGTTTCAACGCTGCCTTTGGGCTGAGGGAAGTGGCTTTTCGCGCAAGTGGCGTAATTGGTAGCCGCGCCAGACTTAGGATCTGGTGACTTCGGTCGTGGGGGTTCGAGTCCCCCCCTGCGCACAATTATAAGTATCAGACCGTAAAGGCGGTGTGTCGAGACCGACATATCGCCTTATTCGTATAAAGTATCAAACCGGAAAAAGAGGGAGGCATAGCATGGAAACTATCAGGCAGCTTTATAAAATCGGCAACGGGCCGTCGAGTTCGCACACAATGGGCCCCAAGAATGCGGCAATCCGCTTTTTGGATCGTAATGCCGGTAAAAACGTGGCGCGTTACGAAGTGACGCTTTATGGCGCCCTTGCAGCTACAGGGGTCGGTCACCTTACCGATAAGGCGATTCTCGATGTGCTCACACCGCATGCTGTCACAGAGATTGTGTGGCAGCCTGAAATCGTGTTGCCCTTTCATACCAACGGCATGATTTTCCGTGCTTACGATGCATCGGGAAAGGAACTGGATTCATGGACGGTTTATTCCGTAGGTGGTGGCGACATCCTTGAGGAGGGGCAGACCAAGCAGGCGCAGCCTTCGATTTATTCCATGACCAAAATCAAGGATATACTTGCATGGTGTGTGAAAACAGGCCACAGCTATTGGGAATATGTGGGTATGACCGAGGGTGACGGCATATGGGATTATCTAGCCGAGGTATGGACGGTTATGAAGGAAGCCGTTATGCGTGGCGTCGAGGCCGAGGGGGTTCTACCCGGCGGCCTGGGAGTGCGCCGTAAGGCAGTGAGCTATTATGTGCATGCCGCAGGCTACAACAGTTCGCTTAAAAGCCGCGGCCTGGTCTATGCCTACGCCCTGGCTGTTTCGGAGGAGAACGCTTCGGGTGGACGCATTGTGACCGCCCCTACATGCGGTTCGTGCGGCATCGTCCCGGCAGTGCTTTATCACCTGCATACTTCGAAAGGATTCTCCGAAAAACGGATTCTGCGCGCCTTGGCCACAGCCGGGTTGTTTGGCAACGTGGTCAAATACAACGCCTCGGTCAGCGGCGCCGAAGTAGGGTGCCAGGGTGAAGTAGGGGTGGCATGCGCCATGGCCGCCGCTGCTGCCTCGCAGCTTTTCGGAGGCACCCCGGCGCAGATAGAATATTCCGCCGAGATGGGGCTGGAACACCACCTGGGGCTTACCTGCGACCCCGTGTGCGGCCTCGTCCAGATTCCGTGCATAGAGCGCAACGCCTATGCCGCCGCCCGCGCCCTCGATGCCAACCTGTATGCCGCATTCTCCGACGGGCGCCACAGCGTGGATTTCGACCGCATAGTCGAGGTTATGAAGCAAACCGGCCACGACATCCCGTCGTTATATAAGGAAACGGCCAAGGGTGGCCTTGCCGTAATCAAATAAACATATTGAATCATGAGTAATTCTGAAACGATGCTTGCTGTCGGTGACAAACTGCCGTCCGACCTCGGGTTCGACAGTGAGGGAAAAATGGTGCATAGCGAAGACTTTGCCGGGAAACCTTTGATTGTGTATTTTTACCCTAAGGACAACACTTCGGGTTGCACGGCCGAGGCATGCTCGATAAGGGATGATTATGCCCGCCTCACCGGGATGGGCTACGTTGTTATAGGCATCAGCAAGGATTCTGCTGCAAGCCATGTGAAATTTGCCGGCAAGTATTCCCTTCCGTTCCTGCTCCTCAGCGACGAATCGACCGAGGTTAACCAGGCGTTCGGTGTGTGGCAGAAAAAGAAAATGGCAGGGCGGGAATACATGGGCACCGTCCGCACCACTTTCGTTACCGATGCCGACCACCGAATAACCCATGTTGTTAAGAAAGTCGACACAAAGCGTGCCGGCACACAGCTTATCGAGCTTTTGTCGTAATCTGCCGTGGGTGATGTCAAAATTCAGGATTTTGGCACACCGCATTGATTTTCGCCCGGAGGTGGATGTGGTTGCCTTTAGACAATCTCTTAGAGGGCACACATCCGACAAAAAAGTGTACGAATGCGATATTCCATAAGCATGAGGGTTGGTAACTTTGCAGGAGTTATCACATTAGAACCCACAATGCCATGAATATTCGTGCTGTGACTTTAGGTGTCGCATTTGCGGCCATTACATCGGCGGCTTCCGCCGCCTCGCGTGCCAATTATGAGATTGTGCCGCTCCCGCTGTCAGTCGAAGCCGGGAGTGGCACTCCTTTCATGCTTACCCCCGATTCCAAAATCCAATATCCACAATCGGACGAGGCGATGCATCGCAACGCCGTTTTCCTGTCGGGATATATCAACGACAACCTCGGGTTCGCCCCTGAGGTCGAGGCTGTGGAAAATCCGTCGAAACGTAAGCGCGACGGGGCGGGGTGCATAACGTTGTCGCTGTCCGACAAAATTGCCGACCCTGAAGGTTATGAGCTTAAAGCCGGTGCCGCAGGGGTAGAGGTCGTTGGCCGTACACCTGCCGGGGTGTTCTACGGTGTTCAGACCCTCCGGAAGTCGTTGCCCGTCATGCCGCGCGACAGCGTGGCTGCCGCTGTAGAGCTGCCTCCGGTTGCCATTGCCGACCAACCGCGTTTCCATTACCGGGGCATGCTTCTTGACTGCGGCCGCTATTTCCTCCCTGTCGAGGCAGTGAAGCAGTTTGTCGACCTTATGGTCATGCATAACATGAACACCTTCCACTGGCACCTTACCGATGACCAGGGGTGGCGCCTTGAGCTGAAACGGCATCCCGAAATTACAGAGAAAGGCTCTATGCGTAAGGAAACAATATGCGGGCGTGTGGCCGGTGTTTACGACGGCACGCCGCACGGCGGGTTTTACTCGCAGGAGGATGTGAAGGACATTTTGAAATACTGTGCCGACCGCCATGTCACCGTGATTCCCGAAATAGATATGCCGGGGCACACGGTAAGCCTGCTGGCCTCGCATCCCGAAGTGGGCTGTGTCGGCGGCCACTATGATGTGAGCACCCACTGGGGGCCTCACATCGACATTCTCTGTGCCGGGAAAGAAGCAACCTTCAAGCTTGTGGAGGAGATTCTTGACGAGGTTGTGGAACTGTTCCCGTCGCACTATATCAACATCGGTGGCGATGAGGCTTGGAAACAGCGTTGGGAAGTATGCCCCGACTGCCAGCGTAAAATCAAGGAACTCGGCCTTGAAACGTCCGATGGCGTGACAGCCGAACACAAGCTGCAGGGCTATTTTACAAAACGGGTTGAAAAAATGCTTAACGACCGTGGGCGTAAGATAATAGGTTGGGAGGAGATTTTCGATGCAGGTGTCAACCCGTCAACCACCATCATGGCATGGCACGGATTCGACTACATCGTAAACGGCGCAAACTCCGGCCACGATGTGATTGCAGGTTCCAGCGAGTATAACTATCTTGACTATTACCAAAAGCAGAACACGTTCGAAGAACCGTTCCTTATCGGTAAATACCTGCCTCTCAGCAAAACCTACCAATATGAGCCGATGGATGAGCGGGTGCTGCCCGAAAACCGCCATCATGTCATAGGCGTGCAGGGGTTCGTGTGGGGTGAGTTTATCGACAACGCCAACCTTATGACCTATCAGATGCTTCCACGCATGGCTGCCGTGAGCGAGTCGCAGTGGATTCAGCCCGACCAGAAACTCTACCATAAGTTCCTTACCCGTCTTGGGCGTCTTACGCCGCTTTATGACCGCTACGGCTATCCCTGGTGTCGCGGGTGGGAATAACATGTGACTGCCGGTTCACTTGCCGATTTTGCAGGCATATGCTCGGCATATTCAGGGTTTTGTTCGTCCTTTGAGGTTGTTAAACGAAACATGTGTTCAATATGGCAACCTTGAGAATCAAAACCAGTCAATCATGCTCCGGGCAGTTTAAGGAGCGTTATTTTAATGATACCGACCCTGCCATGCTTGCCGGTTCCGGCAGTGTGGCAGGGTTCGTGTCTGTCCTGTCGCAACAACTCGTCGAAATGGGGCGGTGCCGCATGGCGGAAATCTATCGCTCAACACTTAAAAGCTTCATGCGTTTCCGGGGGAACAGGGGCGACCTTGCGTTTTGCGAACTTGATTCGCATATGGCACAGGAATATGAGGCATATCTGCGGCGTGAGGGGCTGTGTCCCAACAGCTCGTCGTTTTATATGCGCAACCTGCGGTCGATATATAACAAGGCGGTTGACGAAGGAATGGCCCCTCAGAGCAATCCCTTTCGTCGTGTTTATACCGGTGTTGACAAAACCGTGAAACGGGCTGTTTCGGCCGATGTTATACGTCTTATCCGCGACATCGACCTCCGCCTTCACCCTGCGCTTGATTTAGCCCGCGACCTCTTCATGTTCAGCTTCTACACCCGTGGCATGTCGTTTGTCGACATGGCCTATCTTAGGAAGTCGGATTTGCGTAACGGCATCCTTTCCTACCGGCGACGCAAAACCAATCGCCAGCTCTTTGTGAAATGGGAGCGCCAGATGCAGGCTATAGTCGACAAATACAGTACCGGCGATTCCCCATATCTGCTGCCGATTATTAAAAATATGGAGACCGATTCACGGCGTCAGTATCAGAATGCCTCCCATTTTGTCAACACCAAACTTAGGAAGATTGGTGTGATGCTCGGGCTTTCGATGCCGCTTACGGCTTATGTTGCGCGTCATGGCTGGGCAAGTATAGCCAAAAGTAAACAAGTTCCTGTTGCCACGATAAGCGAGGCCATGGGTCACGACTCGGAAACCACCACACGCATCTATCTTGCCTCGTTAGACACAGCTCACGTCGACCGAGCCAATCATCTCGTTCTATCGGCGATATGAAAAGTCATAAAAAGCATCAGTGGCATCTGCCGGTGAGCTGATATCGTAAAATATGTTTAGGAGATGCGTGATAGTTATTTACCCCTCCAGGCATATCGTGTATGAAATATGATTCGCCCTGCCGGAATTTTTATCTGGCAGGGCGAATTATTTTATATGTTTTCCCAATATCGATACATCTCTCGTCAAGAGATGTATCAGACGTATTAGTTTTTTGATATTCAGAATATTATAACAATAAATGTTATGTGCCCTGGATTCAACCCTCAATCTAACCACATCTCTCGTCAAGAGATGTAGTTAGATTGAGTTACCTGTTGAAAACTTGGATGTTATAGATTTGAAAAACGATATAATACAATGGTTTATGCAGATATTTTCGTTGGATGCATTTGTTAAAAACAGAATTTTTTGCATGAGTTTATTGTTTATTATATGATTTTCACTATCTTTGTGGTTGCTAACACACTTTAATGGAGACAAATCAATATCGATACATCTCTTGACGAGAGATATATCAGATAAAAGGTTTGGATTCGAGGATATGCCTTTATAAAAGTATGGATAGCACACAATTATAGAACATGTCTTTACCAGCTATGACACACGCAGTTACATTTAAAATGGATGAGTGGTCAACGACCTCCGGCAGGTTGTTGGCCTCTTTCGTTGCATATTGATTTTGAGTAACCTGCTATAGCAGGATTATACAACCCTAAAGATTTATATATTCAAAACGAACAATGAAACGAGCGATTATTATCTTTATCCTTTTGATAGCAGGCATGGCGCAGATGCCGGCATTGAGGGCACAGGAGGTTGCGGTGAAGACCAACATCGTGTCAGATGCTTTCCTCAATGTCAACCTCGGGGCGGAGGTGTCATTTGCCACGCGGTGGTCGGTCGACCTGACCGGCGATTTCAACTCGTGGTCGTTTTCGGGTGGTAAGCGGTGGAAGCACTGGCTTGCTCAACCCGAGGCACGCTATTGGTTTTGCGAGGCTTTGGGCGGCCATTTCGTAGGGCTTCACGCCCTTTTCGGGCAGGCCAATGTGGGTCATCTCGACACTGATTTCAAATTCCTGGGTACTGATTTCGGGGTTTTGAAAAATCATCGCTACCAAGGATGGATTGGTGGTGTCGGCCTGGCATATGGCTATAGCTGGCTCCTGGGCAAACATTGGAACCTGGAAGCGGAAATCGGCCTGGGTTGGATTCATGCCTCCTACGATATTTATGAATGCGCCGGATGTGGCCGACGTGTCGGCACAGGGCGTCATAACTATGTCGGCCCGACCAAGGCTGCCATCAACCTTGTTTACGTATTCTGAACCGTCAAACCTCCAGCACACAACACGACATGAATCCCAAAACCATATTATTGGCGGCAGCCTTTGCCACCGCATCGCTCCTTTCCGCCGAGACCCTCGTAAGCGGTGACAGCCGCATCAGCCGTCTGGATGTGGAGCGCACCGACAATAACCTCCTGGTCAACATGACCCTCGACCTTTCGGACATGAAACTCAAAAGCGACCGTGAGGTGTCGCTGGCCCCGGTTATCGCTTTCGGCGACAGCACCCTGACTTTGCCTCGCGTAGTGGTTGCCGGCCGCAACCGTTACATACAGAACCAGCGCAAGCGCCACCTTGCGGAAGGTGAGGTGCTTACACGTCCCGGAGGCGAAGTGGCCTATACTGCCATCGTGCCCTATTCGCAGTGGATGGAGTCGGCCTCCTTGTCGCTTGCCGAGGATTTTTGCGGGTGTGGTTTCGAAGTATCGGAATCGGCACTTACCCCTGTCGCACAACTTGATTTCCGCGAGCGGGTGTTTGCACCGCAGTGGGCTTATGTGACCCCGCAGGTCGAAACTCGCAAAGAGCGTGCCGCAAGCGGTTCGGCCTACATCGATTTCAAGGTGAACCGCACCGAAATCGAGCCTTCCTACCGCCGTAATCCGCAGGAACTGGCCAATATACGCGACACTATCGACATCATCAGGAATGATGCCGACTCGCGGATAGAGAGCATTACCATCACCGGTTATGCGTCGCCCGAAGGTCTCTATGCCAATAATGCCCGCCTTGCCGAAGGGCGTACAAAGGCGCTTGCATCCTATGTGTGCGGCCTATATGCTTTCCCGCAGGAGGTGTTGCGCACTGCGTCGGTTGCCGAGGATTGGGACGGCCTGCGCCGTTGGGTTGAAGGTTCGCAGATTGATAACCGCGACGCCATCCTGGCTATTATAGCCCTTGACGACCTTGCCCCTGATGCACGTGAATGGAAAATAAAGAAGGAGTTCCCGGAGCAGTACCGCTATATGCTTGAGAACGTCTATCCTGGTCTGCGCCACAGCGACTACACTATTTCATATGTGGTTTCGTCGTTCTCCGACCCTGCCAAGATTGCCGAGGTGCTGGCACGCGACCCGCGCAAGCTCTCGCTTCACGAAATGTACGTTCTTGCGCAAACCCTCCCGGCTGATTCCGAGGAATATCGCGAGGTGTTCGAGGTGGCAGTACGCCTTTATCCCGAAGCCCCCGAGGCCAATCTCAATGCCGGTGTGACGGCGCTTTCGTTCGGCGACTTTGAAAAAGCCGGACGCTATCTTGCCAAAGCCGGTAACTGTCCTGAGGCCGTTTATGCCCGAGCTATCCTTGCTGCCCGTCAGGGTGACCTTGAAGGTGCCCGTTCCGGGTTGGTTGAAGCGGAACGTCTCGGTGTTGCCAAGGCTGCCGATGCCATCCGCCAGCTCGATGAATACACTTCCTGGATGAAGAGGAAGGGAAGTTGAGACATTGAGAAGTTGAGACGTTAAGAAGTTGATGAGCTGGGGTGTTAAGCCACTTCCGGCAGCGAATCTCTTATACCTTTATTCTTATTCCTTAAATCCTTGGAATTAGAAATACCTGTTATCACATTGCCCCCTATTATCATTGTTATAACGCTCATAGCAAAGGTCTTATAACTTACGACTTACAACTGAGAATCAATCAAACAAATATAATCCAATTATTAACTCACTAAATTATCACACACGATGAAAACATTTAAATTCCTCGCCGGGGCGGCTGCCCTCCTTGCAGTGGGTTTTGCCTCCTGCTCGGATGACAAAGTCCTCGACGAACCAGTCAACGACGGCCCTCAAAAGGTTGAGTATGACCAAACGCAGTATGTATGCGTTGAAATTTCTTCTCCACGCGAAGGTGCGAAAGGAAGAGCTTTTGAAGATGGGACTACCAATGAAAGCTATGTCAACAGCATAAGCTTCCTGTTTTATGATGCGGCCGGTAAGCCTACGGCAGCCCCTATGACGTTTGAAGGGGATGACTTGAAGGATGCCGATTTCTCTGAGGGCGGTTTTGAGGACGGGAATGTTACCCGTATCTGGACATCGGTAGTACCCGTGCAGCTTGTGCAGGGTGCCAACCTTCCTTCACAGGTAATATGTATTGTGAATGCACGTCCCGGACGCGTCACCGAATTGGCATCAAAGGATTTGGTCGATATACGCGATGAGCAAATCGACCTTTTCAACGACGGCCCGTATTTCATCATGACCAACTCGGTTTATTTCGGACAGAATGTGCTGACCGGTCAGTCTAACCAGCGTCTGTGTGCAACGCCTATCAATGGCGGCCAGTTGTTCCCGTCGCGTGAAGAGGCTGAGAATGCCATATCGGGTGCTGATGGCGGGGCTGCTGCATTGGTCAATATCTATGTTGAGCGTCTGGCAGCCAAAGTCGGCCTCACAATGGGGGCTGGTGCATCAAAGGATTATGTCCTGAAGAATAGCGATGGCAGCGATGTAACGCTTAAGTTTGTACCAGAATTTTGGTTTATGAATGCTATCGCAAATCAAAATTACATAACCAAGCGTTATGGTGTGCCAACAACAGGAACCGGCATCAATCTGTTCCCGACCTACGCTGATATTGACAAGAACTTCGAGGATACAGGTATGGCCGGTTCTTGGAATGCCCCTGCGCAGCACCGCAGCTATTGGGCTTGCTCGCCGTCGTATAATAACAATATGTTCCCCAATGTTTCTGACGAGGTGAACGACCTTGAAGGTCATTCAACCGATTATCCCCAGACGTATTATTCCTATAACGATGTGAAAAATATCGTGAACAGGGAGATTCAGATTACAAACCAGGCTATCCCGGCTGAAGGTGGTGCCTTTTCCATTACCAATACAGGCAATGCTGCCACTGGCTATATCTATACCAAAGAAACCACAACCGCCATTACCCGTATCCGTGATACGAACGGCAACCCTGCCGCCACTGTAGGTTCTGCCGTGGTTCTCGGACATTATGAAGTCAATGGCGTTGTATCAACATTCTATATCGACCGTAATGCTGGTTCCAACGGCACTTACTATGCCGATGCTACTGCTGCAAAGGCTGTGCTGGCCGCTCGTCAGCGTATCGTGTTCATGGATAATGAAGGTACGGCTACGGCAAAGGCTGAAACGTTCAAACTCGCCCATCCTTCAAAGGCCACCCGCGACCTTCTGGCTAATCCGAATCTCGCAGGCCGCCTTGTAACCGTGCAGATTGCGGATGATGTGGATTTGACCGCTACTCCTTTGTTCTATTGGAACGGGTCGGCCTACACCCGCGTTGACGCTGCTAATCTTGCCCAGGTTAATGCCGACCTCGTAACCGCCGGTTATATGGATATGTTTGCCAATGGCACTGCATTCTTCTCCATCCCCATCCGTCACCTTGGCTTTGACCCGGCAATATGCATGGAAGATGGCAAATATCAATGGAGTAAGATGCGTGTAGGCGACCTTGGCATTGTCCGCAACCATGTCTACAGCATCACTGTTAACTCTATCTCCGGCCTTGGAACCGGCGTCCGCAGCCTCGACCAGCCTATTGTTCCCCCTGTAACCCAGATGGATCAGTATGTTGCAGCCCGCCTCAACATCCTTGCATGGAATGTTGTTCCTGCATGGGGTGTGGATCTCTGATTCAAACTAGACAATATCGCATGACAACGGCGGGGGAGATCCTGCGTCATCCCCGCCGTTTCATTTTATCTATTATTTATCCATTTATTTTTGAAAAACGTTTTGGCGGGGATACGTGGCCATGAGGCCGAATAACCGCTTGAAAAGCCCGTCCTTATCCGCCCCCTGAGCGGAAGGACTTCTTAAAACCGGCAATAACGAGATTCCGGTTTCCCGGAATCCACAACATACTAACCAACGATTATTCACATACATCACAAACATACACCTGGACGATGATACTTCAGATAATTCGTAGAGCAACCAAAGCGGTGTTGGTGTCGGCATTGGCCGCTTGCACCATCGGGCTGGCTTCGTGCGATTCGGTCATTTATGACGATGAGGGGGATTGCACGGTTCACTATCGGGTCCCATTCACCTACACACAGAATATCCTCAGTGCGAATGCTTTCGCCTCGCAAGTTACAGGGGTGACGCTTTATGTGTTCGACAGCGGAGGAAAGCTCGTGCTCAGGAAAACCGACAGCGGCCCCGCTCTTGCAACCAACGGTTACAAGATGGATGTAGAGTTGCAGCCCGGCACCTACAGCATGGTGGCATGGTGCACAGGCACGTCGCCTATGTCTGACCACACGGCATTCGAGATAGGCGGGGGCGCTTCCCCGGCGTCGATAAGCGACCTTTCGGCCACCCTCCCGCTCAACGGTTCGGAAGGGGGCTATTACGTTGACAGCGACATAACGCCTCTGTTTCACGGAATGGTAACAAATGTGGTGTGCAAGCGTGATGCCTACGGATATATCGACCTCCCTGCCATCGACCTTATGAAAGACACCAACGTTATAAAGGTCATTTTGGAAAATCTCGACGGCAGTGAAATGATGAAAGGTGATTTCAGCGTGGAAATTACCGCCGACAACAGCTGTATGGATTATCTCAACAACGTGGTGGGTGACACCCCGCTGGCATATCGCTCGTGGAGCACCACGATGCTTGCTTCCGAACGTGAAGAGGCCCGTGCCGGTGGGGATGAGGCGCAAACCCCTTCAGGCATGATGACAGAGAACACCACAGGTCGTTTCATTGTTGGCAGGCGCCCTATGCTTAAGGTGATACGTAACGAGGATTCCAAGGAAATCATCAACCTCGACCTGCTGAGTTATCTCGTCAGGGTAAAAGGGCATTACCAGGGCCATTTAACCGACCAGCAATATCTTGACCGCATGGACGAGCATACACTTGCTTTCTTCATAGATGCCGACAAAAACTGGTATATGGCAGGCGGTATCAGCATAAACGGATGGCACATCGTGCCCGACCAGAATGAGGATTTATAATCCGGTAACCGACACCTCACCAGCAACCATGACATACAGATTAAAGAAATATATCCTACAGTGTGTGGCGGCAGCGATGCTCCCGGCGGCATTGCTCTCACTGACGGGCTGTGTCACCGACGATTCCGACTGCCCACCTACCGACAAAGGCGGCGAAAAAAACGATGGAGCCACGATGACCATGCGGTTTACAGTGGTTACCCGTGGGGACGGACAACATGGGGCGCAAGCACCCGGGCTGGCCCGTAACCTGCTGCCCTCTCCAAACCCACAGCTTGGCACGATAGCTGAGAACTATCTCGACTTGCGCAACCTTACTTTCCTGTTGTTCGATAACAACGGCATTCTTATCACGCCGTTTTATCCCGATGCCAAGGCTACCGACACGGAGAAATACAACTCCTATTCCGTAACGGCCACTATGCCGCAGGAATATTTCGATTATGCCGCAGGGGAGAATGTTACTTTTTATATAATGGTGACCGGGAATGAGTCGGCACACCGCCCGCAGCGGCAGAACTACACCCCTGGGATAGCCTTCAATCAGATTTTCGGGATGAACAGGGTGGCCACTTTCGGTGTGCCGTTGGCTAAAGAGGATGGTAATGAGGTTTCGTGGTGGCAGCCGACTGTTTCAGGGCAATATATACCTATGAGCGGTTTGCAGCGCTTCACGGTGCGTAAATCAGATTTGGAAGCCAGCACATCCGACAACCCTTATATGCTGTCGGTGGCAGCCGACGGCTCGCAGGATATAAACATGCTGAGGGCTTTGGCAAAAATCGAGGTAATCGACCGTCTGGGCTATGACGATGCTGCCGGAGTCCAGCTTCCTGTTGACGAACGGGTGTCGGTCACCAAGGTCGAGCTGTCGGGTTTCTTCAGCCGTGCCGCCATATTGCCGGAAATTGGCAATTGGAGCCTTGGCGGGACAATCGAGACACAATATGTTTCCTCCCCTTCGATTCCGTCGGACGCGCATTACAATGCGCCACGGGCTTTTTCAGAAGTCAACCCGCCTGCCGGTCCGGGTGTCCCACAGAACACTAATGCCGTTATTGATTTCTTTTTCGACGAACAGGCAACCGGCAACCGCGCTGACAGGTGCAGGGTGTATTCTGCATATGTGCCTGAATATGCTGTAGCCCATGTCGGTGGTGCACAACCGGCATATATACAGGTGACGGTCCGTAATCCCGGTGACGCAACGGGCAATAATCCGGCATTCGAATTGAAGATGTCGGAATATGATGCCGGGAAGCCGGGGGCATCGATAAATATTTTGCGAAACAATATCTACCGATATGAAATCCGAAATGTAGGGCAGCAGCTCGGTGTGGTCTGGACTGTTTGCGACATGGATGAAGGGGTGGTCAACATCCCGCCTTTTGAATGATTTAAGGCTGACCGGCACTCTTGTCCGACATCGGTCGGGCCGGTAACCTCATTAAAAATGATGTAAACTCTGATGAAATCGTTTAGACATATATTTTCGGCCGGTGCATGGTTGGCGACAGCGTTGGGTGTGACGACGCTGGCGTCGTGCCGCGACGAGATTCTTGATGCTCCCGATTACACCGTGAGCGGTGAGGCGGTGACGGTTACAGTGCCCCTCTCTTTGCCAAAAATGGAGGTGAAAAGCCGCAACGCGTTATCTGACGAACAGCTTAACCGTGTGCAGACGTTGTGGATACGCACATACAGCGCTGTGACAGGGAAAGCTACAAGTGAATGGGTAAAGCTTGCTCCCAGCACCATAACGGTGGAACAGCCGAATAAAGTGTCGTTGAAATCGCAGTCGGGAAGCAGCTATATCGTAGGTGTGGCAAATCCCGACACCAATAACGGCGTGCTGAAAAGCGACCCTGACGCGCAGGAACGTAGCCTTGCCGACCTTCTCGATGCAGCCGACACATGGAACGGGTTTCTCGACATCGCCGTTGCATCGCCCAGCACCGACAACGAAGTGAACACCGCCCCCTCCCCGTTGGCTATGGCCGGTTGTTACACGAATTTGGTTGCGGGCGGGAATCATGTAGCCCCTCACCGTATCGATGACTGGCAGAGGGTGAATTTCGAACCTGTGTTCATACCCGCTTCAGGGAGCGGGGAGGTCGCACTGGGTAACGGAGCTATACACCTGCGCCGGCTGGTGTCGCACCTTACATTCAACATCAAACCGGGGCCGGATGTAGATGTCAGTGTCGAGAGCTACACGGTGTGCAACGTCCCGCGTTACACATGGCTTTACGAGCGCTCGGATACCGACGGACGGACTGCCAATTTCGGGAATGACTGCACCGAGGAAAACGCAGGGGAATACTATGTGACACCGCAGCAGTTTTCCGGCAATTTTATAACCGAAAACGGCGACGGAAGCTCTACTTTCGACTTTTGGCAGGGTGAGAACAAGCATACGGCTTTGGCCGGGTCAGGTTGCGACACCTATAACAAGCGTGAGCGTGAGCGCAAGGATGCCACTGGCGCCGCCACCGGGGTCACGCAATCGAATTCGGGGTTGTTTACATCGCTCACCGGCGACGTATGGACTCCGAACAATATGGCTACATATGTGCGTGTGCGTTGTTTCGTTGATTATAAAGCCCCTGTAAATGTCGATGGCGACGGCAACCCGGTCAATCCGCCTGCCGGGGATGAGATGTACAGGTCGGGTAATGCCGAATATGTGGTGCATCTCGGCTACTGCGAAGGTGCTGACGAAGCTGCGAAATCGGCTGATTTCAATTGTTTCCGTAATGTTGACTATACATATAACCTGACGGTTAACGGCCTCAATGACATACGTCTTGAAGCTTATCGTGAGGAAGAGACAACCCCAGGTGCCGAAGGGCTGGTGACCGATGTGATGAACCCTACAATCACCCTTGACGCCCATTATGCCGCGTTCAACATCGAGCTTACAGAGACTGAACTGACTAATTTCGGCTATATCATAACCGCATATGAAAACGGGGTGGAACACACCTACACCGAGGAGGAAGCCATTCCTGCCGGTGAGGAGAAATATGTCAACTGGATTGAGCTGCGCCCTACAACGGCAATGAATCGCCTTGCCCGTTATTACCCGCGTACTTATAACGATGCATCCTTGAGGTCGTTTACACTTAAAGATATTTACGACGGCAATTACACCGTTTCTGCTTCAGGATATTATACGGTATTCGTCAATGAATATGCTTATGAGGCCGGGGTCGGGGAGGCCGGTTATGGCGACGAGCGGTCGCAAGGCAACCAGGATCCGGCCTGGATGCATTATGTCAACCAGGATGCACGCCGTTTCTATATCCGTGTGACGCGGAGCATCTCGGCTGACGGGCAAAGTGTTTATGCCCGTTCGAAATATGCCGTGTCGCAGCAGTCGATACAGACCTATTATTCCGACCGTGAAATCACCCCCGCCACAGGCGACCTCCCACGAGGAACTGGCATAGGGGTCGAACGTGAAAACGAAGTGGAGGGTCTTAATCTCCGTCGTTCCACAGCAGGGACTATCACAAACCCTAGCTCTGATAACGGGCGTTATAACGTGTGGCAGTGGATAAGGAATAAGAACAACAACTGGAACGCGGTTCTTTCCTATGCAAACAACAATTATACGTATGTTCAGGAAATGCCCGGTGTGGCGACCGGGAATTTGCAGGGTGGCCCCGCTCTCCCGGCTCGCACCGTCAATAACAATAACCCCATATATATGCCCAGGCTTGCGAACTTCGGCAATACATATACCTCGTCGGCTTATGACCCACAGCCGAATTCCACTACGGCAACCAATTATATAGAGGCGATAAACGCCTGCATGAACCGTAACCGCGACAACAACGGGAACGGCACGATTGACGAAGAGGAATTGCGGTGGTATGTCCCTGCGATGGGCAAATACCTCAGGGTTATCCTCGGGCGTGCCTCGTTGCAGGATCCGATTATGGACTACGACAATGTGAGGAAGTTGCCATATTCGGATAACGGGCAAAACACGCGTTACCTGTTCTATTCCAGCGACGGACGCATACTTTGGTCAATGGAAGGTCTTTCTACATCAGAATGGAACCAATGGTGTAGTGAACCATGGCAGATTCGCTGTATACGCAACCTTGGAACAAATCTTACCACTGTTACATCAGAGGAGAAGGTGCAGAAAGCATATGTGCATGATGCTGCCACCCGCACCATATCGATGACCTATTATGACATCAACTCAATACGTACAACCCCGTTGGCAGGTAATGGTGACAGTCCGGGGCAGATGCCGGTTCATATGGTTAACAGCCCATATAATAAGGTTTATTATGCGTTCCAATATGCCGAAGTAACCCAGACAGGAACTTCCGCAAGTGGCAATTTCGGTTATAATTACAGTGCGACATCGAATGCCGATAATGTGTACAGTTATATCAACAGCAATCCGTGCAGCGGCTTGAATGCCACCCAGGGAAGCGGTTGGAGAATCCCTAACCAAAAGGAGATGGCCATTATGCGTAATGAAGGTCTGTATAATTCTTATTCTCCGTATATCGTGTCGTGTACTGCGTCATACTTTAACCGCAACGGTGATGGTGGCACATATACCGACGGAAACAATTATTTCCTGGGTTGCCGCAGCGACGGTGCAACGTTGCTTACTACTAACAATCTCGGCCCGACAACGGCAAATCCCAATATGGTCGGCACTCTGTATGTGCGTTGTGTGCGTGATGTCGAGCCTTAACCGTGAAAAAGCACTCACCCCTATGCAACAAAGCCGGACGNNCGTCCGGCTTTGTTGCATAGGGGTGAGTGGGGGGATATGGAGTCAGGATGACTTCGATTTTTATTGTAGTGTGCCGTTGTTGGCCTGCTGGATCATCTGTGCGTCGGCGGTGATGTAGATTTCGACACGGCGGTTTTGGGCACGTCCGGCAGCGGTTTCGTTCGATGCCACATAGTCGGCCATCGGGATGCCCTGTGCACGAAGGCGTGTGGGAGCGATGCCGCTGTTGGCAAGGAAGCTCTCAACTGCGGCGGCACGCCCGTTTGAAACGCGGGTGTTTACCTCCATCGAGCCTGTGTTGTCGGTGAAGCCGTAAATCTGCACGTCGGTGTTGGGGTTCGAACGCAGCGAGTTGGCAAACTGTGCCAGCTCGGTTTTCGCATTTGCGCTGAGGGTGGTGCCGTTGGTTGGGAAGAGGATTCCGCCGGGGAAAGTGACTTTGATTGCCTGGAGGCCGTTCTGGTCGGTTACAGTCTCCACATCGGCTTCGGCAAGCTGCTGTTTGAGTTCGGCAGCCTGTTTGTCCATCTTCTTGCCTATGAGTGCGCCTGCGCCTGTCCCTACTGCGGCACCTACCGCGGCACCGATTGCGGCACCCTTGCCGCCGCCTATGAGTGCACCGATACCTGCGCCGAGAGCGCCACCGCCGCCGCCACCGATAAGGGCGCCTTTGCCGGTGTTGGTCATCGAGTTACATCCGGTTAGGAGCATGCCGGCCGCCAATACGGCGCAGCATAGAGTCTTGATTGATTTCATAAGGATTATAAGTTTAAGTTAATAGTGTTAATTCCAATGTCATGCAAAGATAAATGAAATTATCGGGATTAGGCATGCAGTGTGCATAAAAAACTCATAGGGGGCATGCGCGGAACCTGTCGGCCTGTGTGTTCTGCCTGCCTGGTGTTTACATTATTATACAATCGTGCACGTTGTTTTGTTGGGGTGTTCTTATTTAAAAAATATTCTGCTTATGAATTGGCGAATGGAAAAAAATATGTAAATTCGCATGGTTGTTGCCGGTTGATTCGATATGATATTCTGACCGGGCGGTTGAAAACTGTCGATTCAGCGGCGAAAAACAATGAAAGCTTAAGTTATGGGGTCGCATAAATATCATAAGGCAACCTCATTGGAAAATTTTTTGGACAACCTCTAAGAAGATGTTATGGCCTTGACGACTACACCATGGAAAATTAATTCACAAAAAGCTCGGTTGATAAGTCATTTCTGCGCATTCCTTGTCGTGGCTATGTGGGGTGCGTCGTTTGTGAGCACCAAGGTGCTTACAAACCACAATCTCGGAGCTGTTGAAATCTACATCTACCGTGCGCTTATGGCCTATGTGTTGCTTCTGATAGCCTCCCATAAGCAGATCCGTGCGAATTCGTGGCGCGATGAATTCCTGTTTGCCGTTTGCGGCCTGTGTGGCGGGTCGATTTACTTTATTGCTGAAAACAATGCGGTCAACTATACCCGTGTGTCGGAAGTGTCGATGATTACGACACTCTCGCCGTTGCTGACAACGCTGCTTATCGGTGCGTTGTATAAGAACGAACGTCCGGGGAAATGGACTTATATCAGTTCGCTTATAGCCTTTCTCGGTGTTGGATGCATCGTGTTCAAGGACGGGTTCTCACAGGTCACCGAGTCCGATGCCCCTGATGCCCTGAGCGCCACGATAGGTGATTTGCTGGCATTTGGCGCGGCTTGTGCGTGGGCTGTTTATGCCGTGGTGTTGCGCAAGGTCAATGTTACCTATTCGGCCCAGTTCGTTACCCGCAAAACGTTTTTCTACGGTCTCATCACGGCTTTGCCATTCTGGGTGGTATCGTCGGAGCCTGTTTCCCCGCTTTCTCAGCTGCTGATTCCCGAAGTGCTCGGCAATCTTTTGTTCCTCGGGCTGGTATGTTCGATGGGTGCATATGTGCTTTGGGCCGGGGTTATGAACGTTCTCGGGGCAATAACCACAAATAACTATCTTTATATCCAGCCGATATGTACCATGGTGATTGCCGCCATGCTTTTCGCCAACGACCCCATAACGTTTATGGGTTGTTTCGGGGCCTTCCTGATTATCGGCGGCCTTTGGTTCGGTGATTATATGACACGCCGCACGGAACTCCGCCCTTCGGCGCCTCGCGGTCATTAACCAAAGCCTGCGATATGTACTGAGACTACGACAAAGCCGCCGGGATGAATTGCATCCCGGCGGCTTTGTCGTAGTCTTACATGTCAGGGGCTAATCGTCAAAATCCCCTTCGTCGAAATCAAACCCGAAATCGAAATCGCTTTCGCTGTAGATGTCGTCGGTGAATTTGGCAAGGTCACGCCCCTCACGTTTGGTAGGGCGTCCCAAGCCTTTGCGACGGTCGATAAACCCGCTTATGCGAATCACGTCGAGCATGTCGTATTGCTCTTTCGGTGTGATGTTTTCCATGTAATCGGGTACGAGTTTCGCGCCAAGGCGGTTTTCGGTGAGGGCTTTCACACGGAACGAATATGTGATGGGTGGTTTGCGCACGCTCACCACGTCGTCAATCTTTATCATTCTTGAGGGTTTGGCCACTACGTCGCCCCCGGGGGTGCGGAGGGTGACCCTCCCTTTCTTGCAGCTGTCGGTGGCCACGGTGCGGGTTTTGAACACGCGCATCGCCCAGAGCCATTTGTCTATCCTGACCTCTGTTTTCATGAGTGTATGGCCGGTAAGCCCGGCATTATTTGTTATTGAAATCGCACATGGCAGTCTGCAACCCGGCAAGAACGAATGTGCGGATTGCATCGCATGCCACATCCACCCGGAGCGGGAGCCGTTGGCGCTCGTCGAGGGTAAACTGCCCCAGCACGTAGTCGATCTGGCACCCTTTCGGGAAGTCGCTTCCGATGCCGAAACGCAGGCGCGGGTATGCGTCAGAGCCTAGCATCTGGGCAATGTTTTTCAGCCCGTTGTGTCCGGCGTCGCTGCCGCGTCCCTTCATGCGTATAGCCCCGAACGGCAGGGCGAGGTCATCGACCAGCACCAGGATGTTTTCGAGGTCGATGTTCTCTTTGGTCTTCCAATAACGCACGGCATTGCCGCTTAGGTTCATATAGGTCGACGGTTTCAGCAGCACCACCTGCTTGTTTTTGATCCGGCCATGCCCCACATCGCCATAACGGTCGGTGGAAAAAGAAATATTGGATGCCTCGGCAAAGGCATCCAATATTCTGAATCCTATGTTATGGCGGGTTCCCTGATACTCTTGTCCGATGTTTCCGAGACCCACTATAAGATATTTCATAGGGAAAATGGTTTTGTTGTCGTCATGCAGCCAATGGCTTATTTCGCAGCAGCAGCGGCGGCAGCGGCAGCACCACGGGCGGCGCGGGTGAGCTGAACGGCGCAAACCACGGCTTCCTTGGGCGATACCATTTCGAGACCCTCGAAGTGGAGGTCGCCGATCTGCATGGTCTTGCCAAGGCCGAGGTTGTCGACGTTGACGACCAGGCGTTCGGGAATTTCGGTGTAGCGGGCTCTTACTTTGATTTTCTTCATCGAAAGGGTGAGCTTACCACCGGCTTTCACACCTTCGGCGTGGCCTTCGATTTGCACGGGTACCGACATAACCACAGGCTTGGTTTCGTTAACCTCGAGCAGGTCGATGTGGAGGATATTGTCCTTAACGGGGTGGAACTGCACCTCGCGGAGCACTGCGGTTTTCTTGCCGCCGTTATATTCGAGTTCGATTGCGAAAATGTCGGGGGTATAGATGAGCTTGCGAACGGCTTCGTTGGTGACGGTGAGGTCGGTGGTGATGATGCCGCGTCCGTTTTCTATTTCCACGATTTTCTCTCCGGGGTTGAGGGTGCCCTTGTAGGGGAGTTCGAAGGGTTCGCCGCCGTTGAGAACCACGGGGATTTTACCTTCGGCACGGAGATGTTTCGCTGCTTTTTTGCCGAGATCCACGCGGGCTTCGGCAGGGAGTTGGAAAGTTTTCATTTCTTGAAATAATTAGATGTGTTACTCAAAATTAAGTGATATTAATTTCCCATCACACGGGATGTTGCCGGGGGATACCCGAAAACGCCTGCAAAGTTAACGTTTTTTCCGGGCATTTCCAAACCATTTCCCCGCCATCGATACGCATTAATAGGTGTTTTGTGTTAAGTAAGTCATGAAAATTATTACGC
>LUJQ01000082.1:0-32928 GCA_001689485.1 Bacteroidales bacterium M6 | reverse complement strand
TATAAAATAATTTCCACGACTTACTTATTGCCTGATGCCGGTTACAATTTCAGGGATTTTTGAAACGGGTATGAATTAAATTTGTAATATCGTGGGATTTTCCCTATTTTTGCATGTATTAATTAGACGGTTTGTGTGCATGGGCTTTGGAAAGGGTTATGGCCGGCACAGGCTGGTTCAGTTATCAGGAATGCAATGGTAAGGATATATGCTTTTTTATCGGTGCTGTTCGCTTGTGCGTGCATTAGTATGTCGGCCCGTACCACCGGCAATGATGAGATTGCCGACAGCTTGTCGGATAGGTTGGAATTGGCTACCACGGCAATCGACAGCCTTGATTTGCTCACGGATATTTTCGACCTCCGCCCCAAAGACAAGCGTGATTCTATCGGCCGGATGATTCTGCACACTGCCGCTTGTTCGGGTAATGACCAGATAGGGCTTGATATAATACGTAATCTTGCCAATCTGCACATACGTAACGATTCCCTGCTTTTGAAAGATTTGACAAATGCCGCGATGTTCGACCCTTCCGACGACCGGGTCGAGACCGAGACGTTTATACGCATGCTGAGGAATATTCATAATGTGCGCTATTCGACCACTGACGAGAAGGATCGCAACCTGAGGTTGTTGTTGAAAAAGGTAAACATGGGGGCAGATGATGACATTTACGAGAACATTGTGACATTGCATGGGATATGCCTTTACGTTGCCGAATGTTCGCAAGGGGAACTTCTTTCAAAATATATGACCCAGTTGGGGCAGATGGTCAAACAACTGCGTCCGGAGGCATATTCGATTAAGAACTGCTACTATGTGCAGGCTGCCATGGCCTTCCGTGAAAATGACGAAAACGCCAAGTCGATTGATGCCGACCTGAAGCTGCTGGAGTCAATCGACGGATTGGAGAACGGATCCACCTGGGGGATATCGCGACCTTACCGTAGTTACGACGGTAACCGTTATATTGTGTACACACGGATTCTTTCCAATTATCCGCAACTTTCCCCTCGCGAGGTTGAAACCTATTACAGGAAGGCTATGCAGATGGTGGCCCGTGATTCGGTTGCCGCTGCAACCAACCGTATTTCCATGAGGCCGCAAATCTATTACAGCATGTATAAAAAAGATTACGGCAGGGCATTGGAACTTCTGAAAAAATATATAGATGCACCCTATAATGCCAGTGTGCACAGGGTTCTGCTCCGTATGATGGTTAAAAGCGCTGAGAAGCAGGGCGATCTTGACGCCTTGCTGACCGCGTCCAGGGAGTATAACGAGATTCTAGAGGAGACAATCGAGAAACGCACCCGTGAAAAATACAAAGAGCTTCAGATTGTTTACGACATAAACCAGCTGAAGGCAGAACATGCACGTGAATCAGGTGTTATGCAGCGTAATGTAATGCTGATAGCGTTGACTGCGGCAGTGGTGCTGTTGGTTCTTTTGGCGGTTGTGTTCGTTTTGTTCCGGCATTCGCGAAGGCTGGCCAAAAACCTTGTCCATTCCAATGCCGCACTGGTTGCCGAAAGTGCCAATTTGCGTCAGGCGCAGGCCGACCTTGTGAAAGCCCGCGATGAGGCGCAGCTTGCCAACCGCATAAAATCTGATTTCATCAAGAACATGAGCGGGGAGGTGGCAGTGCCGCTTCACACTATAAACGAATACACAAATCTGATAATAGATTGTTCCGAGGCAGGGTTCAAGCCATATCTTAAACATTTTGCCAATCTTGTGTCGCATAATGCCGAGCTGCTTACCTCCATTGTGAACGACGTGTTGAACCTTTCGGAAATCGACAGCGATTCGGTGTCGGTGTGCATGAAGAAGGAGTCATTGTCGCAGTTATGCAACATGGCGATTGAAAGCGTCAAGCACCGGGTGCGTCCTGAGGTCGATATGCATGTGATGCCGAATCTTTGCGATGTTACCGTATATACCGATTCGCGACGGTTGATGCAGATTTTGGTACAATTGCTGTCCAACTCGGCAAAATTTACCAAACATGGTAGCATCGAGGTTGGGTTCCATGCTGACGAGGAGGCGGGAAAAGCCTATATATCAGTGACTGATACCGGGATAGGGGTATCGCTGGGAGATGCCGAACGTGTGTTCGAACGATTCGTGAAACTCGACCGCTCTTCGCAGGGTATAGGTATCGGATTGCCCATAGCAAGGCATCTTGCAGAGCTGCTTGCAGGTTCGGTAACCCTTGATACCACCTACACGGAGGGTGCGCGTTTCATTGTCACCGTGCCGCTGGGCTGACCTATTGATTCAATAACAGTTACTCCTGTTATTGAAGGGTAGAGTGGAATAACACTGCGTCGGCATATGTGTCGCCCTCGATGCGGAGCCATCCCGTGAGGATGCCTGATTTTCGGAAACCGCACCGTGTGAATAGCCGCACCGAAGGGGTGTTGTCGGATGCGGCAATTGCTGCTAAGGTATGCAGTCCGAGCGAGTCACGGGCGAAGGTCTTTATCAGCTCCAAGGCCACAGACGCATAACCCATGCCCCTGTGTTCCGGTGACGTCATAATCCCTATGTATGCATGTCTGTTGCGCGGGTCGATGTCGTAAAGGTCTATGCATCCAACAGCAGTTGCCGTCTGTTTGCCGGGGCAGTTGCAGCCGGCATTACGGTCGGATGTTGTGACCTCGATAATCAGGCGTAGTTGGCCGCTTCGCAAAGGGTCTGCGTCATAATTGTTGGCATATTCCCATAGCTGATGGCGGGAATATGGCGCGGCATTTACCCCGTGACGTCTCATTTCCGGGCAGTTTTCCCATATGTAGAGTCGGTCGACATCGGATGGCTCAAGGGCCCGCAACCGTATCTGGTTATCTGTAAGCATCGCTATTGCATTATTGTGTCGGAGAATAGCGTGCGGTTGAGCAGCGACCGCCCCAGTGTGATTTCGTCGGTGTATTCGATTTCGTTGCCTACCGAAACCCCGCGTGCCAGCTGCGTTACCTTGATGTTGTATGGTTCAAGGCGTTTGTAGATATAATAGTCGGTGGTATCCCCCTCCATGGTCGCCCCGAGTGCGAGAATCACCTCCTTTATGTCGCCGTTTGCAACGCGGGTAACAAGCGCATCTATCTTAAGTTTGTCCGGCCCTATGCCGTCGATGGGTGATATCACCCCTCCGAGCACATGGTATAATCCGCGATATGAGCCTGTGTTTTCAAAAATCAGCACATCTTTTACGTTTTCGACCACGCAGACGGTCGAACTGTCGCGCCGCGGGTCGGCGCATACGGGGCATAGGTCGGTTTCGGAAATGTTATGGCAAACACGGCAGTAGCTTATCCCTTTGCGCATGTTTATGATGGCCTCGCCGAGGGCTACGGAGGTGGCCACATCCTCGCGCAACAGGTGCAGGGCTAACCTCAGGGCTGTTTTGCGCCCGATGCCGGGGAGGCGTGATATTTCGCTGACGGCTCCTTCGAGAAGCCTTGATTCAAATTCCTGTGTCATTAGGTTTGGGTCTATGTGGCAGCGGCTGCACGGGTGCATAAGCCTTTTGCCGGCGGCTTTTTGACAAACCGATTTTCCTGCAAAGTTAGTGATTGTTCAACAATAATTTTATACCTTTGCAGCCGAAAAACAGGGTTTATTTACTCTTATATATAATGGAAATAATAAGAACTGTAGACCGGCTCCGCACGCGTGTGGCCGAAGCCAGGGCCGAGGGGAAAACCGTCGGGCTCGTGCCGACCATGGGGGCGTTGCATGCGGGTCATATATCCCTTGTAGACCGCGCACGGAGTGAAAACGACGTGGTGGTTGTAAGCGTGTTTGTGAATCCCACCCAATTCAATAATGCCGAAGACCTCGCAACCTATCCGCGAACAGAGGAGGCCGATTGTGCCAAACTCGAAGCCGCCGGTGCCGATGTGGCCTTTATCCCTTCGGTGGAAGAGGTGTATCCCGAACCCGACACCCGTCAGTTTGACCTGGGTGAAGTGGCGGCGGTAATGGAAGGGGCTATGCGTCCGGGGCATTTCAACGGTGTGGCGCAGATTGTAAGCAAGCTGTTTGCCATCGTGGAACCTGACCGTGCATATTTCGGTGAGAAAGATTTCCAGCAGATTGCCGTGATACGGAAAATGGTGGAGCTTGAAGGGTTCGGACTCGAAATTGTTGACTGCCCGATATGCCGCGAAGCCGACGGCCTGGCAATGAGCAGCCGCAACACACGTCTGACCGATGAGCAGCGCCGTGTCGCCCCCGTTATCCACCGCACCCTTGCCGAGAGTGTGGAGTGGGCAAAGACACATACCCTGGCTGAAACCAAAAAGTTCGTTGTCGATGCCATAAATTCCTTCCCGCATATGGAAGTGGAGTACTATGAGATTGTCGACCCTCTGACTATGCAGCCTCTCGGAAGCTGGGATGATGCGGTCAACGGCCGCCCTGTGGGGTGTGTAACCGCTTATTGCGGCAAGGTAAGGCTTATCGACAACATAAAATATTAATCAGCAGTCAACGGGGCCGCCATGACGACTCCGTTCAGAAGCAAGAAGAAACACCGGCAAGATGCAGGTTGAAATTTTAAAGTCAAAAATACACCGGGTAACCGTCACTGAGGCGCGTCTCGATTATATCGGAAGTATAACCATCGATGAAAATCTAATGGATGCGGCCAATATACTCCCCGGTGAGCATGTTTATATCGTCAATAACAACAACGGCGAACGTTTGGAAACATATGCCATTCCCGGCGAACGCGGTTCGGGGGTTATATGCCTTAACGGGGCGGCAGCACGCAAGGTTCTTCCCGGTGACATAATAATAATAATGGCTTATGGCACGATGCCATATGAGGAGGCACGTGGCTTCAAGCCGAACGTGATTTTCCCTGACACGGCCACCAACAGGCTCTAAGCGGTACACATTACACGACTGACGTGCATGTCTGCGCCTGTTTTGAAACTAAACTAACTAATAAAATCCCATACTACCCATCATAAAGCATGTTTGAGAATCTAAGCGAGAAACTTGAGCGGAGTTTTAAAATACTCAAAGGCCAAGGCAAGATTACCGAGATAAATGTGGCTGAAACCCTTAAGGATGTGCGTCGGGCTCTGCTCGATGCCGACGTGAACTACAAGGTTGCCAAATCGTTTACCGATACGGTCAAGGCCAAGGCTTTGGGGCAGAACGTGATTAACGCCATCAAGCCGCAGGAGCTGATGGTGAAAATCGTACACGACGAACTTGCCCAGCTCATGGGTGGCGACACCGCGCAGGTAAACCTTTCGGGAAATCCTACGGTAATCCTTATGTCGGGTCTGCAAGGTTCCGGAAAAACCACCTTCTCAGGCAAGCTTGCAAAAAAGTTCAAGAGCGAAAAAGGGAAACGCCCGTTGCTGGTGGCATGCGACGTTTACCGTCCTGCCGCTATCGAGCAGCTTAAGGTGCTGGCCGAACAGATTAACGTGCCTGTTTACACCGAGGAGGGTAGCAAGAACCCGGTCGAAATCGCGCGCAACGCGATAGAGCATGCCAAACGCAACCACCTCGACCTGGTGATAGTCGACACCGCCGGGCGTTTGGCTGTCGACGAGCAGATGATGGATGAAATCGAGGCCATCAAGAAAGCTGTCAAGCCGCAGGAAACCCTCTTTGTTGTGGATTCAATGACGGGTCAGGATGCTGTCAACACGGCAAAAGAATTCAATGACCGCCTGGATTTCGACGGAGTGGTGCTCACCAAGCTCGACGGCGATACACGTGGCGGTGCCGCATTGTCAATCCGTACTGTGGTAACCAAGCCTATCAAATTCGTCGGTACGGGTGAGAAACTCGATGCAATCGACCTGTTCCATCCCTCGCGAATGGCCGACCGTATCCTCGGCATGGGTGACATTGTTTCGCTCGTTGAAAAGGCGCAGCAGCAGTTCGATGAAAAGAAAGCCCGTGAACTCCAGCGGAAGATTGCCAAAAACGAATTCAATTTCAACGACTTCCTGGGGCAGATCCAGCAAATAAAGAAAATGGGTAACCTCAAAGATTTGGCTGCTATGATTCCTGGCGTAGGGAAGGCCTTGAAGGATGTGGAAATCGACGATAACGCCTTTAAGGGAATCGAAGCCATAATCAGCTCCATGACCGAGAAAGAGCGTGTCAATCCTTCGATTATCAACGGTTCGCGCCGCAAGCGTATCGCTGCCGGTTCAGGTACCACGTTGCAGGAGGTTAACCGGCTTCTGACGCAGTTCGAGCAGACCCGCAAGGTTATGAAGGCTGCCACTTCAATGAAAAACCCGATGCAGATGATGCGCAACATGCGTCGTCGCTAATCGTAAATTATATCCTTTAACAATACCCACGACATCATGCAACTCATCGACGGAAAAAAGGTGGCAGGCGAAATCAAACAGGAAATCGCCGCCGAAGTTGAAAAGATATTGGCTGCCGGAGGGCGCAGGCCGCATCTGGCCGCAATCCTTGTCGGTCACGACGGAGGAAGCGAAACCTACGTTGCCAACAAAGTTAAGGCATGTGCCGAATGCGGCTTTACTTCAAGCCTTATCCGATTCGAGGATGATGTTACGGAAGAGACTTTATTGGATGAAATAGCCAAACTGAACGAAAATCCTGAAATTGACGGGTTTATAGTGCAGCTTCCGCTTCCGCGCCATATTTCGGAACAACGACTGATCGAGGCAATCGATTATCGTAAGGATGTCGACGGGTTCCATCCTATCAACGTAGGGCGTCAGTCGATAGGGCTTCCATGTTTCCGCAGCGCCACACCGGCCGGCATCATGACTTTGCTTGAACGCTACGGGATAAATACCTCCGGGGCCAACTGCGTGGTGCTTGGGCGTAGCAATATCGTAGGCAAGCCGGTTGCTGCTTTGATGATGCAGAAAGCCAATCCGGGTAATGCCACTGTGACGGTTTGCCACCGTGATACACGTAATATAAAAGAGGTGTGCCGTGAGGCGGATATAGTTATTGCGGCTATGGGGCGTCCTGAATCGGTAACGGCCGATATGGTTAAGGACGGTGCTACTGTGATTGACGTCGGTACGACCCGTGTACCTGATGAAACACGCAAAAGCGGTTTCCGCCTGTGCGGTGATGTGAAATTCGACGAGGTTGCTCCGAAGTGTGCATATATCACCCCTGTTCCCGGCGGGGTAGGGCCGATGACTATAGTGTCGTTGATGCTCAACACCCTGGCTGCCGCCAAGCATGAAATTTATGCATAGGCCATAAATAACGTTGTCAGGTAGATTATAGATAAATCAGCCCGTGTCGGAGGCGATTTTGGCAATAATGATGAAGCTGACGTCGGCCATGATGGCCGACACGGATGCCACGTTGTTGTTTGCCGGTGACGCAATGATGCACCAGGCTCAGATTGATGCTGCCCGCACTGCCGGTGGCAATTATGATTACACCTCGTGTTTCAGTGAAATCGCACCCTTGATTGGCAATGCCGATTATGCGGTGGTGAACCTTGAAACTCCCCTTGGCCGTTCAGGTTTCACGGGTTATCCATGTTTTAACGCCCCGGTGTCGTATGCGGAAGCCCTGCATGATGCCGGGTTCGATTTATTCCTTACGGCCAACAATCATACTCTTGACCGTCGCGACAAAGGTTTGAAGTTTACAGTGCATGTGCTCGACAGTCTCGGCATACCGCATCTGGGTACTTATGCCGATGCGGCTGCACGCACTGCGGCATTGCCGATGGTGAAGGATGTAAATGGATTCAGGATAGGCTTTCTGAACTACACTTACGGGACTAACGGAATCACAATCCAAGGGGATGCCGTTGTTGACTATATCGACCGCGAGGTTATCTACTCCGACGTCGAAGCCACCAGGAAGGCCGGGGCTGAAATCATTGTTGCCGCCATGCACTGGGGTGAGGAGTACACCCTTTTGCCGGTAAAGGCTCAGAAAGAACTGGCCGATTACCTGCTGTCGCTCGGGGTAGATATGGTGATAGGTGGGCACCCGCATGTGGTGCAGCCGTTTGAAATGCTTAAGAACCCTGCGACGGGGAGGAATGCGTTGGTGGTTTATTCGCTTGGGAATTTTATTTCAAACATGAAAACCCGCGATACACGTGGCGGGGCATTGGCTGAAGTAACGCTCAAACGCGACAGTTGCGGGGTGGCAACGGTCAGCGATGCCCGTTATCACTTGGTATTCACGGTGCCTCCGTCGGGAGGAAATAGAAACTTTGTGGTATATCCTGTCGACAGCGTTCCGGCCGCATGGCAGACTGCAGCATCGGCATTCAGAAATGCATTGAAATAAAATCTTTTTCAACTACCGGCTAACTTATCGGGATTTGGAATTGTTGTTATATTGAATGAAAATGAAAAACGGCTCTAAGGCCGTTTGGACATATTTCCATGCTTTTATTGCAATATTCAAAATTTGACAACAAAACTATAACCAAATCCTATGAACACCGCTCCTTTACAAGGTATCAAGGTCGTTGACTTCACCAATGTCCAGTCCGGCCCCTCATGTACGCAGATGCTAGCCTGGCTTGGCGCCGAAGTGATTAAAATAGAACGTCCAGGTTCGGGTGATGCCACACGAGGTGAACTTCAATTCAACCCTGAATATCCGAGTTATTATTTCCTTCAGCTTAACAGCGACAAAAAATCGTTGACCCTTGATGCCGCCACTCCTGATGGTAAGGATATCCTTACGAAACTGATTCAGAATGCCGATATATTCATTGAAAACCTCCATCCCGGGGCTATGGATAAGCTCGGGTTCGGATGGGATGTTGTGCATAAACTTAATCCCCGTTGTATTTACGGCACAATCAAGGGGTTCCCTCCCACATCGAAATATAAAGACCTGAAAGCCTATGAGCCTATTGCCCAGGTTACAGCCGGTGCGGCTTCTACCACAGGCTGGTATGAAGGCGAATATAACGTACCGACCCAGAGTGGTGCGGCTCTTGGCGATTCAAACACAGGTATGCACATGCTTATCGGCCTGCTCGCAGCGTTGATGCAACGAGAAAAGACCGGCGAAGGCTCATTCGTGTATCAATCCATGCATAATGCATGCCTCAACCTCTGCCGCATCAAGACTCGCGACCAGCTGACCCTCGACAAAATCGGTTATCTCACACAGTTCCCGCAATATCCGAATGAGAAGTTCCCTGACTACGTTCCACGTTCGGGTAACATTGAAGGTTCGGGAGTTTTAGGATGGACTTTCAAGTGCCTTGGCTGGGAAAATGATTCTAATGCCTACGTCTATATAATCCTGCAACGCGGCGCGAAGGATTTTGAAAAGGCTTGTCAGGCATTCGGGTTCGAGGACTGGCTGACCAATCCCGATTTCAATACTGCCGATGCACGCGACCGTCATAAAGACGAAATCATAGCCCGTATCGAGAACTGGTCGCAGAAACTTTCGAAGTTTGATGTTGTTGCCAAGCTTGCACCGTTCGGTGTGCCTTGTGCCCCGGTTCTTAGCACGAAGGAAATTATGGATGACGAGAGCCTGTATGACGGCAATACCCTTGTCAAAATCAACCAAGGTGGCGGAATCGGAGAATTTGTAACAGTAGGTTGCCCGTTCACCATTTCCAACTATCAGCCGAATTACGGGCCATGTCCTACGCTCGGCGGCAACACCGGCGAGGTTCTCAAAGGGCTTGGCTATACGGATGAACAGATACAGTCGTTTGCCAAAAACGGTACTACCGCCCCGTTGGCCGACGGCAAGATGTAGCAAATTCCTTAGCTAAGTGTAAGGAATCGTTCTCTCCGGCCGCTTTCCCCTCCATGAGGGTGGCGGAATCGGTCGGAAATCTTCAAATATAGTTTTTAGTTGTTAGTTTTTGGTTGTCGGCCGAGGTTGCTCGGCGAGAGTGACCGAGGTCTGACAACTAAAAACTAATGATTATTCCCCTATTAATATTATATAACACACAATTCGCTTTTTATTTATGCAAAATAATACGACACCGGCTTCCGTACAGGTAAGTGGAGGCACTGGTTGCAGTTGCGGCAGCCAAAAGGCCCCGCATTTTCCCGAGCAGGTCACTGGTATGGATATTTTGGCACGGGCTCTGAAAAATATCGGTATCGAAACAATGTATGGCCTTGTGGGAATCCCTGTTACGGAAATGGCTTATATAGCTCAGGGACAGGGTGTGAGATTTATAAGTTTCCGTCATGAGCAGCAAGCGGGTATGGCAGCTGCCACACACGGATACCTGACAGGCAAACCGGGCGTGTTGCTGACTGTTTCATCGCTCGGATTCATAAACGGGCTTACGGCGACTGCAAATGCCACGGTCAATTGTTATCCTATGATTCAGATTTCAGGCTCGTCGGAGCGTGAGCCTATCGATTTAGGGCAGGGTACTTATGAAGGGCTTGACCAATTGAACATTGCCAAGCCGCTGGTCAAGGCTGCCTATCGTGTGAACAAAGCCGAGGATATCCCGACGGCGGTTGCACGCGCATATCGTGCGGCTGTTTCCGGCAGGCCAGGTGGTGTGTATCTTGATGTGACCACTCCGTGTCTGGCGCAGATTGTCGACAACGATGTTGCCGAGGCCCTGTTTTTCCAGCCGGTCGACCCGCAGCCTGCTATGATTCCGTCGGAAGAATCCGTTACACGTGCCCTCCGGCTGCTTTCACAGGCAAAGAAGCCTGTTATCCTTCTCGGAAAGGGTGCCGCCCAGGCCCAGGTAGAAGGGTTGGTGAAGGAGTTTGTGGAGAAAACCGGCATACCGTTCTATCCCATGTCGATGGCTAAGGGGATATTACCCGACAAGCATCCGTTGAGCGCGCTTTCCGTGCGTTCCACCATAATGGCTGAGGCTGATGTGGTGATGCTGGTCGGCGCCCGTCTCAACTGGTTGTTGAGCCGTGGCAAAGGGAAATGGAACAAGGCCGGGAAGTTTATCCAGCTTGAAATCGACCCGGTTGAAATCGACTGCAACCGCCCGATTGCCGCACCTGTGGTCGGCGACCTCCGCAGCTCGCTTGAAGCCATGCTTGCCCGTCTTTCTGATTATAAGATGAATATGGATTCTGCATGGGTGCCGGGGTTACAGGCCGAAACCAAGGTCAAAAACGCGAAATTCCTTGCACGACTTGCGCCTAAAACAGTTCCGATGACCCATTGGAGCGCGCTTGGTGCCATCAAGCCTGTGATGGAGGCAAATCCTGACGTAATACTGGTTAACGAAGGAGCCAATACCCTCGACGATACCCGGGTTTCAATTGACATGAGCCTGCCCCGCCATCGCATTGATTGCGCAACGTGGGCGATAATGGGTATGGGAATGGGGTCGGCTATCGGTGCCGCCGTTGCCACAGGTAAAAGCGTGGTGGCTATAGAAGGTGACAGTGCGTTTGGCTTCTCTGGCATGGACTTTTCAACTATATGCCGGTTCAACCTGCCGGTCACCGTGGTGATTTTCAATAATGGTGGCATATATAACGGTATAGGCGTGCCTCTTGAAAAAACTTCCGATCCTGCACCGACCACTCTTGACATACATGCACGTTACGACAAACTCGGCGATGCATTCGGCGCACAGACCTATTATGTCACGACTCCCGACGAACTGGGTGCGGCCCTTACCGAGGCTATAGCTTCGAAGAAACCATGCCTGATTGATGTGCAGCTTGCTGCTGATGCTGGAAAGGAGAGCGGGCATATCGGTTATCTCAACCCGGCTCCGCTGATTGATATTACTGTCTGATAATTGATACTAAGTAAGTCATGAAAATTATTACGCATGAAACGTATAATCAGGCTTTACATTATCTGCGGCATACTTTCGCCGCTTTTTGTCCTCATCTTCAGTCGTGTAGCTCGCTACACTCCTTCATCTTCGGACAAAAATCGTCTGAAAGTATGCTCTCAGATAATATAAAATAATTTCCACGACTTACTTACCGTCTGACGGTTCTGAAATTTTACCGGCCGGTCAGTTGCAGGCAATATTGCCTGCAACTGACCATACCCCGAATCCATCCACGTGAGCTGTGTTTGCAGGAGACGAGGGATTGTTTAACACCCATATATTTTGATTATGGAACATATATTACTTTATGCGATAGTCCCGATCATAGTTGTTATGCTCGCGGGCTACATCTCCGGGAAGAAGGGAGTCTTCAACGGGGATAATGCCAAGGCGTTTAATAAGGTGGTGCTTGATTATGCGTTGCCTGCAGCCTTGTTCGTTTCAATTGTGGATGCAAGCCGCGAGATGTTGGTGAGGGATATAAAGCTCACTATAATCTCTACTATCGGTATCATGGTCTGCTTCATGATTGTGTATTTCGTCTATGCCTATTGCTTTAAAAAGAACACCAAGGCTGACGGAGCTATAATGGCATTGGTGTGCGGTTCGCCGACAATCGGATTCCTCGGTTTCGCGGTGCTTGAACCTATTTTCGGTACGCACCCGTCGGTGGCTCTCGTTGTGGCAATAGTCGGTATTGTGGTCAATGCGATTGGTATCCCTGTGGGGCTTTCGTTGCTTAATTCTGCAAACGAGAAACTAAAACCGCTGCCTGCCGGGCAGAAACGTCCCAGCGCCTGGAAGCCTGTGATACATGCATTGGAGCAACCCGTGGCATGGGCGCCTATCCTTGCAGTGGTGTGGGTTATTGCCGGGATTCCCTGGCCTGACTGGGCAAGTCCGTCGTTCGACCTTATCAAGGGTGCCAATGCCTCTATGGCGGTGTTTGCCGCAGGTGTGACACTTTCTGCCGTGAAGGTCAACATCAATTGGCAGGCTGTGCTGGGATGTATCCTCAAGCTTATCATGATGCCTGCATTGGTGCTTGTGCTCGGCCTGGTATTCAAGATGGATCCGATGAACCTTAAGATGCTGGTTGTGGCATGTGCCCTTCCCCCTGCATTTTCAGGTATCATTATTGCCAGCGAATATGACACATATGTGGCTACCAGCACATCGTCGCTTGCATTGAATGTGATTCTTTTCATCGGGTTCTGCCCGTTATGGATATGGATTACGGATATGTGCATCAAGGCGTTCTGACAAACAGATAACACACATCGGACGCGGGACAGGTCTGGCCGGGAGCCGACATGACCCGCGTCCGTATCTTTTCAACTTATAAGCTATGGCAAAGCAGATAATGGACGGCTGCACCGCAGCAACCCACATCGCGTTCGCCCTGAGCGATGTGGCCACTATTTATCCAATCACGCCGGTTGCCTCGATGGGGGAGACGGCGCAGAAATGGGGGATGCAGGGTAGGAAGAACTATATGGGTGTGCCGCTGAGGGTGGAGGAGCTTGAAAGCGAACTCGGGGCTGCTGGAGCAACTCACGGGGCTTTGGCCGCCGGGTCGCTTGCCACAACGTTTACCAATTCGCAGGGATTGATGCTTATGCTGCCTAATATGTATAAGATGGCAGGCAATATGGTTCCGGCTGTGTTCCATGTGGGCACCCGTTCGCTTGCAACCCATGCGTTGAGCATTTTCGGGGATCATACCGACATAATGGCAGCCCGTGCGACAGGTTTCGCGTTTCTAGGCTCGGCATCGGTGCAGGAAACCATGGATCTTGCGTTGGTGGCACACCTTGCTGCTGTGGAAGGGGGACTGCCGGTGTGCCATTTTTTTGACGGTTGGCGCACGTCAAACCAGATGGCCACGATTGATGTGATTGATTATGGGAAAATATGGCCGCTTGTCAATTGGGATAAGATTCACAGGTTCAGAAACCGGGCTTTGAACCCGGAACATCCATCTTTGCGTGGGTCAGCCCAGAATCCTGATGTCTATTTCCAAAATGCAGAAGCGGCCAATCCGGCCTATATGGCGTTTCCGGCAATAGTCCAATCGGTGATGGATAAGGTGGCATCGGTTACCGGGCGGAGTTATCATCTTTTTGATTACGTAGGTGCGTATGATGCCGAGGTCGTAATCGTATCGATGGGTTCGAGCTGCGAGGTCATAGGGCAGACTGCTGCGTGGTTGAATATGCATGGCTATAAGGTAGGGCAGGTGAAAGTGCGTTTGTTCCGCCCATTTTCGGGAGAGACACTTATGAGGATTATTCCTGAAACCGCCAAAACGGTTATCGTACTTGACCGCACGAAGGAAGCCGGTGCCGACGGGGAACCCCTTTTCAAGGATGTGGCAACGGCCGCCATGGTGGCCGGTCGGGGGAACCTGCGTGTTATTGGTGGCCGTTATGGTCTTTCAAGTAAGGATTTTACCCCGGCAATGGTGAAAGCTGTTTTCGATGAGGGGTTGCGTGATGACTGCCGCCGGTTTTTCACCGTGGGTATAAATGATGATGTAACCCATTTATCACTGTCGTACAACGAAGCGTTCAGGCTCCCTTCGTCAGGGATGTCGCAGGCTGTTTTCTTTGGGATGGGCTCTGACGGGACTGTGGGGGCAACAAGGCAGGCTGCTAGGATTATAGGGAATGCCGCCGGTCTGTATGCACAGGCTTATTTCTCATATTCCGCGAAGAAATCGGGGGGCTACACGGTGTCGGAATTGCGTTTTTCCAAACAGCCGGTTGCTGCCGAGTATGGCATCGTGGATGCAGATTATGTGGCCTGCCATAAGGATACATATGTAAACCGTTTCAGGCTGGTTGACAAGTTGCGTGACAAAGGATGCTTTGTGCTTAATTGCAGCTGGACGGATGAGGAGCTTACACAGAAACTTCCGGCATCCCTGCGTAAGGCTGTTGCCGATAAGCAGGCTGATTTCTATGTAATCGATGCCCAGGCTATAGCCCGTAAGGTCGGTCTCGGTGTGAGGGTAAACATGATTATGGAAACCGTGTTCTTCAAGTTGTCGGGGGTGATGGATTTCGACACAGCTGTGGCAGGGCTTAAAAAGGAGATAACCGCAGCATATATGCATGAGGGGGGCGACGTGGTTCAGAAAAATCTCCAGGCTGTCGACATGGCTGTCGACGCGTTGCGAAAGGTCGACGTCCCGGCTGAATGGGGGAGTCTCTCAAGGATAACGTCATCTGCCACTGCCGCTTTCTCCCAGCAGGATGCCATGTTGACGGCTATCGGTTTTTTCAAGCACGTTTCGGAGCCGTGTATCAGATTGGAAGGGAATGCCCTGCCTGTTTCAGCCTTCACCCCTGACGGCAGGATGCCTATGGGCACAACGGCTTACGAAAAGCGCCGCATCGCGATTGATGTGCCTGAATGGAACCCGGATAAATGTGTTGAATGCACCGAGTGTTCATTGGTCTGTGCACATGCTGCCATACGCCCGTTCCTGCTTGATGCCGGTGAGATGTCAAAGGCTCCTGCCGGTTTGGCGACGCGTCCCGGCGAGGGTGCCGAAACATTGAAACCGCTCCGTTACCGCATACAGGTTTATCCCGAGGATTGCACCGGATGCAGTTCCTGCGCCACAATCTGCCCCGGGCATGCGCTGACCATGATGCCTGTCGAAGGCCAGGTTGATGAGCAGGCCCCCTTGCTTGATTTTGTTGAGAAGAACGTGTCGGTCAAAAACAACCTTGTGCCTCGTTTCACTGTCAACGGTTCGCAGTTCAACCAGCCTCTGCTGCAATTCTCAGGTGCATGTGCAGGTTGCGGCGAGACCCCTTACGTAAAATTGCTGACCCAGCTGTTTGGCGAGCGTATGATTATAGCCAATGCCACAGGTTGCTCCTCTATATGGGGTGCCAACTATCCCAGCAATGCTTATTGTGCCCGTGATTCCGACGGGCGCGGCCCGGCCTGGGGAAACTCGTTGTTCGAGGATAATGCGGAATATGGTTATGGCATGGCTGTGAGCTGTCGCCATCGTCGTGAGGCATTGGCCGCTGCCATGGATGATGCCATGGCAGGAAACCTGCCGTCTGCGATGCGCGAGGCTATGCAGAAATGGCTTGACGTGCGTGAACAGCCTGAGGAATCGCAGGCTGCCGGTGATGTTGTGACCAGGCTTATCGGGGAGATAAAGCCTGAAGAGCGCACTGCTTCAATGAATGCCATAATGCATAATGCCGATATGCTCGGAAAGAAATCTGTCTGGGCTATAGGTGGGGATGGATGGGCATATGACATAGGTTTCGCAGGTATCGATCATGTGCTTGCCTCGGGTGAGGATATCAACATATTGGTATTGGACACCGAGTGCTATTCGAATACAGGGGGGCAGACTTCGAAGGCAACCCCTTTAGGGGCGGTGACGAAATACTCCCCTGACGGGAAGCGAACGTTTAAGAAGGATTTGGGGCGTATGATGATGACCTATGGCACCGTTTATGTGGCTTCGGTAGCGCTGGGGGCAAATTACCAGCAGACTATCGATGCTTTCCGTGAGGCGGAAGCCTATCCCGGCCCTTCTATAGTGATTGCATATTGCCCATGTATAAACCATGGCATACGTGCCGGTATGGGCTCTTCCATAGTTGAAGAGCGGAAAGCCGTCGAGTCCGGTTACTGGCCGATTTACCGTTTCAATCCGTTGCTTGCCGCCCAAAGTCTGTCGCCCTATATAGCTGACAGTGTTACCGGCACGCATTCATTGCCGGTCAACGGGTTACAGTTATCCGGCTCACCTTCGGATGTCGAGAGGGCTGATAAGCTTAAGGCCGGTGAAGGTTCCTGGATTTCGGTCAATGACGAGAGTAGTCTGCTTACAATGGACTACCCCTTGGATTCTACTACAGGTGATTTTAAAGAATCTGGTGATGTTGGTGGTGCTTCAGGCGGTTTGCCTGAATTGTTCCCACAGGAACGTCTGTTTGCATTCCTTGACGGGGAAGACCGTTATGCCGATATAAAGCTGGCGGCTCCTGGTGCGGCAGATATGTTGAGACATACGCTGTCATTGCGCACCAGGTTGCTACATACCCTTCTTGCATCGTTGGAGCAGGTGATGCAATGAGCGTTCGGTATCCGTAACCGGTTGGGCCTTATCGGCTACCACCTGACATAAGCAATGGCGATGTGCAGATTTGCTGCACATCGCCATTGCTTATGTCAGATGTTATGTTACGCCGGGGTAGGGGTGACAGGTATTGCGCTTGGGGTGGGTGCTGTGAATTTTGCTTCCCATCCGAGGGCGCTTGCACCGAGCACTGCGGCATCTGCTTCCTTGAGTTCGGAAACTAGCACTTTCACTTTGCCTTTCCAAATGCTCAGAAGGTTCTTTTCGAGCGAATTTCGGAGAGGTTTCATGAGGAGGTCGCCACTCTTTGCAAGACCGCCGAAAAGTATGAATGCCTCGGGTGCGGAGAACACGGTGAAATCGGCAAGTGCGGCACCGAGTATATCGCCGGTGTATTCGAATATGTCTTTTGCAAGTTTGTCGCCTGCAATGGCTGCATCGTACACGTCTTTTGAGGTGATTTCGTCAACAGGCAGGTTTCGCAGCAGTGAAGGTTCGTTTGCACGTGCTTCGAGGAATTCGCGTGCTGAACGTGCCACGCCGGTTGCCGAGCAATATGTTTCCAAACAACCGCAACGGCCGCATCCGCAAAGGCGCCCGTTTGTACGTTTCACGATTACGTGGCCGAGTTCACCGGCAAAACCGTCATGGCCGTAGACAAGCTGGCCGTTGATAACAATGCCGGAGCCGACGCCGGTCCCTAGGGTAATCATGATGAAATCCTTAAGGCCACGTGCAGCACCGTAGGTCATTTCGCCGATAGCGGCTGCGTTGGCATCGTTGGTAATCGATACGGGGATACCGAATTTTTCACTGACAAGTTGTGACAGGGGTATAGGGGTAGGCCACGGAAGGTTCACGCCCTGCTCTATGGTGCCGGTATAATAGTTGGCATTCGGGGCACCGATGCCTATTCCGTGAACTTTTCCTATGGCATCGTTTGCCTCCATGAGTTTTGTCAACTCGGTGTGAAGCTCGTCGATATAGTCCTCGATTGCCGAATGTTTACGTGTTTTGATTGATGAACTGGCTATTACCAGGCCGCGTGCATCAACAATCCCGAACACGGTGTTAGTGCCGCCTATGTCGATTCCGACTACGTAAGGTTTACTCATTTTTGTTAGAGTGTAAGGTAAGAACTAAATTTTAAATCGTTTCACTATTTCGTTATCAGCCGATTGAATTGTGAATTGGAAGCAGCAATGCCATCTCGGTCACGTCATCTTTTTCGGCAATGCAAATGTAATAAATATCCGTTGCATTTCAAACGGTTTCCGTAGTGATTGATAAAAGTTAACGGCACCTTTCGCTCACGCATGGCGTGGCTTAAGGTGCCGTTGTTGTTTTGTCGTTGCAAATAATGATGATTATTTGCGGATTCCGAGCTCTTTTTGGGCGATGATTGCACGGTAGCGGGTGATGTCCTTCTTGATAAGGTAGTCAAGGAGGCGGCGACGCTTGCCGACAAGTGCCTTAAGGGCGCGTGCAGTTGTATGATCTTTGTGATTTGACTTCATGTGCTGAGTCAAATGAGCGATACGGACCGAGAATAATGCAATCTGCGCTTCAGGTGAGCCAGTGTCAGTCTTGCCCTTACCGTACTTCTCGAAGATCTCGACTTTTTCTTCAGAATTTAAATGCATTCTTTCAGAGATTTTGAGTGTGATTAAATATTGAAATATTAATTTGCGGTGCAAAGGTACGCAATTTTATCCTAACCGCCAATAGTTTATTTGTCTTTTTGTGTGCTTTTTATGGGCGGTCTGTAAAAACAGCTGAATCTGATTCCTTGCCTTTATAACGACACAATCCCCCCAACGCCGGATCCGGCGTTGGGGGGATTGTGTCATTATAAAGATATTTGTTTGGGATTACATCATGCCTCCCATACCTCCCATTCCGGCGGGAGCGGCAGGGGCGGGGTTTTCCTCTTTCTTGTCGGCGATTACGCATTCGGTGGTAAGGAACATACCGGCAATCGAAGCGGCGTTTTCGAGTGCGACACGTGTCACCTTGGCGGGGTCGATTACGCCTGCGGCCATGAGGTTTTCATAAACGTCGGTGCGGGCGTTGTATCCGAAGTCGGCATTGCCTTCCTTGACTTTCTGAACCACTACGGCACCTTCGACGCCTGCGTTGGCAACGATTTGACGGAGGGGTTCCTCAACTGCGCGGAGCACGATGTGGATACCTGTGGTTTCATCCTCGTTGGCACCGCTGAGACCTTCGGCATTCTTGATTGCGCGGATATAGGCTACACCGCCACCGGGAACGATACCTTCGGCTATTGCTGCACGGGTTGCGCTGAGAGCGTCGTCAACGCGGTCCTTCTTCTCCTTCATCTCAACTTCGGAGGGTGCGCCGATATGGAGCACTGCCACACCGCCTGCCAGTTTGGCAAGGCGTTCCTGGAGTTTCTCACGGTCGTAGTCGCTCTTTGTCTGTTCGATCTGCGACTTGATTTGTGCAACACGTGCTGCGATGGCGTCCTTGTTGCCTGCCCCGTTAACGATGGTGGAGGTTTCCTTGTTCACGGTTACCTTTTCAGCAGTTCCGAGCACATCGAGTGATGCACCTTCGAGCTTCATGCCCTTTTCTTCGGATACCACTGTGCCGCCGGTAAGGATGGCGATATCCTCGAGCATTTCCTTGCGGCGGTCGCCGAAGCCCGGAGCCTTTACTGCGCACACTTTCAGTGAACCGCGGAGACGGTTTACGACAAGGGTGGCAAGTGCTTCCTGGTCAACATCCTCGGCGATGATAAGGAGGCCGCGACCGCTCTGTGCGGTGGCTTCGAGGATGGGGAGCATATCCTTGAGGTTGGATATTTTTTTGTCGTAGAGAAGGATGTAGGGTGAGTCCATAGCGCACTCCATCTTCTCGGTGTTTGTAACGAAGTAGGGTGAGATATATCCTCGGTCGAACTGCATACCTTCAACAATATCGACTGTGGTTTCCGTTCCTTTGGCCTCGTCAACGGTAATCACACCTTCTTTCTTGACCTTCTTCATTGCTTCGGCAATGAGATGGCCGATAGCCTCGTCGTTGTTGGCCGAGATACGGGCGACATCCTCGATTTTTTTGAAGTCGTCGCCAACCTCTTCGGCCTGGGCCTTGATGCCTTCCACGATAGCGGCTACGGCTTTGTCGATGCCGCGCTTTACGTCCATCGGGTTTGCACCGGCGGCCACGTTCTTAAGTCCGTGGGTGATGATTGCCTGTGCGAGCACGGTAGCGGTCGTTGTGCCGTCGCCGGCATCGTCGCCTGTCTTTGATGCCACTTCCTTCACGAGCTGTGCGCCCATATTCTGGAATGCATCTTCAAGTTCTATTTCGCGTGCCACCGATACACCGTCCTTGGTGATGTGGGGTGCACCGTATTTTTTATCGATGATTACGTTGCGTCCTTTCGGGCCGAGTGTCACTTTCACTGCGTCAGCAAGGGCGTCAACACCTTTTTTAAGCTCTTCGCGGGCTTTGATATCGAATTTGATTTCTTTAGCCATGATATTTGGTAGTTGTTGTAGTTTTATTGATTTGCTGCCGGTTGTATGGTCCTGGCTGCATATTTTATAGGGTTTAATCTGACGGCAGACGATTATTCGAAAATGCCGAGAATATCGTTTTGGCGCATGATGAGGAACTTTCCGCCGTCAAGTTCCACCTCGGTGCCTGCATATTTGCCATACAGCACGGTGTCGCCTTCCTTTACAATCATTTTCTCATCCTTTGTTCCTTCGCCTGTTGCGATTACTGTGCCACGAAGGGGTTTCTCTTTGGCAGAATCGGGAATGATGATGCCTGAAATAGTTGTTTCTTCGGCCGGGGTGGGCTGAATCAGCACGCGGTCGGCAAGCGGTTTAATTTTCATGAGATTTAAATATAAGTTTGTAATTGTTGTTTATACCTGTAGGCTGTTAGGACGGGTGACTTGGAATTGTCGTCCTGATTTCCGTCCCGCCTGTTCTGTAATATTGCACAATCCGTGCCAAACCCTCTCCCATGGCATGTTTCTGCCACGGAAAAGGTGGAAAGATGACAATCTGGCATTTTTTGTGCATCAAAAAAAAGAAATGTCTGTCATTGGTTATAACAAAAAATCCGGGGAGGTGGTTTAATCCTCCCCGGAACTGGCGGGTTATCTGCCTATATTCTTACTTGTGCCGTGCGGGAAGCGCGGAATGGACTGCCTCATAGGAGGCGTCGATTACGCGTCGGCGGTCGGCTTCGTCGGCCGGGGCTTCGATTGGGGGGTGGATGGTGAGCGTTATGGTTCCCCAACGGGGAACGCGCGATGTGCGCGGCATCACTTCGAATGCGCCATCGATGGTTACAGGTACCACGGGCAGATGGAATTCCATGGCCAGCTGATAGGCGCCTTTGTGGAAGGGGCGCATTTTACCTGTAAATGTGCGTGAACCTTCGGGGAACACTACCAGCGACATACCGTCGCGGAGGGTATGCTCGGCTTTCTCCATGGTCTGCCTGATTGCGGCTGGCGATGAGTTGTCAACGAAAATATGCCCTGCAATCGCGCATGCACCGCCCACAGCGGGGATTTTGCGAAGCCCTTTCTTCATCATCCATTTGAAGTTATGGTTGAGGTAGCCGTAGATTGAGAAAATATCGTAGGCTCCCTGGTGGTTGGCCACAAACACATAAGAGGTATGCGGGTCGATATTTTCCCGTCCGCATACCTTGACCCGTACTAATGTAAGGGCACAGCATATGCGGGCCCATATATGAGCCGGCCAATAGCCCCAGAAGCGGCTGCTTCCTGACATACATCCTATGGCGGTGACCAACGCTGCAAACAGGGTGGTTGCAAGCATGAGTGGAACCATTATGAAAAGCTGGTATATGCGGTAGAGTACAAGCATGGCTAGTCCGTTATTTGTGGTTTGTGGCTGTCTTATCGATTGTCTGAAATTGTTTTGGAAAAATTTTTATTTCAGACAATCTATGATTTTTTTGGATTTCGGGGCAACCTTTTAAGTTAAGGCAAGGCGGTATGCGTGGAGTTACATACCGCCTTTCTCGGATAACGTTCAGTTGTGGCTAAATGGCTGTTGTTACCATGCGAACATGGGGCGGTCGGCCATCATAGTATTGACTTTTTCGCGTACTGATGCGATAACCGCAGGGCTTTCGGGGTTTGAAAGTACTGTGTCGATCATTTCAACAATGGGGCCCATTTCGTCCTCGCGCAAGCCGCGGGTTGTGATAGCCGGGGTGCCGAAACGGACGCCTGAGGTCTGGAATGGCGAGCGGCTGTCGAAAGGAACCATGTTCTTGTTTGCGGTGATGTCGGCTTCTACCAGGACGCGTTCTGCCACCTTGCCTGTAAGGTCGGGGAACTTGGTGCGCAGGTCGACAAGCATGCAGTGGTTGTCGGTGCCTCCCGATATGATTTTGTACCCCTTGTCAGAGAGGGCTTGTGCCATAGTGGCTGCGTTTTTCTTGACCTGGGTCTGATATTCTTTATATCCGGGGGTCAGAGCTTCGCCGAAAGCTACAGCTTTTGCCGCTATTACGTGTTCGAGCGGGCCGCCCTGCACGCCGGGGAACACGGCAGAGTCGAGCAATGACGACATCTTGCGGATTTCACCTTTCTTGGTTGCCTTGCCCCAGGGGTTATCGAAATCCTTGCCCATGAGGATTACGCCGCCACGCGGGCCTCGGAGGGTTTTGTGGGTTGTTGATGTGACGATGTGGGCATGGCGTAACGGGTTGTCGAGTAACCCGGCGGCGATGAGACCTGCGGGATGTGCCATGTCGACCATGAAAATAGCGCCTATTTCGTCGGCGATTTTGCGCATGCGGGCATAATCCCATTCGCGGGAGTAGGCACTGGCGCCACCTACGATAAGTTTCGGACGATGTTCCAGGGCGATACGTTCCATCTCATCGTAATCAACGTAGCCGGTATTTTCGTCAACGTTGTATCCCAACGCATTGAACATCATGCCGGAGAAGTTTACGGGGCTTCCGTGGGAAAGGTGGCCGCCGTGGTCGAGATTCATTCCGAGGAATGTGTCGCCCGGTTTGAGCACTGCCTGGAACACTGCCATATTGGCCTGTGCCCCGGAGTGCGGCTGCACGTTGGCATATTCGGCATCAAAAATCTGTTTCAGGCGGTCGATAGCAAGGTTCTCGGCCTCGTCAACAACCTGGCATCCGCCGTAATAGCGGTGGCCCGGATAGCCTTCGGCATACTTGTTGGTGAGGCATGAACCCATTGCTTCCATAACCTGGTCGGAAACAAAGTTTTCCGAGGCAATAAGTTCGATACCTTTTTTCTGACGCTGATGCTCGCGTTCGATAATCTCGAAAATCTTGGTGTCGCGTTGCATGGGATTGTGTTTAGTTGTTATTGGTTTGTTGGCGTTGCCGGGCAGGGGGGAGTTCCGAAGCCTGATAACGCGTTATAAAATGATTTTCAGTGTCTGCTTTTTTTCATGACGGAGAAACCGAAACGGCCAAGTTGGCTTCCCTGTGCGTAATAGTGTCCATGATTGTAGCTTATAAGCCGTGCATCCTCTATGCGGAATGCATCTGTTTCGGGGTCGAAATATTCCTCGTCGGCCAAAACGTTGACCACTTCGGCTATGAACATATCATGGGAACCTAGCGGCATTATGCTTTTCACCCGGCATTCGATGCATAGGGGTGATTCGTCGATGTAGGGGCAGGTGACCTTTTCGCCGGGTTTTGGTGTCAGGCCGGTTTCTTTCCATTTGTCATAGTCGCGGCCTGAACGCACCCCTATCCAGTCGGTAGCCTTGGCCATGGCCTCGGTTGTGAGATTGAGCGTGAACTGCATGTTCTCCTTGATTATGGGGTAGGAGTGGCGCGATGGCCGCACGGAGATGTAGCACATGGCCGGGTCGGAACAGATTGTGCCTACCCAGGCCACCGTGATGAGGTTGGAGTTTTCAACCGAGTCCCCGCAGCTTACGATTATGGCAGGGAGGGGGTTGATCATCGTTCCCGGTTTTAACGACCTTTTCACAATATGGTGGCTTTTGAATTGGTTACCGTGTGGTTGCAATAATGGCAACGGATTATCCCCGGGGCGTCATCAACGGTTTCAAACAGGGTTTCCATCGGCTCGTTGTTGGTGACACATTTGGGATTGTCGCATTTTACGATGCCTTTTATCGCTTTGGGGAGTTCGACAGGGCGTTTTTCAACCACTTCGTAATCACGGATGGTATTGACTACTGCCGTGGGGGCAATCAAGGCAATCCGGTTAAGTGTCGCTTCCGGGAAAAAGAGGTCGGCCACTTTGATTATTCCCTTTGTGCCAAGGCGTTCGCTATCGAGGTTGTTCCCGATAGTAAGGCGGTGGGATGTTGCTGACAGCCCTAGGATTTTTACGCATTTGAACAATGCTTCCGAGGGGATATGGTCGATAACCGTACCGTTGCGTAATGCCGCCACGGCGAGTTCTGTTTTATTATGTGTCATTTTGGAAATGCGGTGAATATGAAGAAGAAATGACGTGTTTATTTCCCGACTTCCAATCCGAGTGCGTTGCAAATCAGGGCTTGGCGTGCGAACAATCCGTTTCGTGCCTGTTCGAAGTAGTATGCTTTGGGATTGTCGTCGACATCGGTTGCGATTTCATTTACGCGTGGCAGCGGATGGAGAATCCTTAGGTTGTTGCGAGAAGTGTCGAGCATGGAGTTGCGCAGGGTGTAAAGGTCTTTTACGCGCTCATATTCCATGATGTCGGAAAAACGTTCACGCTGCACACGGGTCATGTAGATTATGTCGGAGGAGTCAATGACTTCACGTGAGAAGTCGGAGTGTTCCTCATAGGGGATGCCCTGTTTTTTACAGAATTCGATATATTCGCGCGGCATACGCAGTTCCTCACATGCCACAAACCGGAAGGTGGGGTTGAAGTATTTCATTGCCATAAGGAGCGAGTGAACGGTCCGACCGTATTTCAGGTCGCCCACCATGGTTATTGTCAGGTTTGACAGCGTGCCCTGGGTTTTGAGGATTGAATAGAGGTCGAGCATTGTTTGCGAGGGGTGCTGGTTGGCACCGTCGCCAGCATTGATGATGGGGATATCGGTCACCTCGGTGGCATACCTGGCCGCCCCTTCAAGATAGTGGCGCATGATTATGAGGTCGACATAGTTGCTGACCATCTTTATGGTGTCCTTTAGGGTTTCCCCTTTCGACGATGAGGTGGTCGAGGCATCGGAAAAGCCTATAACCCTGCCGCCAAGGCGGTTGACGGCGGTTTCGAAACTCAGGCGCGTGCGTGTTGATGGTTCAAAAAAAAGCGTCGCCACCACTTTCCCGTCAAGGATTTTGTGGTTCGGATGCTCTTCGAAATAACGGGCCGTCTCAAGCAGTTGCAGAATCTGCTCTTCCGAGAGGTCGTCGATTGAGACCAGACTGTTGGGATTCATCAGCTTATCTTTTTTTTATTGGGCAAAGAAATCATCCTGATTTTGTTCCCGGCAGTATTTTGGGAGATGTTTTCCTGCCTGTTTATATCTGATTTCAAGGTTGACGATGCGGGCATTGCGTGACCTGAAATGAGATGAGGGCAGGGTAATCAACAAACAAAAAGACCGAACAGAAACAGATTAAGGGAAAGCCAGGATGACTTCACACTTAAGTTTATGGCAAAGATAGGGAAAATCGGGAGTATATGCAAAAGGAAAAAGCCCGTGGATAACGGGCTTTTTCTCATTGATGTTTATTTGGCCTTTTTCAAGACTTTCTTGTTGATTTTGGCGGGGTATTTCTGCTTAAGTTCTGCCACCCATTGTTCCTCAAGGAGGTTTTGGTAGTCGCCGGTTACGGCGCCGCGCACGTCGGCAGCTTCTTCGGGAGCTTCAAGAACTTTGTCGCGGAACGGGAAGTACCAGGCCCATTTCCCTTTGGCTTCGGGTTTGGCTTCCCCGAAACCGAGATAGTCGGTTATGTCGTTTTCCCCTTGGGCTGCGATTACTTTCTCTATTTTCACGTCCTTTCCGAATTGTTTGCGGAGGTTGATTACCAGCGAGTCGGAGGGGATGGTGTTTTCAACCAAATAATTGCGTGCGGCATTCATTACGGAGTCGGAGGTAGCGAACACTACATAACCTTTGTAACGGGGCTTTTCCCAACGGTATTTGTCGCGGTTTGCGCGGAAATAGTTTTCCAGTCCTTCCTTATCTTGTTTTGCTTTTGACCATACTTTGCGGTCGGAAACTTCAAACAGAAGCATACCGTCGCGGTATTCGTTAAGCAGGTTGCTGTAGTCAAGGTTGGTTTCGGTAAGGTCCTGACGTTCGGCTTCGATAAGTGCGTTGTCGAGGTTGCGTGAGGCGAGTTGTTCTACAAATTCGGCCTGTTCGGCAGGGGTGGGGGGGATGGATGCAGGCAGTTCCGAAATAATCTCCGACAATGGTATTTCATTTTTCCCGAATGAGGCAACCGGCATGTCGGAGCCGATATATTTGGCTTGCAGGGTGCTGTCAAGACCGCCGTTGGCCATGATTTCCGATTTAACGTTTTCAAGATTGCGGCGGTTGAGCGATCCTTTGAATTTTTTGTAAAGTTGTTCTACCTTTCTTTTGCGTGGCAGTTGCCCGCGTTCGTCCTGGGAAATCGCGTTTTTGATTGCAGGGGCAACAGCGGAAAGCGGTTCGATTCCCTTGCTGTCGAGTTTTTTGATAAGGTGGTAGCCGTAAGCGGTTTTAACAGGTTCTGAAATCTTGCCGTTTTCGAGGGCGAATGCCGCAGTTTCGAATTCAGGCACCATCATGCCGGTGCCGAACCAGTTGAGGCGGCCGCCTTCGCGTTTTGAACCCGGGTCTTCTGATTCCTGACGTGCGATAGCCTCGAAGTCGCCGCCGTTGGCAAGGAGTGTGGCTATGGAGTCAATCTGGGCTTTTTTTGTCGCAGCTTCCGTTTCGGGAAGACCTTGCGTGAGTTTGAGGATGTGTTCCACCAGGACTTGTCCGCGAGCCGGTCGGCGGTTGTGAACTTTTACGATGTGATAGCCGAACGGGGTTTCTATAACCGGCGAGATTTGCCCTACAGGGGTTGTATAGGCGGCATCTTCGAATGTATAGGGGAATTTGGTTGCTGTGATGTAGCCCATGTGCCCCCCGTTACGAATCACGGAGCGGTCGATTGAGAAACGGCGTGCCAGTTGCTCGAAATCTGCACCTGCGATGATGGCATTGCGGATGGAGTCGAGCCGGTTTTTCTGTTCGGCAGGATTTATTTCTGCTCCTCGGCTGGCTATCATTATGTGGCTTACATCCACTTCCTCTTTCATGCGGTCGTAGATGGCGTTGACAAGGCTGTCTTCCACAGCCTGTACACGTAGGTATGGTTCGGCCAGGTCGCGGCGATAACCTTCGAATTCATTTTGGAACGCCTGTGATTTGTCGATACCTTCAGCCTCGGCATCGGCTACTTTCTGCTTGTAGGTGATGAACATCTGCAGGTATTCGTCGATTGGCTGGGTGCTGACCTGTTGGCTGTTGTTTTTGTGGTAGAGATACTCAAACTCGCTTAGGGTCACCGGTTTGCCATTGATTGTCATCAATACGGGACTCTCATTCCCTTTGGCTTGTGCGATTCCTGCGGCAGCCAAAACGATTACGAGTGACAGAAGTCCTTTTTTCATGAGTGGTATAAAAGATTACTGATTTCCTTATTGTAGCGTAAAATGACGGTTTTTTACTATGGAGATAACGTTTTTTTTGCGTGTTTATTATGTGTCGGGGTGATATAGTCAGCCCTTTCGGGGCATATGCGATAGTGCCATACAGTCCATGTAGGTGTTTATCGGATATGCATACGGAATCCGCACCAACTGTGTGGCCACAAAAGCGCAGTGACCACACAGTTGGTGCGGATTCTGTTGGATTCAGCCTGATAATCCGGTAGTGTTACCGGGCAATCAGTTCTTCTATTTTGGCAACGAGGGTTGCGCGGGTTTGAGAACCGGCCAGGCGGATATCTGTTTTTTGTCCGTCTTTGAAGAAGAGGATGGTAGGAAGCGACATGATGCGGTATTCCGAGCTGAGGTCGCCCTCTTCGTCCACATTGTATTTGCCGATTTCAACACGTCCTTCATATTCCTTGGCAAGTTCGTCGATTAGCGGGGCCATTGCCATGCAAGGGCCGCACCATGTTGCCCAGAAGTCGATTACTACCGGCTTGCCTGAGCCGATGATTTCTTTTGCGTTAGCGTCGGTAATTTTGAGTGCCATTTTTGTTGTTTTTAATATATTGGTTGGTTAATTGTTGTTTGTCAAGAGGTTTGGGGTGCTCTGTTTTTTTAGTTTTGAATGAAATCAAATTTTATTTCGAGTGATTCGAGCATCTTTGCGAGTTCCCTGTTCAAGGGTACCTGGTAGCCGGATGTCATTTTCACCCATCGGTTTGATGCTTTGTCGAATAGACGTACATTTAGGTGTCCCTTCCTTTCTCCTGACGAGGTTATATGCTCTTTTAATAGGTCGCCGAAGTTCGGGGCAAGGGCATCGAGGTCCAGTTCGAGTGTCACACCTTTGATAAGGTTTCCTTTCACATCGTTAAGTAGTCTGATTCGCAGCACTTCGAAACTGATTTCCCCGTTGTACCGGCGTTCGAACCGTCCGCTTACAAGGATGGGGGTGCCTGGTTTGCCGTAATTTGAGAAGTCGATGTATTTTTGTCCGAACAGACGCAGTTCGCATGTGCCGGAATAGTCTTCCATGGCCATGATGCCGAAGTTGCCACCCTTGCGCGACGGGCGTGATTCGAATTTGGTCACCATTCCGCCGAAGCTTATTTCTTTTCCGTCTTCCGGGATTGTTTCGTTGAATTCCTTTATGGAGGTCAGCCCGTAGTTCAACTCCATATAATATGGGTCGAGCGGGTGGGCTGAAAGATACATCCCCACCAATTCGCGCTCTTTTTCAAGCTTCACGGCATCCACCCATGGCACTGCCGATTTCACAGCCGGGCGTCCGGCAGTGTTCAGCTCGGCATCCATATCACCGAAAAGTGATGCGGTTTGCTGTTTTGAGGCGTTTTGGAATGATTGGCCGTAGCGCAGAAGCTGTTCTGAAAATGTTTCGTCGCGATTGTTTTTTTCGAAATAATCTTCACGTTTGATGTCGGGGAAGCAGTCGAATGCACCGGCTAATATAAGCGAATCCAACGTGCGGCGGTTGATTACCGATGCGGGGACTCGTTCCACAAAATCGTAGGGGCTTTCAAATCGTCCGCCTTCTTCGCGTGCCTGTATGATGGCTGCCACAACGTTGTCGCCAACACCTTTTACGGCGGCAAGTCCGAAACGTATGTCTCCTTGGCGGTTTACACCGAAGTCGTTGAACGATTCGTTTACATCGGGGCCTTTTACCGGAATTTTCATAGCCTTGCACTCATCCATGAAGTTGGTGAGTTTGGTGATGTCAGAGCGGTTGCGGCTTAACACTGCCGCCATATACTCTGCCGGATAATTGGCTTTTAGGTAGGCTGTTTGGAAGGCTACCCAGCTATAGCATGTGGCATGGCTCTTGTTGAAGGCATAGGATGCGAATTTTTCCCAGTCGGCCCATATCTTCTCAAGCACTTTGGGGTCATGGCCGTTGGCCTGGCCGCCTTCAAGGAATTTTCCTTTAAGGTGGTTCATCTTGTCGATGAGTTTCTTACCCATGGCTTTTCGGAGTGTGTCGCTTTCGCCTCGGGTGAAGTTGGCCAGCAGTCGCGACAGAAGCATCACCTGTTCCTGATAGACTGTGATGCCGTAGGTGTCCTTGAGGTATTTTTCCATCTCGGGGATGTCATACTCGATTGGGGCCCGACCATGTTTTCGGGCGATGAAATCGGGTATGTAGTCCATCGGCCCCGGACGATACAGGGCGTTCATGGCGATGAGGTCCTCGAAGGTGGATGGTTGTAGCTCGCGGAGGTATTTCTGCATTCCTGCCGACTCGAACTGGAATGTGCCTATGGTGCGCCCTTCGCAGTAGAGTTTGTAGGTGGTAGGGTCATCTATGGGGATTTTCTCCATGTCGATTTCGATACCCCTGGTTTGCTTGATGTTGCGCACGGCATCCATTATAATCGATAAGGTTTTAAGGCCTAGGAAGTCCATTTTTATCAGACCTGTTTCCTCGATTACGCGGCCTTCGTATTGGGTTACGAGGAGCTTGCCTTCGAGTTTGTCGACGGCTGTGCTGACCGGCACCCAGTCGGAAATCTTGTCACGGCAGATGATTACACCGCATGCATGAACGCCTGTACCTCTGACGTTTCCTTCCAGTTTTTCGGCATATTTCAACGTTTCCCGTACCAGGGGATTGGGGCTGCTGAGTTCGTTTTTGAACTCGGGTATGAGTTTCAGGCAGTTTGTGAGGTTCATTTTCGCCTCTTTGCCGTTCACTTCCGGCATGTGGCGCGGCAGGAGTTTCACAAGACGGTCGCTTTCGGGAATGGGTAGCCCTTCTACACGTGCAACATCTTTCAATGCCATTTTTGTGGCCATGGTTCCATAGGTGATGATATGTGCAACGTTGTCGGCGCCATATTTTTCAGTTACGTATTGAAGAACGCGTGCGCGCCCGTCATCGTCGAAGTCGACATCGATATCAGGTAGGGATATACGGTCGGGGTTTAGGAAGCGCTCGAACAGGAGGTCATATTTGATTGGGTCGATTTGGGTAATCCCGAGGCAATATGCCACACACGAACCTGCCGCCGAACCTCGGCCGGGGCCTACACTTACTCCTAATTGTTCGCGTGACACGTTTATGAAGTCCTGCACAATGAGGAAGTAGCCGGGAAAGCCCATAGTCTTCATGATATGAAGCTCGAATTTTATGCGCTCCTCCAACTCAGGTGTCAACGGGTGCCCGTAGCGTTTTTCTGCACCTTCGTAAGCAAGTTTTTTTAGATAGTCGGCCTCGAATTTTATGCGGTAAAGTTTGTCGTATCCTCCAAGTTTTTGGATTTTTTTCTCTGCTTCTTCTCGGCTTAGTACCACGTTGCCGTTTTCGTCCTGGGTGAATTCGTCAAACAGCTCCTGTTCGGTGATTCTCGATCTGTATTCCTCCTCCGTGCCGAATGCTTCAGGTATGGCGAAGAATGGCATGATAGGGGAGTGGTCGATATCGTAGGCTTCGACTTTGTTGGCTATTTCAATCGTATTGGCCAGCGATTCTGGCAGGTCGGCGAACACCTCGTTCATCTCGGCCGTAGTTTTCAGCCATTCCTGTTTGGAATAGAGCATGCGCTTTTCGTCCGATATTTTTTTATTGGTCGAAAGGCATATCAGGCGCTCATGGGCTTCGGCATCCTCTTCGTTGACGAAATGTACGTCGTTACTGCATATTATTTTTACACTTAATTTTTTCGCGATACGTATCAACTCCTCATTGACCGCTTGCTGCATCGGGTAGGTCTCATGGTTGGCACGCGGCACCGTGGCTTTGTGACGTTGCAGTTCGATGTAATAATCATCGCCGAACGTCTCCTTCCACCATGCCACTCTTTTTTCGGCTTCTTCAATCTGTCCGGCTGTTATGAGGCGGGGGATTTCGCCGCCAAGGCATGCCGAGCAAACTATCAGCCCCTCGCGATGTGCCGCGATTTCATGTTTGTCGGTGCGTGGGCGGCTGTAGAATCCTTCCGTCCATGCACGTGACACTATCTTGACAAGGTTATGATAGCCTTTTTCGTTTTTTGCGAGTAATATCAGATGGCGGCCGGTGTCATGTTTGTCGGTATGTGTCAGCAACGATTCGTTTGCAACATATACTTCGCATCCGAAAATCGGTTTGAATATTTTCTTTTTCAATGATGCGGCTTCGGCTCGCTTTTCAGCTGCCATTGCGGTGTCTCCCGCGCTTTCTGCCTCTTTTGCGGCGGCTTCGGCATCTTTTATGGCTCCTTTGGTCTTGGAGTTCTTCTTGGAAACGTAATTGAAAAATTCCTTTATGCCGAACATGTTGCCATGGTCGGTAATTGCAAGTGCGGGCATGCCGTCAGCCATAGCCTTGTCTACGAGGGCGTTGATTGATGCTTGTCCGTCGAGTATTGAATATTGGGTATGTACGTGCAGGTGCACGAATGGCTCCATCTTGTCTCCTCCTATATAATTTAAAATATATGTGATTTCGAGGGGGGCAAATCCCGTCGGATCACTTGTCATGTTAGCCCTTCTTTTTTTGTCGGGACGATAAGTCCGTGTTTGTGCAAGCCCGTTATTTGTCGTTTTGCGGGGTTCATGCCTGCTTATTATTATATATTAAGGTATATACGGCAATCTCACAGTCGGACGATTTCGTTCTGCGAATATAGGAATTTTTTCTCAGATGAGGATTTCTTTCTATGGATTGTGCTGAATTTATCGGTGAAGTCGAATCGTAGGATTGCGGATTTCATATTTATTGAAATTTTTATGCTTGTAGTCGGATTATTTAGATGCATTTCCGTTGTTCGTGGTCGTTTTCTGCGTTATTCGTGTCTTTCCCGCTGGTTGCCAGCGGCTTCCCGGTGGCTGGAGGCTGTGGCGATGCCGTCGGCGAGTGCTGCGGTGCTTTCGGAATATGTTAAAAAGTATGCTTTTTGGAAATATTTCCGTCGGAAAATTTGGAGGGTTCGGCGGGATTGCGTACCTTTGCACTCGCTTTCGGGAACGAGTTCCCGCCGCGGCCGGGGCAACCCGGGGCGTGGATGCAGAGTCCCGGCGGGGCTTCGAAAAAAAAGTTTCTGAAAAACTTGCAGGTTTCGAAAATACTTCCTACCTTTGCAACGTTTTTCGCAGAACCCGGAAGGGGTTCCCGGAATAGGACATTGAAAAGGCTTACAATAGACAATATAAAACGAAGAGTAGTACAGGAGCCGACCCGGCGCTGCCGGGTTGAAATTAGAGAAGCTCCCTGTCATTCCACGAACGTTTGAATCCAAGGCGGTACGTCATGTGCCGGGAGGCTCGGTTCGGGGTGGCTGTCGGGGTGCGCGAGCACCATCTTTTTGAAAAAAAAAGGAAAACAAGATAGCAACAACGAAGAGTTTG
>LUJQ01000070.1:738-6525 GCA_001689485.1 Bacteroidales bacterium M6 | reverse complement strand
CCGAAGTTCCTGAAAACTGCTGAGGGGGCTTGTCAAATACAAAAAGTAAGCCCAACTTCTGCCATTCAGGAAGTTGGACTCGCCTTTTTATGGTTTAGCGGACAGTAATATTTTCGAGAAAAGATTTAATCGGGATTAGGAGGAATAGCTTACAGATTCCATAGGTTGCGCGGAGGCTTGTGTGTTGAAGGGTGTCAGTATCGGTTGTTGCGGATGCGGTATAGGGTTTCTTTGGTGAGGCCGAGGTATGAGGCGATTTGGGTCGCTGGCGCGGTCTCGAGGATGCGTGGGTGGCGTTTTATTACCCAGTTGTAGCGTTGGGTGGCGTTTAGTGTCTGCATTATGTATATGCGTTCTTCCAGGAAGCTTGTGTAGCGGAGGAGGGCGGCGTTGAGGAAGAGCAGGGAGGATGTGGTCTCAACTGCGGTGGAGTCGTTCAGGTTGTCTTTTATCTTGTGATGGGGGAAGTATATTGTTTCGGTCGGTTCGAGGAATTGTATGGCTATTGTGTCAGGGTCATCTTTCAGAGATTGCTGTGTGGCGATGATGAATTCGTCGTCGAAAGAGAAGGATAGGGTATGTTCTTTGCCTCCGCTTGTGACGAAAACGCGGGCGGCGCCGCGCTTGATGTAGTAGCTGTAATTTATAAGGTTAATTGCTCCGCGTATTATGTCGCCTTTTTTGTAAGATTGCTCTTTCATCAGGCTGCGGAGGCTGGCCTCTATTTCCGGTGTCATCCGAGCGAAGCTTTTTATGTGGTCTATGGGGTGCATGACTGGGTCAATATTGTGTCTGTGGTGATGCGGATGTCGTAAGGTGTGGCAGATTTGTGTGGCTGGTCGCCGTTGGTGTAGTAGTATGTTTTCTGGGTGTCCCAGGATCTGATGTCGTAGCGGCGTGTTTCGCGTGGTGGGATTGATGTTTTTTGCCTGACTGTGCGGGAGTGGATTTGCCGCTTGTATATGTCGAGGTATTCGATTGTGAAGGTGATTGATGAGATGGTGGAGTCGGTTGTGTTCTCGATGAATATGGTCTCTTTGTTGGCTCGGAGGGTTTTCTCGTATCCGCAGAATCTGACGGCTCCGACTGGTGAGACCAGGGTATCGGTCTTGGTGTGGGCCGGAGCGGCTGGTTGTTCCGTGGTCTGGATTGGTTTGAGTTTTTTGCGTGTGGTGACCACCCTGTCGGCTTTTGTTGCGGCAGAGAGAGTGAGCGCGGCGGCGAGTGCTGAAATAAATTGTCTGGCGTTCATTTCTGTGGGGCGGGGGATGGACTCAGAGATAACGAGGGTTTTGGGGATTGTGTGGCACGGGCCATTTCTTCAGGAATCCGTCGAGGTCGCGTGGTGTCTCGTCGCGGTATCTGATGCTGCCTCTTATCATGTATGGCAACAGTCGCCAGGGGTTTATCTCAATGCCTTTGCGGATACCTTTCATTGTCATATGGCCATCGTCAATGATATGAAGTATGAATGGACGCGCAGAGGTGAGGGTGGAATTGTTTTGGCGGGTGAATATTTGTGCGTTGTAATGGTCGGGTTTTGCTGCCGGCGACAGCCATCCCATAAGTGTGCCAGGCTGCAATCTTGGGTCGGGGCTGTCGAGCAGGATCATCAGCCATTGTTCGGCGAGGGTTTTGCCTTTTTGCGGTGTGGTCATTCCTGTCTTGGCTGTCCAAGCCTTGGCGGGGACGATTCCGACCGTGGCACCATCGGTTGTGGCGCTCCATATGCCGCCTATGCGGGCTGAGCCGTGTTCCCGGCATATTGCCATGACGAGGGAGTCTACATCAGTCCCTTTGAATCGCATCGCCGGTTTTTTCTCTGCGGTGATGTGTCCGGGATAAGCTGATGTGGCTTTGAACGGCAGGAGGAAGGTCAGTGTTGCTATGGCGATGAGGAGTCGTTTCATTGTAAAAGTCAGGAGGTGTGGCCTGACACCGGACTGTTCCGGGGAAAGGACACACCTCCGTGGATTCTTTTCGGTGTTGATGGCAGAGAGGAGAGGTTGCTGCTGCCGGGGGTTATTCCCCGATGCCGGCGATTGCGGGGTCGACGAGGATGCGGCCGCAGTATTCACAGACGATGATTTTTTTGCGCATCTTGATTTCAAGCTGTTTCTGAGGCGGGATGCGGTTGAAACAGCCGCCGCATGCGTTGCGCTGGATGTAGACTACTCCGAGTCCGTTGCGGGCGTTCTTGCGGATGCGCTTGAACGCGTTGAGTGTGCGGGCGTCAATCATCGGCTCGAGGTCTTTGGCCTGCTGGCGGAGGCGTTCTTCATCCTGGCGGGTCTCGTTGACGATTTCCTCAAGTTCGGCGCGCTTTTCGGCGAGCACATGCTCGGTGTCGGAGATTTTCTCTTCGGTCACCTCGATGTCGCGTGTGCGGTTGTCGATGTTGCGGGTGTATTCGCCGATATGTTTTTCGCAGAGCTCGATTTCGAGAGTCTGGAATTCAACCTCTTTTGACAGGAGGTCAAACTCGCGGTTGTTGCGCACATTGTCGAGCTGCTCTTTGTAGCGGGCGATTTTGTTTTGCGAGTCGGCGATTTTCTCTTTCTCCTGGGCGAGTTTCTGACGGAGGGTGTCGATGTCGGCATTGAAGTTGGCGATACGGGTGCGGAGGCCTTCGAGGTTGTCTTCGAGGTCTTTGACTTCAAGGGGAAGTTCGCCGCGTATGGTCTTTATGCGGTCGATTTCGGTCAGGACCGTCTGGAGCTTGTAGAGGGAGTTGAGACGGCTCTCGACGGAGAGGTTTTCAGATTTGTTCTTATCAGTGGCCATGCTAAAAGATGGAAAATTTTACAAAGATATGAGGAGGAATCCATCGTCTCGTCAGAGGTGGACGACCGGATTTCTCTCAACGGTTGATTTCCAGACTGCAAAGTTAGGAAATTTTTCAGAAATCACGCGACAAAAAAGATCTTTTGTGCATTCTTCTGTCTCAAAATGTCCGGCATCGACCAGCAGTATGTCGTCGGCGTGGTCAATGAACTGGTTTAGCTTGCAGTCGGCGGTGACATATGCCTGCGCGCCTCTGGCAAGGGCAGCCGGAAGGAATTCCGCGGCGGAGCCTCCACACAGGCCCACCCTGACGACTTGCCAGTCGTCGGACGGCACCCTGGAGCATCTGACTGCCTCCGCGCCGAATGCTTTTTTGACAAGTTTGACGAACTCCCGCCAGGGCAATGCCGATGGCAGCTCGCCGATGACTCCCAGACCCGAGGGGTCGAGACCTTCGGTATTTGCCAGGCCGAGCCGGCGGGCCATCTCCCATGAGACTCCGGCTGGCGCGCAGTCAGTCGCGGTATGTGAGGAATAGATGGATATCCCTTGGCGAAAGGCTTGCCGTATGCATCGCTCCACTCGGTCGCGGCCTGTGATTTGTTTGACTCCACGGAATATCAGTGGATGGTGAGAGACAATCAGGTTGCATCCTTTGGAGGCGGCTTCCTCTATGATGTCGGGTGTCACGTCGACACAGACAATCACGCCGGTGCATTCGGCTTCAGGCTTGCCAAGCTGCCATCCGGAGTTGTCCCAACTCTCTTGTAGTGAGAGTGGGGCAAACTCCTCTATGGCGTCGGTTATTTCTCTGTTTGTCATCGGCTGTCGGGTGTTGTTTCCCCAGGGGATTATTTCTCCTTGAGGTCGAGGGCGAGCTGCAGCTCGTCGAGCTGCTTCTGGTCGAGCGCGGAGGGTGCTTCAAGCATCACGTCGCGTCCGGAGTTGTTCTTGGGGAAAGCCATGCAGTCTCGTATGGAGTCGAGTCCGGCGAACAGGCTTACCCAGCGGTCGAGGCCGTAAGCGAGGCCGCCATGGGGAGGAGCGCCGTATTTGAAGGCGTTCATGAGGAAGCCGAACTGTTCCTGGGCCTTCTCGGGGGTGAAGCCGAGAATCTCAAACATCTTTGCCTGCAGGGCGGAGTCGTGGATACGAATCGAGCCGCCTCCGACTTCCACGCCGTTCACCACCATGTCGTAGGCATCAGCGCGTACCTCTTCGGGCTTGGTGTCGAGCAGGGGGATGTCCTCATCTTTGGGATGGGTGAAAGGATGGTGCATCGCCATGAGGCGCTGTTCCTCTTCTGACCATTCAAACATCGGGAAGTCAACCACCCAGAGGCAGGCGAACTTGTTTTTGTCGCGCAGACCAAGCCGGTTGCCCATCTCAAGACGAAGCTCGCAGAGCTGTTTGCGGGTCTTCATCGCGTCGTCGCCGGAGAGTATAAGGATGAGGTCGCCGGGCTCGGCCTGGAATGCCTGCTTCATCTGCTGCAGCACCTCCTGGGTGTAGAATTTGTCAACGGATGATTTCACTGAGCCGTCAGCTTCAACGCGGGCGTAGACCATCCCTTTCGCTCCGATCTGCGGGCGCTTCACGAAGTCGGTGAGCTGGTCGAGCTGCTTGCGGGTATAGCTTGCCGCACCCTTGGCGCAGATTCCGCCGATGTATTCCGCGCTGTCGAATACCCCGAAGCCGTGGCCTTTCATTATGTCCATCAGTTCCACAAACTCCATACCGAAGCGAAGGTCGGGTTTGTCTGAACCGTAAAGCCGCATTGCGTCGGCCCATGGCATACGGATGAAAGGCTCGGTTATCTCCACTCCGCGGAGCTCCTTGAAGAGGTGCTTGGCCATACCTTCAAACAGGGATATGACATCCTCCTGGCTGACATAGCTCATCTCGCAGTCAATCTGGGTGAACTCGGGCTGGCGGTCGGCGCGCAGGTCTTCGTCGCGGAAGCACTTGACGATCTGGAAATAACGGTCCATCCCGGAGACCATCAGCAACTGTTTGAGGGTCTGGGGAGACTGGGGAAGGGCATAGAACTGGCCGGGATTCATGCGCGACGGCACCACGAAGTCGCGGGCGCCTTCCGGAGTGGAGCCTACGAGCATCGGGGTCTCTATCTCAAGGAATCCCTTGGAGTCGAGATAGCGGCGCACCTCCATCGTCATCTTGTGGCGCAGCTCGAGATTCTTGCGCACACAGGGGCGGCGCAGGTCGAGATAGCGGAACTTCATGCGGAGGTCGTCTCCGCCGTCGGTCTCATCCTCGATTGTGAAGGGGGGGACTTCAGATGGGTTCAGCACCTTCAGGGCGCCTGCGATGATTTCAATGTCGCCGGTGGGGAGCGCGGGGTTCTTCGCGGAGCGCTCGGCTACTGTGCCGGTTACCTGCACCACATATTCGCGTCCCAGATGATTGGCTTGCTCGCAGAGCTCTGCGTTGTCAGCGTTGTTGAAAACGATCTGGGTCAGGCCGTAGCGGTCACGGAGGTCGATGAAAGTCATTCCTCCCATCTTGCGAGACCTCTGTACCCATCCGGCGAGGGTGACTTCTTTGCGGGCATCGGCAAGTCGTAACTCGCCGCAGGTGTTAGTCCTGTACATGGTTCTATGCTTCGAAATGGAATTTGTTAACTATGTCAAAAAGCCGTCGCCGTGGATGGCGACAGCAAAGCTTGACGCAAAGTTACGCAGAAAATCGCAAACTCACCTAACTCTTGGTGGAAAAGTTTGCCCCATCTTCAGCCTCATCGCGGCGGAAGGCCGGTTTCTTTTTTTCACCAGCCAACATATTATGTAGTTTGGTTTAATTTGTAGGGCATATATGGCCCGAACTGAACTAATCCGACCTCCAGTATCCACGACGCCTCCAGTTCTCATGAAGAAACGGGGATTTGGCAATGTGATGTATGGGCTTTATAGATGTGGGCTGCAATGACGAGTCAGACGAAAATGGGAGGGGTCGGTTTTGTCCTCGTTAACATTCTCGGATAAT
>LUJQ01000070.1:0-595 GCA_001689485.1 Bacteroidales bacterium M6 | reverse complement strand
GACCTCTTTCAAGTCGCTGCGAACTGGCTTATCGGAAAAAGAATTGTCGAGCAGGAGCAGCATGGTCGAGAGCGCGCCGAATATGGTAAACGAATCATAGGACTCGCATCAGAGGCGTTGACGGCAGAATATGGCAAAGGCTATTCAGCTATCACTCTGCGCAATTATATAAAGTTTTATCTTTCTTTCAGAGGCTTACAAATTCAGCAGCCACTGCTTGCTGAATTTAAGAGTTGCATTTTCTGCATTATCCGCATTTTGAGAATTGCAAACAGATGAAAACGACAGGCGATTTTTTCATACCTGATAATGAGGTCAAGCTCCCTGAAGAACTTGATTACAGCCGGGTGGATGAATATATCCGCTCGGCAGAGGCGTTTTCTCGCTCCACATATCAGAGCGTCTATATCATTGACTATTTCAAGCAGAATTTCCTGTATGTGTCGCCCAATCCCATGTTCCTGTGCGGATTGACACCTGAGCAGGTGATGAAACGAGGCTATCGTTTCTATTTGGAATATGTGCCTGAGGATGAGCAGCAGTGTTTGATTGATCTGAACGAAGCAGGATTTTCATTTTATCAAACGATTCCGGT
>LUJQ01000068.1:5264-5402 GCA_001689485.1 Bacteroidales bacterium M6 | reverse complement strand
AAACTCATTAAGGGCGAGCGGAGTCTTCAGCGAATTGATCTTATCAATAATCTGCTGCATTTCCCCCTTGGTGAGTGGATAGCAGTCGAGACGGTCACGGTCGCGGTTATTCTCATAGAGAATATTGGCCCAGTTCTG
>LUJQ01000068.1:4294-5186 GCA_001689485.1 Bacteroidales bacterium M6 | reverse complement strand
CTCAGACAAGCCTTTTTGATGTTCCGGAGTTTTACAATAGATTTACGCTTGGCGGCTATCAATTCGTCAAGGTTGCGGAAATATTCACCGATGGCTCGTTGCTCGTCGAGAGACGGATACATAAGCGACGTTTGCTTTATGTCATCATTGTAGATATGAACAACACTCTTGCCTTGTGCTCGATTAGCCACATCATAGTGAGGTTGTCCATATGTCAGCATAAGAGCCAGAAATACGGAATCCATATTTTTATTCGGATTCAAAATATTAAGTCCTCCGCTTAAGATAATACCGGGAGATAAAATTGCCGAAGCGACAGCAATATCTTCTGCGGTTTCACCAGAAGAAGGCATCACAACTTCTGAACCCTTACTCATCACGGCATACGAAGTCATATAAGAGAAGGTATCAACCTCCTTGACGTATGATGAGTAAGACGTATATAACCGACCATATAGAAATATGGGTACTCCTGATTTCCTAAGATCACTTTTTGTATATCCTTGGCCACGAGAAAAGGAACAAATATCTCCAAATGTACTCTCTTTCCACGGCTCAGAGAATCCGGCGAAGCGGATTTCGGGGGCGGTTGCACCGGGACGTGGGAACATCTTTTGAAGCGATGCAATTTTCATCTTCTCCAGTCGGTCAACCTCTCGCTCCGCCTCCTTGATTTGACTGTCAAGGTTACTGAAATACTCGGCTATTGAGTCACGCTCTGATTCCTCCTTGGGGAAATCGATATCGTACTTTTGGAGGTCGGAGATATTAACAGCCGCAAGACCTCCGGCATTGACGTTTCTACGACACCAATCTCCAAGGCCATAAAAGCGATATAGCAAATAGTTGGCTTTCAGCCAACTCCAGCGATTTACGGTTTGAAAAACCGTAA
>LUJQ01000068.1:0-4286 GCA_001689485.1 Bacteroidales bacterium M6 | reverse complement strand
TCAGCAATTAGGAGAGCGTGCTCTCCGATGGTGGCGGTGGTTGACACGATTATGCTCCCGGCAGGGAAAAGCCCCGAAGATTTCACGGCATAAGGGGTAACGTGTTGTATGGCGTCTGCTAAAACGCGCCCATTTTCACGAATATCCTCCATTCTGAACCAAGGAATAGTGCCATTGGTCCAATATGCCGTTACCGCTTTCGACGGAGTATAACCATTGCCGAGATTGAATACTTCTCTGACTTTGGCCTGTTGCCACTCGTCATCGTAGCCCTTGAAGCGGATTTGTGGTTTCAGTGAATTATTCTTCTTCATTGTCCGATTTCGCTTTAAGGTAATAAATGGCTTTCTGTCTCTCAATCTCAGCGCGGAGCTGCTCGGGAGTTGGCATATAGAGCATATATTTGGAGGCAAAGAGGTGGTCGTTGTCGTGGAGTACCGAGTATCGGGCAATATCCTCATCGGTGTCTTCACATAATACGATGCCGATTGTCGGATTATCTCCCTCGGTGCGTTTCAACTCATCATACATGCGCACATACATATCCATTTGACCCACATCGTTATGGGTTATGCGTTTTGTCTTGAGGTCAACTAGGACGTAGCATTTAAGGATGACATTGTAGAAGACAAGGTCGATATAGTAGTCAGTCGCACCTGTGCGTATTAGTTGCTGACGCTTCATGAAGGCAAATCCTTTCCCCATCTCCATGATGAAATCCTGAATGTGGTCTATGATTGCCGTTTCAAGTTCCGATTCATTGTAATCGTTTCTTGTGGACATTCCAAGAAATTCGGCTATAATCGGGCTTTTCAATAACTCTTCCGATGAATTGTTGAAGCGTCCGTTATCTTCTTCTGAAGCCTTCACAATCTGGGGTGCCACAAAATGACGCTCATAATATTGTGAGCTGATGTTTCGTCCCAATGTTCTGACGCTCCACATCTCGCTGGCAGCAGTTTCAAGATACCATCTGATTGCAGTCGGGTCAGAGACACGCAACGCCCGGTAAATATGAGTCCACGTAAGATTTGGAAACCGCGATTTCCAAATCTCCAACGAAGGTACCACAAGGTAGAACTGCCTGAAGGCTCTGAGATAACGGGGCGAGTATCCCTGACCATATTCAAGTGTCAGAGACTTTGACAGTTCATTGATTAACTGCTTACCATATTCCGCACGCTCGGAACCCTGTTGTTCTTCCTCAACAATTCGACGCCCAATTTTCCAGTAAGTCGAAACCATTGCCGAGTTGACTGACGAGTAGGCAGTTATCAGACCATTTTCAACAATGGCCTTGACATCGTTGACAAAGGTATCGTAGGCTGGGGACAATAGCGGGCCTGTTTTTTTCAGTTTACTCATGGCGCAGAAGTTTTTGGAATTCACGGAGTCCGGCCATGTCGAAGTCGGACCCGGTGAGGTTGTCAATCAACGAAGCGAGTGATTTCTCGGATTTGGCGATGCGGTCATCGATGTTGACGAGGGTGTCGCAATATTTGGTATCGAGTGCATCGAGCTTTTCGGCGAAATCTTTGACCTCCTTGTCGAAAAGACTGGCAATGCCTTTGCGCACCGGCTCAATCCATTTGGCAACGAGCAGGTGAAGGATGTCCTTCATCGGCAATTTCTTGATAAGGGCAATCGTATTCTCTTGAAGGAGGTCGTTGGCTTCGTTGACGGCCTTCTTCTGTTTCTTTTCAAGATCGAGAAGTTTGTCAGCCTCAACGAGCATAGCTTCGGCCGAGTCTTCAGGGAGTTTTGTGCCGAACTCCTGCTTGATTTTCTTTACCTTGGCTTTAAGTTCCTTGGGAACAAAAGCTGAACCATCATCTTTTATCCATGGCGTCGCGCCCTCGGCTTCGGGAAGCGTTTCAAGGATTTCAGCAATGCGACCGGTTGAGGCATCACGCTCTGCTTGGAGTTTGGCAACTTTTTCAAGTTCAGAGTCAAGCATTTCTTGCTGCACAAGTTCAAAGGGGAGGATACGACCTACCCAGCCATCTTGTACCTCTACATCCTTGCCGTCTTTCTTCTTGATGATGATATTCTCATCGACCGCATTCGCCGCTTCAATACCTTCGGACTGCAATGTTTCAAGATCGAATGTGATTTTACGCCAGTTGTCTTCAAGAATCTGGTAGGCTGCGTAGGAGTCTATCAAAGTGAACGGCTTGATAACGTCAAATAGATGTGCGGAGAACGAGTTGAACTCGATTGCCGGATTAAGGCGACGCAGATGTTCTGGGCTTGACAATGGATTTACAACAATGTCAATCAGAACGTCACGCAGAGGATTTACAGCTTCGAGATAGCGAAGCTGGTACTCTGAAACCTCAGGATTTCTCCGGATAGTATCGAAAATCTGGTCTGGCGATGGAGTCAGTTTGCTGTATGCCTCATTGGCATGGCAGAACAACGCATTTCGCAGCGAGGGGAATATATCCCACCAATTTGCGAATCGGTCAAGTTCGATGTTTGGTATGCCGCCAAACATCGTGGCGTAAATATCCCACTGCTCATCTGCTTCTGCTGAATTGACGTAGCGTGGAATATTTAGGTTATAGTCGTTTCTGCGGATTTCCTCACGGTCAACGCAGCGAGAGAATTTCGGCATCTCACGCCGTTCTGTGACCGCATCAACAATCTTGCGTATGTCGCGTGCCCTCAGCTGGTTGTTCTTGCCAACTTTGATGAATCCTTTGGACGCATCTACGAAGAGAACATCATCACGGTCGCGCTTCTGGCGAAGCACCATAACGATTGTTGGAATACCGGTGCCAAAGAAGATGTTAGCCGGGAGACCGATAATTGCGTCTATATTGTTGTTTTCAATAAGGTTGCGGCGGATTTCCTCCTCATTGCCGCCTCGGAACAGAACACCATGAGGCAATACTATTGTCATAATACCGCCGGGCTTTACGTGATAGAGGTCATGGAGAAGGAACGCATAATCGGCTGTCCCCTTAGGCGCGACTCCATATTTTTTATAACGAGGGTCGAAAGCCGTTTCTTCCTTAGGATACCACTCTTGTGAATAAGGAGGGTTGCTGACTACTGCATCGCAATACAATGGGTCGTAGGTTGAGGTCGGATCGCTGTCATCAAACCACGGCCAGTCCTCTTCAAGAGTATCGCCATTACGCACCACAATATTGTCGGGGTGAATACCACGCATCACGAGATTCATACGGGTGAGGTTGTAAGTAGCCTCTTTCAGTTCCTGTGCGTAATATGTGATTTTATCTTTGTCAAGATATTTGGCAACACTGCGACCAATATTTAGGAGCAAAGAGCCAGAACCCGATGTCGGGTCGTAAATCTTGATTTCTGACTTGTCGCTGAGATGGTGGGCTACAATCTCCGACATCATCAGTGCGACCTCGTGAGGTGTATAAAACTCACCGGCTTTCTTCCCGGCATTGGCCGCGAAGTTGCTGATGAGATATTCGTATATAAAACCGAGAACGTCATAATCCTGACGGTCATCGGTGGGTATATCTTTGATAAGATTGAGCAGATTCTGAACCGCCTTGGTCTGCGCTCCGGCACTTTCGCCGAGTTTGCTCAGACCATTCTGCAAAGTATCGAAGATTCCTTTATAAACCTTCTCGTGAGCCGGATTGATAAGACGGGCAAAGCGGGTAAGAGCATCTCGCACATCTCCAACCGAGAAGTTTCGCTCCGGTTTAATCCAAGTTGAAAACAGGTCATTGTAGGCTATGAAATATCCAAGGGTCTGACGACAATGTTCAGCCCATTCCGAGTTTTCTTCGGTCAGATATTGAGGTTGGAGTTCATCGGTCATATCCTCCTTAATGGCAAGTTCAACCACCTTGTCAGAAAGGAATTTATAAAAGATAAAGCCGAGTATATAGTCTTTATACTCGTTGGCTTCAATCTTCGACCGCATTTTGTTGGCCGAAGCCCATATTTTGGAAGCGAGTTGCTGTTTATTCATGATTAGTTTCTTCTAAAGGTTGAAATTGTCGGGTTGAACGAGAAAATGGGAGAGTTATTCAATATGAACCAACGTTTGAAATCATCGGGCAAAAGATGAGAAATTGAAGACAAATCTTCATCTGAGTAGCCCAATTCTGTTTTGTATAACTCCACCACATCATGCACCATATTACTTCTTTCGTATGGCAGGTTTATCGGTTCACGTTTATTGTAGCCTTTTTTCGAGAATATTATCTGATAGTTTCGATATATTTTATCGTCTATCATTTGTAAGTCTCTTGCACGTCGAATTAGCGCACGCATTGAAACGCCCCACTGTTGCT
>LUJQ01000042.1 GCA_001689485.1 Bacteroidales bacterium M6 | reverse complement strand
TCGGCATCGTGGTCGATGAGAGGCTGCATGAGGTAACTGAGCGGGTGGCTCTTGCAGACACCGGGGCATCCGACAAGGGCAACGAAAAGAATGGCATATTCCTTCCACCCCGCCATAGCCTCTGCTGAATGGGTATTGCCGATTACTGCGGCCATAGCCGTCAGCATGGAGCCTGCAATGTAGTCCTTCGGAAAACCGAGAGTGGCGTTTGCCTCGTTGACAATCTCCTGCAACTTTGCAGGCAGGACGTCAATGGGGAAACCGCTGATACTCTGCGCAGTCGGTTGCTCTGCAATCAAGCCGTCAGTCGGTACCGGCGGTACTGACTGATTGGTCAGTTGGTCAGGTAAGTGATTTATCACCTGTTCAGTTGACTGACAAGTCACTTCCGTACACTTGATTGCAGGTGTGTCGGGATTGCTGTCGGCTTTCTTTTTGGCAAATGCCTTCATCTCATTGCCCTTAGGCTTTGAGGTAGCCTTTGCTGATGATGAAGTTTCTTTTTTCATCTGCGATTACATTTTGCGTTGAGAAGATCTGATACCTCGCTTTGGCGATAGCGAGTGGCACGGTTGACTTTTACGGCTGTGAGTTTTCCACTCTTGGTCAGATTATAGACTGATGTCAGCCCTATGCCGAGTTGCTGGGCGACTTCCTCTTTAGTCAGTAGGCGATCTTCAGATGCCTTCATAAAAAGAGGGAGGATGCGCTCGCGTGTAGCGTCGATTGTATCAACCACAAGCTGATGGAGGTCAGCGAGAGAGACAGTGAGAAGAATATTTGGAGAATTGGGGTCGGAGAGAGAAGCTTGGAGAAGATTATATAAATTCATTGTGAGGTCTGAATTTAAGATTTTACGCCGAAACAATACATTGCCACATCTCCGGCGCTTTCGAGCGGTGACAACGGTCTGTAATGACATAGAGGATGCTGTCAGCTTGTTTCATTAAAGCCAACAATTGTTGCTGCCAACCAATAGAGGTAAGCAAAAGGCGTAGTTCTCCCATGCCGCTTGTGTTCGCAAAAGCCAACAGCAGTAGCGGTCCACCTTTTTGAGGGCAGAATACGCTTTGTGTTCGGTTGCAAATCTTTGCAATCGGAACCTTTCTTCTAATGTTACATTGAGGTCACCTTACCCTGTGCTATCCTATTATATAATTATGCGCCAGATGCTTGGAACCTACTACATATCTCCTCTACTTAACGCCGCCACTAAATCCAAAAAAATCCGGCGTGTTTTGGCAATATACAGTAATGTCCGTCAGTACATTATGACGCGCACAGAGCGTCAGTATTTTCAATTCTCAGTGGCCGCTGACTGAGGAATAAGCCTGTTAAGCATCTCTTCCTTACGGCGAGTTGTTTAGGGCTGGCGGTACAGGCCGCCACCTTACGGCTTCTCATAAGTTCATAGTACATCGGGGGCCTTTTCACCCGACTAAGATAATTACGTGTCGCAACGACAATTAGGCATAGCAACGTCAAAGAGCATCATTCCTAATCCGGGCAATATGGTTGAACGTGTCGGACGGATGCTTCTGCCTCGTAGCGTTACATAAAGATACGAAAAAAATCTCATATCTCCAAAAGAGCACAATCTATAAAGTGGTAATCCTGTATCTTAGCCATCGCTATAAATTGGAGTATAGCCATAGCTTCCATAAGTGCAACATCAAACAACAACAGCCGGCATCAGCGTAAAGTCGGGTCTTTGCCCGCACGCCGATTATAATCGCGTTAGTAAAGTTTCTGACTACAATGTCTGGCACACACTCTTAGGATTGTGCGTTAGTGTTCGACCCGTTTAGGTCGAATATGTTTGACGCCCACTCTTGGGTCTTGTCATTTGGTGTGTCTTATACATGACGGTCACGGCAGGGTACAGTGTCAGCCCCGCTATTGTCGTGTGAAAACACACCACAACTACTAAAACCATATAGCCGCCTGTATGGTTCAGGCGTGAGTGAATGAAGTCTTGTTAAAAAATGCAAAATCAACTACTGCGCTTGAATGATGATGAATGACAATGAATTTTGAAAGAGATTTTCGGTTTCTGTTGTGCAAATGTTGTGCAAAAATGGCAAAAGAAAATCGCAACTGATTGAGGGAGAGCAGGGCGGCATTTCAAAATCGCAGAATTGGCATGGTGGTGGCGGCTTCAAATTTTATGAGCTTGCACCAAACCTTCTCAATCGCGACAAGTATGGCAACCTTGTCATTAACAAAAGGTATAATGCCGATATGCTGGCTGCGGCTATGGCGAAACATCAAGGCTTTTCCTACTCACCCGATGAAGAACTTTATTGGAAGCAAGGACGTAGTTCCGAACATGATTTCATATTCACCACCACCAGGCTGATAACCGTCGGGATGCTTGAAGCCATTCATAGCCGGTTGGGCGAAAATGAATCCTTGCTGATATGCTGCACAAAGTTCCAGCCGGAGTGCGGCAACAAGTTTTCCAATATCACCATAAAGAAAATACCCAAAGTCCTCCTCAACACCTGCGAGTTCGATCACGACGACTACTCCCTCAACATCCTGCCGTTGCCCGACAGCGACTATTTTTCTGAAGAAGAGTATGACATAGACCTGGGGGAGGAACAAACTTCAGCCGTGGAACCGAATCTTTTCGATTGACTGATATGGATTCACATGTGAATTATATACGTCAGAGGCTTTCGCTTCGGAAGCCGCTTGTGAAGGCATTGGAGCTGACCGCAGCCGTGACGGATGCATTGTCGTTGCAGAAGCCTCCGACCGATGCCGGGATGCTTGAAATGTTTATTGCGGCAGAACTGGCCAAGGTCAAGGCAATAGTGCCTGCGGCCAGGAGTTTTGACCGCGACTTCCCATCGCTTGCTTTTTCGATAGCCACAGGCATAGGCAAAACCAGGTTGATGGGTGCCATCATCACATATCTCTATCTTGCAAAGGGTATCAGGCATTTTTTCATACTCGCGCCGAATCTGACGCTTTATGAGAAATTGATTAAAGACTTCGGGGATACATCATATTCAAAATATGTGTTCAACGGTATCAGTGAGTTTGTTGCAAACCCTCCGAGAATTGTTACCGGGGAGACTTACAATGAGCGCCCCGGCGGATTGTTTTCAGATATTTAAATCAACATTTTCAATATCTCCAAATTCAATAAGGACAGTAAGGAAGGGGGTAAGGGGACCCCGAGGATGCGTCGATTGAATACCGCACACAGTCGTTGACCGCAGTTATTCTTTTGCATATGTACTTTCACAAGCAAGGCTACATCAATGATGATATTCAATCTTATTGAAAAATGGCATGTAACGTGAGTTCTGTACAATGAACTCACGTTACATGGTATGCGGTAATCAGAAGGTCGCCGATATGGAGAACCCGAATGACGATGACATGCCCGGTGCGGGTGAGGGGATGAGCAATGGTTGCGATGACAGGCAGCCGGGGCCGATTGTGCGGCAAGTTCCGGGACTGAGCAAACCAATGACTTCGTTGACAGGGTCAAGAAAGAATGCCGCGATATGACCAAGCACGGGAGTGCCGAGAAGTTCATAATTATTGCTGACGATTAATCGTTTGAGGCGGTAGAAGCCTTCCCCTAGGATGCTGCCCAGCAATGGGGTAAAAATAAGGTCCTGGTAGGAGGGGCGTTCCATGCACGCTTCGATGCCGAATTCCCATCCGATGGTCGATATGGCGGCACTATAGAGCATCGACTGCCAGAAGTTGAACCCGCATGTGCGTGCGCTCATGAAATAGGCGGCACCGGCATAGGGATGGAGCAAGTAGTTGAATATGAACAGGTCGTGATCCCATTCAGGGCCTTTTTTGAAAATATTCTCATACCATCGGCGGTAGAATGGCACGCTGTTGATTTCGGCCCTGTTCCACGCGGTGGCATCTTCGGGCAGCATTTCCAATACGAACAGCGTCCCGACAAACGCCCCGGTAAGAACAGCCGTGTTAATCCACATGCCGTGCCACCACGGGTCGGAATATGTCCATGAAGCGGGCTTGGAGTAGATAGAGCGGGGATAGCCTGATATTAAGGCAAGCGTGTCGCGTGCGCTATATGGTGTCCCGATGTCGAGTTTTGGGGCTTCCGGAGCGTTAAAAGATTCATCATCGCCCTTATCGGTAACATCTTCCAGCAGTTCTGGCGATTCCGGTGCCTGGCTTTTAACCACCAGGTTGTCGATTATTTCTACCCGTACCGTATCGATATCCTGCGACGCTTCCGGCCGGGCGAATGCTGCCGATGCAATAGTCGGCAATATCATTGCCATGGCATATTTCAAAGGGGGAATCCTTAGGATGGATTTGTTGGCTTTCATATCCCTACTTGAATTTAGTTAAACCTTAAAGTCCCGCCGTGTCATCATCCGGTCTGGAACCGTTATGACGGCGGTTTCGTGATAGTTGAAGCGAATTGTGTTGTAAGCAGACAATCCTTTAGAGCAATCTTTGTGAGTATAACAACTGAAAACGTATGCATGGTTTTTGCTGAAACGGGTAAATATTTGTAGCTTTGTGCTAATAAATTAAAAAATAGCGGCGTGGCATCAGCCCCGTCCTTAATTTTATGCAGCCATGTCGTTTAGTTCGTTTATAAGCCGGAGGCTTTCGCTAAGGGATGGGGGACGACGTTTCTGGCCTCCTGCCATTATTGTGGCCGTGGGTGGTGTAGCGCTTTCATTTATGGTGATGCTTTTGGCCATAGCTGTCGTTACAGGATTCAAAGCCGAGATAAGCCGGAAAATAATGGGGTTCGACGCGCAGATAAGGGTAATGCCGTTGGCATCGTTTTATGGCGATGAAGATGTTGCAATAGCGCTTGACGGAAATCTACGTCAAATCATCGATAGCGGATTGGGGGATTTGCCGGAAGAATACAAGCCTGAAACCGTGGTTTCGTTGCGGCAGGCTGCGATGCTTAAAACCGATAACGACTTCATGGGTGTGGCATTCCGTTCGTTCGGCGATGGGTATGGTTGGGATTTTGAACGGGAAAATCTCGTTGAAGGCTCAATCCCTAATGATTCGTTACCCTGTGGAATCATGATTTCGGAAACGATGGGCGATAAACTGGGACTGCGTCCGGGCGACAAGGTGGATGCATATTTCTTTGTAGGGGAGACCGTGCGCCCGCGCAAGTTTGAAATCACAGGCATATACCGCAGTGATTTCGGGGAATATGATAACCTGGTGGCTTATGCGGCGCCGTCGATGATAAGCCGTATGCTCAAACTTTCAGGTCATGAAGGTGAAGCGGTTGAGATACGCGGGCTTCCGGCTGATGATATCATTCCGGCTGCACAGCGATTGCAATGTGTTCTAAGTGCAGCCTATGCCAAAGGCGATATCCCTCAGAACATGGCCGTTACATCGGTCTACTCATCAGCTGCGATGTATTTTAACTGGTTGGGAATGCTTGATACCAATATCGTGGTAATCCTTATCCTGATGGGATGTGTGAGCGGGCTTATGCTGGTGTCGTGTGTCCTTATCCTGATTTTGCAGCGGGTCAGGATGGTAGGATTGCTGAAATCGCTAGGGGCTTCCAACCGCCAGGTGGGCATGATTTTCGTAAGGCTCGGTGTGAGGGTCACATTATCCGGGCTTCTGATCGGGAATGCCGTTGCCTTGGCCATAATAGGGATTCAATGGAGATGGCATTTGCTGCCGCTTGATCCTGAATCATATTATCTTAGTTTTGTCCCTGTCGAATTGCCGTTTTCATCATGGGCAATGCTCAATTCCGCAACTGCCGTTATGGCATTTGTGATAATGTTATTGCCGGCTGCTGCTGTCAGCCGGTTGTCGCCTGTGAAAGTGATGAGATTCGAATAGGTGTTTTTAGCTGTATCAAGATGTAGCTTAGGGGCTTCGTAGGCCGCTCCGAATCGTATTTCACATTTCTTCACGACATTTCCTACTTTTTGGCTCGAAATTTGTTAGAATGATAAATGCCGGTTGCTTAGAGCCACGGTGTGATAAAATAATTTTAGTTAACTTTGTGCTTTGATTTTACGGGCCGGATTATAAGCCTGCCAGGTTTTTGAAGCCCGTTATCATTGTTTACAAGTGCATTTTCAAACATTACTGATGATAGAACCAAACGCTACAATTAAGACTTATCCGGGAAAAATTGACGACAACGAAATGCGCCGTCTTTTGATTGACGCTATTCAGGACAAAAAGGGGCGCGGCATCTCCATTGTGGATTTGTCGGCCATCGAGTCGGCTCCTACGCATGAATTCATAATCTGTGAAGGGCGTACCCCTCAGCAGGTATCGGCGATTGCCGACAATGTCAGGGATATGTTGCTTGAAAAGGCCGGGATAAAACCGTATAATTACGATGGTTACCGTAACGCCCAATGGATTGTGATTGACTATGGCTCGACAATGGTGCATGTGTTCGTGCCTGATGCAAGGCAGCTTTACAACCTGGAAGAGCTGTGGAATGATGCGGTTATTACCGATATCCCTGACCTTGACTGATTGCAGAGTGCCGAATAATTTATTATAACCGACTTTATATAACCCCATTATAATGGCCGATGTAAAACCGGGCGGGAACAAGAAACGCCCCCAGATAAAGTTCAGCATGTATTGGATGTATGCATTCATCCTGCTGTTCCTTTTCGGTATGGTGTATCTCGATGATAATTCCGTTACAAAAAAGGTTTCCTATTCGGAGTTTGAGAACTACATCACCGATTCCATCAATGCGCGAAGCCACGGTATAACAAAGATTATCGTTGACAAGAAGAAAGGTGCGGCCGAAGCCCAGCTTTCGGATTCGCTGGCACGTGCGGTGTTTCATAAAAGCCAATACAAGGAAGGGGTGGTGGCCAATATAACTACCACGCTGCCGTCGACCGATGAATTCGCACGTAAAATAGACCTATGGAAACAGACCGGGGTCTACACCGGCCCGGTTGATTATGACGAAGGAAGTGATTTTTCGTCATTCATATGGACTTTCGGCCCGATACTGCTGATTATAGCATTCTGGTTCTTTATGATGCGTCGCATGACCAACCGTGACGGCGGTGCCGGTGGCGTGTTCAGTGTCGGGAAATCGAAAGCACAGGTTTTCGACAAGGATAATGCCATGAAGGTTACATTCCAGGATGTGGCCGGTTTGTCGGAGGCCAAAACCGAAATCGAAGAGATTGTGGAATTCCTGAAGAATCCGCAGCGCTACACCAATCTGGGCGGCAAGATTCCCAAGGGTGCATTGCTCGTGGGTCCTCCCGGAACGGGTAAAACGCTCCTGGCAAAGGCCGTGGCCGGTGAAGCAAACGTGCCGTTCTTCTCGATGTCGGGTTCTGATTTCGTGGAGATGTTTGTGGGTGTGGGGGCATCGCGTGTGCGCGACCTATTCCAAAAGGCGAAGGACAAAGCCCCGTGCATTGTTTTTATCGACGAGATTGACGCTGTTGGGCGTGCCCGTGGGAAAAATCCGAACATGGGTGCCAATGACGAACGTGAAAACACTCTCAACCAGCTACTTACGGAAATGGACGGGTTCGGCACAAACAGCGGTGTGATTATCCTGGCAGCCACCAACCGTGCCGACATCCTTGATAAGGCTTTGCTGCGTGCCGGGCGTTTCGACAGGCAGATATATGTGGAGTTGCCTGAATTAAACGACCGTGTGGCAATCTTCAAAGTACATCTTAAAGGTATAAAGACCGACGAATCGGTCGATGTCGACCTGCTGGCACGTCAGACCCCAGGCTTCTCAGGTGCGGATATTGCCAATGTGTGCAACGAGGCAGCATTGATTGCCGCACGTCGTAACAAGGAGGTTGTGCAACGACAGGATTTCATAGATGCTGTTGACCGTATAATCGGCGGTTTGGAAAAGCGCTCCAAAATAACGACTGCGGAAGAGAAAAAATCAATCGCCTGCCATGAGGCAGGGCATGCCACCGTGTCGTGGCATCTGCGCTACGCCAACCCGCTGATAAAGGTTACCATTGTGCCACGCGGGAAAGCCCTTGGGGCTGCATGGTATCTGCCCGAAGAGCGTCAGATTACCCCGACGCAGGCTTTGCTTGATGAGATGTGCTCAACACTCGGAGGCCGTGCGGCAGAGGAGCTGTTCCTGGGGCATATATCGACCGGTGCAGCCAACGATCTTGAGCGTGTAACCAAGCAGGCTTATGCCATGGTGGTGTACTACGGTATGAGCACACGCCTTCCCAACCTGTCATATTATGATTCGACAGGCCAAAGCTATGGCTTTTCCAAGCCTTATAGCGAGGATCGTGCCAAGATGATTGACGAGGAGGTGTCGCGCATAATAAACGAGCAATATGAGCGTGCCAAAAGCATCCTGCTGGAGCATGCGTCCGGGCATAACAAACTTGCCGAAGTGCTATATAGCCGCGAGGTGATTTTCACCGAGGATGTGGAACAGATTTTCGGCAAGCGTCAATGGGTGTCGCGCACCGATGAAATCCTTGCCGCACAGCAAATTGCCGAAAGGAATCGTAACGATGCGAAGGGTTCGTCGGGCAGCACGGAAGGAGATTCGCATGAGGCCGTCATTGATGTGGAAGCTACCGATGTCACCCCTCCCGCATCGATTCCCCCTGTTCCTAAAAACAAGGACGGGAAATCAGATGGTGAAAATAATCCCGGATTGCCGGATTAACAGCCGGCTTGCATTGATATGGAAGTGCAGAAGGCATACCTGTTTGATACATTCGTCGCCGGTCGTCAGTTTTATGACGCCGACGACGTTTGGCGTTATTTGTCGGTAGGGGAGAAGCTGGTTATGAAAGGGGAGATGGAAAATTCCCACGACCGTTTTGCAGTGAGCCTTTGGTTTGCGTTTGGCGACAAAGATTATAAACTGGGGTACATCCCGCGTAATGTAAATGAGTTTGCGGCAGTTATGATTGCAATGGGATGGGAAGATGCTTTTGAATGCATAATATCCCGCCTTGACGGGGCTGCACCTTACGAGAAACAGATTGGGATTACTGTAAGGGTGAACAGGCAGGTCAAGCCGTAATGAACCATTCTGACAGCACCCTCGCCATCCGGGCGAAAACCACAGCGGTGTGCCAAAATCTTGAATTTTGACACACCGCCATTTTTAGTGCTTAATAGTTTATTTCATAGGATTATGTTGCCATTCTGCATATGAGGGTTGCGTCCTGGCGGCATATCTGATTTGGTTGGCCCTATATTGGCTGTGGATTATGTCATATGAATAGAGGGGAAGCAATATGGTTTTACCGAACGCTGTTTCGTAAGATGCCGGCACGCTGTCATGCGGCGATATGGATGGATTGGTTGAAAGCCCGTAATACATCCATATAGATAGGATGAATGCTGCGGCGAACAGTAAATTACCCATACTGGCGCTGATGTGTAGCTCGTCGATTGCCGCAAAGCGGAAGAGAAGGGCTGTAACAGCACAACCTGCGATTATTGCCCCGTTGACGATAAGTTTGTTTCTGAGTTTAGAATACGTCATCATATGATATAATTGTATTGGGTGTGTGTGGGTGCGTATTAAGCCTCCATCCTAGTCAAGGGAAAGTCTCCGATAGGGATAGGATTAAAATCGGTTTGTATCACACCTAACTTAATACAACCTGGTGTGGACAATTGTTCCCGGAAAATCGCTTTCGAGGTTATTTTTTTTCGGTCAGTTGGCAACAAGCCGGTAAAAAATCGGTAATATATCAGATTTCTATGTAGTGTGGGCTTTTTTGTGAAAACGGTCGACTTTTATTAATTTCGTATTTCAAATATTTCATATGATAATGAATGAGTTTTTTTGTAAAAGGATGTGGAACAAAGCCGGAGTTGTGACCGTTTTGTTTTTATCGTTAATTCAAATGTCACAAATTATGGATGCACAAGAAATTAAGTTGCCTACTTGCGAATTTGCAGGGGGTAAGTCGTTTATGCAGGCTGTGGCCGACCGTCGTAGTGTGAGGGAATTTGATGCAGGGAAACAGATACCCGATTCGGTGTTGGGAAGTGTGCTTTGGGCGTCGGTCGGAGTGAACAGAAATGATGCCGTTGCATCTGTCCCAGGCAAAAATGTGGCCGATCGCAGCAATCCTACTGCTTTGAATTCGCAGGAGATACATGCCTATGTTTTCGGTAAAGAGGGGGTATGGGAGTATATGCCTCATTCGCATTCACTGCGGCAGGTTGCCGGGGGCGATTATCGTGCGTTGGTTGCAGGTACCAAGGAGTTTTCGCAGGAGTTTGTCAATGATGCGCCTTATTCGGTTGTGTTCGTGGCATATACTGATAAACTGCCAGAGGGGGCAAACAGGCTTGTCCTGGCTGCATACGATGCAGGGATTGCTTGTGAAAACCTTACGTTGGCTTGTTCGGCCGTTGGCATTGCCACTGTTCCCAGGGCTACGATGGACGTTCCGGGCATATCGTCGCTTCTTGGCTTGAATGAAACGCAAATCCCCATGCTGAACAATCCGATAGGTTATCCCCGTTGATAAAAAATGCAGTTGCTCCATATTCATCAACAGCAGGAAGCGCGTGCTATAGAATAAGTAATGGTCGCAATTTTGTTAGCTATTGCCATTTAGGCTGTTCCCTCATCGATATATAGTTATGGCGGTGTGTCAAAATGCAATATTTTGGCACACCGCCGTGTTTTCATCCTCATTGGTGTGGTAATGCCATCGGTGACGGCATGGATATTGACGTCAGGATGATTGTTTAATACTTCAGGTCAGTGCTGAAGTTCATGATAATACGCTCGCCACGGTTCAAAAACTCCGTGAGCTTGTTGCCTGGGATACTGATGCTGTGTTCGTTAGGAAGGGGTGATGTGAAAAGGGTGGTGGAATTATCGTTTCTGACCCCGGTAACGATTGCGGTAGATGATGATCCGAACTTATAGACGGTTGCATCGTCATGCTCGGGAACGGGATTTTTCGGGGTGGCTATAATCTTGCAAAACAGTTTCTTGGGCAGCTCTACAATGCCTTTGTCGAATGATTGGGAATACACCCAGCCGTCTGTATAGATATCGCTTGTTATCCCATCATTACTGTCGGCTCCGTGGGTGACAGTGATGTCATAATAAGTCAGATAATCGGGTGTGATGTCGGTCGTGTACTCCATCTCGATTGCTTTAATCGCTGTGGGGTCGACAGGTTCATCGTTGTCCTTGTTATCGTCGCCACATGCGCTGATGCCGAGACACATGGCTGCACTGAAAAGAAATGCGAATGGTTTAAAGGTGAATTTGTTCATAACTATAGGTGTTTAGAATGTTGGAATTGTTGTTTGACAGAAATGTGGATATATTGAAGTGCGATGACCGGGGGATTAATCACGGGTTCGTTTTGGCGGATTCAGCACAATATCCCTATAGTAGTTATAACCTTTGGTAACAGGGACCCATCCAATGGAAAAGGTATTGTTCCAACCATAAATGTATTCATACATGATGGTGTTTTTACACTCCATTTTATATTTGCCTGATGGGTTGTTGACCACCCAAAGCCAGGTGTTATGAATGTCGATGGTGTTTATCGAAACTGACGGGGCATTATTGAATCCTTTTATATATCCCCAGAAATTTGTTTTGGGACTAGGTGCGGCCACATCATATTCCCATGTTGCATTGAGGTGTGAATCGTGTGATTTGCATTGGTTTGCTATTGACACATCTGGAATTGTCACGTTGTAACTTTCGGAGTAATTGATTCCTGCCGATATTCCGGCTGACGGGCCGCTTGAATCCATGCCTACATCTCCTCCGATTGAGAATCCGAGACTTACACTCTCCTGCCGTGCATTTTCTGTTGTGGCCGGTGACGTGGTTTGAATCCTGGCAGAGTTCGGGACGGTGTTCTCGTTGGTTAGCAGGCAATTGTCATTTATAAGTACACCCAGGTAGAAACCATAGCAATAATTATCCCCGTCTTTCCAGTTTCCAAGATACATAGCCTGGTTGGAACCGATGACTTCTTGATGAACGGCGTAGTAGTCGGCATCCTGAGCGAATGAATACAGACTTGTAATCATATAGACTACAGTGTAGGAGCCACTCAGATTCTTGGCTTTGTCATGGTCATAAAAGGTAGGATAATAGTCGATGGCCACTACCTGTGCCGAGGAAATGCCGTTTATGTCCGAACGTGCTTTGGTCTTATGTGGTTCTGAATTCCGATTAATCCAGATTGCAAGTTTGTCAGCCCGTAAACCATATTGATAAGGAGTAAGGTCATCGAGGATATTTACTGGCCCGGAGGTGATTTCTCCCGACTCGACGTCATCATCAGAGATGGCAACCCCTTCAATTTTGGCATGTATATCCTGCACTATGTATTCGTCGTTATGATTGTTGAACACGTAGACGTCACAAAAATGGTCATTGCCTGATTCATCCTCTGCATTGAATGAGGGTTCTTCACCGAGATTTTTAGAGAAATCATAGGCTGTTTGTTGATTTGCTTCGCTAAGGATTATCGAGCCTCCTCGGTCGAACACCGCTTGGATTTCATTTTTTTGTGCATTTGTCAGGGAGGGAATCAGTGCCCCGTCGATTATGACAGCCTTCACATCATCGCCTATTTCATTGGCTATTAAGTTAAGGCGGTTTATTAATGCCGTGGTTACAGGGTCAAAGTCATTGCCGATTACAGCTGTAGTAACTGCGACTTTTTCCGTCAACTGGTCGTCATATGGCAGTGGCGTCGGCTGTTCCATTACTTCCTCCTCGTCCATTGCAGTCGGATCGTCGTAATCATCCTTACACCCTGAAAAGGTGAGGAGTAGGCAGACTCCCGTTGTCAATAAGAATGGTTTCAATAGATATTTTCCCATTGTTGTTTTGTGGTTTATTATTGTTGGATATTTTTCGTTGTCGGCGCTGCTATGTCCCAACGGCAGGCTTCAATAGCCTGACGATAACCGAGATACCTAAAATGAAGGCTGTAATGGCCGCAAGCTTTACCCAATGCGGGACGGTTGTCTCCATTTTGAGGGCGAATTTTTTCTTGATATAAGGCTTGCGGTTCATGTTCGTTTTATTTTTGGTGGCGCAAAGGTAAGTCATTGTATTTGCTATGGGTCATGACTCCCTGTGGCGATTTGTACGATTTCCCAAGGGCATATTCGGGGAATTTGTACGATTTTGGATATTATTGAGAACTTACGTTTGATTTGTAGGGAATTAGCATGTATGTGTGTCCCGGCTTTATTTAATGGGAAATTGCCGGTTCCGATAAAATTTGTTAATTTTGCTCCTGTTATGAAAGCGTTGATTACAATTTTGCTGATGGCCATAGCTGCCGTTTCGCCTACAATAATGACATGCCGTGCGACGGAGGTTCCCGACAGCATCCTTACAGAAAGAAATATCCGTTTGTTGGTGGTTGGTGCGCCCGACAGCGTTATCAAACTTACCGACATTGCCGAGCAACGGGGTATAAAGTCTATTCCGCAGTATAAACTCGATTTGCTGCGTGCCCTTGCCTATAACGAGCTACGGATGAACTCGATGAAAGAGTTGTATGCCATGCGCGTGCTGGAGAGTGATTCTATCGATAATAACCCGAACATCAAGCTAAATGCCCTGACAATCCTCGCCGGGGCGCAGTATATGAACGGAAAATATCCGCAGGTTATACAAACCGCTATGTCAGCCATCGAACTGGCGCGGGCCATAGGTAATCGTAGCGGGGAGTATAATGCGTTAGGCACAATGGCACAAACATGCATTGCCATGGGCGACAGGGATAACGGTTTTAAGTATCTTGACCAGGTTATCAGTGCAGGGCAAAATTCCGATAGTGTAAGGGAGCTTGCCAATGTGTCATGGTCGATGGGGATAAAGGTGGTCGAGCTGTATGCCGATAATAAATATGACGAGGCTGTCAGCGAATCGAAGCGTAGGTTGGGGATTATCGAACGTATAGAGAAAATCGGTACCGCCCCCGAAGGATATGCGGATCAGCAGAAAGCATATACCTATGCCCGTCTGGCCGCGATACTCGCCTCGGCAGGTCAACGGCAAGAAGCAGGTAAAGCCTATGACGCATTCAGGCAAACGCGGTTTGGCAACACGGTTGAGGGAGGTATCGCCATCTGTGACTATCTCTTGCAATCCGGGCGATATTCCCAAGCTCTCGAAGTGACGCGACCCTATTATTCGTTGTTTTCGCAGGGGGATACCATCAATGTCGATTATGTAGACCTGTTACGGACAGATGCAAGGTCTTATAAAGGTCTTGGAAAGATTTCCGAAGGGTATTGGTATCTTGAAAGGGCCGGAGCCGTACAGGATAGCCTCTACAAACGTGAAAACGTAAGCAAGGCCCAGGAGATGGCTGCTATGTTTAATGTCAAGGAAAAGGAATTGATGCTTGAAAAGAGTAGGGCAGAGGCTCAACGTCAGCGGATTTGGATGTTGGCCGCATCAGGCATAGCCGTGATGATGCTTCTTATTCTGTTAATATTGGTCTATTATTACCGGCAGTCGTTGCGCCGCAACAGGATTGCGGCGGCGCAAATCAATGATTTGCTACACCAGCGTGAATATATGCGTGAAAAGGCAGTAAGCCAGGAACCGGCTGAATACGATGAACCGATAGATGATGGTGAGAAGCAATTCCTGCAGATTGAAAACGCCATAGTCAACGGTAAACTTTTCCTGCAAGCTGCAAGCGCCAAGAAGGAGATTGCGGAAAAATGCGGAACGACCCAGGCTGAATTGGTCAAATTGATTCAACAACATGCCAAGCAGTCGTTGGCGGAATATCTCAACCGTTTAAAAATAGAATATTCAATCTCCCTGATGAACGAGCATCCCTCCTGGACAATAGAGGCTATAGCCCAAGAGGCCGGTTTCGGCAACCGTGGCACATACTATCAGAACTTCAATAAATTCTATGGTATGACCCCTCTGCAATATCGTAAAGCCCATGGGAAGTAAACGGTGAACACTGGGTTGATTACGTTGTGGGACGGATCTCCGAAAGATGTAAAACGTTCTTCGCGTGGAGACCATCCGGCATGTCTTGTGAAGCCGTAGAATGTCATTCCCCAAAGGATTGCTCCGGCAAGTTCAGCATCTGTAAAGAGATTGTCAGTTGGCTTTACTATAGTTTTGCCAACAGTGTTTCTCCAATAATCTCCCTCAACATTATTAGCCAAAGTTTCCTTCCGTTTTGCATTGCAAAGTTATGCAATTCCTTGCTTCATTCCAAGAGTCAGGCAAAATATCCTAAAGCCTGCTTGTCAATTAGTCCAATTAAAATGTGCTTTAAAAATGAAACGGCCAATTTTATTCCCAAACCGGGTATAAAATTGGACGCCAATGATTCGCACCCTGAAGACTAAGGGCTGATTGTGGAGATGGAGGGACTTGTTCCTTGCGCTCCAAATGCAGTTATATCAATGATTTAGATAGTCGTCAATGATTAGTGGTAACGAGATGGTAACGAAAAATCCGTCAGTCTCGCCGGCTCTCTTGCAGATGCTTGAACGAGGCGTTCCGATAGTGCAAAGTTAATGGAATTTCGCCTGATAAACAAGGCCGTGGGTTCGTTTTAACGATTCTTATACCGACTGTTAAATCAATCTTTATACCTGAAAAAATTCATTTAGCTTGTCAATGCCCTCCTTATGCTTTGCCGGATTTTTGGATTTGAGTTTTGCTATATTCATGAGCTTCCACTTAACCGACGGGTATCCGTTCAGATCTCCGACACAGCACTTATTCCAGTCCGGGTTGCCTTCCTCAAATGAAATCAGGAAGTCTTTGTCCTCGTCTGTAAATCCATTATTGACTATCTCAATCAGATTCTCTCTTGCACTTTGGTAATCGTCATAACTGAACGGCTCATCAGTCATTCCCTCGAACTGGTTAGCGAGGGCATCCCTTTGGTCAATCGGGTTGGGTTGAAGAGATTCAATAATCGGTTTGTCGCTTCCAAGCAAACAGAGCATGAAGCCATCCTTTACTGCTTGGAAATCCTCAGGGGTTATACCCCGGCAGTCGAATAGATCTCTCGGATGTTGCCGACTGAGTGCGGCTGCGATTTTTCCGCCGAACAACTGACCCCATGAGACTATATTGGCATAACAAGTCATGCCAAACTCCTGCTTGGCTTTCTCGCAAAGCTGTATCTTTTCGATATTTCCTATAATTCCTCTTTTTGTTCCGTTGACCTCAATCTTGATTGTGGTTCCGTCCTTCACGCACTGCAATTTCCATACATCCGGCTTATGGGTTACACGAATTCCCGGAACAGCCTTCTCGATTGCGGTTTTCAGTGATGAAAGATGAGAATTTATTTTTCTAAGACTCGTTTCGCGGTCTTCCAGAGGTATATACGTCACATCTATGTCAACGGAATATCTCGGCAGATTCCTGTGGAACAGGTTTATCGCAGTTCCTCCGTGTACTGCGAAATCCTTTATCTTGAACACAAGAGGCATTACTCTTATCAAAAGAGCCACCTGTCGGCGGTAAATGTCATTCATAATCATTTAATTCTTTGGGAACAGTAATGCGATATTTTGATATATACACCCCGTTGTCGGTGAGTTTGAGTTTGGAGGATGTCAGCCCTAATTTGTTCAGATCAAGCATATCAAACCAATAGTGCCCGCCTTTTTCTGCCATATACAGGAACATTCTCTTGATGCGTTGGCTTGAAGTATTTTCCAGTGCATTCTGAACCTTTTCCGGATTCAGAGAAGTCAACTGCTCCATAATATAATACAAGTCCATGTAGTTATATTGGCTCGGAACAAGGTGGAGACACTCTAGAAATGCTTGTTCCGGCGACGAGATTTTAAGGTCGTAGCGATTTGTCTTGTAGGATTGTGTCAATGGATCTTTGAAGATTCCGGTATGAAACGGCACTATCGTCATATCATACTTGTCGCTTCTTACCCAATCTTCCACGTTTCCTGATTCAAATGCGACCATCAGCCGAGGTTTACCCATTGGTATATAGTGGCTGAATCCATGTAGTTCAAGAGCTGAATGAGCTGCGACACGGGCATTGTTACCAGTCTGATAATTATAACAGTGAACGGCTGTCAGTGCAGAAAGATTGTCATTGCGTCGGTACATAACCCCTCTCCCAAGTGCTTCAAGCCAACCGGAATCCCGATATTTTTTCAACAATTGTGAAGAATATCCTTCCTTTCTCAGCCAACCCGCAAATAGAAGCCCTCCGGGAATACTCTCGGAAAGCAGATGGTTGAGCTTTGAGGCGATTGCTATACTCATGGTTGATTATTTATGTGAAAAATCAACCACAAAGTTAATCAAAAAATCTGATTATACAAAATGGATAGTTGTATATTCTTAAAATAGATATATTGATAGTATATTGCAAGCAGTAAAATTCAACCTCCTATTTTTACAATAACTTTATCCGAGGTTTTGACATTGGATTACGCGGCAAGAGAGGGAGCGGTCTTCAGGGTTGGCGGCGGATGCCGTCAAAGGGTGACGGTGCAAGCACTGACACCTTTCGACCGCTTCGCGCCTATGGGCACCGGCGGAAATAAGATTCGCGAGTAAGCTGAAAGCGCATGTCGGCGAAGCCGGTGCGCGGTGCGAAGCATTCAGACTTACCGCAACACCGATAACCGGCAACGCCTCCGAGGTAAGCATCTGGGACGCTGCTTTTATCTCTGAGACTCTCTGCTGTTCATCCGTGTTCATTTTCGCCGTTGCTTGATAAGTCTGTTGGACTTGTGAATTGGAAAATATCAAGTCCAACCAGAAGTCCAACTGATATATTACCTATATGTTCATTTTTATTCATTATATTACATAATATAAAATCCTGCAATTCAATGAGTTGCAGGATTATTCATTGTCTTTCATCAGACTTGGGTGGAGCTGGAGGAACTTGAACCTTACGCTCCAAA
>LUJQ01000057.1:3923-35503 GCA_001689485.1 Bacteroidales bacterium M6 | reverse complement strand
CTCCGTCCATTTTTTAGTGGACAGTAGTGATAAATTCTTTTTACAGCCTACCTTACAACATCAAGAATCATTCCGAACCGGCTGTAGCGGATGCTGCCTGGCGTTTGGCAATCTCGATGGTGCGTTCAAGGCGCTGGCGCTCCACCTCGTTGTCACGGGCACGAATCACTGCGTTTGAATAAAGGTATGCCATCTCGATGGCTCGCGCCTGAGCCTCTGTCAATGTGATGGTTTTCTTGCCCTTTTCACCATTGAAAGTGATACCCATTTTCTTAGGCGACGTTGACGAAAGGATACGTGCTGCAAACGCCCCGATGGTATCGCTCTGTTCGGGAGAGAATGTGATGACTTCACCCCCGCCTATGCGATAGTTGCTTTCCCCGTCATATGGCACAACGGGCGTGGTTGCACTTTGCCCATCAATGGTAAGGGTGACAGACGTGTGCTTTAACGATGACGGATTGGCGGAAGAAACAACGTAAAACTGCCCTATCTCCGACACACGGGCTTCTACTCCCGTTGTGTTCATGAAATTTGGGTTATATGATTTGGCATAAGTCCAGTAACCTTCAATCATACCGGGAGTCTTCACCCATTTAAGCATAGGCTTGAGCTGTTCCATCATTGATTTGTCGACCTGGGTCATGGAGTCGACAGACGCGATTTTGAGCAAAGCCAACTGCTCTATCACTTTAGGACGAAGTGCCAGTGCCTCCCTTTGTATGGCAATCTCTTCGGGGAAACCTTTCTGAAGTGAATCCAAGAGTATTGTGGATTCAGTATAATCCCCTGACCTGAAGGCAGCATCGGCATCATCAAACAGCCGACGCGCATCAGGATTTTCATTTGTCCCGCCGCATGATGTCAGGAGGCACAGCGCGGCAACCGGAATCAAAAATCTTTTCATCATTGTTTATGGGTGTTGTGAAGTTGTTGATTATTATGGCATGTAGGATGTCGGTTAAAGATAGCCGCCAATGTGGCGTCCGCATCAGTTTGCACGCTGCACTTCCTTGACACCTTTAACCGTCTGGATTTTTTTGATAAGCGTTGAAAGCGCATGGGTATCGCTTACACCGATTGTAAGATGCCCCTGGAAAAGGCCGTCGTTTGAATCAATGGAAATGTTTCGAAGTGTGGCATTTTTCTCTCTCGATATTATGGATGTGATGTTGGTCACTATGCCGATGTCGTCACGCCCCACCACCCGCAGGGTAGCTGCAAACTGGTTACCGATTTTGCCCGACCACCTTGTGGTAATCATACGGTAGGGGTAACGTTCACGTATATTACGGGCATTAGGGCAGTCGGTACGATGGATTTTTATCACACCTTCGGCTGATATGAAGCCGAAAACGTCATCACCATATATCGGGCTACAGCATTTGGCGAACCTGTAGTTCATCCCCTTTATGTCGTTACCTATCACAAGCACGTCGCCGCCTCCCCCCTCTCGGGCAGAATCAGCATTTTCGGTAGCGGTCTGGAGGCTGAACTCCTCGGCCGACACACGTGTATGACCCTCATGATGCGTGGCTTCAAAGGTCAGATAACGTTCACTGACCAGGTTCACATCAAGGCATTCGTCGGCAATGTCACTGAAAAAGTCGGTGATGGTTTTATAGCCCATCTTCTTTATCAAGCGGCTTAACACTGCCTCATCCAGGTCGATTTTCCTGTTCTTGAAGCGTCGTTGCAACATTTCACGGCCAAGGTCGGCCGCACGGTTCTCACGCTCCTTCAAAGTCTGACGTATCTTTGTGCGTGCTTTCGACGTTACTACGATATTAAGCCAATCCTGTTTCGGTGCCTGTGTGGACGAAGTCTGAACCTCAACCGTGTCACCGCTGCGCAACTTATATGTGAGCTTCTCGTTCTTGCCGTTCACACGTCCCCCCACGCACATGCATCCAAGTTTCGAATGGATATTGAATGCAAAATCCAACAATGTGGCACCCGCAGGCAATCGGTATAAATCTCCTTTCGGGGTAAACACGAATACCTCCTTGTCATAGATGTCCATCTTGAAATTACGCATCAGTTCCATTGGGCCGGAATCGGCGGTTTCAAGAATATCGCGCACATTGTTCATCCATGTATCGAGATTGCTCTCGCTTTTGATGCCCTTGTAACGCCAGTGTGCGGCCAGCCCCTTTTCGGCCACAAGATCCATGCGCCGGGTGCGAATCTGCACCTCCACCCATTTCCCCTGGGGGCCTGCAACGGTTATATGCAACGACTCATATCCGTTTGATTTGGGGATTGAAATCCAGTCCTTCATCCGCAAAGGGTTGGGCTGGTACATATCGGTGACTACCGAATAGGCCAACCAGCAATCGTTCTTCTCCTTTTCAGGCGGGGTGTCGATTATGATGCGGATAGCAAACAGGTCATAAATATGGTCGATGTCGTTTTTCTGCTTCTTCATCTTGTTCCAGATGGAGAAAATCGACTTCGTGCGACCTTTTATATCAAACTTCAGCCCCAATCCGGCAAGTTTTTCCTTTATAGGGTCGATAAATGCGGCTATATAGGCATCACGGGCATTTTTGCGTTCGTTAAGCTGACGCGCTATGGAGGTATAGGTGGCCCTGTCGGTATATTTAAGCGACATATCCTCCAATTCCGACTTTATGGCATACAACCCCAGGCGGTGCGCAAGCGAGGCATATAGATAGTTGGCTTCATAAGCCACATCATGGACCAGCTTTTCATTAGGATGATGATTTATTATCTTCATCAATGTCAGACGATCCACAATCATGATGATAATCACGCGTATGTCTTCGGCAAACGCCATCAGGAGGCGGCGGAAATTCTCCGATTCCACGGCAGCCCCGCGTTTATAGAGCGACGATACGTTGAGCAACCCCCTGACCATTTTGGCAACATCTTCCCCCCATCCGCTTTCAACAGATTCTTTGCCGATAAATTCCGAAAGGCACAAAGGATAAAGCAACACGGCAATGACCATGTTGCGGTCGGGACTGATGCGGCTACATAACGCTTTTGCCGTCTCGAGGCTGCGCACACACATCGAATTGCCGAACTTATCACGGTGGAAAAAACCTTTCCCTGCGCCGGATTCAAGCAGTTGGCGCAGTTGCCTGATATCGTTGCCGGAAGCGACTTCCCTTGAATTGCGTAACAGGTCGCGATATAGCCCCTTGATTCGGCACATTTCATCAGGCTTCAACAAATTGTGTCGAAGGTTATCGGCAACAATATCGGCCGCCGTCGGCTCAATCCCCCCTTCCCTCGCTATATCTTTTTCACCAATCATACCAATGCCTTTTTAGTCCTAAAACAATAGCAAAAATCCCCCTATAGACAGAATGACAGGAACGAGTCTGGATAACGGCAGATAAGACTGCTACTCCGGCGGCGCATCCTGACCATGTGTGACAATATAGTCCTTGACTTCCTGAAACAGACGGGTGGCAAACACAAAATCATTCAAAGCCTCGTTTGATGTTTTGAAGATTCTCTGCTTATCCCCCACCCAGCCACGATGACCCTTATTGATAAACACGATGTTCTCGCCTATGCCAAGCACGGAGTTCATGTCGTGCGTATTGATAATCGTGGTGATGTTATACTCGTGGGTAATATCGTGGAGCAGTTCGTCAATAAGTATCGACGTCTTAGGGTCAAGCCCCGAATTAGGCTCATCGCAGAACAGATATTTTGGGTTCAACGCAATGGCGCGTGCTATAGCGACACGTTTCTGCATGCCCCCTGATATCTCCGAAGGGTATTTATTTTCGGCACTTTCCAAATTCACACGTTCGAGACAGAACCGAGCACGGTCAAGCATCTCCCCCTTACCCATTTTCGAGAACATTACAAGAGGGAACATAACGTTGCCAAGCACCGTCTCGGAATCAAAAAGTGCCGACCCTTGGAAAAGCATACCGATTTCCTGACGCAAATCCTTAATCTGCCCGTCGGTCATTTTCAGGAAATCGCGCCCGTCATAAAGCACCTCCCCTATTTCAGGACGCACCAACCCCACGATGGATTTCATGAGTACGGTTTTACCCGAACCACTCTGACCGATTATAAGGTTGGTCTTACCCGTATAGAATTTTGCGCTGACGTCGTGAAGGATTGTTTTCCCGTCGAACGACTTTGTCACGTTCTTTACTTCAATCATTGCAGCAGGAGTTTTGTTAAAACGACATCAAATAACAGGATAAGGATGCTGCTCGAAACAACAGCGTTCGTGCTGGCCTTTCCCACCTCAAGCGCCCCACCCTTCACATAATAACCGAAGAATGAAGCCACTGACGAGATTATAAACGCGAAAAACAACGATTTAATCAGCCCGTACCACACATACCATTCCTGGAAGAAAGCCTGCATGCCATAGACATATTTGGATACGCTTATCAAATCGGTAAACATGGCCACAAGCCACCCGCCCACAAACGAGGTGCCGATGCAGAACACAACCAGGACTGGCATAAACACCACGAATGCCACTATCTTGGGCAATACAAGGTAATTGACCGAATTAACGCCCATAATGTCAAGAGCATCAATCTGCTCCGTAACCCTCATCGTGCCTATTTCCGAAGCAATGTTCGACCCTACTTTCCCCGCCAGAATCAAGCAGAGAATCGAATTGGAAAATTCCAGCAAAACGATATCGCGGGTAGCAAGACCGACCGAATAAGCCGGAATCAACGGGGAGGAGACATTAAGCTGCATCTGTATGGTAATCACCGCGCCGATAAACAACGAGATGATGATGACGAGCGGAATGGAATCAACGCCCAGGTTTATGATTTCCATAACCGTGCGACGGAACGAAATCCCCCATTTATCGGGTATTGTAAACGCCCTTTTCAGGAACAGGCTGTATTTGCCAAGTTGCCTGAACGAGTTGGATATAACCATTGCTAAGGTGCTTTAATTGTTGTACTGAAGATTTTTAAGCATTGCGATGCCTCCTTGTAAAGCACCGCCGGTCACGGCCTTTCCTGACAGATAGGAAGGACAGACAAAGTTACAAATTTTTTGTAAAAAACGGATATGCATGCAAAATGGTTGAGGGAATTTTAGTAATTTCGTAGCCAATAATCCCTATATAATTACATCAATATGCTCATAATCGGAATCGCCGGTGGCACCGGCTCGGGCAAAACCACAGTGGTTAACAAAATCATATCATCCTTTCCCAAAGGTGAGGTAGCCGTTATCCCGCAGGATTCCTATTACAAGGATTCATCGCACGTGCCGCCACAGGAACGCAGCAAGATAAATTTCGACGAGCCTGATGCCATAGAATGGCCGCTGCTGGTGCAGCAGCTTCGCGAACTTAAGGAAGGTAAGGCTATCGAAATGCCTACCTACTCCTACCTGACATGCACACGCCAGGAGGAAACCGTGCATGTAGAGCCATGCGACGTTGTCATCGTGGAAGGCATCCTGGTGCTTACCGACCCGGTGATGAGAAGCATGATGGATGTGAAATGCTTTGTGGACGCAGACCCTGACGACCGCCTGATACGCGTAATTGCCCGCGACTGCATAGAGCGCGGCCGAACCCCGCAGATTGTCATCGACCGCTACCAGGACGTGCTCAAACCGATGCACAGCATGTACATCGAACCGACCAAGCAATTTGCCGACCTTATAATTCCGCAAGGGGGGACGAATGCTGTGGCAATCGGCCTGTTAACCGACTATATCGACGGTCGTTTACGCCGTAACCGCGAATGATAAGCGGCATTCGAGACAGCCCCTGCAAAACAAACAACACCCCTGCTGCAATATGGAGAAGCCCGACACAAATCGCCTGCCGTCATCAGCCGATGTCATTGCCGAAGCAAACATAGTGGTTGAACAAACCCCCGTTGTCAACGGAACCCCTGATAAAATGGTGCTCCGCACTGAGAACCTTGTAAAAAAATACCGTCAACGCACGGTTGTAAACCACGTATCGATTGATGTTACGCAGGGTGAAATCGTAGGGTTGCTAGGGCCTAACGGTGCAGGCAAAACAACGACCTTCTACATGACAACCGGGCTTATAACCCCGAATGAAGGGCAGATTTACCTTAACGACAAAAATATAACCAAATTCCCTGTTTACCGCCGCGCCCAGAACGGCATAGGGTATCTTGCCCAGGAAGCATCGGTTTTCCGCAAAATGACAGTGGAAAACAACATACGCTCTATTTTGGAAATGACCGACATGTCGAAGGAAGAGCAACGCGACAAACTAGAGAGCCTTATCAGGGAATTCCGTTTGGAAAAGGTGCGCAAGAACCTTGGCGACCAGCTTTCCGGCGGGGAGAGGCGACGCACAGAAATTGCCCGATGCCTCGCCATCAATCCCAAGTTTATAATGCTCGACGAACCGTTTGCAGGCGTAGACCCCATCGCCGTTGAAGACATCCAGGAAGTCGTCTATAAACTTAAGAGCAAAAATATAGGCATTCTCATAACCGACCACAATGCGCAGGAAACGCTCCGTATCACCGACCGTGCCTACCTGTTATTTGAAGGTAAAATCCTGTTCCAGGGCACATCGGAAGAACTTGCAGCAAATCCCGTAGTCCGGGAAAAATATCTCGGCAGGAACTTCATCTTCCACCGCAAGCAATTCAGCTAGGCGAGCCAAACGGAAAAGTCCGGCCTGCCCCAACTTACAACTTACAACTTACAACTTATAACTTACGACTTACAACTTCTTCGTGTGGCAATAAGGCATGCCACGGTAAGCGCCACGCTCAAAAGCAGCATCAATATACCGGATGCTGACGATAAATCAGTGCCGATATTGTCAATATCCACCCCGTTACCGGGATTGTTAACCGAATGCCATGTAGAGAATACCACCAAGGAGTTATTAAATACATGCACCAATACAGGAACCCATAGCGAACGGCTCCATACAAGAAGATAACCGAAATAAGCCCCGAGAAGCAAACGCGGCATGAATCCGAAGAACTGGAAGTGGAACAGACTGAAAATCACCGCTACAACCCATATAGTTACATGCACGTTCAAACGTGTTGACATCATGATACGCTGCATAGCTCCCCGGAAAAACAATTCCTCGCTGAACCCGGCAAATACCCCTACAATCAAAACCGACACAATCAGCGATGGCACAGTAGCACCTGCCATCAGGCTGTCGGTAACAGCTTTCGCGTTATCCTCCAATTGACGCATCATCTGCTCGAAACCCGACATGGATTCAGGAAACGTGATAGCCTGGTTCCACTCGATAATTACATTCATTGCAGGAATCGAACATAACAATGTCACCAACGAAAGCAACAGGGTAATCATACGCGGCCTGGTTTCTACCGCCAGCAGACGTGCAGGCAACCGTGTCGACAAAAGCGCAGCAAACAAAGCCGGAAGGATAAACACAAGGACATCCTGGATAATCATAGCTATCCGCAACAATGCGTCAGCCTTTATGTTAAGGCGCCCTATAAGGCTCGTCAATATCGGGGTCAGAATCAAAAAGAATGCAAACAATGAAAACAGCAGCATAAGTGCCATTCCAGGCTTGGCCACGGTTACAGCACGGGGGCTGTTGAATGTATTTTTGTCCATTATGCGTTGGTTGCTTATAGCTTTATATAAAATGGTGATACTAATTTTCGGTATTCATCGGAAAAATCCCCGTTAGAAAGCTGCAATGTGAGATGCTCAGGCTGCATATGAGAGGTTGTCGAACCGGCACCAGCCCCCGTCAACATATCAGCCGTTCCTTTTACAAGCTCACACAATATGCGCCGAGGGGCTTTCCTGTCCACGGTTTTAACGAAACAAATGCGTGCAAGCGTCATGCCCGACAACGCGGCCTGCAATTCCATGCGCGATTGTTGCTCAACAGGGAGAACCATACCCAACCTGCCACCGGGCTTCAACAACACCGATGCACGAGCCATCAAAGAGGCTAAGTCCAGCGAACCCTCATGACGGGCCGCACGCCTTGACAAATCAGGAGCCAATGCCCCGTTGGTAAAAAATGGCGGATTGGAGATTATAAGGTCGTAAAATCCGGGCAGGCCATCCATCACAGCATATTCCAGGAAGTCTGAACAAGTCACAGAAAGCCTGTCGCCCCATGATGACGCTGAAAAATTCAAAGCAGCTTCCCCCGCTGCATCACTATTGATTTCAACGCCTGTGATAATAGCCGATTGAAACCTTTGAGCCAGCATTAGGGCAATTACCCCTGTACCACATCCCACATCAAGCACCCGCACCTCTCTTTCAGGGGGTATGCCTCCAAAAGCCCAAGCACCGAGCAGCACACCGTCGGTTCCGACCTTCATAGCGCTTCTGCAATTTGAAATTTCAAATTGCTTGAAACGGAATGTGGGCTGTCGGTCAGGATTACGCATTATGCTGCAAAATTAGCAAACTTTCCGTGTGCATCAAAACCATAAGGCATCCAAAGGGCGTCCGCAGAATCGGCCGAATTACAAGTCGACTTGCTTTTTCGATTATAAAGTGCTAATTTTGACCCAAAATCACTACCGACTTTTATGATTGTAAACAGCGCCCGCTTTATTATAAGCAACACCGACGTAAGGAAATGCCCGGAAGAGATTAAACATGAATTCGCGTTTATCGGCCGCTCCAATGTGGGCAAATCCTCGCTTATCAACATGCTGACAGGGCATAAAGCCCTGGCACAAACCTCGTCGACACCCGGGAAAACCTTGCTGATAAATCACTTCCTGATTAACGAGGAATGGTATTTGGTCGACCTACCGGGCTATGGTTACGCCCAACGCAGCAAGAACGAGCGAAAGGAAATCATGCGTATTATCCATGAATATATCCTCAACCGCGCCCAGATGACATGCCTGTTCCTGCTGGTTGACGGACGCCACAAGCCTCAGAAAATCGACATGGAATTCATGCAGTGGCTTGGCGAAAACGAAGTGCCGTTCGCTATCGTATTCACCAAGCTCGACAAACTCAGCTCAAACGCAGCCAAACATGCAACAGCAGCTTATTGCGAGGAATTACTGGAGCAATGGGAGGAGCTTCCACCGATTTTCCGGACATCGGCCGTCGACAAACGAGGACGGACGGAACTTCTCGAATATATCGACCAACTATGCAGACTGCCGCTTGAAACCGAGGAGTAAGGACATCCTGAAACCGCTCCCTTATCAAGGGAAACACTTTCTGCGCTTATTGAACCCTTTCAGCCCGCTTTTCGTTTAAGAAACATGGAAGCCACGCTTCCCATGTGTAAATTATAAAACAATAATGTTATGAACGAAAAGATATCATCCGCACTCGACGGGCTTAAAGGCGTAACGGAAAACCTGCATATAAAGGAAACTATCGGACGCGTCGGAGACAAAGTAAAAGAAACTGTCAGTGAAATCGACATCAAGGAAACACTTGGCGACGTAAGCGAAAAATTCAAAAGCGGGGGACTGAAAGGTGCCCTTGGCGAAATCGGGGATACGGTTAAAGAAGTCGCAGGAAAAGCCACCGATGCTGTAAAAAACAGCCTTAAAGAAAATCCCGGAGCGGCAATCAACAATGCCGACGGCGACAAAGTAACCCCGGGGCTTGTCAAAGAACGCACAGCGGCACTCAACAACAATCCCCGTAACAACGAGATGTAACCCCTTTTTGATAGGTAATGCTATCAGTAATACACACCGCCGTTTATTCGCCCGGATGGCGAGGGTGCTGTCATAATGGATCATCCTCTATGACAAATCCCGATACACGGATTTTACATACAAATCCAATGGGAGCGCCCCATATGCCATTGGCAGGGCGCTCCCATTGCGGTTTCCCAACGGGCATAATCCCCGGATGAAACCAGCCTACAGGGTCAAGGCTCGATTATTTCGAAGCCTCGATGGAATCTTTACGGAACTGTTTCATGAGTTTTTCAAGTTCAAGAGACGCCTTACGGGCACGGGTGCCTGCGGCCTTGTTTCCGTTTTCAACGTTGGCTCTTGCCTCTTTTTCAAATTCGGCAAACTGAGCGACGATTTTTTCAACCAAGTCTTTCATCGTAGGGAGTGTTTTTAATTGTTTCTTTTGATGTATGTAAAAGTTAGTTTTTTCTATAAAAATAGCATAGCATATCCTTATTCACTTGCAAATATAACAACCTTTTTTGAAATGAAATGATTTTTGGCAAAAAAAATGTAAATTTCGGCCCGTTTTTTTGAAGGTATATTTGCCAACCCCTTTGTGAGCCTCTCAGAGGCACTTTACTCTCATAATGTCACTATTTTTCGATACACTTTCGCAGCCGCCATATGCATAAAATTTAATGCATATGCGCTTATCGAGGTGTTGTGCCGCCGATTGATTCAAAACATGCCGATGCCGTGGAATGGAAATCATTTTGTAACTTTAACACGCCATTGGAAGCTGCTACCGATGAGAAGTAGGAACAATCTTTGAGGTTGTCTGAAAAATTTCAAACATCACTTAAATTAACTGATTTGAATTATGATTATAGCATCAAAAAAACGTAAGGAAAATATCGCCGAATATATATTATATATGTGGCAGATTGAAGATATGATTCGTGCCAACGATTTTGACATATCCAAAATACGCCGGAACATCATCGACAATTTCCAAATCGACGATGCCCAGAAGCATGAAATGGAGGAATGGTATGAATCTCTTATCGATATGATGCGCCGGGAAGGAATCACGGAAGCAGGCCACCTACAAATCAACCATAACGTGCTGAACCAGCTTGTGCAACTTCACCAGGCATTGTTGAAAGACCCGGCATTCCCCGAATATACCGCCGAATTCTATCGCACGCTCCCCTATATCGTCGAACTGCGCGGCAAAGCTGCCGACCATCAGGTAGGTGAAATCGAGACATGCTTCACCGCCCTTTACGGCATGCTTATGCTAAGGCTCCAGCAAAAAGAACTTTCCGACACAACGAAAGAGGCTGTCACGCAGATTTCACGATTCATATCCACCCTTTCACGCAATTTCCATCTTGACGAAGAGGACAAACTGTTCAAACACGACGATAAGGCTACTTCCTGAAAAATTGCTAACTTTGCACCTGCAAAACTTGCACGGTTGTGCATGTCATGCCAACGTGACGGAAATATTCTTGACAAATATTTAATAATGAAAATATTAATCACAGGCGCCAACGGTCAGCTTGGTCGCGAACTACGTCCTCTGCTTGAAACCGATTTCCCCGGGATGTCGGTCTATACGGATATAGCGGAACTCGACCTTACCGATGCCAAGGCTGTTGAGGCATTTGTCATCAACAATGAAATCACCCACATAGTCAATTGTGCGGCATACACCGCGGTCGACCGTGCGGAGGAAGAGAAAATGCAATGTGCCGGAATCAACACCGACGCCGTGAAAAACCTTGCTGCGGCTGCCGACATATGCGGGGCGAAAATCATACACATTTCCACCGACTATGTATTTGACGGGACAAACCACCGGCCATACAAGGAATCGGATAAGGTAAACCCGATTTCACAATATGGCACGACCAAGAGAAAAGGGGAAACCGCCCTGCTAGCATTAGCCCCTGAATCCATAATAATACGCACGGCATGGCTTTATTCCCCTTACGGGAACAATTTCGTGAAAACAATGCTGCGGCTGGCCGACACACGCAACGAAATAAAGGTGGTAAGCGACCAAATCGGCACCCCGACTTATGCACGCGACCTTGCCACGGCTATAATGAACATCCTGAAATCCCACCAATGGGTTCCGGGTATATATCACTTTTCAAACGAGGGAACCGCCTCTTGGTATGATTTTGCAAAAGCCATATTCCGCATTGCCGGGAAAAACATAAAGGTAACGCCCATACCGACCGAGGACTACCCCACCCTGGCAAAACGGCCTTTCTACAGCATACTCGACAAATCCCGCATCAAGGCCACCTACGGCATAGAAATCCCGCATTGGGAAGAAAGCCTGGTGTACTGCATGCAGCAATTGGAGCAATGACAGGACGGCCTGCCACCGCAACAATCAAACCCACATCAAACAATATCGGAATAATCACAACCCAAACTTCAAACAACTTTGGCAACACTAACCGAAGAGATTGGCAAGCGACGCACATTCGCCATCATATCACACCCAGACGCCGGTAAAACCACCCTTACCGAAAAACTGCTGCTATTCGGTGGCGCAATCCATATCGCCGGAGCCGTAAAATCCAACAAAATAAAGAAAACGGCAACCTCCGACTGGATGGAAATCGAAAAACAACGCGGCATATCGGTGGCCACCTCGGTCATGGGATTCAATTACGGGGACTACAAAATCAACATCCTCGACACCCCGGGTCACCAGGATTTCGCCGAGGATACTTACCGCACCCTTACCGCGGTCGATTCCGTAATCATCGTTGTCGACGTTGCAAAAGGTGTGGAAATGCAGACCCGCAAGCTCATGGAAGTGTGTCGCATGCGCAACACCCCCGTGATTATATTCGTAAACAAGCTCGACCGTGAGGGACGCGACCCATTCGATATCCTCGACGAACTCGAAAGCGAATTGAAAATCGCCGTCCGCCCACTTTCATGGCCAATCAATATCGGTGCGAAATTCCAGGGTGTCTATAACATCTACGAAAAGTCGCTCGACCTTTTCAAGCCCGACAAACAAAAGGTGACCGAACGTGTGGAAATAGCCGACATCAACGACCCGCTGGTTGATGAGAACATAGGGGCAACCGATGCACGTAAACTACGCGATGATTTGGAACTCATCGACGGCGTATATCCCGAATTCGACGAGAACGAATACCTCGCCGGAAAACTCGCCCCCGTGTTTTTCGGCTCGGCATTAAACACATTCGGTGTCAAAGAGCTGCTCGACTGTTTCGTAAAAATCGCCCCGGCTCCCAAACCCGTAAACGCCGAAGAGCGCGAAATAAAACCCGAGGAGGATGCCTTCTCAGGTTTCGTATTCAAAATCCATGCCAACATGGATCCGAACCACCGGTCATGCATCGCATTTGTAAAAGTATGCTCCGGCAAATTCGAACGCAACGTAAACTATAAGCATATCCGAAGCGGGAAGATGATGCGCTTCGCTGCCCCCACGGCGTTCATGGCCCAGAAAAAGAGCATCGTCGACGAAGCTTATCCCGGCGATATTGTCGGTATTCCCGACACCGGTAATTTCAAAATCGGCGATACACTCACATCAGGCGAAGAAATCCATTTCAAAGGGCTACCGTCGTTCTCACCCGAAATGTTCAAATACATCGAGAACACCGACCCTATGAAGTCGAAACAGCTTGAAAAAGGCATCAGGCAGCTTATGGACGAAGGTGTGGCGCAGCTGTTTGTCAACCAGTTCAACGGGCGCAAGATTATCGGCACCGTCGGCCAGCTCCAGTTCGAGGTCATACAATACCGTCTTCTCCACGAATACGGCGCACAATGCCGTTGGGAACCCATCTCACTCTACAAAGCCTGCTGGATTGAAAGCGACGATACCGAAGCCCTCGAAGCCTTTAAGAAACGCAAACACCAGTTCATGGCACTTGACACCTATGGCCGCGACGTTTTCCTCGCCGACTCCAACTATGTCCTCCAGATGGCCCGCGCAGATTTCCCAAAAATCAACTTCCATTTTTCGTCGGAATTCTAAAAATACGGTTGCCTTTGGCTCAGTATATGCCTGAGCCAAAGGCGTTCCAACCCTAAATGACAGGGATGTGGACAGGGTTCCTATCAGAAGGATTCCAGCCTTGATGATGGGAAGTCGGGGTGCGTCCATGCCGTATAGAATAGAACGAATAGATGATGCACAACATATCCGGGAGTGATTGCGGTTTGACGGAGATTTAGTAACTTTGCTGAAAGCAGCAAGCAAAGGATATGATTCTTCACAGTACAAACGGGAAATCGCCGAAAGTTTCGTTAGCGGAAGGTATTGCCAACGGGCTGGCCCCCGACGGAGGGCTGTATATGCCCGACGAGCTACCACGCCTACCCAAGGCATTCTTCATGAATATCCGTGAAATGAAACTGAAGGATATCGCATTCGTTGTGTGCGACACCTTGTTTGGCGATGTGCTATCCTCGCCTGTCATCAAAAAAATCGTTGATGAGGCATTGAATTTCGATATACCGCTAAGGCATATCGGCAACAACAAATACGTGCTCGAACTATTCCATGGCCCTACCCTTTCGTTCAAGGATATAGGGGCCAGGTTTATGGCACGTTTGCTTCCGGCACTCGATCCCGGCAATAACGGACGACGCAACGTCATTTTAGCAACCAGCGGCGACAGCGGCGGTGCTGTGGCAAATGCGTTCCAGCGCACGGCGGTTGCCAATGTATTCGTTCTTTATCCAAAAGATGAGCTCACCACAGAACAGATTTCACAGTTTGCCACCCTCCGGCATGTGACTGCGGTGGAGGTTGACGGCACTTTCGACGATTGCCAGCACCTGGTCAAAGATGCACTGATGACGCATGATGCAAAATCAGGCATCCTCACTGCCGGCAATTCAATAAACCCGGCTCGTGAGTTACCATCGATTATATATTTTTTCCATGCCTATGCAAGGGCTATGGAACAGCACGATGGCGATGCGGAAGTGGTCATATCGGTTCCTTGCGGCAATCTCGGAAGCCTGGCAGCAGCGCTGATGGCAAAAAAGATGGGATTACCTGTAAAACGGTTTATTGCGGCCAACAATGCCAACGATGTGTTTGTTGAATATTTGAAAACCGGGGGATTCACACCTCAGCGTGCCCTGCTCACACTGGCACGTGCAATGGATGTGGGAAACCCGTCGAACATAGCACGTATAACCGACCTTTACAGCGGGAATCTTGCTATGCTTCGGAAGGATGTAGAGGGATTCGCATATAATGATGCCGAAATAGCGGAAACCATGAGGGAAACATACCAACGTTATGGTGTACTTATCGACCCGCAAGGGGCTACCGCTCTGCGGGCGGTCAACCGTCATGTGGCACACGACGAAATCGGTATAGCATTAGGCAGCGCCCATCCGGCAAAATTCGGCACAACGGTTACGGAGGTAACAGGGATAACGCCACAGGTTCCACCCCAGCTTGCAATCCTTGCCGACAAGCGCCCGAAAATAATACGCATTCCGGCTACTTCCGGTGCGTTAAACCGCATATTGGTCAGGAACAGATAACCTAACACATTAATCGGCATTGCCAACGTGCACCACAGGGGTTATCCCCTTATACCATAAATACACTAACCAACTATTAATAAATTTTCATTATGGCAAACAAACGCGACCTTAAGAAACAGATTTCCTATATTTGCGGCGACATCGCCACCGAGTGTCTCATTGCAGCAGAATATGTAAAAGGCATCAACAAAGACGAAATGCGTAACATTGTGTGCAAGCTCGCACTCCTGCAAGAAAACGCACTGAAAAATGTATCATTCGCATTCGACAAAGTGCCCGGCGACTTTTCTTCACGCAATGAATACAAAAAAGCCCGTGCCGCTTATTTCAAAAAAGCGTTTGCCGCACATCGCGAAAAATTCAACACCCGCATTCAGGAGATAGTAAAAGAAATGAATGCAGCCCTGCCACAGGAGGCAAAAGACGCTAACAAACGTAAGTAAATCAAATGATGACGGTGGGTCATAACAGTTCCGCATAAACCCCGGACTGTTACGGCATCATCCCCTGCCCCTAAAGAGACTAAATCGGCGATGTGTCAGAATTCCGACACATCGCCATAACAATACCACAGCAACAAAGCTGCTTTTCAAACATAAGTAAATCATTATGAACCTTTCGGCTGAGATATTGAGAATGTTCGGTTGGGTTGTGGAATTCACGGTTCCCGACTATCCCAAATGTATAATATGTGTAGCCCCGCACACATCAAACTGGGATTTCATACTCGGAGAACTTGCCATACATGCCGTAGGCCGTAAAGTAGGTTTCATGATGAAATCTTCATGGTTCTTTTTCCCATTAGGCCCTATTTTTAAAGCTTTGGGAGGTATTCCCGTGGAAAGGAAGCACAAAAAAAGCTCATTGGTAGAATCCATGGTTGCGCGATTCAAATCAGAATCACACCTGACAGTGGCAATTGCTCCGGAAGGGACACGAAAGAAAACCGCCAAATGGCATACCGGCTTTTTAAGAATCGCATATCAAGCCGACGTACCCATTGCCTTAGGCGCTATTGACTATGCACGCAAATTAATCAAAGTAACGGATACGTTTATCCCCACAGGCGATGTGGAAGCCGACATCGCCGCCATCAAATCATACTACCGTCCTTTTACCGGACGCTATCCCAATAAATTTTCAACCGAAAATGACTCATAATACCCCTGCCTATATTGCAATATGCGTTGGAAAGGAATATTAATGCAAGGATGAAATAACCGTTAACCAAACAACAAAAGCCTGTGGACACTTCGATTAAAATAGCAACACTCCCGCTGGATATAGCATGGGGCGACATCGACCGGAATCTGCTTACCGTAGCTGAAAAACTGCCGGGAATCAAACCCGGCACTGACATACTCGTTCTTCCCGAACTCTTTTCAACAGGGTTTATACAAGATGAGGCAATTTTGCACAACATGGCACGGACAGCAGCCGATATGACATTGGCAGCAGTAAAATTATGGAGTTCGCGGTTCAATATGGCAATTGCAGGGAGTTTCCTTGCCTCTATAGGCAGCAAAATAGTAAACCGGGGATTTTTTGTGGAACCGTCGGGCGAGACAACGTTTTACGACAAACATCACCTATTCTGCCTTAGCGCGGAAAGCCGGGTTTACACCGAAGGGACATCATTGCCACCGGTAATACGCTTCCGGGGGTGGAACATTTCACTCATTGTATGTTACGATTTGCGTTTCCCTGTATGGTGTCGTAATGACGGGCAACGCTACGACCTGCTATTGGTTCCGGCAAACTGGGCATCAGCCCGTGGGTATGCCTGGAAACAACTGCTTATAGCCCGGGCTATCGAAAACCAGGCCGTAGTAGTGGGAGCCAACCGCTCAGGCCATGATGATTATGGCGACTACGACAGGCAGTCGTTCATTTTCGACCCCTTCGGGAAACAACTCGCACCTTGCGATGAAGCGGCTCCAGACAACGGGTTAAACACCGCCTCACCTGCCGATGGGTTTATCTATGCCGAATATACGTTTGCCCAGCTTTCAAAAGTCCGCTCCTACCTCCCGGTAGGCCGCGATGCCGACCGTTTCCAAATCATTATGGGCGATTAGAAAAGCACCAAACCACCTGGACTTACACAAAAATCTTAAGAAGCTGTGAAATCCGCAAGCAGGGAGATGACTTGCGGCAATACCGGCGTCAAGCCGTCATTTTCAATAACCCGGACTTCAGCCAACGCCTGCGGCTCAAATCCGTTATCCACTACATCCCGCTCCCGGCTTGTCATTTCCTGACTCCTGATACGTGCTTCAACGCATTCGCGGTCAGATTTATCCCGCCTCATTGCACGTTGCACACGTGTTTCCAGCGGAGCGGTAACTTCCCATACCTCATCAGCCATCATGTCAAGGCCGCTTTGGCGTAGCAAGGCGGTTTCCACAAACACAACGCCATGTCTGTAATCACACATCCCCATGTCATCACGCCAGCGTAATATATCGGATTTGACAGCCTGATGAACCAAGCCATTCAGCTTGTTCAGTTTATCGATATCACGGAACACCTCTGCGGCCAGCCTCTTTCTGTCGATTATACGCTTACCCCCATTTTCGACAATGGCTTCCCTGCATATTTCAGAAGCGATGCCGTCAATAATATCACAGCTTTCATCCATTATGGCCTTTGCCCTGGAATCACAATCATAGACTGCAAATCCCATGGATGCCAACATTTTGCAAACCACGGATTTACCGCAACCAATTCCTCCGGCTACCACTATTATCTCAGGGTTCTTTTTCATAATCAAACTAAGCGGTCAGGCATTGGATTTTAGTGCGCCGACAATAAGTATAGAGAACCAATAATCTGTCAATCAACACGTTCTACCACATATTCAACCTCGGAAGGATGCACTCCGACCCCTTTGCAATGCGAAGGCAGTTTAGATATGCTTACAGGCAGTGTACGAGAGGAAGATGTTATGTCATTGTAATCAACAACAGCCTTAATCGACAGGGCATCACCGCCATACATGCTTTTAGGAAGTAGATATGAAACTTCGACCATGGCCGGGAACGTAACGACCCGTTCACCATATGGAATATTTTTAACCTCGATAGGCACCGACTGCTGTTTGGAAACCAACGGCTCGACAGGGAACGATACCTTTATCGATGCCGGGACAGCCCTCATGCCAGGAGGCACGTCAAGTTTTGCCTCTACCGTGGTGGTATCCGTGAGATTTGCAAGGGTTATCTGTTTGGTCGGGATGAAATGCATCTTGAACCGGGCTGGAGAATTGGAAAACAGCATCACCGAATCAGTGGCCGATATCCCATGCCCGGAATACACATACTGAGGCAGGGTGCGGATATCACTCTTTACATTTACCGCGACTTTTACACCCGGCAGGTTGGTATATGTCAGTTTTAACGAATCAGGGCGCATCGACACTATTGTGGCACCTGTGCCGAAAATGCTTCTCACCGCCGAATTCAACTGCGACGAACCCAGCACCAACGTGGTGTCGTTCGGCTTTGAAAAATCATCATACCTGATTTTCAGCTTCGGGGTATGACCCCAACTGAATCTCATTAACGATGACCCTTTATCCTTCACCGTAAGACTCAACGTCGGATTATAACCCGACAGGATTGTTACATTTGCCGGGAAGTTCTCAAGTGTCACGGGCAGTTTATAATCTTCCTGCACATCGTCGTTCAATGCCAATAAGAACCAAAACACCGTGGAGATTGCCAGGAAAATGACAAAAGTGAGGATGTTGCGCCCCTTGGCGGTGCGCAACCCCTCTTTAACTCCGTTATAATATTTCCTTACTTCCAAGGAAACAAATTTTTTGGCAAGAACCCTGTAACGGTAATCTTTCTGCCGTTTATGCCTTCTTTGCTTCCGCATCGCTCTGCGCGTCTGCAGCAGAGGGATATACAGAACCTTTATCAATCTTGATTGACACGCCGTCAGCAATCGAAATGATGAAAGCGTTTTCCTTTATCTCCTTGATTTTGCCATATATACCACCTGCGGTGATAATGCTGTCGCCCTTCTGGAGCCCTTCGCGGAACGCCTTGATCTGCTTCTGCTTTTTCTGCTGTGGGCGAATCATCATGAAATAGAAGATGGCAATCAGGATGACAATCATCAGGATTCCCGACATGCCGCCTCCGGCTGCTGCCGGTGCTGCGTCAAGCGTAATAAGTTGTTGTAACATTGGGGGTCTGTTTTTTCGTTATAAAAAATATTCTTTTAATGTCGTGTATGGCCCCTGCATTATTTTGAGCAGGGGCATATTGGATATAACGGCGCAATCTGCCGCTTTATTTCATCAGCAGGCCTTCCTCTTTCAGATATGTGGCAACCGAGAACAACACACCGTTGATGAACTGGCCGCTACGGGGAGTGCTGTAATAATTGGCAATTTCCACATATTCGTTCATCGTCACTGCCATCGGTATCGACGGGAATTTCAAAAGCTCGGTAATCGCCGTAATCAGAATCACTATATCCATGAATGCCAAGCGTTCGGGATCCCAGTTGCTCCCGTTGACGAACTTGTCGACATAACCACGGTAGGTGTCGCGATGCTTGATAGCCGAAAGGAACAGCTCCGGACCGAATTTAGCATCCTCCTCATCCTTATATATCGGAAGAAGCGAGACATTCTTTCCTTCCGACCCTGCAAAATGCTTTATGGTCTTGAGAACGAAAGTCCCCATAATGGTAAGGTCGTCATTCCAATATACCGACCGTTGTTCCATTGCTTCGGCCAACGAATCTGACGGGAACACAACCAGACGGAGCAACGTGCGCCAAAACTCACAGTCCTTTTCAAATGTCGGTTCGTCATCTTCCATATACTGGCAATAGGCTTCCGACGCTTTGATTTTATCCAAAAGGTCTTTGAGCATATAATAGTCAGAATCCCATGAAAACGGATGCTTCTTAAAATATTCCTCCATACCGGCATGTTCCCTTATCGCCGCTACAAAGGCATTGTCAACAAACCTTAGATTCGGATTCAATTCGGCATCGGTAGGGCAATATTTGCATTTCGCTGCCTCGATGCGCTCTTCCTCCATATCTGTCAGGAAAACCGGCAACACAAGCAACGCATGATAAAGCTCATATGCCTTTTCAAGCGATTCGTTGAGCGATTTTTTGGCCTGGGCGTAAGAGCTTTCCTTATCGTTATAATCGCGCAGGGTTTCCACAGCCATTTTGACACCTTTCTGGAATCCGGCCGATGTGAAAGCTTCATCCAACCTCGCGGTTTCAAGAACCAAAGGATTGCCGGCAATCACCGTGTTGATGATAACGCTCCAAAACTGGACATCGTCATCAAGGTCATGGCGCTTCTTTTTACGATAGTCGATATAGGCCGACGATTTGGTAATCAAGCTATAAAGACGTAGAAGGGTGCCGTCGAAAGCTTCAATGCCCGTGTTTCCCTTGGCAATTATATCGCGTATGTCAAGATTCGACGAGAGCGCCCGCGACAGCTTGCTGTCGGAAAGCATGTTCGATTCACCAAGCGATTCCATGGGATTGCTTCCTGTGCGGTTCACCCTGTAACCCGAAAGCTCTAGAACAATCAAAAGGAGATTAAGATACACCGAATAAGCGTATTGGTTGTCACGGCTTTGGCCGGTTGGTGCCGGATGCAGATGGAATTCACTACGGGTAAGCAGATAGGAATAGAGCATCTGCACCACCTTGATTCGTATCAAAATTCGATTTATCATTTTCTTAATGTCCGATTGATTTGTGCGGCAAAGTTACAAATTTGCACCCAATCGGCAATGCTCCATCACGGGAATTTTAACATATTCCCAAAGCAAAATCATAAAAGATTCTACCGACAGCATATATTATCACCGAAAACAGATAACAGTCATGACACGTCTGAACCATTATGACAGCCATCACATCAAACAAAAGGAAGGCGGTGTGTCAAAATTCAATATTTTGGCACACCGCCTTTATTTTCGCCCGAATGGCGAGGGTGATGTCAGAATGGTTCAGATGGTAGGAGCTTGAGGCTGAAGGGAGTTGACTGAGGTCAATGACCGAAGCCGAATCCCACAAGCGACGACCCAGATGAGCCATTATGACGCACCATCTTCAGGATTTACATATCGTATCCGTATCAGCGCTTGGCCATAAAAGCCTTCAGCTGGTCGGAAATCTGCCCCATACCTTTTATACTGGGATGCCCGTTTATTTTATCAATACCTGTGAGTTGTATGGTAGGAACATTATAATGTTTGCATACCGTATTGATTGACTCCACGATTTCATCCTTAAGACCGTCGTTTATAATGTAGTAAATCTCGACATTGGGATAACGCTCAGTAACCATACGCATCATTTTGGCAAGAGCCGGACGGAATGTGTAAAGATCGCCTTTCGTCTGTCCTTCATATTTATATTCCCCGATAGGCACCCCTGCCCAAGAGTCGTTGGTTGCACCAAAAATGAAAATAATATCCGGGTTGCCAAGGTTTTTGCAACGGGTCAGGAAAGAGCGGTCGGTATAATCGTCGCCTTCATACCCCCGGTTGCACACTGTTGAGCCTGAATATGAGTTGTTTTTACAAAGTTTGTAACCGATTTCCTTTATGAAACGATGCCACCAGGTCTGGTCAACCGTACGCAGGTCAGTCCTGTCGTCACGCACAGGCTCATAATACCATGTGATGTTTGATTCAGGTTCGATATATCCCTCGAAAGTGGAATAGGAATCCCCAAGGATTGAAACCGATTGTTTGTCGCCCGCATACAGCGACATCGCAGCAAAAACTGCAAACACTAATAGTGAAACGATTTTTTTCATATCTATAATTTCTATTAAATAAGTCGTGGAAATTATTTTATATTACCTGAGAGCATACTTTCAGACGATTTTTGTCAGAAGATGAAGGAGTGTAGTGAGCTACATGACTGAAAAATAAGGACGAAAAGCGGCGAAAGGATGCCGCAGATAATATAAAGCCTGATTATACGTTTCATGCGTAATAATTTTCATGACTTACTTATTACATCATCCGTCCTATTCGTAAAACGGGTGCCAAGAGCGACAATCCCCGTTACGCACGTTTCAATGAAGAGACGAACCAACAGCCACCAACAATTAGCTTTTAACAAATTTTAAGCGATTTCCGATAATAAACGTGCGTTTTATCGGAAACCGCTTAAACTGATTACACAACTACCTGAGTGGTTCGTAGACGCGTTCCCCTATCCTTGATGCCAGTACGCCGTAGAATTCCTGCCATTTTTTCTGCTGGGACATAAGTGAAAACACCTCCTGAAGGTCGTATCCCCCGGGCGAATTTTGCAATGACAGGATTTGCTTGCGCAAGTCGTCGCAAAAACAACGCGCCATATCATATTTTAAAGCTAGCAAAGCACGCGGCACAAGGTCGTCAAGCCGGTCGACTTCTGTTTCGACCTTGGTATTCTTAAAATAGATCTTGCTCAGTTTATGCTTCTCCACAACCAAGTCTGTGACGGTGCTGCGTATATCATCGTCAGGATGTGAAGCCAGTGATTTTTCCAAATAATTCTGCGCGAACTCTCTTATCTCGTCCTCATACGCTCCGTCACATCTGTCGGCCAGCTTTTTCTCCCCGATATTTATCTCCTCCATCGTTGCAGCCGTTTGTTGCAATTTGGCACGTCCTTCAGCCAAGGCATCACGGCGGTGCATTTCGGCCTGCTCCACACACACAGCGAAATCATTTTCCCATAATGTCGTCCTGTATTGCAACGCTTCTTCGTAAATCCGTTGATAAAGAGAGTTGGAAAAACACATGTTATCAACTTCGAGATCCTCTTTTATGAAATCAATAACCTTCACAGGCTGCCCGTTGTCCGAGAAATCATCCCCTAAATCGACCATGCCATATTTTACAACGATACGCAGCAAAGCCTTCTCCTGCGGTGCAAGTACAGATGCATGCGGGTTATCAGGTTGAGTAACCGGGGAGCCTGCCCCTGCAACAGAACCATCCTCACCAACAATCACCGCCGATGCATCTGCCCCAGGCGTTGAGGCTTCGGGACTGACACCCTCGACAGGAAGGGTACTTACGGCATTCTGACGGGCCGCGAGTTTGGCATTGGCCTCATGCAGTTTCGCAATATCCGCATTAAGCTGGCGTAGCAACACTCGCTCGTCAACCCCGAATTTCAGACTGCACGCCTTTATATAGAACGAACGTGTCAGCTCTACCGGGATGTTGGCAATCGATTGCAATATACTCCCAAGCACCTTCGAACGCTTCACCGGATCGTCATCACAGTCTTTAAGGAGTATATCCATCTTGAATTTGATGAAATCCACCTCGTTGCGTCCCAGGTAATCTTCCACCTCCGACGCCGTATGCCTTTGGGCGAATGAGTCGGGGTCATCACCTTCAGGCAAAAGCAGCACCTTGATGTTCAACCCTTCGGCCAGCAAGAGGTCGATACCCCGGAGTGATGCCTTGATTCCGGCAGGGTCGCTGTCATAAATAACCGTTACATTCTCTGTGAAACGGTGGATAAGGCGTATCTGTCCGTGTGTCAATGAAGTTCCCGACGAGGCAACAACATTTTCCACCCCTTGCTGGTGCATGGAAATAACATCCATATACCCCTCCACCAATATGCACTTATCCTTTTTGACAATGGCCTGCTTCGCCTGATACAGGCCGTACAACTCCCGACTTTTGCTATATATCAGCGATTCGGGAGAATTGACATATTTGGCAACCTCCTTGTCAGAACGCAACGTGCGTCCGCCAAATGCCACAACCTTCCCGGAAATGGTGAAAACAGGATACATGACCCTTGACTTAAAGCGGTCATAGAGGGTGCCACGGTCGGATTTTACGCATAAGCCCGTATCTACGAGATATTTTTCATTTATACCCTCCTTCTTGGCAGCATTAAGCAAATCGTCACGCCGGTCGATGGAATAACCCAGATGAAACCGCTTGACGGCCCAGTCGTTGATGCCTCGTTCGCGGAAATAGGCAAGCCCGATATCACGGCCGTCAGGCGTATCTGCAAGATTCCGCTCGAAATGCTTCATCGCGAAGTCATTGGCCTCCATCATGCCCTGGCGCTCATTCATTTCCTGGCGCTCGGCATCAGTCACCTCATGCTCTTGTATTTCGATATGGTATTTACGGGCAAGGTAACGGAGCGCTTCCCAATAGGTCATCTGCTCATGCTCCATTATGAAATTGACAGGGCTGCCACCCTTGCCGCAACTGAAGCATTTACAAATCCCTTTTGACCGGGAAACGGAAAACGACGGCGTCCGCTCATTATGAAACGGGCACAACCCTATGTAATTGGCACCACGCCTGCGCAGATTCACAAAATCGCTCACCACCTCCACAATGTCGGCCGTGTCGATAATCCGCTGCACCGTTTCCCTGTCAATCGTTTTCATATTATGTATATTATTTATGGCATCCTTAAGCAGTTATAAGCTATACTACCTGCCCATTACCCGAAAATACATACAAAGATAGCGATTCTTCCCGATTCGGGGATTTACCCAACGAACCCCATGGTGCAAAAAAAGATTAATTAAACCGTGATTTGCCAAACGAGAACTATATATAAATTGTTATATTGTTGTTAAATACTACAAAAGTTAACCAAATTTAAGTATGGTTCAGCGATTTATTTGTGCAGGGTTGATAGTTGCATCAGCTGCCGGCTATTGTTCAGGCTCCACCCCCGACAACTACAGGCAATATCTTAACGACAGCCTGCCACAACGGTGGAGCTATCCGGCAGATACAGGCGCCGGCGTGCCTGCGGAAAGCGAAGACTGGTGGGGAACATTCAATGACCCCGCTCTCGACTCCCTCGTATCAATGGGGATAAACAACAACTACAACCTTTCGATGGCATTACACCGTTCCCAAATCGCGCGTAACGCCATTGGACAGGCACGGGCCGGATGGATACCTTCAATAGGACTAAATGCCGGATGGACCAAGACCCGTGAAAGCGGCATGCTCACATCACCCCACAGCCATGCCACCGGGATGAGTTATTTCTCGGCGGGATTGAATGCATCATGGGAAATCGACCTGTTCGGAAAAATCACATCAGGTGTAAAAGCAAAAAAAGCGGGCTATATGGCATCCAAAGCCGAATATGCCGGAGCCATGGTGTCGGTCTGCGCACAGATTGCAGCAACCTATGTTGAAATCAGAATGTATCAGGAGCTGCTCGACATAGCACAAGTCCATACTGAAAACCAAATGAAGATTGTCAACATAGCCAAAGCAAGGTTCGAAACCTCGCTGGCCTCAAAACTTGATGTGGCGCAGGCTTTGGAGACATATTATTCCACAACAGCATCAATCCCGATGCTGGAAAATTCCATAAACACCTCCATCAACGCGCTATCGGTCCTGACAGGCGAAAGCAGGGAACGGGTATCAGCCATGCTTTCGGCACAACCCTCCAAGATGCCGAACCCGTTCCAGATGATCAACACAGGCGTCCCGATGGATTTGTTGCGCCGCCGACCCGACATTGCACAGGCCGAAATGGAACTTGCAGCTTATGCTGCCGAAATCGGGATTGCCCAAAAAGATTTCCTCCCCACCCTGACACTCGAAGGCGCGATAGGGACATCAACCCATAAGGCAGGCAACCTTTTTTCCAACAGCTCGTTCACATATTCAATCGCCCCTACCCTATCATGGACTATTTTTGACGGGATGTCGCGAAAATATGCACTTGCCTCCGCCCGCGAAACATTTATGAGCGGTATCGACAATTACAACCTCACCGTAATGAATGCTGTTGCAGAAGCCGACAACGCAATGTCGGCCTACGTGCATTCCCTCAGACATATCGATGCCTTATCACAGGTTATCGCACAGAATGACGAAGCCCTTCGCCTTGCAGTTGAGCGCTATAAAACCTCATTAAGCCCGATGAGCGATGTTGTGACTGCGCAACTCAACTCACTAGCAGCCGAAAGCGAGTTAATATCGGCCCGCGGGTCTGCCCTTTCTGCCCTGATAAACCTTTATGAAGCCCTTGGCGGTGGTTTTGATGCCTCGTCACTTGATCAGTAGGCACCACATCTACCAATTATACATTTGCAAACACTTAAAATCATAATCGACGATGCGTAAAGATTTGATATATCCGATAGCAGCCGTAATCGCGACAGCAGGACTGGCAGGATGCGGTCATGGCAAGGTTGCTGATAAACAGGATGAGGCCATGGAGGTATCCGTGGCATATCCGACCATCGATTCACTGGTGCTGCACAAATCATATCCTGCATACATACAGGCAAAGCACTATGTCGACATTGTAGCCCGTGTAAACGGGTACATAACGGCACAGCTTTTTAACGACGGTGAATGGGTAAAGGCCGGACAGCCCCTTTTCACCATCGAATCAACCTCCTATCGTGAAAAAGTCAACGAGGCCGAAGCCCAGTTGCAGACTGCCAAAGCTACACACGAATACAACACACGCCAGTATGAGGCGATGAAAAAGGCACTTGAAAGTGATGCCGTATCAAAAATGGACGTCATCCAGGCAGAAAGCGCCATGAAGGAGAGCGAAGCTGCCATCCGCACCGCTAATGCCGTTTTGGAAAACGCACGTCTGATGCTGGGATATTGCACTATCCGTGCCCCATTTGCCGGGCATGCCGCCTCGCCACCGCTGATGGACGGGGATTTCGTTGCAGGGGAAGCATCCCCGGTCAAACTCACCACGCTCTACGACGACTCGGGCGTATCGGTCTATCTGTCGGTCGAGGATTCCCAGTTTCTTGAAATGAAGGACACAAAGGCAGGTCAGGCCGTCGACTACAACCATATACCTGTAATATTCGGCGACAGCATCGTCAACAAATACACAGCACGACTTGCCTACGAGGCCCCGGCAGTAAACAAAGCAACCGGGACTATCGACCTCCGCCTGTCGGTCGACAATCCCAAAGGGGAATTACGCCCCGGCATGTATGCCACCGTGATGTTGCCATATGCCCTCGACCCTAAAGCAATACTTATAAAAGACGCCGCAATCTCAACCGACCAGTTGGGGAAATACGTATATGTAGTCAACGATTCAAACAAAGTGGTATATACCCCTATAAAAGTTGGAGAACTATACCAGGACACCCTGCGAATCGTATCCGAAGGTTTGTCGCCAGCCGACCGATATGTGACCAAGGCTATGCTTAAAGTCCGCGACGGCATGGAAGTGAAGCCTGTTGTTCAAAAGTAGCCGCATATACAGCGCCTGACCTCTCCCATTCCTTCCCTGTTTTTGACTTATCCTTAGAGATACACCGAGTTATGTTTTCAAAATTTTTCATCGACCGTCCGATATTCGCCACAGTCTTGGCGATACTGATGATTCTCGTGGGGGCAATTACTGTGACAACGCTCCCGATTGCCCAGTATCCGAATATTTCACCCCCTACAGTGCAAGTATCGGCCACTTATCCCGGTGCCGACGCACGCACTGTGGCAGAAGCTGTCGGCGAACCTATCGAACAGAGCGTCAACGGTGTTGAAGGGATGATGTATATGAGTTCGAATTCAGGTTCAGACGGGTCTTACAACCTGCGCATCACATTCCGCAACGGTGTCAATCTCGATGATGCCGCTGTAAAGGTTCAGAATCTTGTGAGCCAGGCAACCCCCCAGCTCCCGGCCGCCGTTACCCAGCAAGGGATAAGTGTCAATTCCGAATCGACAAACATATTGCTGTTCGTTGCCCTCGAAAGTGATGACTCGGAACGTTACGATGCTCTGTACCTTACGAATTATGCACAGCTGCACATGGTCAACGAACTTGCTCGTCTCGAAGGTGTGGGCGGCGTGAACGCCTTTGGTGCCGGGGAATACAGCATGAGGATATGGATGGATCCCTCCCTGATGAACATACGCGGTGTCACACCGGCAGATGTCAAATCAGCCATTGAAAACCAGAACATGGAAGTCTCGGCCGGTTCCGTAGGCAGGGCACCCATCACTACCCCCGCCCCGTTCCAGTTCACCCTTACATCAAAAGGACGCCTGGTAACCCCGGAACAGTTCGGTGAAATCGTAATCAAATCCGATAACAACGGGAATGTGCTCCGGCTAAGGGATATAGCCAAAATCGACCTCGGCAGCGAGAGCTATGGCAACATATCGCGTGTATCAGGTCGTGAAGCCGGGCTGATAGGCATCTACCAGCGTTCTGATGCCAATGCCCTTGCGGTGGCAAAGGAAGTAGAGCAGAAACTTGACGAGCTTGAACGATATCTGCCCGACGGCGTTAATTGCCGTGTACTGATGAATACCACCAACTTTGTTTCTGCATCAATCGACGAGGTGCTCGTAACATTCGCCGAAACCACGCTGATTGTAATGCTGGTAATCCTCCTGTTCCTGCAAAGCTGGAGAGCCGTAATCATCCCGATGATTACAATCCCTGTATCACTTATTGCAACATTCGCCGTGATGAAGCTGCTGGGATTCACCCTTAACACCCTGACCCTGTTCGGGCTGGTGCTTGCCATCGCTATCGTGGTCGATGATGCCATAGTGGTTGTGGAGGATTGCGCCAGGATTGTGGATGAGGGGAAGATGACCCCTCGGCAAGCCGCAGAGAAAGCTATGGTCGAACTCCAAGGACCTATCGTAGGCGAAGTCCTCGTCTTGTTATCCGTGTTCATCCCCACGGCATTCATATCAGGTATTACCGGCGAGCTTTACAAGCAGTTTGCACTCACAATCGCAGTGTCCACGGCCTTTTCAGGCTTTAATGCCTTGACCTTTACACCTGCAATGTGCGCACTGTTCCTAAGGGAAAGCAAACCGACACGTTTCTTCCTCTACCGCTGGTTCAATGCCGGATGGGTGAAGACCGTGGAAGTCTACACAAAAGCAATCGGGAAATTGCTTAAGCATCCGGCTGTGGCAATAGGCATTTATGCAATATTATGCTTTGCTGCATTCCTGGGATTTTCAAAATGGCCTACAAGTTATGTCCCGGAGGAAGATATGGGTTATTTCCTGGCTTCGGTGCAGCTACCTACAGGAGCCTCGCTCGACAGGACTGACAAAATGGTGTCGCAAGTGTCCGGCATAATCAAAAATATGCCTGAGGTGAGCGAGGTAATCGAAATGTCGGGATTCTCGTTCATGACAGGCGGGGCGGGGAGCAACATGGGCAGTATGTTCGTGATGCTGAAACCATGGAACGAACGAAAGGGGAAAAACCATAGCGTTGAAGCCGTTATGGCACGCATAAACGAGCAATGCGCCACATTGCAGGACGGAGTAGTGTTCGCACTTAATCCCCCCGCAATTCCCGGACTCGGCATCACGTCAGGGTTGGAAATGCAGCTGCTCGACATAAACTCCAACGGGCCTGCCGATATGATGAGGGTACTTGACGATATCCGGCAGACAGCCAAGGATTATCCCGAACTCGCTTCCGTGCAATCGCTCTATGAAGGAGAGGTTCCCCAATACCGCGTAAACGTAAACCGCGACAAAATACAGCTTATGGGGCTTGACCTTGGCGACATCTATTCCACCCTGTCATCATTCATAGGTGGCAGCTACGTAAACGATTTTGTGGAATTCAACAAAGTCTACCAGGTCAACATTGCCGCCATGGATAAAGCCCGCAGCAATGTGGAGGACGTCCTGAAACTCAGCGTGCGCAACAATAACGGCGAGATGGTGCCGTTCGGGGCATTCGCCACCGTCACCCCCGTGATGGGCTCCCCTACTATCAGCCGTTATAACATGTATGAAACGGCATCGCTGACAGCCTCGCCGTCGCACGGCACCAGTTCGTCAACCGCAATCAAGGCCATGGAAGAAATCGTGTCGAAAGCCACAGGCGACAGCTACGGTTATGCATGGACAGGCGAGGCTTATCAGGAAACGCAGTCAGGCACGACCATAACCATGGTGTTGTTCTTCGCCGTTATAATGACCATACTTGTGCTTGCCGCCCAATATGAGAGCTGGACTGACCCGTTAGCCGTGATTATAGCCATGCCGACAGCCATCCTGGGCACAATCGTAGGATGCCTCGTAATGAAACAGAGCATCAGCATATACACCCAGATCGGTATAATCCTTCTATTGGGGCTGGCTGCCAAAAATGCCATCCTTATTGTGGAATATGCAACCGACTACCGCAAAGCCGGTATGCCTATGCGTGAAGCAGCCCTTAAAGGTGGTGTTGTTCGCTTCCGCCCGATTATGATGACCGCGTTTGCTTTTGTGTTCGGCGTAATGCCGATGCTGTTTGCCACAGGTGCCGGAGCCGGAAGCCGCCTGAGCCTTGGCACAGCCGTGGTCTACGGCATGGCCATAAACGCTGTTATCGGAACGCTATTCGTGCCTAACTTCTGGGAGTTTTTCCGACATATACAGGAAAAATACCTGTCAAAAGTATTTACAAGCTCTGATGAAAAACCCGGTGTGTCACAGACACCGCCGACCGAATCGGAACCACCGGCTGCCACCACCGACAATTCCACACGCAAACCAACGCCATAACGCCAACCCTATAACAAAAGCACGTCGGAGTGTCAACTGATTTGACACTCCGACGCTGTTTAGAAAGTTAAGAGGTTGTTTAAAAACGATTGTTAACGGAAGTGAGTTTTCGGAGAGTAATGACGACAGCAGCAATCATAAGCATCTCATTTGCTGATTCTGTCGTTTCCTCGTAATTTCGACATAGCCTTCTGAAGTTTTCAAGCCATGCGAAAGTTCTCTCCACGACCCATCTTTTCTTTGCCGGGACAAACTGACCGGAATAATTTGAATGTGTGATTTCTACATCAATCTCAAAATCATGTCTGGCCTTCTCTATGAAATTACCGCGATAGCCTCTGTCGGCATATATGCGTTTTATCCAAGGGAAGGCAACGACAAGCATTGCCAGAATGGCATAAGCGGATTTGGAATCATGGATATTGGCAGGAGTAGTGGAAGCCTCCAGGATATCCCCGTCCTTGTCCGTTATAATATTGCGCTTCACCCCTTTAACCTTCTTGTTGCCGTCAATCCCCTTTTGGGAACGCGGCAACGCCGAACGGGAGCTTTCGCTGTCAATCGCACCGATTGTGGGTTGCGGAGATTCGCCTCTCCGAAGTCTTACCGCCTCCACAAGACTATCCTCAATCTCGGCAAAGGCATCCATCGCCCCCCAGCGTCTGAAATAGTAATAGACTATCTGCCACTTGGGGTATTCCTTGGGCAACAGTCGCCACTGGCAGCCGCTGACATCTATGAAGATGATGGCATCAAGTATGAGAAAAAAATCATATTTGCTGCGCCAATTGTCCATGAGGATTGTTCCTCTTATATACTTCTTTTGAGCATCAGTCAAATCTGTAAGATACATAATTCTTTGGTTTTGTTTCTG
>LUJQ01000057.1:0-3895 GCA_001689485.1 Bacteroidales bacterium M6 | reverse complement strand
TCTGAAATTTCGACTGATGCTTATTTTTTTATTCACATTTGTTTTTAAACAACCTCTAAAATGAAAACGAAATAACAAATAAAATGGCCGTTATAAGGATTTTTTTCATGGTTTATTAAGATATGAATCCCCTTTCATAAAAATGCCGATATGACATCATATGGTTTACCTGCTGCAAAGATAGTATTTTTTTGGTAACTTTGCCCCATGGAATTCACTAACGACAACCGCAGGGAAGGGCAAAACGGCTTCCGCCCCCGAAAACCAAAGGCCGACACGATGTATGACACCGGGGGGCGGCTGGCGCCTCGCGACACCGAAGTCGAAGAGGCCGTATTGGGTGCCCTTATGCTCGAAAAGGATGCCTACACAACCGTCTGCGACCTCCTGAAACCCGAAAGTTTCTACGACCCGCGACACCAGTCAATCTATGCGGCCATACAGCAGCTGGGTGCATCACAGCAACCTATCGACATGCTCACTGTTACCGAACGACTGCGTGCCAACGGGGCGCTTGACGAAGTCGGGGGCCCGGTGTATATCTCAGGTCTTACGGCGAAGGTGGCATCAGGCGCCCACGTGGAATTCCATGCCCGAATCGTGGCGCAGAAATATCTCGCCCGCGAACTGATTAATTTCGCATCCGCAATCGAGGGTAAGGCTTTCGATGAGAGCAACGACGTCGACGACCTCCTCCAGGAAGCCGAAGGGAAGTTGTTTGAAATCTCACAGCGCAACGTAAAGAAAGATGTAACGCAGATCGACCCCGTAATCAAGCAGGCCATCGAACAGATTGAAGCGGCAGCAAACCGTGAAACAGGGCTTTCAGGATTGGAAACACAATTCCACGAACTCGACAAGCTTACATCGGGCTGGCAGAATTCCGACCTTATAATCATCGCTGCACGTCCTGCAATGGGTAAAACCGCATTCGTCCTGTCGATGGCAAAGAACATGGCGGTGAACGTAAACACCCCTGTGGCTATTTTCTCACTTGAAATGAGCAACCTCCAGCTTGTAAACCGTCTGATAAGCAACGTTTGCGAACTTGAAGGTGAAAAAATCAAAAGCGGCCGTCTGACCGATGGCGACTGGGATAAACTCATGAGCGGGGTGAAAAGCCTCTACTCAGCCCCGCTGTATATCGACGACACCCCCTCTCTGTCGATTTTCGAACTCCGCACAAAAGCCCGGCGCCTTGTCCGCGAGCACCAGGTAAAGATAATCATCATCGACTACCTTCAGCTGATGAATGCCTCGGGAATGAAATTCGGTTCGCGCGAACAGGAAGTGTCGATGATTTCCCGATCGCTCAAACAGCTGGCAAAGGAACTCAACATACCCATCATCGCGCTTTCGCAGCTTAACCGCTCCGTGGAAAGCCGAGGAACCGACAGCCAGTCAAAACGCCCGCAACTAAGCGACCTTCGTGAATCGGGAGCCATCGAGCAGGATGCCGACATTGTTTGCTTCATCCACCGCCCCGAGTATTATCTGCACAGCAGCGAGGACGCCGAAGGTAACGACATCCGCGGGCTGGCGCAGTTCATCGTGGCAAAGCACCGAAGCGGTAAGGTGGACGACGTGAAAATGCGTTTCGTAAGCCAATATGCCCGCTTTCAAAACTGGGACGAGAATTCATTGATGACCAGACACATCGTCGGATCCAGGCTCAACAGAGAAATCCCCGCATCGGCCGGCATGGCGTCTGCCGACCCGTTCGCGCCCTCAAGCCCGTTCAGCGGCGGCACAGCCGACCTCGGGCCGGAAAGCGCCCCGACACCGTTCTAAAAGCGCAGAAATCAAATCGCCTTGCTTTTAGCCCGGATGGCGAGGGTGCTGTCAGAATGGCTCATTCATCCAGCCACCGTTTACGCAACGGGTAACGGCATGGATGAATCAGAAGCCGCAAAGAAGTGCTGTAATTGAAATAAGCCCATATCCAGTTAATCAGCACGGTGATTTTATTCCGCATTCCAAGCAGGGAAATCAGATGCACGAACATCCATGCCAGCCATGCGGAAAACCCGCTAAGACGGGCATGCTTCATATCCACCACCGCGCGGTTACGCCCTATCGTGGCCATAGCCCCTTTGTCCTTATATCTGAACGCCTCCGGTTCATGAGCCTTTCGTTTACCTGCCCTGACATCCGCCTGGGCATTAAGGTTACGCGCCACAAGCCTCCCCTGCTGAATGGCAACCTGAGCCAGCTGTGGATGCCCTTTGGGATATGCCGGGTCACCATCCATAAGTGAGATATCGCCAAGCGCATACACATCGCTCATTCCGGCAACACGGCAATACAGGTCGGTCAGGAAACGGTTTCCATGCCCTATGAATTCCCCCGTCGCCCCGGTTACGGTAAACGGCACACCCGTCACACCGGCAGTCCAAAAAACCATACGGGCAGGCATCTCCTCACCCGACGACAATGTGACTATCCCGTTCTCATAGCCCTTCATAACCGTGCCCAGACGCACCTTCACCATCAGGGAGTCAAGGTCACGGGCTGCCTGCCGTGAACTCGGCTCACTCATCGCCCCCAACAACTTGCCGGAGCCTTCAAGCAAGGTTATCGACATGTTCTCCTGCGGGATGGTAGGATATTCGCGCGGGAGCACATAACGCTTCATCTCCCCTATCGCCCCCGCAATCTCCACACCCGTAGGCCCACCGCCGATTACCACGAAATTCAACATCCTGCGCTGCACCTCGGCATCTTTCTCCAATGCCGCCTTCTCCAAAACATCAAGAATATCGTTTCGGCATCTCAGCGCCTGCGAAGTCGACTTCAACGTGTAAACCGACTTTTCCAATTGCGGCATATTGAAGAAATTGTTGGTAGTCCCGGCAGCGATAACGAGGATATCGTAATCCACGGCATTATCCATTGTCATCACCCGCTTATGCTCCACATCAATCTCCCTCACCTCACCCATATTGAACATTATATTACGGCTTTTCAGCTTCCGCAACTCACGCCTGAGCGGGAAACAGATACTTGCAGGGTCAAGCCCAGCCGACGCAACCTGGTAAAACAACGGAGGGAAGCAATGGAAGTTGTTCTTATCGATAAGCGTGACGCTATATCGGTTGAAATCAATATGCTTCACAAAATTCAATCCTGCGAATCCCCCGCCGATTACCACAATTCTCAGCCTTTTATCATCCACCCGTCCCCGTTCTTCGATATTTCCTATCATATTCTTATTCTCACTTCAACATCTACTTGATACGCTTGTTAAGCATTCCGCCAAGGTATCCATCTCATTATTATAATTATAACCAGTGTCATTATTATAGCCTGTGTCATGCATCTCTTATCTCCTCCCATCTAACATGAGAGGCATAACCGCTGCGATATTATGAATCACATAAGTAAGTCGCGGAAATTATTTTATATTGCCTGAGAGCATATTTTCGCCGCATTTCATCCCCATCTTCATTCGTGTAGCTCACTACACTCCTTCATCTTCAGACAAAAATCGGCTGAAAGTATGCCATAGAGAATATAACGCATTATTATATGTTCTATGCATAATAATTTGCATGACTTACTTAACACAATTATCATGAACCTCATAATAGATAGCAGGAATTACGAATTGAATGACATCAGCCTATTCATAATGGACGCCACCCTGCCCCATGCTTTCAATGTAACAAATTTCAAATCACCATTATAACAACCATTCCCGCCATGGTGTTTAATCCCCGATACTCAAATCCGCCTTCGCATATAGCACACATAGCCCGTCTTAATCAAAGTCAACACGCTTCAGCCATGCCACACCCCCCTTCCTCACTCCTATATTTCTCCTGAAGGTTCCAAAACTAAGATAGTGAAATCATATTGACTTATGTTAGACAATGATTCGGTAAAAATTACCGAA
>LUJQ01000022.1 GCA_001689485.1 Bacteroidales bacterium M6 | reverse complement strand
GGTAGAGCATCAGCTTCCCAAGCTGAGGGTCGCGAGTTCGAGCCTCGTTTACCGCTCCAATCGGAAACAACTCTGAATGAATAAGTTACAATATTTCATTCAGGGTTGTTTTGCGTTCATAAACCTATTTTATGATAAATTATTGGGAAGTTTTGGAGAATTTTGGGTAATTTTGGGGAAATGTTTCACCAAATGTTTCACCATGGTGAAACAAATTTTAAACACTTATTAATAATTTCTCAACACTCTTTAACACCGATGTTCACATACAAGTTCCTCGTCAACCCTCGCGACAACGCTTTGAGGCTCCGGATTTCAAACAACCGTAAAAAGGCGGAAATCGGTATGGGATTCAACGTCCACCCTGATTCTCTTGAAAACGCCTTGTCTGAAACGCCTGACAAAGCCAACATAAAGCTTCGGTCTTCCATTATGGCGTGGAGCGTCAGAATTGAGGATGTCCGCCTTGACTTGATGGACTCCGGGCGAGAGAATGCCGACGTGAAAGAAATAAAAGGCCTTGTCCTACGCGCGATATTTGGGGATAGCGCAATCAGGGACTGCCAGGAAGACACCATAGGACAACCAGCCAGGGACAAAGCGGCTTTCACCTCGCATTTCCAGGCATTCATCAACGCAAAGTCCAACAAGGGGACTAAAGGCGTGTACCAGCACACCCTCGACAGAATCAGATTGTATGACCCCGACATCGACAAGAAATCGTTTGAGGAAATCGACCTGAAATGGCTCGCGGGATTTGAGGCGCTCTGCGCGCAGACCGCGAGCAAAAACGCCAGGAACATCCATCTTCGCAATATCCGGGCTGTGTTCAACAACGCCATTGACTACGAACTCACCTCCGCCTATCCTTTCAGGCGTTTCAAGATACGTCCTGAGGCGACACGCAAACGCTCGCTTTCTGTCGAGGATCTGCGCAAATTGTTTGATTACCCCGTTGAACCATACGCGGAACTTTACCGGGACATGTTCAAGCTTATTTTCATGCTCATTGGCATCAACACGGTCGACTTATATGGGTTGAAACACATCTCCAAAGATGGATATATCGAATACAAGCGGGCCAAGACCGGGCGGCTATACTCCATAAAGGTTGAGCCGGAGGCGTTGGAAATAATCAACAGGTACAAGGGCAAAAACGGCTTGCTCTGCATTGCTGACCGCTGGAATGACAGCCGCAACTTCCGGCATCAGTGCAACAAGGCCCTGCAAAAAATAGGGCTTGTCGAGCGCAGGGGACGGGGAGGCAAGAAACACATAACAGCCGAATTTGAGGGGGTGACAACATATTGGGCGCGCCACACATGGGCGACAATCGCAAGGTCTCTTAAAATTTCAAAAGATGACATTGCCTTGGCCCTGGGTCACGGCTCCAAGACAGTCACAGACATTTACATCGACGAAGACCTTACGGCTGTGGACGAAGCCAACCGCCGTGTACTTGACTGGGTGCTTTATGGCAAGCGTTAAACAGCCAGCGGGTTCATTTCACGGCACCACTTGGAGAGTACACCCTTTGACAGCGGCTTTCCTTCGCGTGTGCTGTAATTCTCCGGGTCTGCGGCGTGGAGTTCGTTGAACTCCTCCAAAATAAGGGTCCGGGGTTTTCCCTTAGCCAGCTGAGTGCGTACCCAATTGTAACCCCTGGACTTCTCGCGCCACAGAATCATTGCGTCCAGTCTGTTTGCTGCCGCCGCCTCTCGTGCCGCCGAGGTGTCGTGCCCTTTCTTTGAGCCGACATAATCACATTTCCGCCCGACATTCGGGCCATTCTCGATGATGAAATAACCGTGTTTGGCTATCTGTTCGCGCTGCCATGCCTTTTTGTTGGCTGTACGGTGCTTTATTCGCTTGCGCTCGTCCTCGTCCATAATGGCAGTAACAGCAAGCACGATTTTAGCCATTGAGTTGTCATCATCAAGAGAGAGGTTTTGTTTACAGGCTACAATGATAACGCCGCGATTCTTTGCATCTTCCATCAGTCGCATCATGTCGATGAAATTACGTCCGAGTCGGTCAGTGCTGGCCGCATAGATATAATCGCCCGGCTTAGATCTGTTGAGAAGCTGCTGAAACTTGCGGTCTTCGTATGATTTGCCGCCGCTGACGTGTTCCTCCACAATGTCGGTCACATCATCCATGTTTATACGATTGGCGTTGAAATACGCCTTTATGTCCTGCATCTGCTGGTCAAATCCCTGCTCCAGAGTCGACACACGCAAATAAATTCTTATTGCCATATCTTTTTATCTGCTAAATTACTGAAATGTTTTGAAATTCATCGGGTGCTACCAGTAGGCACAAAATCCCCTCTTATCGGCGGCGCGTTGATAGCTGCAAGCGACACCGAAGCATCCGCAAACATTGAATAGCCTTGCACGCCTAACTTCTGCCGGGCGTGAACTCTTTCCATTTTAGAAATAGTTCGCTTTGGCTCTTTTCTTGCCGTTTCTCGGGGCTTGTCGGTTCGGGTGGTATGTTTTATCGTCTGCGGAGTTGCGGGCGATTGTGGCGGCTCTGTGGAGCCGTAAATTAACTTCAACACCTCCGCGTCAGATAACTGCATAATCGGTTTGTCTATCTGTAACGGCTCTTCTCCCATTGTGGCTATACTTGCCGATTCATCGCTTATCTCGATAGTATTGTGCCCATTAACAGACATTAAAATGGCTATTACTCTACCCTGCTCGCGATTACCGATAATGATTTTATAGCCGCCAAACCGTGAAATACGATATTTTGCTGTTTCTGCCGCGTTTTCTTCCTTGGCTGATACATTGCCCGCCACTGCCGTTTCCGTGGAATTTTGGGGCGTTTCTGCGGGCGTGGCGGCATCTATCCGCTTTTGCACCTCTACAAAATACCGCATACCCTTTGCCGCTCCGTCGGCTACATTCTCGTGGGCGTGTTCATACGCCTTTGTGCAAATCTCGCTGAAGTCCTCGCGCTCCATTACATACGCCCCGTTGTCTGCGCCCTGAAAATATACGCCGTCAATTTCAAAAATGATTTTGACGCGCTCGCCATAGCGTTTCAGTTTGTAGGTGTATGTATAGACATGTGGCGCGACCTCGTTTATAATAGCCTTTTTGTCGGTCATCTCGTCAGTACACCCCTTAAACATAATTACACCGACTTTCTTTGCTCCTTCTGGAAGTGGCGCAGTCTTTTTGCGCTCCGGCTTTTTCAGCTCCATTATTGCGGGGCTGTCGGGGTTGAATATCCGGCGGTGCAGCTCCTTGTGGTAGTCGTTAAGCTCGTTGAGCCTGCCACCTTCAATGCTTGCCAGTATTGCGGGCATACGCTTTGCCATGTTTGCGGGGTTGACGTTTGCGGCGGGTGCCTGATGCTCTACCCATTTAACGCCGTTATACTCCACTATGAATTTTACAAACTGCGTTTTGTCTGGCTCGGTGATATATAGACCGTCACAAAGTTTTGCGGCTTTCATGCGCTTTTGTGCGAGTTCTCCGGCTTTGTTGAGGTGCAGCACTGAGCCTATAGGGGTGTAGGTTAAATCTTCCATATCCTTTTTATTTCTTGAATGCTTTAATTATCACGCTGCAAAGCCACATAAAAGCGACAACGCAAATAGAGATGGTAAAGAATGCCGTCAAGAAGCCGGGGCAGGCGCAAATGACGATGAAGATAATGAGGATTGCCCAAAGGATTATTCCAACCATAATTTTAAAGTGTTTAGTTATTCTTAATAGTTCCCGGCGGCGGTGTCGCTCCGCAGTGGTTCTCCCTCGCCGGGATGCGGTTATTTGAGATTTGCCACAAATTCCTCGGCTTCTCGTTTGGCGTTTTTCAAGTTCGTGAAATAAGCCGGTTTGCCGTTTTTAATTGTTGAGAGTGCATAAACGGGGGTGCCGCACATATCCGTTAATGTGATTGTAGCGACAATGCCGCGCTTGTGTAGGTATTCTAATATTTTCATCGCTTTTTAGTTTTAGGGTTATTCACTTGATGTTCGCGCCGTCCTTCAAAGCCTGACCAAGCCAAGCCGCAGCGCAGAGGATTACAATTATAATCATGGTTGTGTTGTTTTAGGGGGTTAGACTTGTTTTGTGTAGACTGAGGCGGGGACGGGGGTGTTATAAACGGTTTGCCATTGCTCCATTGTGCAATCATCATACAGTCCAAAGTATTTAGCCATGTTGTCTAAATAACGCTCTGCAATCGCCATCACTCGCTTCTCGTTTGCTTCATAATGCTTGTATTTCTCGCTTGCTTGCTCTTCTTCAGGCACGGGGATTGGAAGCCCGGTGCGAAAGAATAATTTCCAGCCTATGCGGGAGAATTGATCGTCAATCTGTTTCGGTGTCTTTGTTTTCATCGTCTTATTCTTTGTGCCCTGCCAATAGGGCGTTTTTACTTGTTTCTTTCGTTTCTCCCGCCCTTTACCCCGCCGGAGGTACATTTTACCGACTGAGGGCGAAAGGGGCGGAAATTGGGTCGGGTTAGGCGTTAATTCGCAAATAGTTGATATAGGTTTTATCCTTGCGCGTTGTACCGGCGCAACGGTATCCGTAACACGCCATCGGATAATGTTTGCTAAAATAGCATTTGTCGCAGCCCTCATGCGCTATTACTTGGAGTTTAACGCCGTTGTCAAGCGTTATAACCTCTCCTTGTTTGTGTTCTTTCTGTGTCATATCTTTTACTTTTATTTGTCATTAGCTCCCGGCGGTCGATTCGGTCGCAGCGGTCAGGAACACCGCGCCGCCGGGTGTGGACTGTTAAATTGTTTTGTATTTCCCGGCCAATTTGTCGATATGAATCTTAGCGCATGTGTAGCAGTCCAATATCTTATATTTTGTATATTTGGCGCCCTCGCGCGGCCTCAGGTTTGTGCGGTCTGTTTCGCCAAGCCCGGACGTTAATGTGCGCAACTGCACAACGCCCGAATTCATGCGGCGCACACTCATTATTACGCCCCCGTTCATGGCGTTAATGCGTTCGGCGGCATACCTGGCAAGGCGTAAAATCTCATTGAGTTTCATATTCATATTTTGTATTTGTTTAGTTTGTTCACCTGGCCGCCCAAAGGCGGCCAACGCTTGCACCCTAAGAACCTATTTAACGCCGGTGCAACGGCGCGCCGGATTTAATTCCGGACTCCTGATGCCTGGCGGGCTTTATCCACCATCTCGCAAAACTCCCTGAAAGAGTAATCAAGCAGCCCCGGCCGTTTGTCTAACTTGATGATACGCCCGCGGGGTGTGCGGTGGTACTCCGGGAATGTGGTAACGAGGATGGAGGACGAGCCAAAAACGGCGAAATTATTAGCGTTCATATCTTTTTGTGTTTAAGGGTTTAAATATCTTTTAATTTATCGTGGCTAATAAGGTGGTGTAATGCGTCATGTTCGTCTATACAATAGCGGTACGCAACCAACCGCGCACGGCTAAATATCTTTGATAATTTTGTAGGGTTATGTGCCTTTGCTGTCAGTTCGGCGGCGTATTCTCCGGCCCAACCGTGCGCAGCCATGCACAAAAACATAGCTTTAAAATCGTTTGTAGTCATTTGTAGTGTTGTTTAATCGGTTAATTACATTGGTATCCCGGCATAGTAGGCGGCCCACATGAATTCTATCACAACGAGCCAAAAGAGCAGCCCGGCGGCAATCATGCCGATTATCGCCGCCGTGGCTTTTAGAGTCTGTTTCATACGGTTGCGTAATGTTTGGCGTTGTATTCCTCAACCGGGGAATAATCAAAGGCGGCTTTGCGTCCGAATTGTTCAAGAAGCCAATTTATACCACTTTCGCAAGCCTTGTGCGCCTCTGTTACGTCTTTTGTCATATAGCCGACGGTCGGCGTATTTACGTCGTATGCGTCAAACTCTTTGCGATATGTAATGGAGGCTAACGTCTTGCCGTTTGCCGCGTACTCGCATTTGTTGCCGTTGTCGGTGACTGACACAGATACGGCGGTTGTTTCGTTTGCGTTCATGGTGGTGGGGGTGTTATTTGTTTTCATCGTGATTGTTCTTTATTGGGTTGTTGTTTGGTGATATTTGCCCGGTCTGGTCGGATAGCGCAACCGTTGAGGATTCAGGCGGCAATCAAATAACCGTCGTTGTCCTGAAGCCATGTGAGAAGCGTTAATAACTCGCTTTCGTTGAGATGATGAAACGCCGATGTGTTGTTAGCTATTTCGATCCCTGCTTTCTTGCACTCGCTCTTGTAAGCATAAACACCCATGCCAAAGCAAAGGCAGTCGTTAAGGGTGATTTCTTTTCCGGTGTTTGCGTGGCTGCTGATATAGTTTACAGCGGCCTCAATTGTCTGAAAAGTTTTCATAATTGGAAATATTTAAATAACTTTGTACTGTTTAAATAACTTTGCCCCGGTCAAGTCTGTGAAGATGAACGGCCGGGGCTTTCGTTCATCCGGGGCTTAACCCCTTTTGTTTGATGCAAAGTTACGGCTTTTTTCGCTGTCTGTCAATAGCATAGCGCAAGCGAGAAGACACCACAATTTGCGTGTGTTGCGTCAGTTTACACCCAAACCAAAATCAAAGAGTCAAACACAAAATAACGCAGCATACACAACGTAGTAAAGCGACAGGGGCAAAATTCGAGGGGTAAATTTCAAGTGAATATATTTGTAAAATAATGTTAATTTAGTGTTGCGTCGTGTTAAATATTTGCGTGGAACAATTGTTGTTCGTTTTAACTGCTTAATAATCAACTGTTTATACCCGTGGAACAATTTAGGACTAAAAAATGGGTCTGGAAATCGAGTTACGAGCCAGTGGTGGACACCACAACCGCGTAACTACTTGATTGCATGGAGATATAATGCGCCTACAAAGGGGTGCCGGGGGTATGGAGAGCCGGAACGGCAGACGGTGGGGTGTGACCCCAAAAAATTTTTTCTTCAAATTTCCCAAAACAGCAACACCCTCGAAGTCAACGCGTTAGCTAAATTTTCAAGTGAACAATGAACCTGCCAATGTAGTTCGTTCACAGATTTTATACCACATAACTCACTGAAACACAGACACACTACATTCACTTAGTGAACAAGTGAATGTTTTTCTTCACTTTTTTATAAATAAGTAATTACTTAAGAAAAAGAATATTTAACAAAATTTAAGTTCACTAATTCACTAAATAGCCAAATTGCAGAAAATCAGCGTGTAAGCCTCTCCGAAAGGCTCATTTTGACAGTGAATCAGCTCTATTTCTTCAAGCTCTATTGAAGAAATGCTTGATTTTTCAGCTTAAATGCACTTACTTTGCAACATGAAACGGACACACCGAGCCAGCTACTCGGTGGCAGGGCGAGCTGATGGCCTTCGTCCGTTTCTCTTTTTCATCAGCGTAACTATAACATCAGCAAGAATGATTACAACTTTTGAAGATAAAACGGTAATTGGAAGAAAGGAGCATCGTTGCGACTTATGTGGTTGCCGGATTGAAAAGGGTGAGCGTCATCGTATGCAGCGCAATCTATTTGACGGGGCGTTTTATGTATGGCGTGAACACTTGGTGTGCCACTCAGTAGCAAACCAGCTTAAAATGTATGAGCAATGCGACGATGGACTCACAGAATCCATATTTCAAGAGCTGCTCATCGACAAAGCTGTGGAGCTTGATGTCGAATACAATAATCGCCTATACAAAGAGATTGCAGAGGACATATTGAATCTTCTCTCTGACCCCTCCAACCCTTAAACATCAGCGATATGACAACAAGCATAGCAACAACACGCAAGCAGTCCGCTCGACTTCTGCAATGCGGAGTGTCGGCTGAGAGCGCTGATATGTGTTACCAATTTATTGACGAGTGTTACAATAACGCCGACAACCCTATTTGTAGCACTCCCAAAGAACAGTATGCCACCGTCAGCGGGTATGGATTTGGCGACCACCGCATACACATAACCCCTGCATGGAGCCTCAGTGCGCTGTTCGGACTTCTGCCGAAAACAATCAGTGATTTTTGGATGACAAAATGGTTTGTCCCGATTGTTGACGGCTTTCAGATAGACGATGTGGAGAATCCCTACCTATTAAGTGGAGATTTTCAACTCTTACATATCGGAGGCGGTAAATACCAAGTCGAATATGATTGGGATGGTTTTATCGGAAAATTGCCTCAATCAGACAATCCTATCGAGGCTTGCGTGCTTGCAGTAGAATTATTAGCAGCCAACAACTATAAACTCAACCAGCTATGACAAACAAAGAACTACAAGAGCTATTGGCTCAGTACCCCGATGAAATGGAAGTTTCCATTATGAGAGATGCCACTGAGGATTTTGACGGTGGTGCATTTGTTGTAGAGGATGTTTTCTACGACGAGGAAGTAAAATCATTAATCATAGACGCATGACAACAGAAGAAAAAGCCAGAGCGTATGCCGAAAAAGCATATTATCCTGCGCCCGAATACGGGTGGTATGAGAGCGACCATGAAGCAATGACGGATGTGTTAGAACAAGCCTACCTTGCCGGAGCCACCGAAGCCCTCGCCTCGCAGTGGAAAGAGGTAGATGCAGACAATCCCGAAACACTTCCGAAAGAAAAACAGACTGTACTTTGCAGGCTTGATGACGGAGAGTTTCTGGCAGCGAGGTTTGACCGCATAAACACGTTTGACCTTGATGGTGAAGAGTACAATGTGGCAGAATGGAGTGTCGGAAACGGATTCGAGAGCTACACACTCGGTGACGAAATTACCCACTGGCTTTCAATCCCGCCGCTGAAAGGAGGTGACGTATGACACCCGAAGAAATCAGAAAGCTGGCTGTGGAGTATGCGGAGGAAGTAACCAAAGACATGGCTAAGACCCTTGACGAATCAAGTTGTCTGCTCAACGAGACCAAACGTGCGACAAAGGAGTATATCACAGACTTTATGCAATGGCTTCTCCGCACCCACTGCATAGTTGAGAAGAGAAAGGTGAGGGATGCCTACTATAATGCCACTCCAGTCGGTACTCATGATAGATTTGGAACTGGCTACAACTTGGGGGTTATAGAAACCCTCAAATCCCTATTCTCTCCCGACACCTTTAACGAAACTGATAAATGACGGAATTATGAAGATAGGAATATACGATACCGCAGCTATAAGCGACCTGTTCATGACACGTTCTCCAAGAGTTTCAATGAAATTCTCCGACAGACCTGTAAAAGCGGTTGACAGCCGACAGCTACGCGAATTTTCAATCAAAGGGCATAAGGTTATGGCATACTCTAAAAAGGACGCTATAACACGCCTTAAACACCAAAAGAAGATATGAAAGCAATACGAAAATCAGACGGCAAGGTGATTGAAGTAGAACCTCAAAGATTTATGGAGCAGGACGGCTCGATGTATGCGCCCTCCGAGCTTGACTTCAACGTGGAGGAAGCTGAGCAGACTGAGAGTGCCGTGACAAGCGGATGGGTGGCGAGAGACGAAGACGGCTTTATCAGTCTTTTCAACGACAAGCCGACAAGGGACTATTGCGACAAGAACGATATTCCTTACGGATTTTGGGATGAAGCCAACGGACATCATCTTGAACTTCCGATAACATCTTTCCCCTCCCTCACATGGCAATCCGACCCTCTGGAAGTAACCATCACCATTAAACCGAAGAAGATATGAAACACCTTACAACCATCCTCGCCGCCGTCCTCTGCGCCGTGTGCCTGAGCGGATGCGAGGAACAAAAGACACAAGAGCAGATTGATGCTTATATGGCATCAAACATAATTGAGTTCAATTATAAAGGGCACAAGTACCTGCTGTATAAACAAAGTTACGGTAAAGGCGGCGTTGGCGGCATCACCCACGACCCCGACTGCCCGTGCCATAAGGAAGGAGGTGAGGAATGAATAGTACTAATGCAAAAGAAGAATGGCGCGATATTCCCGGT
>LUJQ01000065.1 GCA_001689485.1 Bacteroidales bacterium M6 | reverse complement strand
AAATCCGACCTTGCCGCCCTCGACCGCAAAATCACCGCCGCCCTCGCTCCAAAGAAGGAGGAACAGGACGGCGAGGAAGTTAAGCGCGATGAGCAATCTCAGCGAGTGGAGACTCCCGCTCAAACCAATGGCAACAAGGAATCTATGGTAGCAGAGCCAGTCGAAGTTGGCTATCGACACCGAGAACCATTGAGCGACCGTATCGTCATCGGAGGCTGCGGTTTTACTCCGCCCGGAGGCTATCGAGCCGCCGGCCCCAAATTATAATAACGTGAGTCAGTCCCTAAACCTGTCTGGGACTGGCTCACTTAACCAACAGACAGGAAAAGGAATCGCATGATAGACATCAATACTCTTATTGAAAGCGGTATCACCGATTTCAATATCACAATAAAATATTCCGACCTCGTTTTGCTCGGAGACCGTCTTGTTGAGCGAATACTCGATGAAGTTTGTCCGGTAGCCGCCGATAACGCGGTAGAAAAACTGCTGACAAAAGCCGAGGTCATGGAAAAATTCGGGGTTTGTCACACAACTCTCTACAACTGGGACAAGACTGGAGTGCTTGTGCCGGTGAAAGTAGGACGAAAAATTCATTATAGACTTGGAGATGTTCAGGCACTCCTTGCACGACGTGGGATTAAATAAGGCGACAGCCGGCATCCGGAGGGAGATGTCGGCTGTCGCTGTTTGTGTTTTTCGGGTTATTTCACGCCGCGACCGTCTCCGGCCGCATCCTGGCGAATCCACTTGTCATTGAGACAAGCACGCATATCGTCGGTCCAATAGGTCCGGCTTTCGATGTTTTTTCGCTCATCATACTTTGCCATGCCTTTGCGTCCTTTTCTTCTTTTCATTTGGCGACCGTTCTCATAACTTCCATCAGTAGAAAGATTCATATTCAAAGTGGTATTGAAAAATTTTATCACATCTTCCTGTTTTGCTCTGCCGTTATTGAACGATCCTTTGGAGACAAGTCCCAGTATCAGCTCGTATATTCCGCACGTTCCATCAGTCCATTCCAATGGCTCACCATTGGCAAGCGTAAAAGCTGAACGGAATGAACTTAGCGCGTCCTCACACTTTTTCTGCGTCTCCATCACCAACTCCTTCATAGTTTTGATAAGGGATATTGCAAGTGCGAGATAAGTAAGAGTCGTACGGCATTGAGTATTCTCCGTGTGAACACTGAAAATGGCGTTAAGCCTCACGAGGCAATGATGCTTTTCAACCCAATGGATGGGTTTATGAATAAAGCTGATGAGATGTGAGGCAAATTTCTCAAAAGCTTCTTTGATTCTGTCCAGCTCACCTCTGAGGATAAGTCGGACAAATTCCGCTTCAACTATTTCGTCGCTATTAGTCATAGGCGTCGGTTGTTAGTTATTAAACAATAATTTTATCGAAAAGCATAACTAATGGGCATTATTATGGTTCGTGAAAAGATAAATAATTTTTGAATGAGGTGTAAATCAGTGCAATACGCCTTTTAACTTGTGTTCCAGATTGTTAAATCATAAAGCCAAAACATAAAGGGGCTTTATGTTTTACCTCGAAGTCTTTATGTTTTTGACTATTAAGAGAGTTCCATTCCGTCAACTTTTTATTATAGAAATATGTTTTACAACATAAAAACCATAATTTTTGGAAGGCTTATACCTTCTTGTCCAATTATAATAACTGCAATCAGAATATGAAGATTCTTCTTTATGAGCCAGATGAAAGAGCAGGAAGCTCTATATATCATGCCCTCCATCGGGAGGGCTATGATGTCTGCTGGATTAAGAATTTTTTCGATGCAAAATCCTCAATCCGGGATGAGAGATATGACGCTTCTCTTATCAACATTGATGACAATGACAAGAATGGGCTTGATCTGATAAAATCGTGGGTTGTTCAAGTGCCCGAACTCTTATGTGTCGCAATTTATAGTAATCAGGATGCCGGAACCGGATTCCGTGCTTGTCGGTTAGGCTCACAAGAAATCTATGAGATAGAGCGAGGCAGTATCAATGAGCTTGATAAGATACTCAAGCAATATGAGATTTTCGCAAGACGTCCACAACGCTACAAACATGTTTCAGAGGAATACAACAAGGCTATCCGGGATTTGACCAACCTTGTTAATCATGACAAGCCGGTTCTTATAACCGGAGAGGCGGGGACTGGCAAAAGTTATCTTTCGGAACATGTTCACTGCATCGCAACAAACAGCGACTTCAGGCTTGAAGAAATTTCATGTGCCGACTTAGATGTTGAAAATGGTATGGAACTACTCCTTGGTGTGGTCTGCAATTTCCGTCGGGAAATTAAACAGAATAAAAAGGGCTTACTCCAGAAAGCTAATGATAAGGGTTTGATTTATCTCAGGGACTTGCCGTCGCTTCCGCTAAATATTCAGGATGTTTTGGTTGATGTTCTTGAAAGGGGAGAATTTCGCTGTGTCGGCAGTGATGTGTGGATTCCATTCACCGCACATTTCATAGCCTCATGCCTCGACCTGTCTGAAATAAATAATGACCGATTTGATCGACGGCTCTATGAATTATTGAGCCATAACGTGGTTCGTTTGCCGCCGCTCAGAAACTGTCAGGCAGACATTATCCCAAACACCAATCAGATGATTGAAGATTATTGTGTGTCTAAAGGTATAGCGAATATTCCATCTATGGAGCAGTGTGCAATCATCAAAATATCCTCGCATGACTGGCCCGGCAATTACCGAGAACTTAAGAATTGCATCGAAAACGCCGTCATCTGTTGCGAGGATGGTAAAATCCGTGGAACAGATCTCAAAATCACAAAAACTAACAATGGAGAAAATTTGCCAGAGGATGAAAGAGGGCAGTTAATACATCTACTCACAAAATTCAATGGCAAGAAAGTTCGTGTCATGGAGGCGATGGGAATAACCGCACCAACACTCGACAGAAAACTCAAACTCTATTGTATCGACTATAAGCTATTCAAGCCTACGAAGAAAAAGAAGCCAATCGCGTCAAAATAGAGGAGGATTTCCGTCAGAGAAGCGAGCCATTCGAGAAGTCGGGTGGCTCAATTTTTTGCGGTGAAAAGTGGGGGCGAAGATAAGGTTTTCAAACCGACTTTATTAAAAGATGTTAAATAATCCAAAATCGAACAGGTCACCCAAATTCAGTCCGATTCAGGAGGGTAAAATTTCCGATTTTTCAGACCTTCGCTGACAATTTGCTGACAAAAATTGAATGAAAAATCCCGCAACTCTTGATTATCAATGAGTTACGGGATTTTGGGGTGCCCAGAACAGGACTCGAAC
>LUJQ01000008.1 GCA_001689485.1 Bacteroidales bacterium M6 | reverse complement strand
ATGCCGCAGAGAATATAAAGCCGGATTATACGTTTCATGCGTAATAATTTCATGACTTACTTATCTCGGATAAACTTAAACGGCCCACGTGGTGTTGGGCTTTTACGGACTTTAACAAAGATGTCATGCCGACTTCTTTGCCACTGTCCGTGCTGATTTGATTTATTGTTGATTAATGTGATTAAAATTTAGGAAATGGATTGGATTGTCGATGTTTTGCGCAACAACCCCTCCCTGGCCGTGTTCCTGACACTGGGTGTGGGATTTTTCGTGGGGCAGCTGAAGTATAAGACATTCTCGCTCGGTACGGTGACATCGGTGTTGCTGGTGGGCGTTCTCGTGGGGCAGCTTGACATACCTGTGCCCGGGCCGTTGAAGGATGTGTTCTTCCTGCTGTTCCTGTTTTCGATCGGCTACAGTGTGGGGCCGCAGTTTTTCCAGGCTTTGAAAGGCGACGGGCTTAAGCAGGTCGCATTTGCCGTGGTGGTGTGTGTGCTCTGCCTTCTTTCCACGTGGGGTGTGGCATTGGTCATGGGCTATAGTCCGGGGGAGGCTGTGGGTTTGCTGGCCGGTTCGCAGACCATGTCGGCGGCAATCGGCGTGGGCACCGACACAATCAATTCGCTTGCGGTTACCGATGCCCAGAAGCAGGAGTGGCTGGGCATAATCCCTGTTTGCTATGCGGTTACCTATGTGTTCGGTACCATAGGCTCCGCTTATCTTCTTGCCAATCTCGGGCCGGTGCTGCTTGGAGGGATTAAGAAAGTCAAAGCCGAGACCGCCGCACTGGAAAAGAAGATGAACGAAGGGGCGGCAAATGCCGACCCCAACCAGATTATGGCATTGAGGCCGATTGTGTTCCGCGCCTATAAGGTCGCTGCCGATTATTTCTCGACCCCGCGTACCGTGGCCGAAGTGGAGGAGATGCTGAACAGCCGGGGGAGGCGGTTGTTTGTGGAACGCCTGCGCATCGACGGCAGGATTACGGAGGTTTCTCCCGGTCTGACGGTCTCGTCGGGCGATGAAATCGTTCTTAGCGGGCGTCGTGAGTTTGCCATAGGTGACGAGGGGTGGATAGGGCCGGAAGTTTTCGATGCCGAACTCCTGGATTTCCCTGCCGAGGAACTGGATGTGACCGTGGCTTCGAAAGAGGTTGCAGGTAAGACCGTTGCCGAGCTTCGCAGCATGAAATTCATGTATGGCGTTTCGATTAAGAACATAACCAAAAGCGGGGTGTCGGTGCCTGTGCTTGCCAAGGTGCAGGTTCAGAGAGGTGATATAGTTACGGTTGTCGGGCTTGAGCGCGAGGTGAATGCCGCTGCCCCTAAAATCGGTTATGCCGACAGGAAGTCGACCAAGACCGACCTTGTGTTTGTGGGTATCGGCATTTTCCTTGGAGGCTTGCTTGGCGCGCTTGCCGTCCATGTAGGCAAGGTGCCTGTGAGCCTGAGCGTGAGCGGAGGCGCCCTTATAGCCGGGTTGATTCTGGGGTGGCTGAGGTCAAAACGGCCAAGCTTTGGCCGCATACCGCGTTCTTCCGTATGGCTGATGAACAACCTGGGGTTGAACATGTTTATAGCCGTCGTGGGGATTTCATGCGGCCCGTCGTTTGTGAGCGGTTTGAAAAGCGTAGGCCCGGTGTTGTTCCTTATGGGTGTGATTTCGACATCGGTTCCATTGATTTTGGGTGTGATAATCGGGAAGAAGTTTTTCAAGTTCCCGGCGGCAATCAATCTCGGGTGCTGTGCGGGCAGCCGCACAACCACGGCGTCGCTCGGTGCTATACAGGATGCCGTAGGGAGTACCATCCCGGCTATGGGCTATACGGTTACTTATGCCATAGGGAATGTGCTGCTTATCCTGTGGGGTGTGGTGATAGTGCTATTGTTGGGTTGACAGTGCATGTGCGGCGGTGCGGTTTCCTGTGCCGTGAGCCGTTATCGCCGACGGTTATTTTGCCGGAGCCTGTGGTGAAATGGTTGCTGATTCCATTTATGCCGCAGGCTTCGCAGTTGGTGTTTTATAGGCTGCCGGTTGGAGGATTATGTCGGATGTTGAAACCGTATCGATAAAAAATGCCGGTTTGGCATCTAAAATGCCTCGGTTTCAAAAAAAATACACTAACTTTGTATTTCAAAGCCACACTATGGCTACACCTTAACATTAACTGATAAACGCCAACCTTTTTGAGAAGCTTACCCGCTTTTTTGCCGCAGGCACGGGGCTTCATCGGAATCTCGATAGAACAATGAGAGTCAAAATTCACCGCGAAGGTACCAACATATTGATAATCTTTTTGCTGGGATTGCTGGTAATCAATGTCCCGGCTTGGGTTTTTCTGCGCGGTCTGCCATGGCTTATCGCGTTGCTGACGGGGGCGTCGGTTGTGTTTTATCTGCTGGTGGTCAACTTTTTCCGTTCGCCACGCAGGCATTTCCCCGGCAACCCGGAAAATGCGGTCGTAGCCTCTGCCGACGGTAAGGTGGTGGCTCTGGAAGAGACCTTCGAGAGGGAATATCTCAACTGCCGCTGCATACAGCTGTCGGTGTTCATGAGCCCGATGAACGTGCATGCCAACTGGTTCCCCGTAAACGGGGAGGTGGTTTATGCCACACATCATCCCGGGCGGTTTATGGCGGCCTACCTGCCAAAATCAAGCACTGAGAACGAGCGGTCGACCGTGGTGATACGCACCCCGCAAGGGCAATTGGTGCTGATGCGCCAGGTGGCCGGGGCAATGGCCAGGCGCATTGTCACCTATGCATGCCCCGGCGACGAGGCTTCGGTTGAAGACCACATGGGCTTCATCAAATTCGGGTCGCGTGTCGACCTCTACCTCCCGTTGTCGACCACAATCGATGTAAAACTCGGCGACGCCACTGTGGGCGGTGTTACGCAGGTCGGTACGCTCCACCCCGAAAAGGGCTGACCTGATTACCATGGCATATCGGAGGGGGAAACATTCAACAACGTATAAGCACGCATGATTCGACGCATTATAACCTCTGTCCCCAACACACTCACCTGCTGCAACCTGCTTTGCGGTGCATTGGCATGTATTTTCGCTTTCTCAGCCTACGACACATTCCCCGGGCTTTGGGGGCTTAACGGGAGGCAGATTGTGTGGATTCTTATCGGCGGGGCTGCTTTCTTCGACTTTTTCGATGGTGCTGCCGCGCGTCTGCTCCATGCCCCCTCACCCCTTGGCAAAGAACTTGACTCGCTGGCCGACCTCGTAAGCTTCGGCGTAGCGCCTGCCATGCTGCTCTACAACATCCTGCTTGTGTGGTCGCAGTCATGGTGGATTCCATATGTCAGCTTGATCATCCCCGTAATGGGGGCGTTGAGATTGGCCAAATTCAACCTTGACGATTCCCAGTCGACAACATTCAAAGGGCTTCCGATACCTGCAAATGCCATTTTCTGGATAGGGGCCACGGCATGGATGCAATCGCATGCACGCGAATGGATGGCAAGCCATCTCTATCTGGGAAATGCAATCATTTCGGTCGCCATTATAGCCGTTGCGCTTATGATGGTTACCGATATGCGCATGTTCTCGTTGAAGCTTAAAAACTTCCGTATCGGCGAGAATTTCGAGCGCTACCTGCTGCTTATCGCGGCGGTGCTGTTTGTGGGGGTGTTCGGGGTGGAAGGTTTCGCCTATACCATTATTCTGTATTTTATATTGTCAGCCTGCATGTTGCCGTTGAAGCGGCAGAAAAGCTGAAGCCGGGGAAACCCGCATGCTGCCCCGCACGTTATTATATCTGTGACGCTGGGTTTCCGGTGCCGTTCTTACCGTCGGCACCGTATGTGTCTCTCTTACATAAAACAAAATGTGGACAATTCTATTTCTAATATTACTCTATTTCCTCTATGTGGTGCTTAAGCCTGTTATAAAGGTTTGGCGCACGGTTCACAAGGCTCAGAAAGGTGATTTTTCGGGCTTCAGCGATTTTTTCGGTCAGCCCGGGGCTCAGAAAAGCCGTTCGGCATATGATTCGGAAGGGAACAGGAAAGGGGGCTGGACGAAGGCCCGTACCCGGAAGAAAAAAATCGGCAAGGATGTGGGCGAATATGTGAAATTCAGCGAAATCACCATATCCGAGCAGGAACGCGCCGCCTCTGCTGCTACCTCTGACGCATCCAAAAGCCGTAACAGTGTAACCGAGCAGCAAGTTTCCGATATAGAGTGGGAGGAAATAAACACCATCTGAATTCCTATATGATGAAACAGCATGGATTGAACCTGAAGGCGGGCGGGGCATACTATATGCCGCGCCTGTATGATTTCCTAGGGCGCCTCAGGGATAACAACAACCGTGAATGGTTCAAGGCCAACAAAACCGAATATGACGAGCTGCGTGCCTTATGGCTTGCCGATATAGATGTGATGCTCGCCCATATGTCGGAATGGTGGCCTTCGTTGCGCAGTGTGACCGCCAAGGGGTGTGCCTACCGTATTTATCGCGACACCCGTTTCTCGCTCGACAAAACCCCGCTGAAAACATATTTTTCGGCCGGTACGGGGCTTAACGGGCGCTCCAGCCATGATCCGGGGTTCTACCTACAGCTGGGGCCGTCGCGTGGCTCTGACGGGGACGAAAGCGGCCTCTACGGCGGTTTGTGGTGTCCCGATGCCCCGACGTTGAAAAAGGTTCGCAAAGCCATAGTCGACAATATCGAGGAATTCGAGGAAATTGTCCATGCCCCGGAGGTGGAGAAGTTTTTTCCAGGGTGGTGCGGGCGGATGTTGAAAACCATACCGAAAGGCTACGACCGTTCCCATCCGCAGGCGCATTTTTTAAGGATGCTTGAATATGGCAAGTTTTATCCTGCCGGTGAGGATTTCTTTTACGACCCCTCGTGGCCGGTGCGTGCGGCCGGTCTGTTCAGCCACCTGCGCCCGTTCGTGGAGTTCCTTGATTACTCCATTAAGGAAGAAGTGTAACCACGGGAATCGTAAAACTGTATAAAAATCGGTTTACGTAGCCACGGGGAACGAAAAAACAAGTATCTTTGTAAATTGAGATTGTATCTTTATTCAACGCAACCGAACTAACAGAACTAAAACAATATGGCAGAAATCAAATGTATAGGCATTCTGACATCCGGAGGTGACGCCCCCGGTATGAATGCTGCAATACGTGCCGTGACCCGCGCGGCTATTTTCAGCGGATTCAAGGTAAAGGGAATCTACCGTGGTTATCGCGGCCTGATTACCGACGAGATTCAGGAATTCACCACGGCCAATGTGTCGAACATCATACAGCGTGGCGGCACGATTCTGAAAACCGCCCGTTGCAAGGAATTTAAGACTCCCGAAGGGCGCCAGCTGGCTTTCGACACGCTTAAGCGCCATGGAATCGACGCCTTGGTGGTAATAGGCGGCGACGGGTCGCTTACGGGTGCACGTATTTTTGCCAATGAATTCAACTTCCCGATAATCGGCCTGCCCGGCACTATCGATAACGACCTTTTCGGCACGGATACCACAATCGGGTACGACACAGCCCTTAACACCATTATGGAATGTGTCGACAAAATCCGTGATACCGCCACATCCCACGAGCGCCTGTTCTTTATCGAGGTAATGGGTCGTGATGCAGGCTTCCTGGCCCTTAACGGGGCTATCGCGTCGGGTGCCGAGGCTGCGATAATCCCCGAAATCTCGACCGAGGTCGACCAGTTGGCCGACCTCATCCAGAACGGATTCCGTAAGAGCAAGAACTCATCGATCGTGCTTGTGGCCGAAAGCCCTGTCACAGGTGGTGCCATGGGTATTGCCGAGCGTGTTGAGAAGGAATACCCGCAATATGACGTGCGTGTGTCGATTCTCGGCCACCTGCAGCGTGGCGGTTCACCCACAGCCCACGACCGCATCCTGGCATCGCGTATGGGCGCTGCTGCCATCGATGCTCTGCTTGACGACCAGCGTAACGTTATGATAGGCATTAAGAACGATGAAATCGTGTATGTGCCGTTTGTGAAGGCTATCAAGAACGACAAGCCTCTCAACCGCGACCTCCTCAGCACTCTCCGCCGCCTCTCGATATAATTTGACGTTTTGAGTCTCATCAATACAGCAGGCGCCGCTACCTATATTGAAGGTAGCGGCGCCTGCGCATATAGAGGGTTTTGTTTGGGCGGTTGTGATAGTGTGACCAGAGGTGGGTGGGGCTAGTTCGACTAGTTAAACTAGTTCGCCTAAGTGGGTCAAAATCACTTTGCTTTCATCAACTCCGCGTTCCGGCTTCTCAATCGAGCATATCCGATGGGATTGCCACGATGCGGAGATTGTTGGAACGCACGAAATTGAGGATTTCGGAGCGTATTTCGGAAGGTTCGATATCTGCCTCGATGCGCTGCAGGGCGTTATAGACCGAAATGCCGCTTTGATAGATGTTGCGGTAGGCTTTCGCTATGTCGTCGATTTGTGCGTCGGTGAACCCGTGTTTGCGCATCACGAAGGCATTGACACCGTAATAGGCCACGGGGTTGTGGGCAACGATGATGTAGGGCGGCACGTTGCCTGCAATGCGGCAGCCACCTTTAATCAGGTTCCATTTGCCTATTTTGGAATCCTCATGCACGATGCAGTTCGACGACAGGATGCAGCATTCGTCGATGTCGCAGTCGCCCGCCATGGTCACGCCGTTGCCGAGCACGCATCTCCCTTTGATGTGGGAATCGTGGCCGATGTGGCATTTGGCCATGATGAAGTTGTCGTTGCCGATTCGTGTGCCTCCCGCGGAGGTGATTCCACGGTTGATAATCACGTTTTCGCGTATGGTGTTGTTATCGCCGATGAAACAGTAGGTTGTTTCGCCTTTCCATCTGAAATCCTGTGGGTCAGCCCCGATGATTGCTCCCTGGTAAACGCGGTTGTTGCGTCCCATGCGGGTGCCGTTCAACACCGATGCATAAGGCATGATTTCGCATCCGTCACCTATTTCCACATCCTTGTCGATGAAAGCGAAGGGATGGATTGTTACGTTGGCGCCGATTTTTGCCGACGGGTCAACATGTGCCAATGGGCTTGTCATAGTTATAGCTTTTAAGGGTGAAAACTATTTACCTGCCGCCTCCGAGGCTCTGGTAGAGATTGATGAGAGCCTGTTCGCGTGCGAGTTCGGTCGAAAGGAGGCTTATCTGGGCATTCAGGAGGCTCGACTGTGCGGTGAGCACTTCGAGGTAGGTTGTCTTGCCGTCATAGGCCAGCAGCAGGTTGGTTGCCTCTACTGCTTCTTCGAGGTTTTTGACCTGCTCGGTGAGGTAGGCCGTTTTCGAGGCGGTCTTGTCGAGTGCCACGCAGTAGTTGTTGACTTCGGCGGCTGCCGAGAGCAGGGTGTGCTCGAAGTTGTTCATGGCCTGTTGCTGCTGTGCTTTTGCCCCTTTGAGCCGTGCTATGTTCTGCCCGCGTGAGAATAGGGGTGCGGTCAGAGAGCCTGCCAGCTGGATGAACCAGTCGCCGGGATTCTTGATGAATGAGCCGAGCAGGTTTGTGAAGCCGCCGTTCGAAGTAATGGTTATGCCGGGGTAGAAGGCCGCACGGGCTGAGTTTGTGGCATAGTATGCCGTAGCCAGCCCCTCTTCGGCCGCACGTACGTCGGGTCGCATCGCAAGTTCACGCATGGCGATTCCGTCGCGCAGAATCTGCGGCACTTCCATGCGTGCCGTAGCAGGGATTTCCCATGTTGCCGGTGCCTCGTTGAGCAGCAGCGACATCGAGTTGTTGGCCTGTGTGAGGGCGGTTTCAAGGTCGGTGATTGATGCGAGTATCGACCAGTACTGTGCCTGGCTCTGCACCACGGCGGCCTGGTTTACGCGTCCGGCCTCTTTATAGTCCTTCATTATCTCTACGTTCTTCGCCCAGATTTCGGCGGTTTCCTTGCTCAGTGCGAGCTGTGCGTTGAGGGTGGCGATGGTGTAGTAGCATGTTGCCACGCCGGTGATTATCTGGGAGTGTGCGGCCTGCAGGTAGTCCTCCTGCATGCGCATTGCGGCTGAAGCGCTGCGCTTGTTGTTGAGGATTTTGCCGAACACATCGATTTCCCAGCTTATGGCCATGGGGATGGTGTAGTTCCAGCTGCCGCTGAAGCCGCTTCCGGCATATGAGGCCCCGGCGCCTGTGGCGTTGATTGCCACGGCAGGGAGGTAGCTCAGTTTGGCCCCGAGCAGGTTGGCGCGTGCCACATCCACGTTGAGGCGGGCGTTTTCAAGGTTCACGTTGTTGGTGAGTGCCCGGTTGATGTAATCCTGCAACAGGGGGTCGGTGAACACGCTCTGCCAGTTGAGGTTGCCGTAGGCGGTGGAGTCGGGTGCCGACTCTTTTGCCTGCACATATTCCTTGGTCATGGCAGTGTCCTGCGGCATGTCGAATTTCTTGTAGATATGACATGACGAGAGCATGGTCACGCCCACAGCCGTCAGAAGCCCTATCCGTGCTATTTTGTCGAATTTCATTATCATCTTATGGTTTTGTTTCTGTCCTTCCGCCGCCCCTCCGGGGGAATGATGCCCGGAGGGGGCGGATGCGGACTGATGCTGTTATGTCTGACTTTATGACAAACACACTTTCAGAGATTGCCGGGAATCATTTTGAAACCATTCCCAGGCAGATGCCCTTAGCGTGAGTACTGCTCGATTTCGCTTTCGATGCCTTCGTTGTCGGTGTCTTTCCACTTGATGGGGGTAATCTTTTCCTGGATAATCTGGAATGCCACGAACAGGGCGGGCACGATGAAAATCTGGAGAATCATACCGATTAACATACCGCCGATCGAGCCTACACCGAGGGCGCGGTTACCGTTGGCACCTACACCTGAGGCAAACATCATCGGGAGAAGACCGATAATCAAGGCCAGCGAGGTCATAAGAATCGGTCGCAGACGTGCTGTTGCACCGGCGATGGCGGCGTTGACAATCGACATACCCGTGCGGCGGCGTTCGAGCGCGAACTCGATGATAAGGATGGCATTCTTGGCCAGGAGGCCGATAAGCATAATCAACGAGATCTGCAGGTAGATGTTGTTGGTGATTCCGAAAATCTTGGCGAAGATAAACGAACCCATCAGACCGAACGGAATCGAGAGGATAACGCCCCAGGGAATGATATAGCTCTCATACTGTGCCGACAGCAGGAGGTAGACGAACAGGAGGCAGAGGCCGAAGATAATCGCCGTGGTGTTCGACGAGCTTGTGCCTTCCTCGCGGGTCATACCTGCGTACTCATATCCGTAGCCTGCGGGGAGTGTCTGGGCGGCTACGCGTTCGATGGCGGCGAGTGCCTGTCCCGACGAATAGCCTTCGGCGGGGTTACCCGTCACGGCAATCGACTGGAAGAGGTTGAAACGGTTCAACAAGTCGGGGCCGTAAACCTTCTCGATATTGATGAAGTTTTCAAGCGATGCCATAGAGCCGTTGGCCGAGCGCACCTTGATGTTCTTGAGGGTCTCGGGGCTTACGCGGGCCTGTGGGGGCGCCTGCATCATCACACGGTAGATTTTACCGAAACGGTTGAAGTTCGACACATACATCGAGCCGTAGTAGCCTTGGAGGGTGGAAAGGATGGTCGATGTCGACAAGCCTGCTTTCTGTGCCTTGGCGGCGTCGATGTCGATTTTATACTGCGGGAAGGTTGGGTTGAAGGTGGTGTAGGCCATCTGGATTTCGGGCTGCTGGTTGAGTTGTGCCAGGAAGCCCTGAACCACCGCGAAGAACTGGTTGATGTCGCCGCCGGTCTTATCCTGCATCTTAAGCTCGAAACCGTTGGTTGTGGAGTAACCGGTAATCATCGGCGGGGCGAAGGCAATCACACGTCCGTCCTTCACAATCTGGCCTGTTATGCCGTAGACCATTCCCAGCACGGCATCGACGCTTTCGGTTTTCTTGTCGCGTTCGCTCCAGTCTTTTAGCTTGACGATGAATGTTCCGTAGGTGGGTCCTGCACCGGCGATGAACGAGTAACCCACAATCTGCTGGCTGTATTCCACTGCCGGGATGTTCATCAGCACATGGTCAACCTGGTTCATCACCTCGATTGTGCGCTCCTGCGATGTGCCCGGGGGCATGTCGACCATCACGAAGAATGTTCCGGTGTCTTCGTTTGGCACAAGGGCGGTGGGGGTGGTGCCCATAAGCCATACGAGTATGGCGATTGATGCTGCCACGATGCCGGCCGAGGTGATTTTATGACGTATAAAGAACGATGTGCATTTGTTGTAGCCGCCGAGGATGCTGTTGAACACGCGTTCGAACGCTTTTTTGAACGATTGTGTGAACAGTCCCCACACGGTTAGCACGGCGCAGAGCAGGGCGATGATGCCTTGCAGCACGGTCGGGAAGTCAAACCATCCCATCACCATGAAGGTGATGGTTGCGGTAAGCATGGCAAGTGTGCCGAGCGGGAGCCAGAAACTTTCCCAGCGGCCTACGGTTTTGCCAATCATGGCTTGGCCGGCTGCCTTGTAGGCATCGCCCATGCGTTTCGACAGCGGGTCGTGCGAACCGTCGGCCTTGTGTGGCTTTAGGAACACGGCGCAGAGCGCAGGCGAAAGCGTCAAGGCGTTCAATGCCGAGAAACCGATGGCTATGGCCATGGTGAGACCGAACTGCTGATAGAAGATACCCGATGTGCCGGGCATGAACGACACGGGGATGAACACGAGCATCATGACCAGGGTGATGGAGATAATGGCTGTGCCGATTTCGCTCATGGCGTCGATTGAAGCCTTGCGGGCGCTCTTGTAGCCCGCATCGAGCTTGGCATGCACAGCCTCGACCACCACGATGGCGTCGTCGACCACGATGGCGATTGCAAGCACCAAGGCCGACAGGGTGATGAGGTTGATGGAGAACCCGATGAGCTGCATCGCGAAGAATGTACCCACAAGGGCTACAGGGATGGCGATGGCAGGGATGATGGTTGAGCGGAGGTCGCTGAGGAACACATACACCACGAAGAACACAAGGATGAATGCTTCGATAAGGGTCGAGATTACTTTGTGAATCGAGGCGTAGAGGAAGTCGTTGTTGTTCATCGGCACGGCGAATTCCAGACCCTTGGGGAGGTCTTTCTTCATGATTTCAACCTGTGCCAGGCATTCGTTGATGATTTCGGTAGCGTTGGAGCCTGCCGTCTGGAACACGATGGCCATGGTAGCCGGTTTGCCGTTAAGCGACGAGGTGTAGTCGTAGGTTACCTTGCCGAGTTCCACATCGGCCACATCCTTGAGATAGAGCACATCGCCGTTGGCATTGGTGCGCACAACGATGTTTTCGAATTCCTCGGGGGTTTCGTAGCGTCCGCGATACTTCATCGTGTATTGGAACGACTGCTCGCCCTGGGCGCCGAACGAACCGGGGGCGGCCTCGATGTTTTGGTCGCGCAGGGCGGCTGCGACATCGGCCGGGGTCAGTCCGTACTGTGCCATGATTTCGGGCTTGATCCATATACGCATGGAGTAGTCGCCGCCGAAGCTCATCACGTCGCCCACGCCCTTCACACGTTGAAGAACCGGGATGACGTTGATTTTCATGTAGTTGTCGAGGAACTCGCCGTCGTAGTCGGGGGTGTTGGTGTAAAGGGCCACACCAACGAGCATGGAGCTTTGGCGTTTGCGCGTAATCACACCTACCTGGGTTACTTCGGCTGGGAGGAGGTTCTGGGCCTTCGCAACACGGTTTTGCACGTCGACGGCAGCCATGTCGGGGTCGAAGCCCTGTTCGAAGTGAACGTTGATGGTTGCCTCGCCGGTGTTGGTGGCGGTCGATTCGATGTAGGTCATACCCTCGGCGCCGTTGATTGATTCTTCGAGGGGTGCGATAACGGAGTTGAGCACGGCCTGTGCGTTGGCGCCGTTATAGCTGGTGCTGACCGAGATGGTCGGGGGGGCGATGTCGGGATACTGGGTAATCGGCAGGGAGCTAAGACCGATCAGACCCAGCAGCACGATGAAAATCGAGATTACCGTCGACAGCACCGGGCGGTTAATGAATGTATCCAGTTTCATTTGTCAGATATGAATGGATTCCGAGTTTGCCTGCATGTTTTCTAGGAAATGTTGCAGGCAGCCTCTTGTTATTTTTTTTACGTTTAGTGATAGAAAGTAGGTGGGGTGTGGTTACTGCTGCGGGGCTGCCTGCTGCTGTTGTGCCGCCATGGCGGCAGCGCGGGCTGCTGCGTCAAAGGGCTTGATGGGCATGTTGTCGCGCACCTTGGTGCCTACACCCTCCACAACCACGCGTTCGCCGGGTTTGAGGCCGTTGGTCACGATGAACTGCTGCCCGTCGTTTTCAGGAGCAACGGTAATGGCGGTCGACACGGTCTTGTTGGAGTCGTTGACCACATACACGAAGCGGCGGTTCTGGATTTCGAAGGTTGCCTTTTGTGGAATCAGAATCACGTTCTCTTTGTGGTTGGGGATGAGAATCTGGCCGGTGGAGCCGCTGCGGAGCATGCCGTTGTCGTTTTTGAAACGTGCACGCACGTTGGCCGAACCTGTCGAGTTGTCGATGACGCCCGACACTGTGGCAACTTTGCCCGGTTCGGGATAGATGGTGCCGTCGGAAAGCCGGAGCATAACCGGGGGCAGCTGTGCGATTGCCTCGTTGAGGCTCTTGCCTCCTTTGGTCATTTCGAGAATGTCCTTCTCGTTGAACGAGAAGTAGGCATATATGTCGGAGTTGTCGCTGAGTGTGGTGAGCGGTGTCACCATCGAGGGTGATGCCAGTGAGCCTTCACGGTTGATGATTGAACCTACGAAGCCGTTTGAGGGTGCGGTCACCACGGTGTAGCTCAGGTTCTTGCGGGCTGTGGTGAGGGCAGCCTCGGCCTGTGCCAGCTGTGCCTCGGCTTGTGCCAGCGAGTTTTTGGCCAGTTGGTTTTCGTATTCGCTGATTATGTTCTTGTCGAAAAGATGCTGCTTGTTGGCAGCGGTGAGTTTCGCGCTTTCAAGGGCTGTGCGGGCCGAGTTTACGGATGCCGCAGCCTGGTCGACTGCTGCCTGGTACTGTACCTGGTCGAGGGTGAAAAGGGGCTGTCCCTTTTTCACATACTGCCCTTCGTCGACATTTACCTTGGTGATGAATCCCGAAACAAACGGGCGGACATCGACGTCGGTTTTACCTTTGATTGTGGCTGCGTAGCTGCTGTTGAGGTCGCTGGATCCTTCCTGCACTGTGAGGATTCCGATTTCCGGTGTCATGTCGGCAGGCATCTGCTGGCCTGACTTGTCACCGCACGACGTGAAAGTGAAAACGGTCGCTGTAGCTGCCACAACGGCTGCCAGCGAGTGCACTTTGCGATTCTTCATTGCTTTTACTGTTTAAAATCCTGTATTTGTTTTCTTTTTTACCTTTAGAAATGAAACGTGCGGGTTAATCTAATCGCACTGGTTTGATAATGGCGACAGCATTGGCGGGTATCCCCCCGTTTAAACGCTTTCCGGCTTATTATTAGAGCATTTCCGCAATTTCAGCTGCAAAAGTACGGATAAAAAACGCACTAATATATGACATATGTCATATTGAAACCATATTTAACAAGTTTTTCATTTTAAAAGTGGTGTAAGCTGTTATGCGGCCTGGATTGCATCCGGCGCGCCTCTGTTTGCGGGAGTGCGGGCAGTGTGGTGAGGACGGGATACCTTTACCCATGTTCTTGCGTTACGGGATAAGTAAGGCGCTGTGCCGGGTCACGACACAGCGCCTTGGATTAGGTGGTTAAGCGGGATTACGAATGTCAGGGGTTATTTTACCGCTATTTTGACGGTGCGGTTCCCTGCCGTTACGATATAGATTCCGGCGGGAAGGGGTATGCGCACCACGGGGGCGCTATCGGCAGTGCGTATGATGCGTCCGTCGGTTGCCGCAACGTTAACCTTGCCCGATTGCAGGCCGGTAACGATGAGCGTGCCGTCGGCGGTGCGGATTCCTATAGAGCCGTCTGCCCGGGTGGCGTCAATGCCCGATATCAGCAACGAGGCTTTGTTTGACGGGCGTGACTCCCCTTTGTCGTAAACGGTTGTCACCATATATTCGTAATTTTTCCCTTCTGCGGCTGTGGCATCGGTGAATTCGGTGCCGGCTACGGGGGCGTCGTTGAGCTTGATGCCGTTGCGGTAGATGTTGTAGCCTTTGATTTCAAGCGATGCGGGTGTGCCGTCGGCCGGGATGTAGGTCACGTCGTCGATGAAGAGGAAGAACTTGTTGCTCGAACGGCTGCGTATGGCTGCATATCTGGTGCCTTCGGGCAATTTGAACCTGTATTGCATCCAGTTGTTGGGCACATCGAGAACGCTTCCGATGCTTTCGAAATCGTCGATATTGGTCGTGGTCGACGATGCAAGCACTTCGAAGGTTTCGAGATATTTCGGGTCGAAGCTCTTGGCATAGAATGTGAGAGCCTGCGGGCCGCCGTAGAGCATCGGCGAAATCATCCAGTCGTCGCTTTGGTAGGTCTGGTCGCCGCGCATCACATATTCCGATGCCATGAACTTGGTGCCCGAGCGTGCTGCCCACCGTGCCAGGTCGTTTTCGTTTTCACCGAAACCGGCCCATGTGTTATCGACCACAAACCATGCCTGAAGCCCCGTGCAGGGGAAGTCCTTGGTGTTGATGCCGCCTACAGGAATCTTGTCTTCGTCGAGAATCTTCCATCCCTCCACGAGGTTGCTCCAGCTTTCTGCATTGTCGAAGGTCTCGGTGTAGGGGTCGGCAGGAGCTGTCGAGATGTCGGGTTCGCTCCATGAAAGCTGTGCGCCTTCCGGCGATGCTGTTGCCTTGAGATTGTCGACAGCCGGTACGGCCGCGGCCACAATCCCGACGTTGACTGTTTCCGAAACATTGTCTTGTCCGACCATGTCGTTGCCGCATACGATTACGGCCTTGAAGGCTGCTTCCTCGCCGTCAAGAATGCCGAGTGTGTGGGTGAATGTCACGTTTTTGCTGGCGTTAGGTTCGATGCGCTGGCATTCGACGAAGTCGACGGGTTCCTCCCCGCGCCAGAGTTCCACCGTGTAGGAGGCTACGGCGCGTTCGCCGGTGTTGGTCACGGTGCAGTTGATTTCAAACGGTTTGTCAACGTCGGCCACTCCGGGTGCAACGATGTTCGATGCGGTCAGGTTCTGCTCCACATAGCTGCTTACGCGGATGTTGTCGAGAGTGTAGAGTGCCAGGGCGGGTGTTTTTGGCTCGATACGGAAAATCACGGTCTGGCCTTCATAGTCGGTCAGCGGCACTACGACCTTGTTCCATTGGTTGGCAGGGCCGGTTTCCGACACCACGTTGCTTTGCACCGGCATGAATCCCCGGCCGTCGCCGTTGTCAACCTGTAGCTCTAACACGTTTGAGTAATCCGACTGTGAGCCTGCGTAGTTATATGTGTGGTAGATGAATGCGGGGTTGTTGAGCCCGTCGAGATCCATTTTCCCGGTTACCAGGGCGGTGAGGTCGCCGTAGCATTCGAGGTAGGCGAATCCGCCGTCATCATCCTGGGGTGTGATGCCCCAGTCGTGTGCAGATACAAACTGCCATGGCTCCTGCCCCTTGATATAGTTGTAGCCGAATATGCTCGACACGGTGCGGTTCTTGAACGATTCCGCCCACGGGGTGGGATAGGGGGTTCCTACAGGTTTGTAGGCTGTGGCTGCCATCGATTCCGATTCACCACCGGCTGTAACGGCATAGACGGCGAACTGGCAGAAGGCTTGTTCGCCTTCGGGTACTGCCGACAGTGTGACTGACGTGCCTTCCACGTTGTCGGCAACGGTGTTATACTGGCGGTCGATTACGCGGTAGGTCACCGCGTCGGGGCTGAACGTGTTCCCGTCGACGTCGGTTGTCACGGCATCCCATGAAATTGTGACTTTGCCGCTGTTGCCTTCCTCCATCATGAGGGCCGATTTCGGTGCCACCGGGCGGCGGGCGCCTACAAGCACTTCCGCTTCGGCGGCAGGGCCTTCGCCATAAACGTTATAGGGGATTACGGTGTAGAGGTGTGTGCCGTTGGTGAGATTGTCTGACTTGTCGATATATTCGACATCTTTGCCCGAACCGATACCTTCGGTCAGCGTGGCCAGGGGTTTGCCGTCGCGCAGCACTTCGATTTTGGTGCATGCATTGTCGGCCGACAGGGGTTGTCCCGAAAGGTCGTTGGCAGGTGCGGTGAATGTGAGTGTGACAAGGCGGGTGCCGTCGACGGGTGATTGCGCTTTAAGCGAACTTACTGCGGCAGGGGCTTTGGCTGTGATGCCGTCGCCGATGGTAAAGGTTGAAACCTTGAGGGTGTTGGATTTCGCCGGGGTCATGCCATGGATGCCGATATAGATTGTTGCAGCCTGGTCGGTTGAGATTTCCCCTTCGTAGGTGGTGAGGGTGGTGGTTTTAAGCGTAGCGGGTGCTATGACGGTGTTGGTCATTGCCTCGGCTGTTGGTGAGGTGCCCCATTTCACTTCGAAGGTCTCTTCGGCATAGTTGGATGTCTTGACGGTTATGGAGAAGGGGTAGGAGGTGCCTCCGCGTAGTTTCACCGCCGGTGTTATCGCCCAGTCGTCGAATCCTTGCGATGCATATAGCTGGATGGTCTGGTCGGAGGAGTAGAAGCTCCAGCGGGTGTTGTCGTCGTTGACGTCGAGTATCGTCCAGCCTGCGAGTGACGCCTGTGAGGTGAAGGTGCCGTTGAACGGGGGCAGGATGGGTCCCATGGAGATGACGGGCGACTTCACCGGCTGAGCCGACAGGCCGTTGACTGTGGCCGTAAGGGTGTAGTAGTAGTCGGTGCGCACTTCGGGCGACGGTAGCTCGTCGGTAATGGTGCGCCCGGTTTCGGCTTCGGCAATCACCTTTTCGTCGGGGTAGCGCACAATCCGGTAAACGGCGTTGCTGTAGTCGACGTTGCCTCCGTTAACCCCGCTCGACGACGGTGAGTTCCATTGCAGTTTTACGGAGTTGCCTGTCACAGTGGCCGCGAACGAAGAGGGGGCTTTGGGTGTGTCGGGGCCTACGAATTTGCGTGCTGATGCGACGGGTGATTCACCGGCCGAGTTCGAGGTGGTTACGGTGAAATAGTAACTGTCGGGTTCTGTCATTTCCACCGCCACTTCCGTGCGTTTGTTGGGGAGGCATGTGCCTTTTGCGATAACCGTGCCGTTGGCCTTTATGGTATAGCTGATTTCATCCTCGGGGGGCAGGGCGTCACCTGCGAATGTGACGCGCGGCGATGTGAAGATGATTTTGCCTGTCATGGAAGCCCCTGAGAACGATGCGTTGACCGACGAGATTTTGGCCGGCGCCCCGGCCTGTGTAGCGGCTTCGGCAGATGGTATGTACATGCCGCAAAGCTGTTCTTCGTTGATGAGGTCGTAGAGTTTGGTGGCTTTCGCGGTGGTTATGTCGACGCTGTAAAGGCCGAATTCGGTGTCGGTTGTAACCGACCAGTACATGGTGTCGGTTGCAGGGTCGATGGTGGCGTCGCCCATATAGGTCGATTCGACTCCCGTTGCCCCTACCAGGGTCATCTCGCCGGTTTTGATGTCGACGGAATATAGGTCGCCGTTGCGTTCGATGGCATAAAGGGTGCCGTCGGATGCGACGGCGCAACCGCTCCACGGACGCTCAAGTGGGCATATTACGCGTGAGGGCTGGAAATAACTGTAATTCCAAAGTACGAAATTGTATCCGTTGCGTTCGGGGTTGATGAAGCAGCCATAAACCTCGTCGCGCTGTGGGTGATAGGCCATGGTTGTTGCCACATATTCTATCTTGCCGGAATAGGAGTCATATTCGCTCCAGTCGGAAATGTTATAGTTTATGGTCTTGATTTCCTCAAAGCCCATGGCTTCGAGGTAGCGTGTGATGTAATAATAGCCGTTTGCGGCAAACCCGCCCCCGGTGGCGGTGATGCCTATGGCTAGCTGCCTGGGGTTCCATTCGGAGGTGTTGTAGCTCCACATGCCCTGGGCATTCGACGGATAGACCACGCTGGCGTTGATTACAGGGCCTTCCGCAGAGGTTGCATATGGTGCCTGCCGTTTTTCTGCCGGTGCTTTTACGGGCGCTCCGTCGTGGGTGAAACTTTGAACCGGTGCTGATTTCAATCCTAACAGCTTTCCAAGTGGCTGTGGTGCCAATGGTGCTGCATGTACTGACAGGGGGCTAAGTAATGTAATTATCCCCCCATGATTAAGTAAAATAACTTTTTCATTCCAGTAGTGTTAATAATGATTTGTTATTTTTGATAAGGGGCTCTATCCGTTTCTGGGAGTCATACCCGGCAGGTGGTGACGGCTTTCGATATCGAAGGTTTCAGAATTGCAGGCGGGATGTTATAGATTGAAAAATCCTGTGGAAAAATTTTCAGGCAATCTATTACACGGGCATGAACTTTCTGACATCTGACTGTCTATCCATCGCTTTTTCGCAAAAGTAGCGATTGTGTTTGCGTTTTGCAAGAAAAATTCAGATAAATTGGCAAATTGCCGTTTTTATTCCGTTTGAGGCGGCTATGTGGCGGGCTGTCGGCAGAGTGGTTATCGGTTACCTGTTGCCTATAGGTTTAAAAATGTAAAAATCCGCATTGCTGGAAGTGGTATTTGTAAATTAAGGTTAAATGCAATCATTTTAATGGGGGAAAATTATGTTTAATAACATAGAAGTTGTTACCTTTGCATCAGTTTTTCATGGTATTAGATTTAAGGTAAGAAGATTATTCGTCGGGACGACGAGTAATTTTTTTTGCCCTTACGAAAAAGCGGCTAGTCCGCAATTTCATAACGACTGTTTCATGGAAAAAAATAAGGAGTTGTGCCATCAAGGCACAACTCCTGTTCGTTCTGATGTATGGTGTTGGAATGACGGGGGCGTTTTCGGGAAAACCGCCTGCCCATAAGCGCAGGGTTTTATTTCTTTGTTTCCTTTTCGTCGGTCTTTGCCGGGGCGGCTTTTTTGTAGCGTGCGTTCAGCCCTTCGATTATATCGTTTGTGATGTCGAGTTGCGGGTTGAACAGTTCGCCGGGGGCGAAAAGCAGGATGGCGTCGAAATGGTGGGCTTTGTTGTATTCGGCCAGGAAGCTGTTCACAGAATCGATAAATTCCTCCTGCTGGCGCAGTGCCTCTTCCTGTGCCTTGGCCTGGAGCGAGCCGAGGTAGTTTTGTGCAGCCTGCTGCTTTTTGTTAAGCTCGTTCATGTCGGCATTGTATGATGCCTCCGAAAGGTAGCCGTTGTTCTGCATTTTCTGCTGGATGCTTGCGGCCATGCGGTTGAGCTCTCCTTCGCGTGAACGTTGGGCGTTTTGCAGCTCGGTCATCGTGCGGAGGTTGGCTTCGTTGAATGTCTTGACAAGTTCGTAGTTGGCCATCACCGAGTCCATATTGTAATAGCGGATGTTGGTGGTGGGGGCGAAAGAGTCACCCTCTGCCTTTGCGGTTTTTTTCGCAGGGGCTTCCGTTGCTTCAGTGTTGTTTGCCTTGTCGGAGCATGCGGTGGCCATTGCAAAAAGTGCGACCGCGGCGGCAGCGAATGCTGTTTTTTTCATTGGGTTGAAAGGTTGTTATTTCTTTTTTTATGTTTTTTGCGTTTGAGGGCTGGAAGGTCGTGAACATGGCCTGAAGGGAATTTCCCACCCTTTACAAACAGCACTTTGACCCCCATAAGCACCACGGCCGCAAGGAGAAGGCATATTGTGATAAGCAGCAGTTTCATCGGTTATCCACCTAATTTCGGCGCAAATATAGGAAAGTTAGCTTACATTTTGGCCATATGTAAATTTTATTTTGTAACTTAGGCGGTGAGAAAGGGTTAATTTAACAGAATTTTCCATTCTCAAACTTATTTTAAAGCCGGGGCCGTTTTGCGGCTTCCGGGCGTTATCGACAGTTGACCAACTTAACTAAGACGTTATATTACCATGCAAGTGAAAGACCTTCAGCCAAAGGCTGTGTTTGAGATTTTCGATGAGATTACGAAAATCCCCCGTCCCTCGAAAAAGGAGGAAAAAATCCGTAATTATATCCTTGAGTTCGCCAAAGCACACGGCATTGAGGCTCATGCCGATAAGATTGGTAACGTGATTATGCGCAAACCTGCCACCCCGGGTCATGAGAACGCCCCGACGGTTATTCTGCAGGGCCATATGGATATGGTGTGCGAGAGCAACGACAAGGATTTCGATTTCGAAAACACCCCGATTACAACTATCGTCGATGGCGAGTGGGTGCGTGCCGACGGCACCACGCTTGGCGCCGACAACGGTATCGGTGTTGCTGCCGCATTGGCCGCGCTGACCGATGAGAACCTGGTTCACGGCCCTCTCGAGGTGCTTGTCACCATGGATGAGGAAACCGGAATGACCGGCGCCAACAATCTTGAAAAGGGGGAACTGACCGGGTCGATTCTGATTAACCTCGACTCGGAAGATGATGCCGAAGTGTTTGTAGGGTGCGCCGGCGGTATCGACACCGTGGCTACCTTCAAATATAACCGCTCGTTTGCCCCGGCTGATTTCCATTACTTCCTGTTTGATGTACGCGACGGGTTGGGAGGCCATTCCGGCGGCGATATCCACCAGGGCCGTGCCAATGCCAACAAGCTTATCGCCCGTTTCCTGTTCAACCTTATGAAGAAGCATGAGATTACCGTTTGCGAAATCGACGGCGGAAACCTCCGTAATGCCATCCCCCGTGCCGCCCATGTGGTGTTCGGTGTCCATACCTCGAAAAAGGAGGAGGTGCGCATCGCGTTCAATCACTATGCCGCCGACATCGAGAAGGAATACAAGGGCTTGGAAACCACGCTCAAACTCAACCTCGAAAGTGTCGACAAACCCGAATTCGCTGTTGATTCGGCAACTACCCGCAACCTTATCCTCGCGCTTTACTGCGCACCTCACGGCGTAATCTCTATGAGCCGCGACCTCGAAGGGTTGGTTGAAACCTCGACCAACCTTGCTTCCGTGAAGATGAAGGAGGATGGCAGGATCGTGGTTACCACATCCCAGCGCTCATCGGTTGATTCCCGTAAAATCGACATTGCCAACCAGGTTGAAGCTGTGTTCACCCTTGCCGGTGCGGAAGTGGAGCATGGCGACGGGTATCCCGCATGGACTCCCAACCTCGATTCTACAATCATGAAGCTAGCTTCTGATGCCTATGAGGAACTTTATGGCAAGCGCCCGGCTATCAAGGCTATCCACGCCGGGTTGGAATGCTCGCTGTTCCAGCAGAACTACCCGGGGCTTGACATGGTGTCGTTCGGCCCGACGCTGCGCGATGTCCATTCGCCTTCCGAGCGTATGCATATCCCCGCTGTAGAGCGCTTCTGGCAGCAGCTGCGTCGCACAATCGAAAAGGTTGCCGCACTTTGATGACTTCACTCAGAACCGCTGTTGCGGCGGTATCCATAATGCTGTTCCCGGCCATGCTTTGTGTGGCCGGGAACGGTAATTTTCCCGACAGCCTCCAGGCGGGGCAACCGCCGTTGGTGCTGCCTGGCGAACCGTCGTTCCCGGATGAACCTGAACTGGACTATAGTGCAATCCTTGATGTGATAATCAACAGCGAGTGTGGGGATGCCGACCCCGATTCATTGGCGGAGATGGCTTCGTTGCCGTTAGGGGATGGTGCTTTTTTGCCGGGGTGTGTATCGCTTACCGAAAATGATTACCGGGAGGTGGCGAAGGAACTGGGGGTTGAGACTGCGGTTATCAAAGCCGTTGTCGATGTGGAGGCCGGAACTGCCCACAAAGGGTTTTGTGATTCCGGGAAACCTTTGATTAATTTCGACTTGGCGATGTTCCGGAAATTTGCGCCCAAGCATAAGGTCTCGTTGAAAAAGGCACGCAAATCGCACCCGGTGATTTTTTCGCGACCCGATGTACGCCGCTACGGTTCATACCAGGGTGGCCAGTATGCACGGCTGGAGGCCGCATGCGAGGTCAACCGCGAGCTGGCGTTGAAAAGCACATTCTGGGGGATGTTTCAGATAGGCGGGTTCAATTGGGATAAATGCGGCGCTCGTGATGTCGAGGAATTTGTTTCGTTGATGAGCCGGTCGGAACGTGACCAGCTGGAATTGTTTGCGCGTTTTATCCGGCAGTGCGGCATGGTCGAAGCCATACGCGACAAGAAATGGTTGAAGTTCGCCCTGCGCTATAACGGTCCCAAAGCAAAGTCGCGCGGTTACCACAAAAAGCTTGCCGCCGCTTACAAGCGTCACAAAAATAATGAGAAAGAGGCCGAATAAGGCACTCTACCCCGGCTGCCATAGCGGTGTTATCAACACCTCCTTCTTTATTGACATCACTTTCTACAATAGTTCGGTAAAATTTGCATATT
>LUJQ01000038.1:18311-30606 GCA_001689485.1 Bacteroidales bacterium M6 | reverse complement strand
AAATTTGAATTTTGTCATCTACTAAATAATAGATGTTATCCGTGCCTCTGCAGACAAATCTATTTGCATCAGGAGCAAAATATATCATATCGGGTGATACGATACCGTCATAATCCCTGTTGGTCTCATATTGAATAGTGGTACTCTCTTCAATATCTGGTGATAACATCAGGCGGTTAAGTGTGTCCTGGTACTCAAATCTATCATGATATAGTGGTGGTTTTATTGAACTTTCAGAGACATAGGTGTATCCGAATACAGTTTCCATCCAATTACAGAATGTGTTGAATGAGGTATAAAATTTGGCATTTGGGATTGCCCGTATAATTTCGGCCGGAAATAGAACCGTGTCCGCTATTCTGGAATCATAGTTGGAAATCGAAACCTCTATAGCATCGGATTCTACCATCTTTTCCAAGATACATTTTGCCGCGACGATAGGGGAGATGCCTCGGAATGTTACAGGTTCATCAGCCACTTGCCATCTGAATTTCATTGATTGTCCGGATAAGATAGCACGATCAGCAACCAATACACCATTCCCTATTATCCCTTTGATAGATAGTTTTGCTCCCGGCTCCAATTCTGTTGTGATACACCCTTGACATAGGGTGGAATATTTGTCGTCGGATTCTAATATATTTGTGTTCCGCCAATAAAAGATACTGGGCTGTTGAGTGCCATCTGGATTCGGAAGATATTTTTGTTCAACGGATTGGTAAACATATCCGTTGACGATGGCGTATTGGTTGGCTGCACTTGGATTATAGGTAGGCACATTTTTTAGCCAAGGTGTATCTCCAACGTAATATATGCCCCATGCGGCGCTGTTCGGAACTAAAGTTCCTATAGTCGTTACGTTGGTGCCATGACGTTTGACCGCGACAATATCACATCCACCATATGACCGCAGCTTAGACACTCGAATCGAATATTCGAGTGTTACGGCAATCGTTTCGTTGGAGATATTCCGGATGCAGTAATTGTGAGACGGATCAATCTCTGTTTTTTGGTCTTTGGCGCAATCCATCTTCCCTATGTCAACAAGTTCGGCCTCACCAATACGTCCAACCCAAGGATCAGTTGATTTGTTAAATCGAACTAATACAGAACCATCTCCTCGTGTTATGCCTTCACGGTCTTTTGTGAACTCATATATGGCCGACTCAATCAGCGGCAGACGGTTAAAATCAAACGCACATTGCGTTGGAATATCGGTACCAACTGTGAATTCAAATACAGTAGACTTGTTCGCTTTGATAATAGCGGAGATGGAATTATCAATGCAATTTATTTTTAAAACATGATTAGTCAATATTACTGTTGAGAAATCAAGTTCGCACATGAATTCTTCTCGCCATTCCCAATTGTTCGTGATACTGAAAACTTTCAACCAGGCTTTAGCATTGACCCCTTTAGTGAGGTATTCTTTGAATATGATATCTTTGGTTCTCCCTACAAATTCAAAGGTTGAAGAAAACGATCTTATCACTCCCCCAAGACCGTTTCGTTTATACACACATTTGATTTCATCCCAATTCTTTAAATCGATATTGGGAATATTATAATTTTGTGCGTTTATCGAAAGGCTGTATTTGATAAGCATACTATATCTTTTGCACAAATATAGCCCATAGGCGATGTTATTTAGCTAATAACTTGTATGGACGAATTCCCTATATTGACTATGAAACCTAATAAATAGCTATTGATTAGGGAAATAAGTGCAATAATGTATTAATTGCGAAATTTGCCAATCATTATTCTTGAATGCAGATTAATACATAATAGGGATGCTATATTGTGCGCAAATTATATGATTGTTTAGGCAGTATATCTTTATTAGGATAGCGAGTTCTGCCAAAATAAGCAGAACTCGCTTTGATTGATGTTATATCGCACAAATCAAATTCTCTGGTTTGAAACAGCGGAAAGCTTTCTTTTCTATATCAAAATAGGTAATAGTTTTATATGAGGGCTTTGTGATTTTTTTGTGGCCAGGAGTAGCCCCAACGGGCACATTCTTAAGGGTACCGAAAGCTTTACGAATGGAGCCGTCGGATTTAGTGTAGTAGAATGTTACACTACCATTGAGCATGGATTTCACCAGGCGGTATAATTGCCAAGCTTTTATCATACAAAGGCGCCATGTCTGACGGGTGACTTTCCAAAGGTGCCATGCATACTTCATCACTCTCACGCGAAAATTAGATTTCTTAATCATTCTTGGTGGTTATTGGTTTGACTTGTAATTTGTTATACTGTAAAGTTAGCCATAAAAAGCAGGTTTTGCAATCAGAATGATCACCATTTTACCACCTTAACGTTTACTGACATTGTTAATCATTTAATGCTTCCCGAAGTAGTTTCCTGCCGTTGCTGATTCTACTCATAACAGTGCCTTTGGGAATTCCGAGTTGTTGTGAGATTTCATCGTAGTTATAACCTTTGGCATATAGAATCACACACTCAATCGCAATGGATTTGCGTGCACATTTACGGATGGAGGATAGGATATGTGTGATTATGATTTCTTGATCAGCCATAAACGGAGATATTGCAGGATAATCATCATCCATTCCAGTAAACGGCACACATTTTCGACGGTTGTAATTTGTAATGAATGTATTGCGCATAACAATAAGTGCCCACGGACGAAAATCCTTCCGTGAATCAAATCTATCACGGCTCTTCAATATTTTCTCAATTGTTTCGCTTGCGAGATCTTCTGCATCACATGCATTTTGACAAAATATTTGAGCTTTTCTGCGTAGCCATGTGATATTATCGACAACAAGGTGTTCGATATTCATGTCCCACATATTTTATTGGAACACCTTGTGTAATAGTTGTGCGTTTTTCTCTGCCTCGGCTCTCATTCGCCTGGCATTGCGGTGCATCTGTTCGATAGCATCATCTATGGCGTGAGAGCGTGGGTGTAAACGCTTTCTGATTATTGCCAGTTCAGAGAGGATGATGTCACACTTCCGCTCTATTCGTTCAAGCCTTGAATGCTTGCGGTTGTTTTTTTGTCGGTTGTTCATAACTCTTGCATTTTTGCAAGTAGTTACCAACAAGCAGTAGATTTATTCAGTCGGATATGAAAAAAGCCGTGCTACAATGTCACAGCTAACAGTTATTAAATGGAGGCAAAAAAACAGGCGTACCTTCAAGGGGGTACGCCTGACAGTGTATTTAAAGAGGGTGCTATAATGTGGCGGAGATTAACTCCGCTCCCATAGCCTTGATGGTTGATAAAATACGTTGTAAAGTCTTCTCTGACGCAGACGCTACTCCTGCCTTATAGGCTCGCATCTTGGATTCATTTATCCCTGCCTGTTTAGCAAATGCAGAGATGTTAATCCAGTCAAAGTAATTGAAGAATGAGGGAATGTCATATCTAAATTCAACCTCTACATGTTCAGCATCGGACGGAACGGTCAATCCCTCCTCAACAATCATCTGTTTGGCCTCCTCAATGCTTTTGAAGAAGTCGGCCTTTGCCTCGGCCACTGAGTAGCCGTAGCCGCCAAAACAATGCCCCATTATCTCATCATCGGAAGAGATTTGGTAATATTTATTGTCATTGCGTTCGATTGTTCCTACTATTTTCATAATCCAGCGTTTAAAAAAATTTAAAGAGGACACTGTAGTCCACTATCAAAATAAGGAGAGACGAAAAGGCTGGGGATTAAATCCCCGCCTTTTCTTTGATTGAGGCCAATGTTTTTGGCTTCAAATCCTCCGTCTTGTGCCTTGACACCGGGAATGTTTTGCCCGTTATCGGGCTTTTCCAGATGTCGTGGTTACTACCTCGTCGATAAATGTAGCATCCGGCTCTTTCAAGAAGTCTCCATAATTCAGATACTTTCATAATTCAATGTCCTCTTTAAATACAATACAAAAGTAGCGATTTTGTTGCTATTATGCAAGCTTTTCAGCGAAAAAATGCAGTGCTACCCTCATTTTTTCCTCAACGCGGCCATTTGAGCTTTGATTTCCCGATTATGCCGGGAAACGAGGTTGGCATATAGTGTTGCCTTGATGGTGTCCGGGTCAATCTGGAACTTGAAATGAGCCATCAGTGAAGCGGTCTGTGCGTCAAACTGTGCGCGGATTTTCTCACGCTCAACGAGGACTTTCTCATTCTCTGCCTCTATGTCTTCAAGTTCTCGTTGTGCCTGGGCGAGTTTTGCCTGAATGGTGCCGTCAACTCGACTGTCTGGCCAGCCGGATGCAGACAATCCATAGTCCACAAGCACCTCACGTGCTCTGCCGTATTGTTTGAGAGATACCAGATTACTGCACATGGTGAAGATTATGACATTCATTTTGGCTTTTATCCAGTCCTCAACGTGCTTGAAATATGAGCCGGTGCCACCGGGGTCGGCTATGGCCCGGTATTCAAGTACGATATTACGAGTGGCCACGGCCAGTTTGTTCGGATTGTCTATCTCATGGTGCGCGAGCAATACGCTTGTATCACCACAAACAAGGTCAACGAATTGCGATAGTGTCAGTTGTTCAAGTTTCTCTTTCATATACGGTCTGCGATATAACGGTTTAATGAATGGTCAATCGAACTTTGGTACTGCCGGTTGGAGTGGCGACGCATGATGAATATGAAAGCGTCCATCTTCTCTTCAAGCCGTTTATAATCATTGTTGATGATTATAGGAGCGGAGCCACTTTCTCCGGGCAGAGGTAAAGGCGTAAGGCCGGGAGTGTTGCCATCTATGCCGTCAATATTGGGCTTGACAATTGCACCGGCCGGCAGATCAACAACAGTGGGAGTGTCGGGCGTAACCCAAGACTTGCCACCAAAGATGACCAACTCGGGAACGCCACCATCACCGACAATGGCCGGGCCGCCTTTGTGTCGGTCAGTACCTTTGGCATATTTGGGAATTGGGGTGGCGAGGATTGTTGCCACTTGCACGGCACCCATAGCACCGGCAATAGCGGCCATAGCGATGTTGACGGGCCATGGCGCGGACTTCATCATGTTCATAATCGCCAATGCGGTTGAGATTCCGGCCTGGGCGATACTGTTTGCCTTATCCCAAACAGCCTGCTTATGTTTTAGCTGCTGTTTTTTCTTCTCCAGCTCTTCATTCTTTTTGGCGGTCTGAGCCTCAGCCGCTCTCTTGCGAGCCTCGCCCTCTTCTTCAGTAATCACCTTTTTCTCTACGAGTTCCGCAATGCGCTCCTGTTCAGCCTCTCCGGCGGCGGTGTTGGCTTCTTGCTCTTCCTCGACCTTGGCAATCTTGGCATCATAGACGGTTGATACAAGTTCGTTGATGGTGTTGAGGGAGTCTGCGGCCATCTGGAGCCACTGTTGGGCGTTGGCCTGACGCTGCTCACGGGCTTTGTTGTCAGCCTTGGTTATTCTCTCTATCTGTGCGATAGAGGCATCTGCCATAGCCGTTTCCAAATCACCCTTAGCTTTGGCGAGAGCCTGCTCATATTTGAGCCTATCCTCTGCTGACAGTTGCTCGTTTTTAAGTATCTCTTTGAGCATGTCGATGGAATCAAGGGCGGTCTGCTGGGCATAGTACTCAGAGAGCCGAGCCTGATCTTGCTCAAACTTGGCCTTGATTGCTTCCTGCTGGGCCAGGTTACCTTTTGCGGCGGCGAGTTCCTGGGCATATCGTTGTTTGAGAACATTCACAGCATGGATATAGGCGTTATCCTGAATGCTCTGCTCAGCAGCATAGCGTTTTTCAACCTGTTCAGCCATCTTTGCCGCGAAATCCGCTTCCAATTCCTGACGCTCTTTATTGAACTTGGCATTGATAAGGTTTATATCAGCACCGGTTTTCTCGGCTGCTTTCAGTTCGGCGGCGCGAGTAGCCTCTAACTGAGCCAATTTTAAATCAAGTTCTTCCTTGCTACCTTCCTTAACGGAGGCGAGGCGGTTCTCAAGATTGATTTTTGCAAGTTCGGTCTGGTATCTCAACTCACATTCCGCAATCTCTTTTTGACACTGCTCTGCAAGTTGTATCCTCAGCGCGTTCTCGGTTTCGCCATTTCCCTTGATTTCATCAATCTTCTTTTTGAATTTCAGACGAATCATGGCAAGTTCCTTTTCATGACTGTCAGCCATCACCGCAATCTTGGATTCTTCAAGCTCGTGGATACGCTTCAATTCCTCTTTGGCAGCTTTCTCTGCTTCCTTAGCGGCTTTCGCCTTTTCTTTATCGGTCTGTTCTTTAGTTGTGGGTGTGTATGGCACTTTAGGCTTGCTGGGAGTGGAACCAACACCCGAAAGATTTGCATTAAGGTCAACGGACACCTCTTGCAACTCATCGTTTAGAGTATTGTTGAACGCATCTGCGGTATTGGAGGCGATGTTTCGAGCCATAGTTTCCACATTGCCTTTAAGGGCATTCATGCCATCGCTCCAGCCTTTGGTCACTTTATCCCAATCGAGGGTAACAACTCCCTCTATTACGGTGCCCATTGCCTTGAATGAATCTACAACCTGATTCAGTATAAACTTGGCAACCTCCCACATCGTCTTGAACGAGTTTGCGATACTGTTTACGGCACCGCGTACAACAATTGATTTGTTATACATCCGGATAAACCAATTCACAATATCGACACAGCCCTTGATGATATTGGTGAGACCCTGGGCTATGTAGGTTTTTGCTTGGATAGTCATCTCCTCGAAATTTGTGCCGCTCATCTTGAACACAGCGGCAAGAGTCTCGTTAAGTTCTTTTTGAGCCTCCATCTGTTCGCGGTTGAGCCTGCCGAGATCGCCCATATTATCTTTTGCGACATCAAGATTAGTATTGACATCTGCAAGTGATTGAATGAGCAGGGTGCCACCCTCTGCTGCGGTTCTGCCAAACACATTCTTCATCACCAGACCAGCCTCCTGAGAGTTTTCCGGCAGTTCTTTCAGTTTGGCGGAAACTTGCTGAACTGCCTCCAGCATGGTGATGTTGCCGTTGGCGAGATCTTCCTGCATCTGCTTTGAGGATATGCCGCAGGCGTCGAGAGATTCAGCAATCTGCTTTGTCATGGCGCGGAGTCTGGTGCCACCCTTGATGATGTCCTGAACACCTTTCTCATCAAATATGCCGTTTCGGGTTTCGGCGAGTATCGCAACAAATTCATCAACGGATACTCCGGCATCACGGAGAGCCGGAGCAAACTGATTTATGTTCTCAACAAATCTGCCGTTCATATTGGCGCCGGCCTCAATGCCATCCTCTATCTTAATCAGAGCCTCTTCCCATGAGATTCCGAATTGCTGAACAAGTGTGTTGGCGGCTCCGATGGTATCATCAAAACTCTTGCCCATGTGTTCGGCAATAGCTTGGGTATCGGTTGTGATTTTGTCGGCGGCATCGCCGGTCAGTCCCGTAAAGTTCTGAGTAAGGCGTGACGCCTCAATCAGTCCTTTGTTGTAGTCATACCACCATTTGAATCCGGCAACTACTCCAGCTATCCCAAGAAATGCAAGCACCCAGGGATTTGCGAGCAATCCCATGAGCGTTTGCGCAAATGCCTTGGTCTTGGTGTGCAACCCGTCAATGAAGTTGCCATTCTGTCCCAAAGACTGGAACGAGCTGCCGAGGTTTGTGTTAACTCCTAAGATACCGAGAACGCTATCAGTAAACTTCTCATTGGCGCCGGTGGCCTCTGCGATAGTTCTGTTGTTGCGCTCTATCTGATTGCGCATTTCTTCAAGTTTCTTCTTGGCATCGGCCGATGTGAGGTCTATGTGCTTGATAGCCTCTGACAATCGCTTGTTTTGAGCCTCTGCCTCAGAAACTGAACGTGCTTCCTTACCGATTATATCGCTTACATCCGTGAGTTTCCGCTTATTCTCCTCAATTTTGGCGTTGAGGGAGTCGAGGGTGGACTGATAGTTGGCATCCTCCTTATTCAGCATGAGCTTTGCCTCTTCCAGAATCTTTGTCTGGTCGATGAGGTCTTGTGTGGTCCGTGCCTCTTGATTCATTGCGGCAATAACGCTTTCGGTCGTTACAACTCCCTGCTGTCCTGCAATAGCGTAGTTCCCGACATTGCGCTGAAACTCGCCCATGTCGGCGGCCACATCTTTTAGGTGAGCATCGAGGCTCTGAATGGATGCCTCCAATTCTTTGCCAAAATCGGAGTTGCGCCCTTCCTCACTCAAATCCTTATATGCTTTTTTCAGCAACTCCAACTGTTGTGACATATGAACATAACTGCCTTCCTGCGACTGTGCAGCTTTCTCTTCGGCGGTCATCAACTGAGTAAGGGTGCGCTTCTCTTGTGTAAGGGAACGGTGTTTTGCTATCAGTTCCGCCTGCTTTGCCGTAAACTGCTCCACCGTGACACGGCCCATAGACAATGCCTTTTCATTATCCTTTTGTGCTTTCTTATTCTGTTCAAGCTCACGGTTTATCTTGACGAGGCTCTGCAATTGCCCCTCATAGGTGTCGTGGTACTGGTCAAGCAGTTTCTTTACTTTCTCGTGTTCGGTATATGCCTCACGCTGGGTTTTGTTCACACGCTCCTGCTCCATGAGCTGCCGGGAGATGGTATTGGTGGTATTGGCAATCACCTTGCCCTGCTCCTCTATAACTTGCGTGAGCTGCTGTTGCACGTTGGAAGCCTCCTTGCCTTTTTCGACAAGAATCTTCTCCAGTCTGTCAATGTCGCCCACGACACTGACGCTTATTTCAAGACCTTTGGCGAGATCCTTTGCTACTTTGGTGTAGGTGTCGAGAACCTTTGACAACACGGCGTCAAGTTGGTTCAGTTTCTCAATTTCATTAGGGTCTACAAGGTCGGTAATCTTTATTGCCATCGCTAATATGGGGAAACGTATTCTATAATCGGTTTATCTATCTCTGTGTCGGTGGTAAATCCATATGTGCCGTCATCGTTCTTGTAGAGAGCCACTGTCTTGTCATGTAGTTTGGCGGTCATCTTGGCGAGGCGGTACATACGCTCATACTCACTGGCCATCTTCTTGTGTTCACACGCGCAACTCATCGGTATCCACAATCATTAAAGAACTTCTCTATTGCCGGCCACATATACTCTCGGTTGAAATAGACCACAGCAGAATCTCCAATGTCAAGCAGGGATTCTCCATACTTGGCTACGATGTCCGGGCCGTCGCCGTTGCCTGGGTCAACATACAGCATATCTCCCCGACGAGTGGCCGTTATCTCGGAGAAGAATTTACCGTTGATAAACAAGTTCGGCACATTGTCCGGGCGCGGCGGCAATCCTAACAAAGAACTGCCAGTCGGCGGCGTGATGGTGTATTTCCAAGCCTTGTACTCCTGGGCGCGATGATACCACGGGCCCTCTTCCTCAAAGTATGGATCTGCATCATAAGTCGGCGACAAATGCTCACCCTCGCCATTCTGGCCGCTGTAAATCTGCTCCTGAATGGCGACAACAATATTGCCGGAGTGAAATTCAAGACACTGCATTGCATTGTCCTCGAACCCCTCAGCTATCTTGTGGATAATGTCATGGACTCCTTGTATATCCATACTGAAAGATTAAGGGGCGGAGATTTACACCACCGCCCCGGATTATTACTTCTTGGATTTTGACGCCCCCGTGATGAGGTCATGGACGGCCCCAAGCATTTTGCGTCTGGTCGCCTCCTTTCGGTCCTGCCAAAAGACGTTCACGTGCTGGGCAATGAACTCATCTCGCGTCAGCCTTTTGGCAGGTTCCTTGAGGAATGTTACATTCTCATACTTTAACATAGCGGTCAGACTTCTTCGATACCTTCGATTCCGGCTTCAAGGAGCATCTTGGGGGCTTTGAGCTTGGGAGTGTCTGAACCTGACACCGTGAGCGTGAGGGCCTTTTTCTCGGCATCGTAGGTGGCGGCAGTGGCTCCGGCGATAGCGGTGGCGCTGTCTGCAATCAGTGCGCCGAAAGTCGGTGTGAGGTCGTAGCCACCGATACTCTCCAGCAGCTTGAAGTCGTTGCCGGTGTCGCCGGTCTTGACGAGCTTGACAGCGGTCAGGCCGAGTGTGGCGCGCTGGGGGTTGAAGTCGAGTTTAACGTAATCGGCGCGCTCGATGGCGGCGCGGGCATCTTCATGACAGAACTTAACGGTCATCGTGGACTTGGCGGAACTGGTCGAGTACGGCGTTGCGTTGGAGTGGATAGTCGACATGGGGAACGGCGCAAGCACATCGGTGTCATCTTGGAGTCCGTAGAGGTAGTTTTTCTCATCGAAGAAGTACGCGCCCCATGCCATGCCGGAACACTTGGTGAGCGATGCGTGAAGTTCGGGATAGTTCTTGTCGAGGGTGAACGTGTCGGCGCGGTCACTGTAGCCTGTCACCTGAAGCCCTCCATAGCCGACAGCTCCAGTCTGAGCTTCACCACCCTCCGGCGCATATTCGCAGAAACCCTTGATGCCGTAGATACGTTCATGTTCGTCGGCGTGGGCCAGCTTGGTCAGTTCTTCGATTGTGAGTTTGGCGGGCAGTTTGGTACCATAGGGTACGATGATTGCGCCTTTCATGCGGGCGAAATCGACAGGACACTTGGAAAGTCCGGTGTTGAGGTGTGAGTCATCACACGATCTGATGGGTCTCATAATTTATCTACACGTTTGATTTGTTATTGTTAATTCAAGATTTGTTATGTTTATGGCATCAATGGGCTCACTGACCGCATCCCCGGTGCCGTCGTGAGCACCATATCTGCCATAAGAGTAGTTTTCAGAGTATCGGTGTTTCACCACCTCTTCATAACCGAAATCTAATCTCCCGTCCTCTTTCAGAGCTTCCAACAGCCTATTATAAATAGGCCGTAGAATGTTCTGAAATGACAACTCTAATCTTTGCTCGTTGCTCCATTCTTTTGAGGTGGAGCAGGCTATGATTATATTGACAGTAGCCTTACTTAAATAATCCGGGGAATTGCGCTGCTCTTGGAACGGGCAGAACAGGGCGATGAGTGGAAATTTCTGCTCATTGCCTTTTGGTGTTTTGCTCAATTCGTCGAGACTGTCCTTGACATACCGGGAGTTGCCAAAAGTATAGTTAATCTCCGGGCAGGCGATTTCCATACTCTCGCCACTATGGAACTGTGTAACGACAATGTTGCAGTTCCTGGCGGTAGCCTCTACCACATCTCGGAAAATTTCAATCACTTCGCGGCTACGGTTCATAGATTGAGAGTATTGATTTTGGTGAGCAAGTTGGGATCTGTTATAATGCCGGGAACTTGACAGTCCGATGTCCTGACCCATTCTGAAAAGTCTGCCATCATATCCACCATGTCGTTCCATGTCGATACCTGACGGCGTAAAGGCGCAACGTAGTCGTTGGCACATTTGAGGCGTACAAGACCGGTCATGGTGGCCTGACTGTTGCTATCGCGCAGAATCTTATAGAACACATAGTTTGCAAAAGGCTCACGGATCTGCTCTATCACCATGTCAAGTGCCACATCTCTTTCCGTATCTTCATCTTGTTCGATAAGTTTAAGGTAAGAGATTATTTCACTGGCGATGGTGGCTCCAAGAGCCTCTTTGAGAAACGGTCGTTGAAACATTCGGATATACGCCTCAATAGCGTTGTTGACCTCCGCCGAGTTTACATTAGGCATCTTGCCCGCAGTAACCTTGCTGAGAGTCGCGTTCTGAATGTGGCGTGGGCCGTTGATGAAGTATGAGCAGTCTATCAGCATTGTTTACTCTGATTTTTTTGATCGGGTTTTCTTGGGAGTGGGCGCCGGAGTGTCTTTGGTGTCAACATCGGGAGCGTCCTTGACATCATCGAGGTTGACCTCTGTCATGTCAGCAACCTCCACGGTTTTGCTGTCTTCCACGGGTTCGGGATTGATGGGAACGGTTTCGGGTACGTTTTCACCGTCTTTTACAGCAGTTTCGGTGCTTTTGGGAACAGGCTGTAACGATATCTGTTCTTCAAGCTCCGATATGCGGGCATCTTTTTCCCACAACTGTTTGATTATTTCGTCACGCTCATTCATGAGACGGACTACTTCATCACAAGCCGGACTTGTGGCCGGAAGAATTGCAAGCAATCCCCGGCGCACTTTGTCGCGGCATAAACGGCGGACGAAATCGAGTTCTTGGGGTTCACCCCTTACGATTATGTCCATTATCCTTCTGTTGTGATGGTTGTAGTTGTTGAAACAGGTTTGGTGATAGCCAGCTTGAGCTGGTTTATGTCTCCATAAGCGAAAGTCCACGGCATGTAAACCGGGAAGATTACCTCTTCCTGAACGATGAGGACAACCTCGTTGGTGAGCTTGGTCTCAACGTCCTCGGCCCATTCGAGAG
>LUJQ01000038.1:412-18243 GCA_001689485.1 Bacteroidales bacterium M6 | reverse complement strand
CCGAGCGCGTCTTTCTCGCTGTCGATGGCGTTGACTGTAATCGGGTTCAGCACGAGGAAGTTCGGAAAATACTGGCCGAATGTCATCACGGCGAAAGCAGTCTTGAACACATCCTCGGAGTTGGGAGCCTCAATGCTCTTGAAAGCAGCATTGTTCACCTTGAAAGTCATCTTGGCGGCAGAGGCTTCTTCCTCGGTGATGGCCACGCCAAGCAGGAGAACCTGACGGTCGGTTACTTTTACAACGTTGTGAGTGGCGTTCAGATTGGCATTGGAAGTGGCGCCGGTGAACGTGATGGCCATGCCGTCGAGTACGAGAGGCTGAGGATTGGTGAACTCCACGAGAGCGTCAGCACCACCATTGTAGGCGGTAACGCTTTGGACGCTTCCGACCTTACCCTCAACGATGTTGTCAGTGATGATTTTCTCAACGGGCAGTACGCCTTTGTGGTTGGCGATACCGAGAAGATTCTCGCCGTTGCCGTCGCCGAAAAGGATATTCCAGTCTTCGGCCATATACACGGCCTCGGGCATCATGGCGAGGATGTAGGAGCGGAGGTATGCGCGGCTTTTGAGCATACGCTTGGAGATGCGCATGTGCGTACCGAGACGCTTGGTGCCGGTCTGTACTTCTTTTGTCTTGATGCTCGATTCCGGCAGACGACCGTTTTCTGTGACGTATCGTGCGTTGCGGTCCATGGAATCCACCTGTGTGAACGCGAGGTTCGGGAATGCGGGATCGCCGGACAGCACCTGAAGAATCTCTCGCATGTGCAGGGGCTTGTTGGCGATTGGCGATACAACGCGGCTCTGCTGCTGGGTGATAAGGTGTGTACCCTCGTAGTTGTCGGTCATCGACACGACTTCTTTGAGAGAGAACCCGTCGAACTGGCCCGACTTGCGAGTGTTTCCGGCGGCGAAGTCCTGGAACTTCTCGCTGTCGAACATGGCCTGAAGCTTTTCGTCGAACTTGTTGATGGTGTGCATAGAGATGCCTTTCTGCTTGAGCTTCTCAACAGTCTCAGCCGTGGATTTGAGCTGCTTGACAAGCTCGGCATTTTCCTTGCGGAGTTCCTCAAGAGCCTGTGTGTTGTTTTCAGACATCTGTTTGCTGAGGTCAGTCAGCCGCTTGGTGAGAACATCGTCTGAAATCAGACCGTTGTTCGACTTGTTGATGGCATCGGTGAAAGCACCTACCATCGCGTTGATGAACTTGCGCTGCTCATCTGGGAGCCCGGCTGTCTTGATGCCGAAAATCTCCTGTACTTCTTTTTCTGTTAAATTTGCCATAGTGCACTATAAAATTAAAGAGTTAAGTGTTTATTTGATTGTTGCCGCTGTAAGAGCAGACCAGAACGACGAGGACGGTACAGCAGGCTCGTCGGCTGACTTGTCTTTCTTCTCTTCCTCGGTATTGGTAGCGGAGTCTGTTTTTTTGTTGTCGTCGGTTTCATTCTCCTTTACCTCGGCTTGTTCGCTTACGAGGATGTTGTTGGAGCGGTATACTCGGGACCAGCAGTGCGGACACCGAACATAGGCGAAAGCATCGACAATGCTCTTTGTGGTTATTTCTTTCTTGGTAGCCGCCATGCCATCGATGATCGAGGACACGGCCACCTGAATTTCGGGGCGGTAGTGTTCTATCCTGCGGCGGGCCTCACTGCGGGCAATTGACGATACGAACTCCGAAGCCGCATCCTGCACCTCTTGCGAGAATGTATGCTCCGGCTCGTTGTCGTAATCGAACTGATGACCGCAACACGGACACGTCACAATCAAGCCGCCGCCAAGTGATTTGAGTAGCAGGTTGAGTTCCATATCGTAGTTTTTAAGTCGCTCGTCGGAATATCCGCGCTGCTTGAACGCCATACGGATAAGTTCAACGGCATCTCTGAGCTGGTCTTCGGTGGCACTCTTCAACCCTACAAGGAACGTCTGGGGATTCGCTCCCCATCCGGTCAGTGTGGAGTATTCGAGCATTTTCCACCTCACTACCTTGCGGCGATCTTCCTCATCACGGGCAAGAGCCTTGACACCGATGGAGTGTTCAAGGGTACGTCCACAATCCCGAAAGAGTTTGTAATCTTCCAGAATGTCACGGCCAATCTGTTTCTTGAGGTTGAGCTGCCCCGTCATGATGAGGTTGTTGTCCTTTTCCTCACCTGACAGGGGCACACCCAAAAGCTGGCGCGTGTCGTGGTTCAGATACCATCGCATTTTGTGCATATCATCGCGGAGGGTGTCCACAAATGACCCGGGCATCGAGATGTCGTGCTGTGCGTCCTCGATGCCTATACCGTTCACCCCTACGGTGACGATACCTTTCTCTGTTACCTCAAGTGCTTTTGTTTCGTACTGGAGGTTGATCAGTTCTTTCATTTTTCTTCTCCTTTCGAGGGTTTATTATTGAGTTGATTGTTGTTGTCGGTATTCTTTTCACCGGGCTGGCCGGTGTTTATTTGAATCGGTGAGGACTGCACCTTTATCACGCTATCCACTTTGGTTATCTCTTCAGGTGTCATCTCAAACTTGGTCTTGTCGAAAATGTCGCCCTCGAGTGCGTCTTCATGGATTTGTGAGCGCCAGTCGTTGATGGAGATAAGGCCGTTGTTGAATTGTGACAGGCAGCGTTCATTTACAAGTTTCTTTACTTCCTCTCGCTCTTTGAGGCCGACCTGCAGACAGGCCACGTCGCTGAAATCGCAATCGAGATACAAACCTTTCTGTTCAAGGCCGAGGAATGTTGTGATAGCCTCACAGAATCGCTTTGCCGCCGGGATGATGACAGATGTATAGACGCTCTTCTCAGCGGAGTCTTGATTGCTGAATGTAGATTGGTCTTTACGCGGTACCAACACAGACGGTATGCCAAACACAGATGCTATCTTAATCGCATCCTCAAGGGTTTCATCAAATGGCTGCATCTCGGCTATGGATGAACTTGTCTTGATGAAGTTCACCGGAATATCAGTAATCGCAAACGGAGACTTCCCCTCTTCGAGTCCATATTTGCTATTGAACTCTTTGCGTAGTTCTTCTTTTTCCGATGGCTCAAGAGCGACAGTGCCGGTAGGGTCTACCTTTTGGGCTACGATAAATCCAAGCGCACCACGTTTCAGAAAAATAACATTGCGGGCCTCATACACTGCGATGAGGTTTGCAATGGGCTTTTTGACTGACAACAGGCGGCTATCTGCTTTCAAGTATCCCTTGCCCCTAATCAGTTCAGGTATGCCGTCGCGGTCATGCCATATCTGCCAATAAGGGATGGTCAATCCAGAATATGCGCCGAGGTCGAGCGTGTAGCCTTTTATCAGTTCGTCGATGTTAGCAATCCCGAACATGGGTACACCGTAGCTGTACTCCATCGGCTTAACCTCAACGAGATGTGCCGGCAGACTCCAGTAGTTAGAACACCATTGGAATTTGATGGCATCAGGCCCAACAGAGTCAGCCATCGATGAACGGAAGAAAGCATTCCCGGTGGCCAGCTTATAGACAAAATGCTGATACACGATTTCTCGCCACGTCATAATCGGGTTCGGCTGTTTGAGGATTGTATCGGCACCAAGGCGGTTACACCACACTATGCTGTCATCTTTTACCCTCTTCAAGTCAAAATGAGCCTCCGATATGCGTTTTGCTATGAAATCAATTGGCCAGAACACTTCCGGGATGGTCTTGAACATCTCTATGAAGTTATTGCCGACTACCGATGGGTGAATCAATCTGTCGAGCATTGACAGAATATTCTGGTATCTGAAAGCATCTTCAACAACATTGTTTGCACCACGGCCGCCCTGGTTGTTGGCCTGCGGCATGCTTTCCGCTTTTACAACCAGAGCTTCCGTCTTATCTTTGGTGCCGAATATGCGCTGTATGAAATTCATGCTTTGTTCTTTTGTCGCAAATTAAAGCACAAATCCAATCGGTTGCGCCAAATCTCGAAAAACTGATTTTTAGCAATCCTCAAAAATATAGCCTAATTTATTAAGCTATCGGCAGTTGCTTTGATGTTGCCATCAAAACTGAATTTTACAACGAATTGTATAAATCCACTCAAAACGGCACTTGCCTCTATACTTTCACCCGTGGCGCGGTTATAGTCAAAGAGGTTTGTCATGAATTGGGAGTATTCTACATTTTCTGTCAATTTGCTATCGTTGAACAGTAGGTGGTTCTTTACAAAGTCAGAAGTAGCGGCTATGCGTCGGTCAACATCTGCAACTTCATTCATGGCCCGGACATTCGGTATCTCCTTTCGCAAATCGCGGACAAATCGGAAATAGGCTGGAGCACACTCGATGATGGTTTGCTGACTCCCGGCATCCACCAGAATCTCGGCTATCTCATCAGTTGAGGACGTTTCTCTCAACATCAGATTGACGATGTGCCACTTCTCGCCACACAGCTTACCATGAACCAGCGCGAACTTACCGTTGACATTCGGCATGGCATACACAATCTCCCTGCTATACTTGCAGTCGGTGTCGGGATTGTAGAAATGGACGATACCATCACGGGCATATAGGTTGCGCTTACGGCGGTTAGAGAACAACAGGAACTGCTCTCGCACAAGATCTGCAACAACATAGCGAAATGTGTCAGAGATGTGTCCGTGTTCCTCATAGGTCTGCATGGTGATTTTATTCTTGACCTTTGTTTTGAGGATTGCACCGTTTTCATCTTTCTGCACGCTCATGTAGTCCTCAATTGAGATGGTACAATGTTCACCGATGATGATACGGATATCGGGTATAATCTCATCGAATATAGCGTTGATAAATTCGCCGGTCATCGGCACACTTGGATTCTGCTTGCCTACGCAGTCTATAACCTCTATGCCCTCGGCTTGTAGGGTAGATATTACAAGGTCGAGGAATGAGCGCTTTTGGTCATCAATGGTATTGGCATGGCGTGTTGAGGCATCACCATGCAGATATATGCGGTCAACTCCCAATGTCCTACATTTTGCGGCTACAAGCAGCGCGCTTTTGCGGGCGGTATTATGCGGACTCTCGGCCGCAATCTCATCTATCTGGCGAATCTTAATGCCTCCGGGTGCAGGCTCAATACCACGACCGAAGTCATATTCAATCTGCCAGAATGTGTAAGAGATATAAGGCAGCACGTTGTTATCGACGCTTACATGGAGCGCACGGTTGGGATTGTATTTACACTCTCCTGTGTGCTTGCCACGGTTGAACGAGCCGAAGAACTCGGAACCGGTGCGGATAACACCCCATTCGCCAAGTGCGTACACGTTGTAATAGTCAGGATCGTTGATGCGGTCTTTCTCAAAGTCAGCGATACACTGTTCATCATAGTAGCCGTAGGTTCCGTCCGGCGAACCGACAACCCAAAAGTTATTGAGGTAGGTGGATTGTATAACAACAGTGTCGGGGGCGTGTTCCTCTATCTCTTTTGTGCGAGGGTTCAGTATCATCTTGGCCTCGTTCATCCGTATTGATTTCACGGCAGTAAGCTGAGAGGGTATCTTCCGCCCGGCAATCTCTATCTCCATCGGAACATCATGCCACTTCTCGACATCAAAAACCTCTTTCTTTATCCAGTGTGTCTCCTTGATTGGATTGAATGTTGTGATGATCTGCTGGCCTACTTTACCGCGCAGACGCTTACGAACCTGCTTGTAATCCTCGCTGGTAAATTCTGACCATTCATCAAGAACAACGCGTTTATAGTTAGAGATACCCTTAATCTTTTCCGGGTCATCGAGACCGCCAAAATCAATCTTGGCTCCATTCGGAATGCAAACAATCTGCCTCACTCCGTCCTTGAACTTGAACAGACTGAAGATGCCGAGCTGCTTGGCCGCAACCTTGAAATCCTCATATATGGTCTTGCTGATGGACGCTCCGACCTTACGCATGACGAGCGTGTTCTCACCGTCCCATAGGGTCATGATGAGAATAAGCTGGGCCACACTATACGATTTGCCGGAAGATGAACCTCCGAACAGAATAATCAGTCGGATGGCCGTGTCTTGGAGTAGTTTCATCAGATGAAATCCGAGAGGGTTGAGCTTCTTGAAATTGATTTGCATTAATCTTGACAATTTGAAAGGATTATAGGGCGTTTCGCTTATGCAGTTTTGTGTTTCGCTGGGAATTTTTTCAACCGCTTTGACAATATGTAACCGAATAACGCGATTTCGGTTACACTTGCTTTACTTTTGATCATCGTCAAATCCAATGCGCAATTCGCCGGATACGGTGCTATTCGTTGTTATGTTGAGGTCTTTGGCAGAGGCGTAGCCGAGAACATCTATAAGCCTTTTCTTGGCCGCGTCTTTATCGACATCCGGAACGAGCCTTTTGCCGTTGCGTGTAAACTTCAGCAGGCGGCGTATCTCTTTGGGTATTTCGTGGAGGTAGCGCATTCTCCATTGGTGCGTTTTCTCATCTTCTATCCAGAGTGTTAATGGGTCGAGGTCGAGTATCTTCACATCATCGGATATGATGCGTTCACGACTGATTGTAGCGAGTCTCGCGCGCTCCTCTTGCAGTTGCTCAACCCTTTGGGCTATCTTTGGGTCACTCATCAGCAAAGATGCCGATGTGTAATGGGTGCTTGCCTTAGCGTCATTCTTGCAGTTATAGGCCTTGCGGTATGCCGTAACAAGAACACCTCTTGTGTCGGTGCCGTAGGCATCTACGACGTACTGACAGAACAGCTCCTGTTGTGCGGTAAGGCCGTGTTTGTTCTTTTTTCTTGCCATTGAGATGATGTATGAGAGTGTTTATATAATTCGGGGATAAAATTGTATATAATCAGAGACTGAAATTGTAGTCGGATAACAGCCAAAGAAAAAGTAGGTAGAATGGGTTGCTGTCGTTTATGTTCATAATATTGTTTTGTCTTTCTCCCGCCCTTGAAAAAATTTCCGGATTCACCCCGAAAATTGCCATTTTTAGCCGTTTTGCTTCCGATTATTGGGCTTTTATTTCCAAAACATGGTGGGGATTGAGTAAAATTCATGGCCGGGAGAGTGGTTTTTAGCGGTTATTGATGCCAATGATGTTGAGAACAAAATCACGATCATCAAGTAATGCGGCAGTTGCCGTTAATGTGGTGCCGGTGGTGATGATGTCATCATAGACAATCACCCGCCGCTCCTTGATGGGGCGTAACAGATGAAAGTCAGGGTCGAGGCGGTTGCGGTTGATACACTGAACGGCATCGGCATAAAACGGAATGCCAAGCCGGATTGATATGCGCTCACATACCGCCGTTGCAAAGTGGAACCCGTCTGAATGACGGCGCCGGGGCGTGGTGATAATACACCAATCTTCCGTATTGATGACAAGACGTTCGATGAAGATGCAGGCGGTCTCGGCAAACGATAATGCGATTTCGGCCGACTGTTTTATCTCGCTGAACGGAATCCCGCTCTTTGTGCGTCTGTATTGGGCGAAATACACCAGGGAGTCAAGCTGATGCAGAACCGTCCGGGGCGACAAATCACAAAGAGGGATATTCCCACCCTTCAGCCGAGGCCGAGAGGCAGGAACATCCCATTTATCCATACGTGTTATCTTACTGCGCCGTGCCATTGTCGATTGTTTCAAATACACGCCTTATGCCTTCTTCTGCCGACGTGTATGGCAAAGGTGCAGTAAATATGCTCTCGTCAACTGTTTGCGAGATTTTATCAAAATCACGCTTTTCTGTAAGTAGCGAGATTTCAGCATTATTATACTCCTGAACGGCTAAAGCGAAATCATATATGCTGGTCTGTTCGGGGTTCGCGATATTGATGAGTGTGTGGTTACAGCCCCATGCGTAGATGAGTCCTTCTACCACGTCATCAATATATGTGAAGTGGCGAACGTTGCGGCCGCCGTTTACGAGCCTAACCGGATTGTCATTGAGTAAATGCCAAAGAAGAGTACCTTGACGCGGGTTAGGGCCATAGACATTGTGCAGGCGCACGCCGGTGGCTTGTGGGTTGTAGCATCTGGCATATTCCTCGTCGAAACGCTTGGAAATGCCATAGAGCGATGTGGTGTTAGAATTGTTGGCTGTGGAAGATGAGGCATACACCAGCTTTACGCCGGCACGCTTACAGGCATCACACACGGCCATGAATGTTTCGATGTTATCGTGCATGATCTGCGCATGGTCGGTATTGAATACAGATGTCTGGGCGGCCAGATGATACACACAGTCGGCCTCATTGATATTGGGAACGGTATCGAAGAAGTCTTTGGCCTCGATGCCTTTCTTGCGGTCAATGATTATGACCTCGGCTCCTCGTTTGGAGAGAGCAGCGGCGAGAGCCTTGCCAATAAAGCCCTCGCCGCCGGTGATTACTACTTTCATGTCTTACTTTTCGTTGAGTTTGTCTAACAGTTCCTCTGCCTCACTTAGGGCAAAGTAGGGATCTTCGGGTTCATCGAAACACTTTACGTTTACCCACAGGCCCCACCATGCGCAGACCTGAACGATGTAGCCGGGGTGTGTATATCCTGCCCCGAGAACGGTTTTAATACGGTACTTTTTCTTCATTGTTGGTTGATTGGTATAATGGTGAGAGTGTCGAAGTTGAGCATATAAAAGCACGATTGGTAAACGATGTGCTTGCCGTAGATTTCGGCGGCGGCGTGTTCCAGCCGACAGCCTTTGGAGTTGTGGAACCCGTTGCCGAACACTACACCTTCAATGTCATCGGCCAGCAGCGCCTCTATGTCGCGGCCCATGTAGTAGCCATAGGACTTGTCGGCCTCCGGGCAGACGTCAAAGGGAGTGATACACTCGTGGCCGTGGGACTCCAGCCTTGCCTTTATAACCTCGGCCTGGTGCTTTGCCTCGTGGAGAGGTCGGCCGCTGATGGGGATAGATATGTATAGTTTCATGTGATATTGTTGATTCTAAACTAAATTGCGTTTTATCGTGTTGTGTATGTGAAAGAAAAGTCGTAAATTTGCGCTATTAAATAAGACTTAACCGCAATAGAGCCACGATGTGTGGAACGGTGGCATTTGGTTTCAAGACCGTATGATGAGGTATTCGACCTACCCGTTGCGTTTAAGTCTTATTTTATTCTTGTAAATAATTTGTTTTACATCAGTAAATTTAGCCCAAAATGACGAGGTATGCAATCAGATTGAACACCATTTTAACGCCATTTTATCGGCCAATCAGCAGGTTAGAATTTGAACTTACAGGATATGTTGTACTCCACAAGTTGCTTTGTTTTGTCTTTGCCGTTATTGGTTGCTCCCTTTATATTGATACTGTCACCAAAATGTTTTTTGATGAACAGTATCGAACGGCGTTCCTCTTCCTGATTTCGGAGCGCGGCCAAGCCTCCGGCGTTGACAAATGTACCTTTTTGGGCGAAGTTGTAGCGGAGGTCGGTGAGGATTCTGCGTTCCTTATACTTCATGTAGCATGAAATCCAAAAATCCTCTTTGAGTCTGATTTCCTCATTCCACCATACATTCTTGTTATACCTCACTCCGTAGGCACAGCCGGTGATCATCTTTGAGAGGGAGTAATATCCCCATTCGTTATACATCACCGGAGAGATGGCCGACGTGAACCCGAAAACATGAACATCGAGCATACACGCCAGCTCGTAGAGTGAATTGATGATATGGGTTATCGTTTCGGGATTGCGAATAACACCAGGCTCTCCTTTCTCACAAAAAAGAGTCTTGACAACATGAACATCATCGTCAAGCATCATAAGTTCTCCGAAGTGCTTTGCCATCCAATTCCGTTTGGGTATCAACCCTATCACGTCATCGGGGTGTGTGACAATCTCGCACTCGGGATTATACTGACGGTAGAGGTCTGCCTGGCTTTCAGCCACACAGATGATGGGGTCTATAACGAGCTTCTTGGCAAACACTCTATCATGGCGCTTATGTGATGGAATGACTATCTTGAGGCTCATTTGCTCTCGCCCTCCAGCGCGTCACGTACATCTTTTATGTCAATCACATTGCTCTTGCTTACCTTACCGCTCTTATAGGATTTCATACGCTGCATACCCAGCCTCTCACGGAGCCAGTTGCTATCAACCTCGTTGCCGGACTGAATGATGAACAACTCATGTCTTTCATCAAACTTCGGAACCAGCGGATAGATTGCAGTTTCATCGGTTATAGAATCAAACCGTTCCTTGAACTCATCGACTGGCTTTTCCGGGGCAAATTCTACACCCCAGTCGGCCAACTCGGTTTTATCCCACTCGTTGTTCATCACATCGAGATCGTTTTCTCCGAAGTTCACGTTGTCTTTTGTGGCATACTCCCTCAACTTCTTTACGTCAGTATCAAGGTTGAGGATTTTACACGGCAGCTCGGTATAGCCAAGCTCCTTGCAAGCCCTCAGACGGAGATTGCCGCAAACGACAATGTAGCGTCCTTCCGTATAAGGAAAAACGATGAGTTCACGCAGTTCAAGCATCTCGGGCGATTCCTTGATGCTCTTTTTCATCGCCTCATAGCGATAATCCCGAAAGAACCGGGGATTCTTCGGGAGTCCTTTGAGTTGCCCCTTGTTGAAATCAAGTAGGCTTATTGGTAAGATTGTTATTTCTGCCATAGCTATTACTTACATCATCACAAAAACTTCATCACGAATAGTCATTGACGGAACCTACAATGTTTGCCGGGCGTGTCGCTCTATTGTGTCTTTGAGCAACTGTTCGATGTTCTTACAACCAATGCGCTGTAGATAGGCCATAGTGGAGATTATGACCTCACCCGCAGCCTCTTCTCGCTCGCTCCACGGACTGGGATTATCGCTTGAAAAGCTTGTTGCATCAAGCAGGGTACGCCAATTCCGGGATATGTCGTAGAGTAATGATCGGGCTGATGAGTTAGGGGTAATCTTGCCGCTGGCGATTGCTATCTCTTCACATTGGATAGCATACTTGTTTAACATTATTGCCATTGGTAAAGAATTGGGTTAAGTGAATGACTGTTGTTATCTCTTTGACGATTGTCAGGAGGTGGTCTGATTATTGCCATCATAGCTGATGAGGTTAGTTACGTTTGTGTTTGTGATAGTGGTATGTGAATACTGCAACATAGAGGATTGTTATTGCCATGATTATTGCGGCGACAATCCAGAGTGGCGATGTTACCCACCACCATGACCAGTAAATAACTCCGGCAACGCGCAGTGTAAGAAATACCATAAAGCCTACGACAGGCAGGCTCAAGCCCATAGCGGTCTGGGCATCTTCTCGTTTCATAGATTATAGGTTGTCTTGGAGTTCAGCAGGAATGATATCTTCATCATCTTGAACCTGGTTCTCGTCATCGAGCAGGTCAAACAATGTGGGAGCCTCTTTCTTATGCTCGGCCAATTTGCAATATTGAGCACCATCAAGGAAATATACCGGCGAGAGTTCAATGCCCCAGCCCTTACGATTTTTATTCAATGCGCAATAGGGAACTGTCATCAGACCTCCAAAGGGGTCAAGTACCACATCGCCAGGGTTGCTCATCTGGTCGATAATGCGGTTCACGATGTCGAATTGCAGAGGGCAAAGATGTTGCTCTTTTCCCTTGACTGACTGAATGGTGTTGAGGGTACGCATACGCGCCACGTCAGTCCATACATGGTCAGTCCAGCTACCAGGCTGGAGTAACATAAAGCCCGTGGGGAGTTTGCCATGCAGCTCAAGCTCTTCAGCAATCTTCACTTCATAGTCGTAATCGAAAATCTCGTTTAGGGAATATTGCTTGAACATCCGGAATATTGATTTGTGGTCGAGTTGAGCTATCTCTTGCGGTGTCAGCAGACGGTTGCCGGAACTGCGATTGTAGCCGTGCGCGTCCATCTGCCAGCGGGCACGGCTATACCCGTCTGGGTTATCCCATGTTCGTGTCTGCTCATTCCACCTTTTTTTCTCTTTGACCACGGGAATATCTGCGTATGCGTTGGTGCGGTCAGTGGCGGGTTTACGGAAGATGAGAAGATACTCCGGCATACCGACACCCATCTTTGTGCCGTCTTTACACTGTTCTGTCCAGCCGAGGCGGTAGGTCTGATTGTTTTCCCGAACCACATCTGTTACGATGGTTTTCATGCCCATATAGGCGAACCCGTGTTTGGTGTAATGTCTGATGCAGTCACAGTGGAACGGATAGACCGTCTGACAGCCCATGCCACTCAATCCCATTGGAACTATGCGGTCTTTGACGTGGATTATAGCCATACGCCCAGGCTGGAGCACTCGGTATAGATTAGGAGTGAGGTAATCCATTTGCTGAAAGAACTCCTCATTGCTTTCCGAGTGGCCGAAGTCAGCGTAGTTTGGGGAGTATTCGTATTGGGTCGCAAACGGGATAGAAGTAACTATAAGGCCCACGGAATTGTCCGGGTAGAGGTCGGTGTTCTGCAATTCCAGAACATTATCATTGTTGGCTATGCGGTAGCCGTCTCCGGACACCTCCACTCGTTCAACTCCCATCTTGCGGGCGAGGTGTGCCGACATTTCTTTGTGAGAGAGTCCGTATTTCTTTATAATTTCGGTCATATTATGGACGAGTTTTTTGTGATTCTGCCACTTTGTTTCAAGTGCTTTTCTTACACCCCGCTCGGCCTCGGTATAGATGAGGTCGACACGGACTTTCTTTGTCTGAAGGAATCGTTGCAGGCGGTGTATTGATTGGATAAAATCATTGAACTTATAGCCGATTCCGAGATATATGGCCCAGGAGCAATGACGCTGAAAGTTGCAACCCGAACCGGCGATAACAGGTTTGGCCGCAAGTTCCTGAATCCGGCCATAGGAGAAGTCGAGGATATTGCGTTCTCGTTTCTCATAGTCTTGTGAGCCAAAGATGGATTTGACCGTAGGTATGGCCTTTTCTATCGCATGACGTTCACTCTCGAGGTCGTGCCAGATGATGCGGTGCGCATCGGGATTTTCGGCGCGTAACTCCATCATCTTCGCTATTCGATCCGGCAAGCTGTCGCGCTTCTCTTTGGCCGAGGCTTGCAGGCCGAGAGCTTCGGTAGCGAACAATACAGGGTTGCCGTATTTGTCAACACTTGTTTTGGAATAGTCTGTCGGTATCTCGTGCCATCGCAGGTCGAGGTCTGGCAGAATATAACCCTCATCATCTGCCTCATCGCCGGTGATGTCTGACGGCCTGCTGACAAACAAAGCCCATGAGGACACCCACAGCCAGAACTCTTCCTCCTTGTGAGGGTGGAGCGTGAGATTGTCGGCGTGCGTTGAATCTCGCTTAAAGAAACGTGTTTTGGCTTGCGACACGTCCATGATGCCGAGAAAGTCAGCATATGCCAGCAGCTCTATGTAGTCGTTTGGTGAGGGTGTAGCCGTGGCGACATAGCGGAACTTGATACGCTCTGCCTGACGGCGAACCTGCATGGGGCCACCATCACCGGTGAACAACCTCATAAACTCTCGAAAAGTCTTGGAACCGCCGAGACCTCTTAGAACTGACGCCTCATCAAGACTGGCGACGACAAATAGTTCCGGGTCTAACTTGCCATCGCGTATGCTTTCGTAGTTGGTGAGGTAGATACCGTCACCATCCATCTCTTCGGGGCGACGTATGAATTTGGGGGGATTGTCCCAACCGAGAATGTTTTTGGCATCCTCTACAAATTCCTGACGGACAGATAGAGGACACACAATGAGTCCAGCGCCGTGGCCGACTTTGGCGAGAGTGAGCCGGACTGCTTCTAACTGCGTAACAGTCTTATGTAGTCCGAATGACGCGAAACACGCTCTCTTACCTCCCTCGACAAGCCATTTTACCATCAGCTTGTTATGTAGTTTGAGTTTCGGATTGATGTCGCTCATATCCACCTTAAAGCCGAAGTTCTCGGAGATTTTTATCTTTGATTTAAGAAACTCTTGGTACTCCATAGTAAAGCAAGCGGCACCACTCGGTTATGAGCGGTGCCGCGTTTATGGTTGATGATGTGATTTTATTTTACTCTATTACCCGGATTCCGTATTTTCGGGCATTGGCTTCTACTTTGGGAGAGCGTCGGGTGTGTGCGACAACATAGGCCTCACTGCCACCTCGGCTGATTTGATACCCACGTTGTCGAAGTTCGTAGCGGTATTGACGTTTCTTGGGATTGCCAAACAATTTCAACTTCGTGCGCTGCTCAAATCCCCACAATATCCGGGAGCGTTCTCTCTTGATGGTTGCACGTCTTGACTCGGCCGACTTGCGTAACCTTTCAGCCTCTCGCTTGGCACCAAGCCGATCACGGCACGAAACTCCGGGTTTGAATTGCCCGGCCTCACTATTAGGAATTTTGAAACCTTTGGGCGGATAGGTGCCGTTACGTTGATGTGAGATTTTCGCAGCCTCAGCGGTTGCACGCTGGCACTTGACCATGAACTGACGACTTTTTGTAAGGCTCATCGCTCGTGCAAGCCTGACTACTGAACGAGGAGAGATGCCTAACCTCTCGGCACACTCGTTGTTTTGGGTGTGCTTGAAATGATTGGTCAGCCATCTCTCCTGTTTAGGGGTAAGGACAATTTTTTCAGTCTTTCCCATTGCTTTCAGGGAGTTTATTGCCATCAAGGTCGTAGCCAAGTTTTTTCAGTTGGCCGGAAATCTTCCTGACTGCCTTTTCGTGTTTCTCCTTGACTTTGCCCATAGCCTCATGGTACTCGGTGGGGCACCATAGTTCGCCGATACGCTCAACGTAAGGAGCGGCGACACTTCTCGCCTCGTCGAGTGTGATTATTTGAGTGCCCGTATCAAGTGCCTTTTGTATCCATGCCCGCAGAATGAATGGAGCTTTGTCAAGGTTGTTGGCGACATACTGCCTAATCTCTTCATGCTTTGGAGCGTCACCAAGTCCTAAGGCCAAGCACAGTTCCCGATTGTTTTTTATCATCAAAGAGTAGGCAACTATGAACTCGGAATTATCAAGTCCAGTGCGATCTTTGAACTCGCCATGTTCGGCAATAGCTTTGCAACCACCTACGGTATAGCTTGCCGGGAGTGTTGTGTTGAGGTTCTTATAGTCTCGGAGTAGTTCGTTTACTTTCAATGGTCGGCCACTCTCATCGCTGTTTGTGGAGGTATCGCCTTTCCTGACATAGTAGAACGATTCCGTCAGTGTTGGCATATCATAGCCGCCGAGAACAAGAACCCGATAGATTTCACCAGTGGAGAGCATTTTGACTGTGCGCTCATCATCTGCATCATACCAGCACTTGCGGTCAAAGGCTCTTGCCGGATTTACAATCTCATAGCCTCTGCGCTCTATCTCGGCGATGAATGATTGCTTTACAGCCTTTGCCGCCTCGGAACAGTATGGATCCTGTTCGGCTCCTATCACAATCTTGCCGAATGTGAGGGGTGAGCCTTTGGGAACGAGGTCGGCGGCATAGCCATAAACCGTTTTGAGCATATAGGCCAGCATCTTTGACTGGAATTTGGCGCGGTTGGTACAGCGGCCGGCGTCCTGGCTCTTCATTTCCCAGAACAGGCAGCCATGATTGGCGGTGTTGAGTTGGCATTCGGAGCATTTACAGTCACAGCCACCCTCAAAATCCTCATCCGCCTGGTCGTCGCTCTGATACCACGGCGATTTGGAGAGAGTCATGAACAGGCCATTGACAAAACTCTCCGCAGAGGCTTTGGTCAGTCCTTGATAGTTATTGCTGTACTGCGAGTGATATTTTTTCTGCATATCCTCGTCAAGTTTGCAGATGATCATCGCGGCGGATATGCTCATTTTGTCCTCCTTGACTGCTACGACAAGTTCGGGAATGAGGGTGTTGAGTTTGCATCGGTCTTGGATAAAACGAATGCTTTTGCCAAATTTAAGAGCCACCTCTTCTACGGTCTTGCCGTTTTTTATGAGCTGACCGAAGGCAAATGCCTCTTCCATCGGATCTACGTCCTGGCGCTGGAGGTTCTCGGTTATCATGGCCTCGAAAGCATCTTCATCGTTCATCTCTCGCACCATCGCCGGAATGGACTGGAAACGGTCGTACTTTTTGCGGTGGGCCGCTGTCTGTGCAACATTGATTTCATCTTCCTTGGCTTTGAGTAGACAGTAGGCGCGATAACGTCGCTCGCCGCAGATGATTTCAAAGCCCTCATGTTGTTTACTTGTGCGCACTGTGATGGGCTGAATCAGCCCCTGCTTTTCGATGTTGGCGGCAAGCTCGTTCACAGCCTCTTCATCGAATGTCTTTCTTGGATTCATTGGTGATGGTTTCACCAAGTCCAATGGGATTTTTTGAAAGTCCATAATTAAGGGGTTTATTGGGTTGACTTGTAGTTTGTTATACTGTAAAGTTAGTCATTTTAAGCGAATTACACAAACAGAATGGCCTCCATTTTTACACCATTTTCCACGAATATGTGGCACCGTTGAAAGTCCAATCGACACGCTGATAGTTGAAATATCCACGTTTGGCGGTTTCCTCAAACATCTCCCTGTCTTCGGGTCTCAGTATTGCAGGACTATGGCCGTTTACGGTGGTGTAACGAGGAATGCCGAAACGCTCACGGATGAGCCGGATTGATTCTTCATCTCTCGTCTGCCAGTGTATTACAACCTTTGTTTCATTCGAGGTATCCATGGTCTTTCCTTTCGTAACCGAGATTAAACAACCACCATATTTCCTGAAAATCATCAAGAGAGAAGTCTTTGGAACGGAAGTTGAGTGTATAAAATTTTGCCATTCGCTGATAGGCGAGTTTTCGCCGTAACCACTTGATATGCTCCGGATCGTTTCTCTCTCGCGCTATTCTTTCGGCCTTCTCAAGACGGCTCAATATAGCGCGTCTATCATCGCAAAATTCTTTTAGAGCGCAAGTTATCGTAATGGGGTCAACAGCACCATAAAACTTGCCATACTCTCCAGCCTTGAATTTCCGAAAGAAATACATCAGCTCGGTCACTTTGAGATAGCTGTATTCTTCGGCTATGATGTCGATAAGCCCCTCCACCTGATGGTCGGTCAACTTGTCTTTACAGCCGGAAAAAGCGGCAAGTTCTGTCAACTGAATGTCAATCCATGTGTCACGGGCACCACTGCCGAAAGCCTTTGCGATTAGACCAAGGCTCGGAGCATTACCACGAAACGCCCTGTCAATATCGCGAGTATAGGCTACTTGCTTTGACGGATTGAACAGCGTTAGGAAATTATCCTCCGAATGGTAGGTCTGTATCACCATCTGCACTGCCGGGGGGAGTCTGGCGATTGCGCCGGGCGAAGATTCTCCTGGCGAGTTTATCTTGCTCATCTGCGAGGGTGTCCTCGGCAGTAGGTCGCCGATAAGTTGTTCTTTGCTCATTCTGTATGATTTGTTTTAGTTCTCGCTCCTTTCGGAGTATCCAGTCATTGACAAGGCTTTCCCAATTTGCAACCTTACGGCCATTACTCTTTACCCAGCCCTGGCTGTCGTAGTAGTTGAAAAATGATATTGCTTCAGTTTCCCAATCGGGGAGCCGTATGTCTGCGCGTTGCTGGAGAAAATAGCTTTTGACATCTTCGACCGATGGCGGAGAGAACTCAACGAGCTTGGCCGCCTTTACTCCTTTCGGCTCCATTCTCGACAATTCTCTATCCAAAAACAAACCATCGGGAACAGGCGCTCTCGCACGCGCACGCTCTCCGGCAGGAGAGTTATTATTTTCTGTTTCTGTTTTAGTTTTATTATATGCCGCAGGTTTTGCCCCGCTTTTTGCCGCAGGTTTTACCCCGCTTTTTGCCGCAGGTTTTGGCTCAATATTTGAGGTAAAACATGAGGTAAAACCATTTGGGAACACCCACTCGCCATCGATTTTCTCTGGGAAGCAATACATTGGAGTATCTTTCCTCCGGGA
>LUJQ01000038.1:0-286 GCA_001689485.1 Bacteroidales bacterium M6 | reverse complement strand
ATGTTTGTCTCGGTCGGCGTGAAACCCTTGACATCAACCTCCTGCCAATATCGGTTAATCAATTCGATATAGTTCATTGATATGTGGGGTATAGATTCAGAGCCTTGTCTATATAAGGCTGTGGATTGGTTTGAAGATACATGCAGACAGCTCTAACAAACTCCACTAAACCATGGCACACTACATAAGTGCTGCCATTACTCTCCACAAGCGTCTGCCATGCTTTTTGCGCCTCTGATTGAGTTCCGGCGCTACTGCCTTTTCGTTTCGGAACTTTCATCTCAAT
>LUJQ01000025.1:14551-31004 GCA_001689485.1 Bacteroidales bacterium M6 | reverse complement strand
TTAAATCTCATGCGCCAGCCCTGATTTTTACATCAGTCATCACCGCCGTTTGCCATTTTTTTCCTAATTTTGTGGGCTGATTCGAAAAGCCGAATGCCGCAGGGGGCCGAATCGACGCCGATGTCTGATCAAAACACCCCGAACGCAATAAAATCCGGATTCCCGCTGCAACCGCAGGGCATCCCGCCGCATATAACAGACAAACATATCTCACCATAAAAGTATGAAGCTATTACAAGCCAAGCTCGCTCAATACACCGCACCGCAGGAAGCCAAGGCGGCCGGAGTTTACCCCTATTTCAGGGCAATCTCATCTGAGCAGGAGCCGGAGGTAATCATCAACGGGAAAAAAGTGCTGATGTTCGGGTCAAACTGCTACACCGGTCTGGTTTCCGACCCCCGAATCAAGGAAGCAGCAATCGAAGCTACTAGAAAATATGGCACAGGATGTGCCGGTTCACCGTTCCTGAACGGCACACTCGACCTTCACAAACAGCTCGAAGCACGCATTGCCGAATATATCGGCAAAGAAGACGTGATGATTTACTCCACCGGGTTCGAGGTCAATCTCGGCGTAGTATCGTGCCTCACAGGCCGCGAGGACTACATCCTTTGGGACGAACAGGATCACGCATCCATTATCGAAGGACGCCGCCTGAGCTTCTCCCATTCACTGAAATACAAGCACAACGATATGGCCTCGCTGGAGAAACAGCTCCAGAAGTGCGCACCCGACAAAGTGAAACTAATCGTCACCGACGGTGTGTTCTCGATGGAAGGCGACGTTGCCAACCTCCCCGAAATAATCCGCCTCGCCAAGAAATACGACGCACAGGTGATGGTTGACGAAGCCCACGGCATCGGGGTGTTCGGCAAAGGCGGACGCGGCACATGCAACCATTTCGGCGTTACCGACGACGTAGACCTGATTATGGGCACATTCTCAAAATCGTTCGCATCGCTCGGCGGCTTTATCGCCACCGACAAGGAAATAACCAACTTCCTCCGCCACCACTCACGTTCCTACATATTCACGGCAAGCATAACCCCGGCATCCACCGCCGCAGCCCTCAAGGCTCTCGAAATCATGGAAGCCGAACCCGAACGCCAGGAACACCTGTGGCAGATTACCAATTTCGCACTCGACGGCTTCCGCCAGATGGGCTGCGAAATCGGCCACACATCCACACCTATCATACCGCTGTTCATCCGCGATGACTTCAAAACATTCGCCATAACACGCGACCTCTTCAACGAAGGCATCTTCGTCAACCCCGTGGTCACCCCGGCAGTAGCACCTCACGACACCCTCATAAGGTTCAGCCTCATGTCGACCCACACCCGCGAACAAGTGGAATTCGCACTCGAAAAGATTCAGAAAGTGTTCCGCGCACACAACATCATACCGTGACAATGATATCATCCAAGATAAAAACCGCGACAATCCCTGCTGGGGTTGCCGCGGTTGTGCTTATATCCGGGGGGGCACGCTCCGCAGCAGCCGACTACGCGACAAAAATCATCGACTACCGCCCTGCCCCGGGGCAGTTTGTAAACCTGGAGATTACCACCGACCCCTCAGGGGCGCTCGGCCCGGTGGCCGTCACCGGAGGTACCGATCCTGCAACCGATGGGATAGTATCGCTTGGAGGATTCGGAGGCTACATAGTGCTAGGCTTCGACCGACCGATAAAAAATGACCCGCGTCACCCCTACGGAATCGATTTCACCATCATAGGCAACGCCATATCCTCAGGTTCAAGTAATGAATCGTGCGAACCGGGGGCTGTACTGGTGATGAAAGATGTGAACGGCAACGGGATTCCTGACGACGGCCCGTGGCTCGAACTGGCAGGCAGCGACTACCACCTGTCGTCCACGCGTAAAAACACCGCCATTACATATTACAACCCGCTATACAACAACGCCCACGCCATATGCTGGCGCGCGGACGACGGCGCTACAGGGGCATTGCTTCCAACAGCGGCACACACACAGCCCTATTATCCCGACCCCTTCCTGTTCCCCGGAATCGACTTGCACAGCTACACACTTTCGGGCAACCGCATCGCCGGAGCCCTCGACAAGCGCAACCCGGCAGGAATCAAATTCCACAAAACACCGGCATTCGGCTATGCCGACTGCCACGGCACACCCGGCGGCTTCGACGGCACCAAGCCTAACAACCCATATTATCCCGACGAGAAAGGCCCGGTAACCGACGGATTCGACATCTCATGGGCAGTGGACGCCGAAGGCAATTATGTCGAGCTAGACCAAATCGACTTCATCCGCATCTACACAGCCGGAGCCGGTAACGCAGGCTGGCTGGGAGAGTGGTCGAGCGAAATCGACGGCGTGGTGCTTACCGAACCCGACCAGGATTATGTGCTGCGCGATTATTACCTGAACTATCTGTCGGCACCCCAAGCCCAGGCAGCAATAGGTTCCACATGCCGTTTTGAAGGACTCCTCTTCAAAAACGGACGTCCTTGCAACGAAGGAATCCACACCTATACCGTCGACGACGAGACAATAGGCACAATATCACCCGACGGCGTATTCACCCCGCTGAAGGAAGGAAAAACCACTGTGCGCTTCAGCAGCCTTGACGGTATAGCCGGAGATGCCGCTGAAATCACCGTGACATCACTCACCGGGGTGGTAATCGACATTGACGGGAAAGCATCGGCACTAGCCACAACAGAATGTATAATCGGGGAATCCATATTCCTTAATGTAGAAAGCACCGATAACTATGAAACCGTCATCCCCGGCTCGAAGGGGAACAGATACACCCACGACCGTTATACGTGGTATAACTCCGACCCTTCAGTAGGCACTATCGACGAACACGGCACATTCACAGCCGCCGCCACAGGCACGACCGTGCTCACGGCCGTTTCCGAAATCAACCCGTCGCTATGCGCGGAAGTGAAGATTACCGTAAAAAAAACACCTGCCGTGGTGCTCAACAAACCGTCAATGACTATCTCCCAATCTGAGCCTGCCGGTAATTGGAAAGCCTCCACCCTGTTTAAAACAACCAATAAATCGACAGCCATAATCGTTGATGCCGCCACACGCTCAGGTAATTTCCCGATAGAGGTAAAGGGCAACAGAATCGTATATGACTGTTCAGACTGCACGGAAAGCGTGGCCGATGTAATCGACATAACCGTGCTACACTATGGCGGACAATATGAATTTTCCCTCCCGGTAAACTACGTGGCCGAAGGTTCCGCCATCGAAACCATACCAACCGATACAGAACCTGTCAACGGGCCTGCAACCTTCACCATATTTACCGTCGACGGCCGCCAGCTACTTCAATCCGCCACGATGCCCGACCTTACACAACTCCCAAGCGGAATCTACATTATCAGGAAGGCCGCTCCCGGAGCCGTGTCGACCATAAAAATCGCAGTCCCATAAACACCTCATATCAATTGCCGTAACCGCTATTGGACAAAAACGTAAAGCAGATTTCAAACATTCAGACGCAGTTTGATTTACGCACAAACCATCTGCAAAACCAACAAAAACGCCCTTGGAATGCCCCAGGGGCGTTTTTCATTACAAATAATACACCAACAGCGCGTTTATGCTGATAATGAACATTCCTGACAGCTGTTACAATTCAATGTCATAGTTTTATTTTTCCATGGATTTAACCTACCTTTGCATAAAGGTTACACACACATCCCCATGGAAGCACCACGCAAACGGTTAAGGTCATTTTTACCCCCCCCCAGATTGCTTAAATCGCTGGGTATCACCATTTTAGCCTTCACCCTTTCAACCATATTGATGAGGCCGTTCTCATTTTCGGCCTCGGCATTCCTGTCAAATCCCGAAAAAAGCGATTTCGCGATTACCGACTTCTACAGCATTGTGGCTGATTCACGCCCTGTGCGCCAAATTGATGACCAAATCGTAATCATCAACATCAACGGCCTTGACAGGGATGGAATCGCATCTGTTCTCCACCTCATGCCACTGCTGCAACCGGCAGCCGTGGGTCTTGACGTAGCCTTTATCGAACCACGTGAGGACGACACCCGCCTGCTGGCCGCCATCAAAGCATGCCCGAACCTGGTGCTGCCCGTTTCACTAGCCCACGACACAGATTCCGACAGCTTCACTATTGCCGAAACATCATTTTTTTCCGATTCAACCGCAGCCGATATACCAGTAGGAGCCACGAACCTTCCTGCCAGGTATGCAAAAAGCACCATACGCGAGTTCCAGACATACTTCCCTTTAAAAGATACGGCAGGCAAATGCAACGACCCGATGCCGTCATTCGTGGTGGCAATAGCCGGGAAAGGACGCCCCTCTATGATGGAAGCATTGGAAAAGCGGGGCAACAGAATCGAACTGATAAACTACCCGTCACGCAGCTTCAGGATTTTCACACCTGAAGAAATAGCCGACAACGCACATCTCATTGCAGGCAGGATTATCTTGATTGGCGACACCGGCGACCTGGCCGACATGCACGCCACCCCTGTCACCTCGACAATGTCGGGTGTCATGATTCATGCCTACGCACTGGCAACGATAGTGCACCATGAATACCTCGACTCCTTCTCAAAAACCGAAAACCTGGCACTGGCCTTCGCTTTATGCCTGGTCGTGGTGCTCACAAGCGTTATGCTGCCTATAGGAATCAAAGGTCTGATTATGCGAATCATGCAGGTTTCATTGCTCTACTTCGTGGTCAGGCTGGGTTACACCCTGTTCCTCGACCATAACCTGGTAATCGACTTCTCCTACGCCCTGCTCATGCTTGCCTTCGGATTGCTGGCTTGCGATATATGGATTGGGATGACCACGATTATAAACACCATATTGTCGAAATTACGCGACATACGCAAAACTTCATATTCCAAAATCTAAACATATGCGAAACCACACATAACCTATGAAAAAAATATCATCCTCCATGCTAATCCTATTATTATGAAACAATTATTACTCACATTTATCTTCACTATACTGGTAACATCGGGCGCCACGGCGCAATACTCCATCCATTCATGCTCAGGCGATGTAAAAATCAAGAAAGGGATGCGGCTGATTCCTGCCGAAAAAGGGGTAACGGTGTCACCGGCCGACATACTCGAACTGGCTGAAGGTGCAGAAATAGAGATTTTCAACGCCACCAACTCACAGACATACAAGTGCGGCAAACCCGGTCAGACAAGCGTGTCGGGCATCATGATAAGCGCCACTACCCTGTCAGCCGACAAAGGGAAAAGCATACGCGACAATATGAATTTCTCACGCTCGTCGGCATCAGGTTCAAGCCACGTATATGTGGAATCCGGCATGGTGAAACGCTCCATGGCAACCTACGACCCCGAAGCAAGGAACATAGAAGTCGACCCGCGCCAGCTTTCATTCTGTGTTATCAACGCACTGCGCAACCCTGGCTCCATGCAGGGGAACGAATGTCCAGCCGATTTTTCCCATGCCCCGACACCCGGAGGCGGCCTGGGATTCACCGTTGGAAACACAATGGCATCGCCTATATATTTTAATGTGCTCAAGGTGAAGGACGACTCTATTGCCGGGATAAGCATCTCCGAACTGGGTCAACCATCAGGCAGCTACGTGCTGCTACCGTCGCAGACCATATCGCGCGAACAGCTCACACCGCTACCGACTGACGAACGTCATATACTGATTATGACCCACTTCCATTTCGACATCGACAAGCTTATTGAACAAATCGAGTCAATAACAAAGTCGAACGAGGCCGGAATCCCCGACAGCTCTTTGAAAGTGTATCTCTCGCCGCTATAAGCTCCGCAGGGTATCCCGCCTTCCCACATCACACAAACGTTGCCCCTCACGCGAAAGCGCGGCAACATCCCCCTTTCGTTTTAATCGATAACACAAACCATTACATATCAACATTTCCATGAATCTGACACATTTTTGCACACAAGGTGTGGTTGCAGCTTCCGCAATGGCATTCTGCTTTTCGCATGCCGTGGCGCAACGCACCGACTACAACTACACACGCCCCGTCACCCCGTCAGGTATCGCGACAAACGACTGCCTGGTTTACGACTTCGCAGGCAACAGCGTTTCCACCCTGCGCGGCGACAAACTCCTGGAGTGCGGAAAACAGATCCGCGACGTAAGGATTAACCCGACAGGGATGAGCCTGATAGTGCTTTCAGATGATAAAAAAGCCCCGGTACTGGCGGTGTTCGGAACAAACGATATTGATAACCAGCTCCACAAATTCAACAACAAGAAGGATGGGGTGCCAACCACCATGGCCTATACTGCCGACGCCCGAAACCTTGTGGTCTGCTCCGCCGACAGCACTGCCAAAACCTACGACCCCAGGGCATTCACCCGCCTTAGCCAGTTCAAACTGCCTTACACCCCGACCGATATCCGAATCAGTTCCAACGGATATTATCTGGCAATAACCGACGGCCACCGGGTCAACGTCTACAACTACGAAGGGCAGAACGAACGCAAAGGGTGGAATTTCGATGCCAAGGTCAACGATATGGCATTCTCAAACGATAACGACGAATTTGCCGTTGTGACCGACGACGGCGTGATAAACATCTACGACACGCGCACATTCCTTACAAAGAAAACCATCGACGATGCCGGAAGCGGACTATCGATTGCCTATAATTTCGACGGCAAATATATGGCTGTGGCCACCTCACCCACCAGCATCACCATCTATAACCTTCTCGATTCCGACGACAAAGAAACCATAACCGTTGACAACGGCGGAATGAGCGAACTCGCCTTCATTTCCGACTCACGCTATAACACCCTTCTGGCTTACAACACCGACAATGCCATGCACGTGAAACGTATGACCAAACTTGCCCCTTACTACGGCAAGCTCATAAACGAACAGCTCAACGAACGCATGACCGAGTGGATGAAGATGCTGCCTGGTGAAACACTCGAACAATACCAGAACCGTGTCAACGACCAAACCCGCGACGCCCAGCGCAAACTTTTCGAAGCTGAAATCTCTACCTCGTTTGCCAACGACCTCGTAAACATGGCAACCGTGTCGCTCGGCAACTATGACCGCTCCAACGGTGTGCTGGCCGTGGCATTCGACAACATGCCGACTATCTTCCTCACCGTGCCTGAAACCGACCTCGGTTCGTTCAACAACGCAGAGAACCTACGTTTCGACAACGCAAAGTACGGCGTGCTACCCAACGACCATTTCGAGCTAATCTATGCCGAAGTCTATAACAAAGCCGACGGTAAAACCTACATTTTCAGCAACCTCGACCGTGTAAACCTGAATTACATGACATCCGACGACAACGTGGTGTCGCTCGAAATCATACAGCAACAACAGATGGAGGAACTACGCCTGCAGGAACTCCGGGAAAAAATCATGGCCGAGGCAAAACAGAGCAACGTGCTCTCCGACCATACCCGTATCACAGTCGATTCACGTGTAGAGCCTGATTACGACGCCAACGGCGACCGCATACTCAACTACCTCGTCAACTTCACATATGAAGTGGAGCCGGAATTTTCGACAGTGGAAGATTTCGCCCCGGGCAAATACCGCATCTCGGAATCGGGGGCTGCAAGCGCAATGCTGCGTATCGTCAAGGAAGCCTTCGAAGGCGACTTCGCCCAATATTTCAAACCAGGCAAAAAACTAATCGTGAAACTCTCAGGAACCGCCGATGGCTCACCCATAATCCACGGAATCCCCTATGACGGCGTTTACGGGGAATTCATCGACGAACCTGTCTATCAGAACGGACGCCTGACAGGTATGACCGTAACCCCGAAAACCGGCATCAAGGAAAACGAACAGCTGGCATTCATACGCGCCTGCGCCGTGAAGGATTTCCTTAACAATAACATCGCGGCAATCAAGGATATGAATACCGAATATTCGCACCATGTGTCGGTAAGTGAGGATAAGGGCGGGGAATTCCGACGCATCACCGCCGAATTCACCTTCGTCGACGCATTCTGACATATATCCCCAATCGCTACGGACGGCAGGCAACTTCCTTGCCATCCCTTTAAAAGTCAATGCGGTGTGTCAAATCCGCGCGTTTTGGCACACCGCACCACAAAAACAAACACATCAACAACCAAGAACAACAAAAATTCACATATCTCTCCCAAAGCAACATCACTACAACACGCTAACTACCCCTACGCACAATTTGAAATATGAAAAAGCATATCTCACACCTGCTGTTCCTATCCTTTGCCGCGTTAACGGCACTCTTCAACCTGACCATGACAGCCGACGATTCAAACCCGTCGGGAATGCCTGCCATGGAAATGCCACTGGACTTGCCCACACTTTCCGACCTTAACCCGGCTGACCCCGCAACCGCCGATTCCGCAGCAATGGCGGAAAACGCCGACAGCCTGCTGATGGTGCGACGCACGGAAGCGTTCAACCTTGCCGTGAGCGACTACGAAAAAGTGCGCGGACTGCGTGCCCAGGGAGAACCGGAGGAAACCTATTTCCCCGAAGTTTACAGATGTTTCATCAACAGCTCCGATGCACTCGGGATGCTCGAACCGGGGATGCCCGAGTATAACCGCGTGAAAGGGATTTTGCGCGATATGCACCGCTATCTTGAAGAAGGAGCCTTTCATTATTCGGGCAAAAACAACTCGGCTGAAATGGTGAAATTCGCAAGAGCATTTGTCGACATCAAGACCATGGACGCATTTGCCGATGACAAACTCCCGGTCAACGAAGCTTATTACCCTTCGCTGATTTATTGCGCGGCTTCAGGAGCCTACAACGAAAAAGACTATGAGGGTGCAATAAAATATTTCAAAGAATATTTCTCGACAGGCGACCCGCGCTACCGCGAACAAATATATATCTTCATGGGGCAGGCATGCCTCAACTCAGGCAAATACCAACTGGCTGTTACAACCCTTAACGAGGGGGTAAAGCAGTTCCCGCAAAATTTTGCCATGCTCCAGCTCGCCATACAGGCATGTATCGACGGGGGGATGGCCGAATATATGCAGGATTTTCTCGTCCAGGCACTTGCCATAAGACCAGACGACGAAACCCTGCTCAATATACAGGGGAAACTTTACGAGGACAGCGGCGAATACCAGAAAGCGCTCGACATTTTCAACCGCCTCGACGTGATGCATCCCGACAATCTCTCGGTCAACAAACATATCGCACTGTGCTACTACAACATCGCCTCGAACTACTCAAACATGGCTGTAGGGGAAACGGATGAGAAAACCGAGAAGAAGTATCGCCGCCAGGCCAAAAACTACTTCTCTGATGCAGTGATGAAACTTTCACAAGTCACAGCGTCGGACCCCACTGCCGTAAAATATCTCAAAGCATTGGCCGTAAGCCACCTGTTCCTTGACAACAAAGACATGTTCAAGGAGGTGAACACGCGCCTACAGGCATTGGGCGAAGACCCCCTTGCCGAAATGTATATGCCGCCGACTTTCAGCTATAACGAGAAAGGTGGACGCAACTACGAAATGGCAGGCAACACGGCGCTCGCCACCGAGGATACCCCCACCTACTCGCAGTTCGCAAAGCCATTCATCGAGGATAATCTCGCCAACTGGACCCGCCGGGGCGAATTCGAAAAACTGACCGACTACCAGCAGCGCGTCAACGACCGCACCATAATAGCCGAATATGAACGGCTCAACGAACAGGCCAGCCGGGATTATCTCGAACAATACAGCCACAAACTACGCATAAACGACCTCAAACTCCAGCCTTACGACGCAAACAACGAAGTCTATAAAATCGAATCGTCCTACGGCCCTATCCTGCTCAACGTGCCTTTGAAGAACAACGAGGCCGAGCTTTTCCGTGCAAACTGGGACAACGTCCGCTTCAAGGCGCCGAAATATTACATCAAGGATGACCGTGTGCAACTTTCGTCAATAACATTCGTAACACCGGCAAACAAGACCTACACGTTCAATGTGACCGACGAAATCACCTATGCCAACACCCGCGTAGATATCGACTTCGAGGCAATCCTGCGTAAAGCCAACGGCGACATGGCCGACAACACACCGGCAACAAGTGGCAAAGAGGTCAGAATCACTCTGAAATCGGATGTCGACACCAATATCCCGGAAACAGGCAAACGTGCCGACAACACCGTAGCGGTCATAATCGCAAACGAGGATTACGCGAATGTGTCGCGTGTAAAATCAGCAATCAACGACGGCGAAGCATTCCATCTTTACTGCGAAAAGACCCTGGGGATACCGGCGCAGAACATACGCCATTACACCAATGCCACACTCGGTTCGATGCTGCGCTCTATAGCCGACCTTCGGCACACTGTCGACGCCCTGGGCCAAGAGTCCGACGTTATATTCTACTATGCCGGGCACGGTATGCCCGACGAGGCAACACACGACGCATTCCTGCTCCCTGTCGATGCCGACGGAATGATTACCGAAAGCTGCTACCCGCTGAGCCGCCTGTATAAGGAACTTTCCGAGCTTAAAGCCTCGTCGGTAATGGTGTTTCTCGATGCATGTTTCAGCGGCGCACAACGCGACGGGGGGATGCTGATGGCGGCACGCGGTGTGGCCATAAAGCCAAAGACCGTCGCCCCGGCCGGAAATATGTTCGTGCTCAGCGCGGCATCCGATAAGGAAACCGCACTGCCCTACGCCGAGAAAAACCATGGCATGTTCACCTATTTCCTGCTGAAAAAACTCCAGGAGTCAAAAGGCAACGCAACCCTTAAGGAACTCAGCGACTATGTGATTGAAAAGGTGAAAATTCAATCGAACCTTGTCAACAAAAAGCCACAGACCCCGTCGGTGACCACCTCCGGCACCATGACCAAGAACTATTTGAAAAAGAAACTCCGCCCCTAACCGTTATGAAACTACGGAATCTGATAACCGCCCTGACGGCAGCATTACTCCCCCTCACGGCAACCGCCCTGACCGAAAAGAATGTCACGGGGGAATACACCTTCTATGGCGACGGCTCGCACTCGCGCGACGAGTGTCGACGCCTCGCCCTGGAAGGGGCACGCCTGGAGGCAATCCGTTCGGCCTTCGGCACAATAATCTCACAGGACATCGTGCAACACGACCTCGTCGACAACGACGGGGAGTCGACCTATTTCTCCGCACTGAGCGCCACCGAAGTGAAAGGGGAATGGATTGCCGACGACGGTGAGCCGCAGTTTGATTACTCACTCGACAATGACGGGAACTTCGTGGTTAGATGCATCGTAAAAGGCCGTGCACGCGAACTGTCAAACGAAACAACCGACTTCCAGGCACTGGTGCTGCGCAACGGCAACGAAGCCCGTTTCGCCGACACCTCGTTTAAAAACGGCGATGCATTGAAGCTCCTGATGAAAGCGCCTGTCGACGGCTTCCTGGCGGTGTTCCTCGTCGGCGAAGACCGAACTACATATTCCCTCCTCCCCTACCTATCCGACACGGCTGGCGAGGTAAAGATAAAGCGTGGAAAGGAATACGTGTTTTTCGACCTTGAAAAAGCTGACCAATCGCACGGCGACGTTGACGAGCTGATGCTCACAACCGGCCTTCCTCGCGAATATAACCGCATATATGTGGTGTTCTCCCCAAACAAATTCTCACGCGCCGTCGATACCTATACCGATGACCTGACGCCCCGGCAACTGAGTTTCGACAACTTCAACCGATGGCTCGCGAAATGCAGGAAAATCGATCCCAAAATGGGTGTGAAAATCATCAATCTCCAGATAAAAAGCTGATTCCCACATCTAAATAAGGCCATAAAAATCCAGAATCAACGAACTTGATCCCACTTATATTCCAACAACCGAGGCATCTCCTCTTATAACTTAAAACTTACAATTTATAACCTAAAACCAACACATTATGAAAAAACTGATTATGTTGTTAATGGCTTGTGTATTGACGTTTCCCGCAATACAGGCCGACAGTGCAGTGAACAAAGAGTTGCAGAAAGCCCTCAAGAAAGAGAAGAAAGAAAAGATGAAGGAATACAAAAAAGAGGGCTGGAAACTTTTCGGCTCGTCACGCTCTCTTGAAGTAGCCCTCCTGACCCACTACGACAAGCTTCAGAATCTGGGCGACGACGGCCGCGAGATTGCAGGCGTGGCTTCAAAATTCAAATCGAAAAGCATCGGCCACCAAATGGCAATCAACGACGCATGCCTCACCTATTCGCAACAGGCGGGCAGCACCCTTAAAGGGCGCGTAATCGCCGATATGTCGGGCGACGGGACTGACGCCGTAGCCGAATTCGACCATTTCTTCGCGGCCTATGAACGCCTTGTCGAAAAAGAGATCAAAGGCGAAATGGAGGAATCCTATTCCATAATCCGCGACAAAGGTGACGGCACATCCGAAATGCAGACATTCTTCATCGTAAGCGAAAGCGCGGCATCAAAAGCCCGTATCCGTGCACTTGAAGATGCAATGAAGGAGAGCGAGGCCGCCCAGCGCCATGCCGACAAAATCTCATCGTTCGTGCGCGAAGGATTCGCCGAATAAACCGAATAAAAGGGTAATCCAGCCCTCACTAGGATCTTATCTGGAAATTGTCTACAATAGTTTCAGACAAAGGCCATCCCATCCTAACGATTACTCATCTCCCCTCTCCCATTTATTTCCCGACTTCTTACGACTCTTACGTCTATAAACCCATGAACACTACCGGTCGACTGCTTGCTTTTGCCGTTTTAGCGGCCTGTGTGTGCCCCTCCATAGCGGCACAATCCGAATCGTTTGCCGATTTCCGCAAAAAAGTCCTAAGTGATTTCAACGATTTCCGCTCATCGGTACTCGAAAACTACGACAAATTCCTGGAAGGTGCCTGGGAAGACTTCGACCAAATCAAAGGGGAAAAAAGCAACCCTGTGCCGAAGCCTCGCACCGCACCAGCCGTAGGTACCACCGAGCCACCGGTGATAAACACAGCCCCTACACTTCCGGCGCCGGTTACCGCAACCACTCCGACGCCGAAACAGTCACCCGCACCAAAAAGCGAGGAGAAACCAGTTAACCAGTCACCGGCTGCAACATCGGCCGACCGGTTCAGCCTGGCCGACATACCTTTCGAAGTCCCACATATCGACTACAACATATCCCGGCGCCTTTCAAACAAACAGGAATTCGGCGCACATTGGCGCACACTGGCACAAACCCAACTCGCCACTACCCTGATTCCCGAATTTCAAAAACTCGCACAGAAGCACGGGCTTAACGACTATCTGACCTACATGGCCGTAAATGCCTATGCCGACGCCCGTTTCCCCCAGGCTCATTCCTCCAGCCGCAAATCGCTTGTTCACTTCATAATGGCCAACATGGGCTATGATGTGCGCCTCGGCACCAACCAAAGCGGTGCAGCCATGCTCCTCATCCCATTCAACCAGATGGTTTACGCACGTCCGTACCTCAACATCGACGGAAAGAAATACTTCATATTCGCCGATGACAACATTGACCTCACACGCCCCGACAACCTCCGCATCAGCACCTGTGCCCTCCCTTCGGATGCCGATGCAGGCCGTCCGCTCGACCTTATCATCACACATCTGCAACTACCGTCAAAACCTTATCACTATAATATAACCTTCGGCGACATCACGATAGAAGGCGACCTTAACCAATCCGTGATGCCGCTGCTCTACCGCTACCCGCAGATGCCTACAGCCGATTTCGCACGCTCTACAATCTTCCCCGACGTTCGCAAACAAATTGTTGCCCAACTCAAGACACAACTGTCAGGGAAAGATGAAAAGGCCGCAGTCAACACGCTTCTGCAATTCGTACAAAAAGGCTTCGAATATGCCACTGACGAGGATTTCCACGGTTTTGAAAAGCCATATTTCCTTGAAGAGACCCTTTTCTATCCCAAAAACGACTGCGAAGACCGTGCCATATTCTACACCTACCTGCTTTGGGAAGTGCTCGGCATCCCCAACCAGCTGATATGCTACCCCGGCCACGAAAGCGCCTCGGTCTCCCTCTCAGTGCCCGTCGACGGCACATCATACACCCACTCAGGCACCCGCTTCTACATCTCAGACCCCACCTACATAGGCTCCGTTACCGGCCAATGTATGCCCGATTTCGAGCAAACCGCTCCCCAAATCGACTTCACCTATAAATAGCAACCGCAGTAATCCGGACGCAAGAAAACTATAGGCACCCAAATAGGGTATCCAGCGAGTATCCTACTTTTAGGTATGGCCGGAATGGTATTTTTGGAGTATATTTGCGGTGACGTTCACAACAGTCGGCATTATGATAAAATCATCAATACAATACCTGGCAACCGACAAAGTACGTGATTTAGTTGAGGATAACAATCAATTACTACTCGTACTCAACCGCTTCCATGTCCCATTCGGTTTCGGTGACAAAACCGTGTGCGAAATTTGTGAAGAGCATGATATCGACTGCCCAACCTTTCTTGCTATCGCAGACCTGATCAGCGGCAAACGGTTTTCGATAAACGATATAGAACTTTCCACCATGTTATCCTACCTCAGGGAGGCTCATTCATATATCCTTGACTTCAGGTTGCCCGACATCCGCGAAACCCTTGTCAGCGCAGTGCATCAGCAGAGACTTGACGATGTTGCAGTGCGCATAATCAGTTTTTTCGACGAATATGCCGACGAGGTGCACAGCCACATGGAGTATGAGAACAATGTCGTATTTCCCTATATAGAAAGCCTTCTCAGAGGAGACACCAATGAAAATTTCAAAATATCAGACTTTGCTTCAAAACACGAGTCAGTGGTAACCAAGCTTAACGAGCTTAAAGACATATTCCTGCAACATTATTCAATACCAAATACAAGGATGCTTAACCGGGCATTGTTCAACATCGCGGCCTGCGGTGAAGACCTGGTTTCTCATTGTGAAATCGAGAACATAATCCTCGTACCGGTTGTAGAAGCATTGGAAAAGAAAACCTATGCCATAAAAAAGAACAAAGGCCCGGCTAATAACGATGCCAACAACCAGTCGCTAAGCCAGCGGGAAAAAGAGATAATCCGCCTGGTGGCACACGGCCTCCCGAATAAGGAGATTGCCGACAAACTATGCCTGTCGTTCCATACCATAACCACTTATCGTAAAAACATAAGTGCCAAACTTAACATACATTCCACAGCGGCCCTTACCATATTCGCCATACTTCATGGCATTGTGAATCCCGAAGAAATCGAGTTGAAATAATATGTCTGGAGCATATTTCAGAGAGGGTGTTTCTATCATGAAGCACCTTCTTTTGTGTGTATCCCCCTCCTACAACCGGGAGGGAGGTTTGGGGATTATAAATCCAAATTCAGCGATGTGTACTACGTCTCCTCACGGCAAACCGATCCTATAGAAATGGGACGGCTCATGGAAACAGTGAAGGCAACCCTGCCTGATTCGGTTTCCATAACCGGGGTGACGGTCTTTAATGATAAGGATCGCACTTACCAGGTAAATCTTTCGAAGCCTCGCCGGGCTTCAATATTCATAGACCAGTATTCAGGGAGGATTACCGGGAAGTCAGAAAGGATTGCATTCTTTTCCACGATGTTCAAAATGCACCGATGGCTGCTTGACAACGCGAATCCTCACGGTAACGGCATAAAAACCGGCAAAATGCTTGTTGGAATATCCACGTTGGTATTCGTTATAGCATTGTTGACAGGGGTAGCAATATGGTGGCCGAGAGCCAGGAAAAATTTGAGGCGCAACCTTACAGTTCCCTTCAAAAATGGTTGGAAGGGATTGTGGAAAGGACTGCATGTGGCAGGAGGCATGTATGCATTGATAGTTTTATTGGCAATGTCGCTAACGGGACTCACATGGTCATTCGGCTGGTACCGAAGCGCATTCTATAAAGTCTGCGGTGTCGAATATTCTTCTGCGAATCCCCATGCCGGAACGAAGCATGAAAAAACGGGAATATCCCGAAACGCAAGCAGCTACAGTGGCCAACATGGAGGAAACCGGCACAGCATCAAACCCGGCCACAGGACAATTCAAGAGAAAATACAACGAGATTCGGAGTTCTGCCGATGGCAGCAAGTTTACAACGAACTGGCCCGGCAAAACCCTTGTGCCGACCGGATAACAATCGGTCGGGATGAAGCCAGCGTAACACTCGGTGTCAACGGTAACACACGGGCTGCCGACCGTTATGAAATCGACAGGCATTCAGGCAAAATTTCCAATGTCATAAAATATGCTGGCACTGCCGATGCCGACAAGCTCCGAGGATGGATATACTCAATACATACCGGAAATCTCGGTGGCATGACTACCCGTATTCTATGGTTTCTAGGCGCATTGATTGGCGCAAGCTTGCCCCTGACCGGCTATTATATCTGGGTCAGGCATCTCAAAAATAAAAAGCATCCCATCACTTGATGATAACAACCGAATGTGGCGGCATGGTGGA
>LUJQ01000025.1:0-14546 GCA_001689485.1 Bacteroidales bacterium M6 | reverse complement strand
TCCACCATGCCGCCACATTCGGTTGTTATGCCTCATTCAGCTTATCCCAGTTTCCGCTTGTCCCATTCGGGATGGGCGGGGTCTTCGGCAACAAGGGCTTCTTCAAGGCTGATGCCGAGAGCCTCTGCCAACTTCAAACCATAACCGGGGTCGGCATTGTGGCATGCCCTGACATGACGCTGCTTTATAAACAGAGGGACACCTTCCATAGCCCTGGCCGTGTTCTCACATGTAACGGTCTGTTCTTCCGGGGGCATCAGACGCCATAGTTTACCCGGCTGCGTGTAATAATCATCGTCATATTCACGCTCATTGTAACTATAGGCTGCCCCATGCAACTCCAAAGGCGGCTCCTTCAGTTCGGGCGAATCCTCCCACTCACCGAAACTGTTGGGTTCATATGACAGTACACCACCATAATTGCCATCGGTGCGCATCTTGCCATCCCGGTGATAGGAATGGAACGGGCATCTCGGCCTGTTCACGGGGATAAGGTTATTATTGACCCCGAGACGGTAGCGCTGTGCGTCACCATACGAGAACAAACGTCCCTGAAGCATTTTATCAGGAGAGAAACCTATCCCTTCCACTATATTCATAGGGTTGAATGCAGCCTGCTCGATTTCGGCAAAGAAGTTTTCAGGATTACGGTTAAGTTCCAGGATTCCCACATCGCGCAGCGGGAAGTCTTTATGATACCACACCTTCGTCAAATCGAATGGGTTGATGTGATATTTTTCAGCCTCCTCCTCGGTCATCAGCTGAACCTGCATCAGCCAACGTGGATAATCACCACGCTCTATGGCTTCAAACAAATCACGCTGGTTCGACTCACGGTCTTTGGCAATGACTTTTTCAGCTTCCTCGTCGGTCAGGTTCTTGATTCCCTGCAAAGTCCGCAGATGGAATTTGACCCATGTGCGTTTGTTATCCTTATTATAGAAACTATATGTATGGCTTCCGAAACCGTGCATATGGCGGAATGATGCAGGGATGCCTCTAGGCGACATCGTAATGGTGACCTGATGGAGCGCTTCAGGAAGCAGAGTCCAAAAATCCCAATTGTTGGTAGGGCTGCGCATACCCGTGCGCGGGTCGCGCTTGATTGCGTGATTCAAATCAGGGAATTTAAGAGGGTCACGCAAAAAGAACACAGGGGTATTGTTACCTACGAGGTCCCAATTTCCCTCGTCGGTATAAAACCTCATGGCAAACCCACGTATATCCCTTTCCGCATCTGCCGCCCCACGCTCTCCGGCCACCGTCGAAAACCGCACAAGGCATTCTGTTTTCTTCCCGACTTCGGAAAATATGGAAGCGCGGGTGAATTCCGTAATATCGTTTGTCACGGTAAAGATGCCGAATGCGCCCGAACCTTTGGCATGCATGCGCCTTTCCGGGATAACCTCGCGGTCGAAGTGTGCAATCTTTTCAGTGTACCATGGATCCTGGAGCAAAACCGGCCCGCGAACCCCGGCTGTCTGGATGTTTTGATTATCGGCAATCGGCCTGCCGTTTTCAGCGGTAAGTCTTTGTTTATGCATATCTGGCAATTAATAGGATTCGTAAAAATGATTCCAAGAAGGTGGTATCGGCCTATGCTTCTAGAACGTCCATATCACATGTTTGTTCAAACCTCACATATTCCACCGGCGCCACATGTTTTTTTGTCAAAGGCATATCTAATCCATATCATTACACGTTTTTTTAATAAGCATACCCAGCAAATATCAACCCGATTATGGATGTACTGACACCAGAACAGCGCCGACGCTGCATGCAATCCAACAAAGGAAAGGGCACCAAACCCGAAATTGCATTCGGGCGTTTGATGTGGAGTGCCGGAATACGATACAGAAAACATCCCAAAGGAGTGCCGGGAACTCCTGACTTCTGTATCCGAAAATACCGTATGGCTATTTTCGTCGACGGCGAATTTTGGCACGGACGCGACTGGCCACGTAAAAAGCCGACCATCAAGAACAACCGTGATTTCTGGATTGCAAAAATCGAGCGTAACATAGCACGTGATATCACTGTAAACGAACAGCTTACATCTGAGGGATGGAAGGTGTTCCGTTTTTGGGAAAGTGACATCAAGCGTTATCCGGGGAACTGTATCCGTGTTATTCTTGAATATCTTGCCGGATTTTCGTCGGCATCCTCACCTGATTATATCCCGATGGACTATCAGGATTGCCAACCATTGTTCACACCTGTTGCCATCAACTGCGTCACCAATTCTATTGCCGCCGAACCACGAACCGCCTATATCTCCAAAGACAAAGATATAGCAACAGATTCCGGGTATGACAATCACGAACCTATCTCGACAAAAGGTTAACAACTGCAAACAGGCTTCAGCGTCCAAAAGCCTTCCACCGTGAAAACATATTATCAGAATGATTAGATAAAGCTGCAAAATCGCCCATCATGCTCCGAAACGCACTGATTTTAGAGCAAATAGTGCAAATTTTTGTTAAATATTCATCAATTATTGCATAATACTCTTGCGCATGCTACAAAAACCCCATATCTTTGCAACGTGTTTTTCATGGTATTAGATTTAAGGTTAACTAAGATTGGTTGTCGGGAGACAATCAATTTTTTTTGCCTATACCCACCATACAATCCATAAATGGAATATCAAGCAGGTCACAGAACTGGTTCTATAATCTGCTTAATGTTAAATCCATCTCATTTATGCTAACAAAATGCCTGCTCTATAAGCAGTTTTGACACACAATTGTACTATAATGTCAGCATATGAAACACCCCTGAGTGCCAAATCCGGCATTCAGGGGTGTTTGCTACGATATAAACCTTAGGGGTTATTCAAATTCAATAAGGGGTGCGTCAGTGCCGACAACATCATCAGTGGCGACAAAAACACGTTTAACAACACGGTCGCGGTCAGCTTCGAGGTCGTTCTCCATCTTCATTGCCTCATAAACCATCATTACCTGGCCCTTCTTAACCTTGTCGCCAGCCTTTACATTCACTTCTATGATGCGGCCTCCCATCGGTGCGCGGAACACATCGCCGGTGATAGGCTCGTCGTCGGTAACAGTTTCCTCAACCTTGACTTCGGCCGCTGCTTTAGGAGCATCCTTGGGTTGTTTGGCTGCATATTCCTCCTCACGACGGTTGCGCAGGAACTTGTTGGCTACATTCGGGAGCAACTCCATGAGCAACTCTTCCTCTGTGTTGGTTGCAAGTTTCACGCCGCCTAGTTCGGGAACCACCGGGATTTCAGGCTTGCGGTATTTCGAAACGTCGTAGGGATGTTCAACCGCATCGCCTGTAATCTGCTGACGGAATGCAGGGTCAATGGGGGCAGGGGTATGCCCGTACTCACCTTTGACAAGCGAAATGAACTGGTTGGAGGTATTGGTGTAATCGGGATTTCCTTTCTTGCGGTCGATAGCAAGGTTCACAGCCTGTGCACCCACAATCTGGCTGGTCGGAGTTACCAACGGCACCAAACCTGCATCACGACGCACTTTGGGGATAAGCTTCATCGCATCGTCGAGCAAATCCGACGAGTTGAGGGCCTTGAGCTGTGCCACCATGTTGGAGTACATACCGCCCGGAACTTCCGCGTCTTTAACGAGGAGGTTCGGTTTTGGGAAACCGAAGTAAGCTTCGATTGCGTGGCAGTTTTCGAGCAGTGCATCCTCGTCGCCAGCCTTGGCGGCAGCGATAGCCTTATCGAACAGATTGTCGATTTCGGCGGGCAGCACATCGGCCAACGGGTTGAAACGTTTGGGGAACTTGTCTTTGTTAAGGTCGAAATCGGCAAGATTGCGACGGATACCTTCCAGGCGCTCGCGGATTTCTCCGACTTTCTGCATATTGACATCAACCTCGATTCCGAGTTTTTTGCAGAACACATATACAAGCTCGATGGCGGGAGCGGCAGAGCCTTCACCAAACCACCATATATTTGTGTCGAGGATGTCGACCCCGTTGAGGATGGCCATAAGTGACGAAGCCAGGCCATAACCGGGGGTGCAGTGGGTGTGGAAGTCAACCGGCACTTTTACGGCCTGTTTCAGCTTCCCTATAATAGAGGCGGCACGGAGCGGGTTAACCAGACCGGCCATGTCTTTAAGGGTTATAATCTTGGCGCCGAGACGCTCCATCTCGACAGCTTTTTCCACAAAGTATTCGTCGGTGAATATTTTTTTGCTTACAGGAGCCTCTTCTTTTTTGCCGAATAACGATGAAAGGAACCCTTTCTTCTTGGGAGCCTCGTTTTCAACAGCATCCTTGGGGTCAACGGTGTAGCATACGGCAGCATCGGCAATCCCGCCCAGCTGGTTGATCAGGCGGATTGATTCCTTCACATTGTCGATGTCGTTAAGGGCATCGAAAATACGCATAACGTTAAGGCCGTTCTTGATAGCCTCCTTGTAGAATCCTTCGAGAACAGAATCGGGATAAGGCACGTAACCGAACAGGTTGCGGCCACGCGAAAGTGCCGACAATAACGATTTGCCACCGATAGCCTCGCTGATAGTGCGCAGGCGAACCCATGGGGATTCGTCAAGATAACGCATCACGGAGTCGGGAACAGCACCGCCCCACACTTCCATGATGTAGAATCCGGCATCCTTATATAAAGGAAGCAACGGATCTATATCCTGCTGTTTCATACGGGTGGCGAACAGCGACTGCTGGCCGTCACGAAGTGTCAAGTCTCTAATTTTGAGCTTCTTGTTTTCCATAACCGAAATATATTAAATGGTTTGGGAGTAGTTCGTCTTTTCATTAAACAATTCCAACAGCCGTGTCGGTCAAATACCGGGCCGGAAGTCTCGGCGACATAATTACCGGCATACATGACCATGGCAGGACAACTATTGAAATCTCTTTGCGAATTTACGCAATTTTTTTGAATTATCAACATTTTCACGCCTAAACGCTTAAAAGCACCGTGTTTAAGCATCAGTTGAATAATCATTATAAACCATCCATCAGCCCCATGTCATTGAGATATAATTTATTACCATATCTGGCGTTATCAAACCAAATTATAATGCAGCATCTTCCATATATAACGTTTGCGGCCCATATGTTATAAAACATGCTTGTTACAGGATTTTTTTTATAACTTTGCAGACCTATCAGCTTGCCTGAATTTCTACAAACAGATGTTCCGGCAACCACCTAACCAACCTAACTCAAAAAACATGAGACACATTATCTTTTGCATCTTGCTTTTAACATCTCTTGCAGGAGGGATAACAGGAAGTTTCACTGCAGCGGCCCAATTGGCGGCCCAGACAAAGGAAGCCAAAGCCCCGATTTCATGGCGTGGTACAGCCCGCATGACCGGCAACGGCCAAGGGGTGATACAACTCACTGCCAATATAGAACCAGGATGGCATATCTACGGATTGGAAACACCTGACGACGGCCCCCGCCCGACGGAATTCAAATACAGCCCGGCAAAAGGGCTGACGCTTTCAGGCAAAACCAAAGCCGACAAAGCCCCTGTGCGCAAACTCGACAGCATGTTTAATGCCGAAGTGGAATTTTGGGAAGGTAAAGTTGTGTTCACGCAGCAGTTCAAGCTCGACAAAAACGCCACCGACACCAAGACCATAAAATGCTCGGTCACATACATGGGATGCAACGACCAAAACTGCCTTCCTCCAAAAACAAAAGAATTCACCCTTAAAATCCTCCCCAAGAAATGATGAGGAAACTTGCATTTATTCTCACGGTTATGCTGGGCGCACTTACGGTATGCGCCCAAAAGCTTTCACCTATTACATGGAACGTGTCGGTAGAGGACAACTCTGCCGAAAGTGCTGTCATAAAATTCTCGGCAGCAGTGGAACACGGATGGCATCTTTACGGGTTCGACCTGCCTGACGACGGCCCGAATGCCACTTCCATAAAAGTAGAGTACCCGGAAGGTGTGACACCGGAAGGTGGCATCACACCGGAGCGCGCACCTATCGAGAAATTCGACCCGGTTTTCTCTCTCAACCTCTCATGGTGGGATACCGACGTGGCTTTCACACAGAAAGTAAAGATTTCCGATGGCAATGCCCACGAAATCACAGGCACTATTTTCTTCCAGGGATGCAACGAGCAGACATGCATCAGCCCTCAGAAAGTGCCGTTTGAAGTAACAATCGGTACCGGCACCGTTGTAGCAGCCGAAGAGCCTAAGGTTGAAGAAACCCCGGCAACAGCCAACAACCGCCCCGCAGCGGTTGCAACCAGCTCCGATAACGGCTGGTGGGCACCCGTAGATATCGAAACATCCGACCTCCCCGGCACTTCGACAGAAGACAGTTCCCTTTGGGTCATATTCCTTTGGGGATTTGGTGGCGGACTTATCGCATTGCTGACACCATGTGTATGGCCCATGATTCCGATGACTGTCAGCTTCTTCCTGAAAAAGAGCGGCAACAGGCGCAAATCGGTAGCCGATGCCGTTATTTATGGCATCAGCATCATCGTTATCTACCTCTCGCTCGGGTTGGCCATCACAGCCATATTCGGGGCAGGAAAGCTCAACGAGTTGTCGACCAACGCCTGGTTCAACATCGCCTTCTTCCTGTTGCTGTTGGTATTTGCCATTTCATTCTTCGGCGGATTCGACATCACCTTACCTTCAAAATGGTCGAATTCGGTTGATGCCAAAGCCGAACGCGCAACCGGCCTAATCAGCATTTTCTTCATGGCCTTTACCTTGGCACTCGTATCATTCTCATGCACCGGCCCGATTATCGGCACACTTTTGGTTGAGGCAGCCACTATGGGCAACTTCGTAGGCCCGGCAGTGGGAATGGGCGGCTTCGCCGTGGCATTGGCACTGCCCTTCTCCCTGTTCGCCATCTTCCCGTCATGGCTCAAGGAAATGCCCCGCTCCGGCGGATGGCTCAATTCGGTGAAAGTGGTACTCGGTTTCCTCGAACTGGCACTTTCGCTCAAGTTCCTTTCCGTGGCCGACCTTGCCTACGGCTGGGGAATCCTCGACCGTGAGGTGTTCATCTGCCTGTGGGTAATCATCTTTGCCATGCTCGGCGCATATCTGATCGGTAAAATCCGCTTCAGCCATGACTCCCCGCTCGAATATGTGAGCATACCGCGCTTCTTCATGTCGCTCGCGTCCTTCTCGTTTGCAATCTATCTTATCCCCGGCCTATGGGGCGCACCCCTCAAAGGGGTAAGCGCATTCGTCCCTCCGTTGTTCACACAGGATTTCAGCCTCTATTCAGGCGGCCATTTCGAGGAATTCGACGATTATGACGAAGGGATGCGTTACGCAGCCGACAACCACCGCCCTGTGCTTATCGACTTCTCGGGCTACGGGTGTGTAAACTGCCGCAAAATGGAAGGAGCAGTGTTCGATACCCCGGTTGTGACATCAATCATAAAGGAAAACTTCGTGCTTATCAAGCTTATGGTTGATGACAAGACCCTGCTTCCCGAACCTATGGTTGTGGAAGAGAACGGCAAACCCCTCACCATTGAAACCGTAGGGGAAAAGTGGAGTTTCCTGCAGCGTTCGAAATTCGCCGCAAACTCCCAGCCGTACTATATAATCCTCGACAACGACGGGAAAGCAATGGTATCGCCCACATATTACGACGAAAATATCACTAAGTTCGTTGAATGGCTCCAGACCGGCATGAAACGTTATGCCGACAACGCAAAAAACTGAAGTCGTCCCGACTTCCCTGACAAAACCTGATTACCGGAACCGCAAAAGAATATCAACACATAGATGTCACTACATAGTAGATCGGAAAAAACCGAAGCCCTCGGAAGGGTGATGGATGTGCTCGACACACTGCGGGTGAAATGCCCGTGGGATGCCAAGCAAACCAATGAAAGCCTACGTGAAAACACCATCGAAGAGGTGTTTGAACTTTGCGACGCACTCATCAAGGGCGATAACGCCGAAATCCGCAAGGAACTGGGCGATGTTCTGCTTCATGTATTTTTCTACGCCAAAATCGGCGAGGAGAAAGGTGCGTTCGACATTGTCGACGTATCCAACGCCCTCGCCGACAAACTGATATTCCGCCACCCCCATGTCTACGGACAAGTGGAGGCCGACACCGCCCACAAAGTGGAACAGAACTGGGAACAGCTAAAACTCAAGGAAAAGGATGGCAACCGCAGCATCCTTGCCGGGGTGCCGGGCGCCCTGCCGGCCTTAATCAAGGCTTACCGCATCCAACAGAAAGCGGCAAATGCCGGGTTCGACTGGGAGCAACCTGCCGATGTGTGGGCCAAAGTGAAGGAGGAGATAGCCGAATTCTCGTCAGAAGCGGAGAAATTCCAAGGGAAAGACTCTCTCACGGAAGAACAACGCAAAAGAATGGAGGAGGAGATGGGCGACGTGTTCTTCTCACTTATAAATGCCGCCAGGCTTTACGGCATCCATCCCGACACGGCATTGGAACACACCAACAAAAAGTTCATATCCCGGTTCAACCACATAGAGCAACGTGCCAAAGCTATGGGCAAAACGCTCCCGGAAATGACGCTTGCCGAAATGGATGCATTGTGGGATGAGGCCAAGCAATCAGAAACCGACAGGAAATAAACCCTGGGGGCATATCGTTTGTCTAATAATAAAGACATCTCCCCAAACGATGTCGGCTAAATGAAAGCTTGACCCGGTCAGGCAGTTTTTACGGTACCAAAACAGAATCAAAATGAAAGCTATAAAATTCGCCGCAATCTTGTTAACCGCAGCAGCTTCCGTGCCTTTATCGGTTCATGAAGCATCGGCACAGGTAAACCAACTAGATGCGGAAATCAACATCATCCCCGACAAAACAGTGAAAACCGACGACGGGATCCGCATATCGCTTTGCGTGGTAGGGATACCACACACCTCGCAAAGAATCGACGGCATAGACCTCGTAATCGGTTCGAAGCTTGTAAAGGCAGTGGATATCGACGGCGTAGACTTCGAACGCTATTTCCAATTTGAAGACAGCGGAGTGCAGACCATAGAAGTTGACTTCCCCTTCAGCGGCACCCTCCCTAAAACTGCAAAGCTGATATTCCACACCGCCAACGGCGATATAACCGCCCCGGCACGCCAATAAGCATTCCTCCCAATAAACTTTTTGGGAAGACACAAGATGGGTAACGGACACTGACAGGCCGCTAATACCCACTTCCGATTTATGAAAAAAGGCGGTGTGTCAAAATTTAGATTTTGACACACCGCCATCAATAAAACATAACGTGGGAGCCATCAACATTGCTCCCACGTTAATTTCTGCAATATATAGGTAAGTCATAAATTTATCGCGTAGATGATTGCTTTTTCAACTCCATATCCCCGTCGAAACCATTCCAAAGCTTTCCATTCCATTCATCAGCCGTGTAGCACGCTACGCGCCTTTTTTATCAAGGGGAAATCACTCTGACACCCTTCGGCCGGGAATATAAAGCCCGATTATACGCTTTATGCGTAATAATTTTCATGACTTACTTAAATTTTCACAACCACAAATGATAGTCTGCGTTACAGAGAAACCAAGCGTTGCACGCGATATAGCCTCCATCCTGGGTGCGAATATAAAGCGCGACGGATACTACGAAGGTAACAACTACAAAGTGACATGGACTTTCGGGCATCTCTGCACACTTAAGGAACCGGCCGATTATACCGACTACTGGAAACGGTGGACTCTCGGCTCGTTACCCATGCTACCCCCGAAATTCGGGATAAAACTCATCCCTGTCGAAAGCTATGAACGACAGTTCGAAGTAATCAAAAGCCTGATAGCCGAAGCCGACGAGGTTATAAACTGCGGCGATGCCGGGCAGGAAGGGGAACTGATCCAACGATGGGTAATGCAGAAAGCCGACACACATTGCCCCGTGAAACGCTTGTGGATTTCTTCGCTCACCGACGAATCAATCCGTGAGGGTTTCAGGCAGTTGCGACCCGCTGCCGATTTCAACAACCTGTATCATGCCGGGCTGTCGCGTGCAATCGGCGACTGGATTCTGGGGATGAATGCCACCAGGCTATACTCATTGAAATACTCCGAACCGGGTAAAGTGCTGTCGATAGGGCGTGTGCAGACCCCGACCCTCGCCCTGCTCGTACAACGCCATTTTGAAATCGCCGATTTCAAACCTGAAGATTTCTGGGAACTCAAAACTCTATACAAAGGGGCTACATTCAATGCCACGGCCGGACGCTTCACAGAAGAAGCAAAAGCCCTTGCCTCAGTTGAATCCATACGCAACCTGCCGTTCCTCATCACCGACGTCACAGAGAAAAAGGGGAAAGAAGCCCCGCCCCGCCTGTTCGACCTGACCTCGTTGCAAGTGGAATGCAACAAACGGTGGGGATGGACAGCCGACGAATCGCTTAAGCTCATCCAAAGCCTTTACGAAAAAAAGGTTACGACCTATCCACGCGTCGACACCACCTACCTGAGCGACGACATCTACCCCAAAATACCTGTAATCCTGGGGCAGATGACACCCTACTCATCCCTTACCGCACCGTTGCTATCCCTCTCCAAACTTCCCAAAAGCAAAAAGGTGTTCGACAATTCAAAGGTGACCGACCACCATGCCATTATCCCGACAGGGCAGTCGCCATCGGTGCTGCAAGGCAACGAACGGCAGCTCTACCACATGATTGCACTGCGTTTCATCGCAGCATTCTATCCCGACTGCGAATTCATGTCGACAACGGTGCTCGGTGAGGCAGGTTCTGTAAAATTCAAAGCTACAGGGAAAGTCATAACCTCACCGGGGTGGCGTGAAGTGTTTGGAAAAGAACCGGCATCCGACACTGAAAAAGAGGGCAACGCCAACGGCAATGATAACTCTGACGATAAAATACTGCCTCCTTTTACGAAAGGTGAAAGCGGCCCCCACACCCCCTCGATTCTGAAAAAAACAACCCAGCCACCAAAATATTACACCGAGGGAACACTGCTCCGCGCGATGGAAACAGCTGGGAAAACCGTAGATGACGAGGAACTTCGCGACGCAATGAAGGAAAACGGCATAGGACGACCGTCAACCCGTGCGGCGATAATCGAAACCCTTTTCAAACGCAGGTACATCTACCGCCAACGAAAAAACATAATGGTTACACAGGCAGGAATCGACCTTATCGGGACCATTGACGAGGAGCTTCTGAAAAGCGCCAAACTGACCGGCATATGGGAAAACAAACTGCGCCGCATAGAACGTGGCAACTATAGTGCCACGGAATTTATCGCAGAGCTTAAAGAATTGATTTCAGGCATTGTGATAAATGTAATGTCGGATAACTCAATGAAAAAAATCGAAGTAGCCGACGATGATAAAAAATCCGAAAGAAAGGCCAAAGGTAAAGACCCTGATAAGGAGTCCTCAGGCAAAGAGGCTTCCAAATCCGCCAAAGCCCCTGCAAAACGTAAACCGGCTATAAAATCGCTAGAGGAAATCGTATGCCCTGAGTGTGGCAAAGGCCACATCCTTAAAGGGAAAACAGCCTACGGATGTTCCGAATTCCGTAACGGCTGCACCCTCCGCCTCCCTTTCGAGACATATGCCCACGACCTTACACCGGCGAAACTTGCAGCCCAAATCAAACGGAATCAAAAATCAAATAAAGCCGACTCATAAACCATCTCTCCGCTCATGACCTCTGCCATAGCCTTAAACGACTGCCTCCAATGGGGTGCCGTAACAGCCATCATCATAATTGTGGCATTTTCTATAATACGCAAAGCAATCCGTTTCAAACAACATCTGAAATCAGATTCGACAAACTGCGGATGCGGCGGCTGTTCAGGCTGTGACATAGCCGATTGCGAACTGCGCAATTTAAAACAGGCTGCAAAAAACAAATCTCAAAAAAGCAACCGATAAAATTGAATCCGGGAAGTTATCTTGATTTTTCATTCGGATGCATAAGAATTAAAAGTCAAGCCTATGTTCTGTTTTTATATCATATGACAACGTGGATTTGCTATCGGATTTTGCATTATTATCCGATACCGGGATGATTCAGACGTTGGTTTTTCGTATCTTTGCAAAATAAGAAAGTTCCGGGTTTCCAATAAAAGACCGGGCATAAAGCTGCCATCCAATGGATTACAAAACGTTTATTTCAAGTCTCGCCCATAAAACGGGATGCGACAACGGCACTGCCACGCGCCTTGTCGAAGGATTCTGCACAATCGTGCGCGAAGAATGCGCCAACTCCGACCGCGTGGCCATTCCGGGATTCGGATCATTCGAAGGGGTGAAACATGATGAGGAAATCACAACCGACCTTGCCACAGGCCGGCGCATGCTTATGCCACCGTCAATCGAAGTCCGTTTCACCCCCGGCGGAATGCTGAAAAAGAAACTTAAGGAGGGCAATAAATGAAAACACTCCCGCTCCCCGAAATCATAGCGCGCCTATGCGCCCTGAACGCCTGCAACGAACCGTTGGCACAGGCATTCGTCACAGAATTCTCAGCACTGGTCACAGCTGCCCTTACTGAATCCGGGACATTGCACGTGAAAGGTTTAGGCAACTTCCGCAAAATCGAGCTTGGCGACGAGGTGACTGTGGGATTCGCCCCCGATGCAGCATTGGCCGGTGCAGTCAATGCCCCCTTCTCGATGTTCGAACCGATAGAACTCGACGATACCGTTACAGATGAACTTCTCGAAAGCGCCGACACTGTTCCAGCGCAATATGACGCTGCCGACGGTTTGTTGGAGGATGACGCCATTATCAACCAAACGGAATCCCTTGAGGTGATTCTGCCACCGGGAATACCCCCCGTCCCTACCAACCAGGCACCCGTACATGGCAGCCATCTAGAAACACCGACAAACGAAGAAACGACAACCGGGGCTGAGTCTGAAACCATACCGGGAAATACTGAATCCGAAATCCAGAAAACCGTTCATCAGCAAACCCTAGAATCGACACCCACTCCCACCGCCTCCGGCTCCGGGAAGCAAGAAGAACCGCACGTAACCCATGAGAAAATAATCGAAAAAGAACGCGTGGTGGAAGTGGAGGGACGTAGCCGCCACTCCATGCATCTGGCGATTACGGCATTGGCCGCCCTGATTGCCGGTCTGCTCATCGGTTATTTCGCTTCCGATATCCTAAACCTAAGCAATGTGAAAAGCGTTAATATTTCAGCCGACGATGTGCAGGTTTACCATCAGTCCCAAAGCGCCACCGGGGCTGTAACGCCTATTGAAGAAGCTATGGATACCGCTGTGTCGCAAACGGTTCATCCAGAAACCGCCAACGACACGACCCCACAACCGACACAAGCAGCTACCGCCCCGCATATTGAAGCAAAAACAATTGTTACCGATACGGTTAGGAGTAACCGGTTCCTCACCACAATGGCAAAGGAATACTACGGGAAGAAGAAATTCTGGGTGTACATCTACGAGGAGAACCGTGCGAAACTCTCTGACCCCGACCATATAGAGGCCAACACAGTCGTCGTAATCCCTCCTGCCGAAAAATACGGCATAAAGGCTGGCGACAAGGAAAGCGAGGCAGAAGCCGAAAGGCTCGCCACGGAAATCGTGAACGGTAAGCGGCGGTGACATTTTCCATCGCCACGTTACCTACCATGAAAAATAATTAAATCTTAATAGAGGTAAACTCTTAGTAGATAAAATTAACACTCTCCTTTCACACTTTCGCAGTTCAATTCCCTATTTTTGCATCAATTATCGGCATTCACGAATCTGTTTGGAGGTTCAGGAAAGCCTCTTCGGCGTAGCTATAAACGCAACGTCCGTAATATTAACGCGTTGAAACAAAAATAAAACAACATAATTGAACATCTACTTATGAGTGAAACGGTAAACATCCGCGAGTTAAACGATCTCGTAGCGAGCAAAAATGACTTTGTAAACCTGATCACCCGGGGCATGGACCAGACAATAGTCGGCCAAAAGCACCTCGTTGAATCACTCCTTATAGCACTCCTCTCCAACGGCCACGTCCTTCTCGAAGGTGTGCCCGGTCTGGCCAAAACGTTGGCAATAAAAACACTTGCACAGCTTATCGACGCAAAATACAGCCGAATCCAGTTCACGCCCGACCTTCTCCCTGCCGACGTGCTCGGAACAATGGTCTACAGCGTTAAAAACGAGCAGTTCCAAGTAAAGAAAGGCCCGGTTTTCGCCAATTTCGTACTGGCCGATGAAATCAACCGCGCCCCTGCCAAAGTGCAATCCGCACTCCTCGAGGCTATGCAGGAACGCCAGGTCACAATCGGCGACAACACCTTCCCTCTCGACGAACCGTTCCTTGTAATGGCCACCCAGAACCCCATCGAACAGGAAGGCACCTACCCGCTCCCTGAAGCCCAGGTTGACCGTTTCCTCCTGAAGGTGGTAATCGGCTACCCGTCGCGTGAAGAAGAGAAACTGATTATCCGTCAGAACATCACGAACGCGAAGAAAACAATCGTCCCCCTGCTGAAGCCCCACGAAATCATCGAGGCGCAGAAAGTAGTGGAGAAAATCTATATCGACGAAAAAATCGAACGCTACATCGTCGACATCGT
>LUJQ01000027.1 GCA_001689485.1 Bacteroidales bacterium M6 | reverse complement strand
CTCTTATATGGTTTAGCGGACAGTAATATAAAGAAAAGGCGCCTGTAATCGTCATAATGATTGTGAATGGAATTTTTAATAGAATCTAAACCAGGATTATAAGTATCACAGCAATGAAAAAAAGAACCTTAGCTTTGGCCATGATACCTGCCATGACGCTGTGCGGCATCTCGGCAAAGGAATACCGGGTGACCTCGCCCGACGGGCAACTTAGCGCAATCGTCGAGACCGGGGGGAAACTGACGTATGAAGTGCAGCTCGACGGGCACACCGTAATTTCACCTTCCGCCATAGGGATGGAGCTTTCGAACGGTGTGAAACTCGGGGAAAAACCGAAAGTGAGCGGTGTGAAACGGAACAGTGTGGATGAGATGGTGCCATCGCCGTTCTATCGTGCCGAGAGCATACGCGACAATTACAACGAGTTGGCGATGAATATAGGGAAGGGGTGGACTTTGGTGTTCCGCGCTTTCGATGATGCGGTGGCCTATCGTTTCGTATGTAAGGATAAGAAACCGTTCGAAATTATTGATGAGACGGTTGAATACCGGTTCCCCGCCGATTTCACAGCCACTGCACCTTATGTGCGCTCCGGCATCCCCGGCGATTTCGAATCGCAGTTTATGAATTCGTTTGAAAACACCTACACTGTGGCGCCGGTTTCGCAACTCGACAACGGGCGGCTGGTGTTTCTGCCTATGGCAGTGGAGACTCCCGAAGGCGTTACGGTGGCTATGACAGAGGCCGCGCTCGAAAATTACCCCGGTCTTTACCTCAACAATACCGGCATGGGCACAGGCATGAAGGGGGTGTTTGCCAAGCGTCCGAAAACCATGGAACAGGGTGGCCATAACCGCCTGCAGATGGTTGTGAAAGACCGTGAAAACTTTATTGCGAAGGTTGAGGGGCCGAGGAGTTTCCCGTGGCGTGTCGCCGTGGTCACCAAAAACGATAAAGACCTTGCGGCAAGCAATATCAGCTATCTGCTTTCCGACCCTTCACGTGTTGCCGATACCTCCTGGATCAAGCCCGGAAAGGTGGCATGGGAATGGTGGAACGACTGGAACCTGGAAGGAGTTGATTTCAAAACCGGTGTCAATAACGATACCTATAAGGCTTATATCGACTTTGCTGCTGAGAAAGGTATCGAATATGTGATTCTTGACGAAGGATGGGCTGTGAACCTCCAGGCCGACCTGATGCAGGTGGTTGACAACATCAACCTGCCGGAACTCGTGGATTATGCTGCCAAAAAGGGGGTGGGCTTGATTTTGTGGGCGGGATATTATGCATTCGACCGTGATATGGAGAATGTGTGCCGCCATTATGCCGATATGGGTATAAAGGGGTTCAAGGTCGACTTCATGGACCGCGATGACCAGGTTATGACCGATTTCAATTATAGGGCAGCCGAAACAGCCGCGCGTCATCACCTTGTGCTCGACCTTCACGGGACCCATAAACCTGCAGGGATGAACCGCACTTGGCCGAATGTCCTGAATTTCGAGGGTGTCAACGGCCTTGAGCAACTGAAATGGGCCCAGGAAAAGGATGTGGACCAGATTAAAAACGATGTTACCATACCGTTCCTGCGTCAGCTTGCCGGGCCGATGGACTATACCCAGGGGGCTATGCTCAACGGGGTGCCGGGCAGCTACCGTCCCAGCAATTCCGAGCCGATGAGCCAGGGTACACGTTGCCGCCAGCTGGCCTTGTATATGATTTTCGATTCCCCGCTAAACATGCTTTGCGACAGCCCTAGCAATTACCGTCGCGAGCCGGAATGCACGGGGTTTATTGCCGAAGTACCTACGACATGGGATGAGACCCGTGTGCTCGATGCCTCGATGGGGGAATATATAGTGACGGCACGCCGCAAGGGCAATTCATGGTATGTGGGCGGTATCACCGACCGCACACCACGCGACATCAAAGTTGACCTTTCCTTCCTGGCTCCGGGCAGCCATAAGGCGGTTATATTCCGCGACGGGGTTAACGCCCACCGCAAGGGGAGCGATTACAAGCGTGTTGAGAAGGATGTCAATGCCGATATGGTTCTTGACATGCACCTTGCCCCAGGCGGAGGCTTCGCAATCAGGATTGACTAAGAGGGTGTTTAATAATAAATGTTAATTCCCGGCCGAAAATCACGTGGCGAATTTTGCTCTGAATTGAAGGAGCATAGCGAGCTATGTGACTGAAATGAAGAGCTAAAGGCGCCCGTGATTTTCGAGTGGAATGGTAATTTCTGTATCAACATTATTTTTTGAATTAATGGATTTTTAAAGTTACCCCCGCCTTGGCGTCTCTTTTGCTGAATTGCTAAAATTCATCAGTCACGTAGCTCGCTACGCTCCTTCTTCATTTATAGCAATTTAGCTAAAAGATACGCCACCGGGAATTTAACATTTATTATTAAACACCCTCTAAGTTTGGTTGAAATTTTTTTGAAACTATTGTTAGATTGACATCCGGGTTGATTAATCTACAGGCAACAGCTTTTTGAAGGTTTGCTTTGCAGGGATTTGCCGGATATTTTAAACGGGCGTTGTGTCATATTCCGACACAACGCCCGTTCCTGATTGTACCTAAGTTGCCTAAATCTATTGAGTAGCAGGACGGCCGGTAGGTTTCAGCCGACAGGTTTGATTGATATCGCGAAACCACCGCCGGGGGCTGCTTTCAGTTTCAGTTTTGTTTTGGAGGTTACGGTTTTCCGTGTAATGGTGTAAGCCTGGGGGTTATCCATGTAGTGGGCATCGGGGGCGTCGGCATAGATTATCGCCTCGTATTTGCGCCCTTTGTCGAGGAAGTCGAGAGGCAGCTCGGTTGCATGCCCGTGTTCGGACGCGGTGCATCCCACAAACCAGTTGTCTGTACCCTTTGCTTTGCGCGCGGCAACTATGTAACGTCCCGGTTCTGCTTCGAGGTATTTGCTGTCGTCCCAGTCAACGGCCACATCTTTTATGAACTGGAATGCGTCCATGAAACGTTCGTAGGATTCCGGCACGTCGGCAGCCATCTGCAAGGGGCTGTACATCGTAACATAAAGTGCCAGCTGTCGTGCCAGGGTGCTGTTGACGTGGCCTACGCTTGTGGGGTTGACCTTCTGCATGTTCATTTCGAAGATGCCGGGGGTGTAGTCCATCGGGCCCCCTTGGAGGCGGGTGAACGGTAGCACGGTGGTGTGGAACGGTTTGTTGCCTGAGAATGATTCATATTCCGTGCCACGGGCCGATTCGTTGCCTATGAGGTTGGGATATGTGCGGCAGAGTCCGGTGGGTCGCACAGCCTCGTGGGCGTTGACCATGATTTTATGTTTGGCAGCCTCTGTGACCGCATACAGGTAGTGGTTGTTGAGCCACTGTCCGTAGTGATGCTCGCCACGGGGAATCATATCGCCCACATATCCGCTTTTGACGGCGTTGTAGCCATACTTGTTCATAAGCTCGTAAGCCTGTTTCATGTGGCGTTCGTAGTTTCTCACCGAGCCTGATGTTTCGTGGTGCATCATGAGTTTCACACCCTTCGAGGCGGCATAGGCGTTAAGCCCTTCGAGGTCGAAATCGGGATACGGGGTCACGAAGTCGAACACGTAGTCCTTCGATTTGCCGAACCAGTCCTCCCAGCCTATGTTCCACCCTTCCACAAGCACCTGGTCGAAGCCATGTTCGGCGGCGAAGTCTATGTAGCGTTTCACGTTTTCGGTGTTGGCCGGATGGCGTCCGTGAGGCTTTGTCTTGGTGTAGTCGAGGGTTTCGAGTTTCACCGAGGGGAGGTCGTAGGTGTAGCTCCATTCCTTTCCGTGGCCTATCATCTCCCACCATACGCCCACATATTTCACAGGCTTTATCCATGATGTGTCATCGTAGGCACATGGTTCGTTGAGGTTGAGGATAAGGTTTGAGGCGAGCATGTCGCGGGCGTCGTCGCTTACCATGACGGTGCGCCATGGGGTTTTTGTTGGTGCCTGCATATAGGCTTTGTTCCCTTTTGCATCAGGTGTAAGCCATGATTCGAACACCATGTTTTTGTCGTCGAGATTCAGATGCATGCATGAATAGTCGACCAATGCGGCCTCGTGCAGGTTGATGTAAAGGCCGTTGTCGGTTTTCATCTGCAAGGAGGTCTGCACCCCGGTGGGTGAGAACTGTGTCTGTGAGGAATTGGGGGTTATGGCTCCGTCCATGAGCGAACGGATTTCCGACAGGCGCGATTCGGTGTAGTCGTATTCCTGGGTGTCGTAGTCGCCTGCAATCCACCATGCGGTGTGGTCGCCGTCCATGGCGAATTGCGAATGCTCCTCTTTGACAACGAAATATACCAGGTTCTTTTGCTGTGGGAATTCGTAGCGGAATCCCATCCCGTCGTCGTAGACACGGAAACGCAGGTTCATCAGCCTGTCGGTTGCGGGCTGTTTCATCTCCACCAGGAGTTCGTTGTAATGGTTGCGGATGTCGCGGGTCTCGCCCCATACGGGTTGCCACGTCTCGTCGAACGGGAGTGTTTTGGTGCCGGTGATTTCAAACCCGTCAGTGAGGTCTGTGTCGTTGACAAGTTCAATGCCTAATTTCGAAGGCTTCACAACGTTTTTGTCGCCGAATGTCATGGAGTAGGTAGGAACTCCGCCCGGAACATCGACTGTGACTTTGATGTTGCCGTCGGGCGATGTCACTTCCACTGCTGCAGCGAGCATCGGGATTGCGGCCATTGCCGCAGCAAAAAACTTGTTTCTCATTGATATAGTGTTGTTTTATAGCGTAAAATGCGTGGAGCTTGCAAGCTCCACGCCGTAAGTAAGATTCCGTGGGAGGATTATTCGATGACAATCATCGACCAGTATTTGAGCGACGGGAGGATGAATGTCACCTTGCCGTCGGTCTGGCTGAAAGGCAGTTCCACAACCGCACCGCCGTGATAGTCGGGCGAGGCAGTCCAAATGCGGTTCACCTTTTTGCTGTAATTGATTGAGAGCGGCAACTCACGGGTCAGCCTAGGGGCGGTTCGCTTCCCCTGTAGGTCGCGCCAGCTCAGGTTGTCGATGTTGAGGAAATTCAGCAGGTGGATAACGTCGGCATCGCCGACTTTTTTCGCATAAGTGGTAATATTCCCCTTTTTAGGAGGCCATGCGGCTACGGTTATCTTTTTCGAAGGGTCAGGGCATGACATGTCTGCCTGGAACTCGGTTTGGGTGGAGGTGCCGCGCAACAGGTTCTGGTAGGCCGTCATGAAGTCGTAGTAGCGTATCATGGCCGTGCGCAGTTCCTCGCTCATTTCCAATGGTGTTGCCGGGAAATATTCACGCGAGAGCATGTGGTCGCCCAATTCGAGGTGCGAACCGCCGAGAGCCATCATCACCGCGTCGGCCATCAACACGCCGGGGGTGTTGAATTCGCCTGTCGAACTTCCGGCCTTGTCGTAGTTCATATAGGCGGCAAAAACCGTGCGGAGCGAGTTGGAACTGTAGGAGTCGTTGGCCTTTATAATCTTGTGCAGGTCGGCAAATTCAGGCTCGTCGTTCCAAACCTCGTTATAGCAGAAATCAACTTTGCCCGAACCCGCAATCTGTGATGCACCGTAGCTGCTGACAGCATTCATCACGAGTCGTTTCGACGGGTGACGGGTTTTCATTGCGTCGATAAACGAGGCATAGCCTTTGGGGAGGTTGATGCGGTTGCCGTCATAGTCATATAGGTCGGCACGACCTCCGAGCTGGTCAATCTGGTAGCCGTCGAAATCGAAATTGGCATACACATCGTCGTTACGGTCGCCGATATATTCCTGCCATTCCTTGTTTGCCGGGTCGAGCAGGAAGATATTGCTCTTCCATGAATCGGGGAGCGAATGGTAGTCCTTGTCGCCACGGCGGTCATTGCGGAAGGCGTACCATTGCTCTTTCACCCCGTCGGCAGCGGCGTCATCGAGTGCGCCGAAGCAGAGGTTATAGAACATGGACTTCATCCCCAAGGAGTGTTGCACGTCGATATATTTCTTCACAACGGCTGTGTAGACGTCGCGGTTGGCAATATCTTTATAGACCTCTAGAAGGTTGTCGCGCGTGCCGCCAAGGGGCCAGTGGTGTTTGTTGTGCCAGTCCTGGAACTGCACGCCGTTGATGTGGCAACGGTTCAGGAAGTCCATCTCCCGTTCTATAACGCCGTCGGCCAGTTTCGATTCGTCGAATGTGGCAACAAAGCCATAGCGTGGGAATCGTGTCCAGTCGCTTGATACGTCGACGGCTATTGTGCCGAGGATTGTCTCGCTGTGATTGTCGCCGGGTTGGTAGATTTCCACCATGTAACCGGTGAAATCGGCACCGGCAGGAGTCCATTCCCATTGTGTGACTGTGAGATTTTCCTCTTTTTCCACTTCGGCGCCGTGGCGGTAGCGCACCTTGGCACCTGCGTGAAGGCCGGATGCTGTGAACCGCACGGTTTCGCCGGGGCGGTAACATGCTTTGTCGGTGACGAGGTCGATGGAGAGGTTGGAGTTTATGTCGGTTACATCGGATACACCTCCCGACGGGCCTCCCCCTGGTGTGGGGGCAGGCTCGTTTCCGGGTGCGGTGTTACCGTCGCTGCAGGCAGCCGAGAGCAACGCCAGTCCTGCTATGAGAAGATTCATTTTATACATGTTTTTGCAATGTTCGATCATATATGCTTCAAAACCGGATGTGGCCAGTTCCTTGAGAGTGTCAGTTGCGGACTATGGTCACTTCCTCAAGAAGCTGGTTGAGGGTTACCGTGTAGTTTCCGGCCTCGACGATTCGCCATTTGTTGTCGATGCCTCCTATGGAAATATCCTTATACTGCTCCTGGCATCCGTTGTCACTCTTATTGATGAAAGTCACTTTCTGGGTGGTGCCGGTGGGTTCTTCGCCGTTCGATGCCGCCATGAACCATGCCCCGTTCCAGTCATCCTGTTTATCGGGTGAGAATTTCATCTCGCCTGTGTTCAGGTGGCCGCTCCAGGTGAAAATGTTTGCGTCGGCAGCATCCTGTGTCATCGGGGTCGCGTTGCCGAGATCCCATCCGTTGGGTGTCGCGTCACCGACCATATACATTTCTGTGTAGGGGGTGAAGAGCGTCATCATCATGCGTTCTGCACCCGGACGTATGTCAAGGCAGATTTTGTAGGCAAGGTTGGTTTCGCCGGGGGTAAGCACCCATTTGTTGTCGGGGTCGAACCCTTTGACGAATTCCACTGCCTGGTCGGTGTAGGGGGCATCGGCATGTGCCGCCTTGTACATGTTTTCCCAAGAACCTTCGGCTGTTCCGAACTTGAATTCCCCTCCCTTGGAGAAGAATACCCCGATGCGGAACAGGAACGGGTCGAGCGGGTCCTGCGACATCTGTCGGAAACCCCAGTCGGTTTCGTTTCCGACGAAATATAGCTGGTCGTAGGGAGGTGCTACCCCTTCGGTCTGCGTATATGTGATGGTGAGGTCGAGCAGGTTGACGTCAACCTTGTAGCAGTGAGCCTCTTCAATGTTGAATTGCAGGTCAGGCTGGTCGTCGGATGTCCTATAAACGAGTTGCCCGTTGCCGTTATTGTTATAGGATGGGAGGAATTGTCCTAATGTGGTGATAAATTTGAAGTTGCCCGGTGAGAGGTTGCCTGTCCATGTAAACACACCGTTGTCGGAGCGGGTCATTTCGGCGGCATTGTCTGCTGCCCATCCGTTGGGGGTCGCATCTCCGATGAGGTAGAGGGTTGGCGTTACAGGTTCGTAGGGTGTTACGGTGAATTGGGTTACAGATGTCTGCACATCGTCGAAGCCGGTTACTGCGGCGGTGATGCGTGCTTCTATTGCAAGAGCTTCTCCGGGAAGTGTGCCGAATTGCGAACGCACCAAAGTGTTGAGCTCTTCCACGGTAGGTTTCCAGGAATAAACCTGTTGCTCGGCTTCCTTTATGATATGCGGGTTGGCGAAACCCGTCCCGGCTTCGGCCAGTTCGAGGGTGTAGCTGATGCGGTTGCCGGTGCCGTGGTTTGTCCCGGTTGTCCATGACAGGGCTATGGCTTCGACTGCGTGGTTCTGCTCGCTGAGCACGGTTTCGGCCTTGTCGGCGGTGAGGGCAAGCTCCACCGACCCTTTGTCAAGTTCGGTGTAGTCATTGTCGCTGCATGAGGGGAGCGCTAGCGAGGCTGCCGCCATCAATGCTATGTGGATATATCTGAATTTCATGATTAGGTGTTTTAAAAGGGATTAATAGCCCGGGTTCTGGGTCATGAGGGGGTTGGCGTCGATTTCTGTCTGCGGGATGGGGAAGAGCAGGCGGTCCTTGGTGGCGTTTGTTTTGCCGATGGAGTGGAGGAACCGCACAGCATAGTCGCCGTTGTCGATTCGTATCAGGTCGAACCAGCGATGCCCTTCGAAGGCAAGTTCCATGCGGCGTTCGTGGATGATGGCCTCGCGCATGTCGGTTTTGGTGATGTTGGAGGGGAGGGGCGACAGCCCGGCACGTTTACGCACTATGTTGACAGGGCCTCGGGCGTTGGATGTCTGACCAAGTTCGTTGAATGCCTCGGCCTGCATCAGCAGCACGCCAGCGTAGCGATAGACCACGAAGTTGGCGGGGCTGGTGTCTGTTTCGGGGGATATTTCTTTTGAAACTAGGAATTTGCGCACATTGTAGCCGGTGTTTGACCATTGCGGGCGATAGGGCTTTCCTTCCCAATCCGGGCATCCTTCATAGAACACCGATATGGGTTTGCGGAGGTCGCCCTCTTCATATGCGTCAATGAATTCCTGTGTTGGCAGGTTCCATCCCCACGAACCGGCTACGAGACCTGAGCCACGCGGCCCCATGAAGGTCGACAGCCATGATGCGTAGGGGGTGTTGCCCCAGAAATCAGATTCGGTGCTGCCTGAATACTGCACTTCGAAGATTGATTCGGCTCCGTTGCGCACAGGGCAGTTGAAGTTGTCGGCATAGGGGCATTGCGACAGGTCGTAGCCCAGTGATGTGATTTCGTCGCACAGGTCGATTACTTCGTTATAGAGCGAGGGGTTTGACGGGGCGAGGGTCAGGTAGATGTCGGCGAGCATGTACAAGGCTGCTTCCTGGCATGCGCGTCCTTTCTGCTCGTTGTCGTATTCATATTTCGGTGGTAGCAGGCTTATTGCGCCGGTGCAGTCCTCGATGATCTGGCGGTATGTCTCGTCGAGCGATGTGCGTGCTATGGCGCTTGATGTGTCGGGGTCGTAAGGCTCCAGGCGCAGGGGTACACCGCCATAGAGGCGTGCCAGCAGGTAGTAATAGTGGGCGCGGAGGAAAAGAGCCTCACCCATGGAGCGGTCGCGGATTTCATCGCTGACGTTGTTGGAATTTTCAAGTGCGTTGATGAGGTTGTTGCACTGGGCGATTCCAATCCAGGGGGAACGCCACATATAGAGAGCCATGGCATTGTCGCTGAGAGTGGTGAAGTTGGCGGCCTGGATGGTTTCTATACCGTCGTCACCACCGCCGGCGCCTACGTTGGAGTTCCCGGCCACTATGTCGAGGCTCCATATGCGCTGGTTGTAGAGGTTTGACGAACGGAGCGGGATGTAGCAGGCGTTGGCCATGGCCACTGCCACCTGGTCGGTAACGTCGGCCTGCGGGTCGACGCGGTCATATGGGGTTTTGTCGAGGAAATCCTCGCATGACGAGAAGGTCGCTGCCATCAATAACGCGGCCAGCGGGTATATGAGTTTTTTCATTGGGAATCCTGGATTAGAAGTTGAACGAAAGGCCGACATTGAAGGTGCGGGCAGGGGGGAAGCTCGAATAGTCGATACCGTCGATGCCCACTTCGGGGTCGAGACCCTTGTAGCCTGTGATTGTTGCCACGTTTTCGCATGAGAAAATCACGCGTGCCTGTTCGAAGCCGATGCGGTCGAGGAGGCGGGTCGGGAAGTTATAGGCCAATGTGAGGTTTTTAAGGCGGAGGTATGCGCCGTTTTCAACCCATCGGTCGCTGACGCGGTTGTTGCCGTTGGGGTCAGCCCATACGGCGCGAGGCATGTCGAACGATGTGCCGGGGCCGTTCCAGCGGTCGGCGGTTGTGGCATATTGGTTATATGCCGCCGACATGCTTTCCATGGCCGAGCGTGTGCGGTTGTAGATTTTGTTGCCTGCTATTCCCTGCAGGAATATTGAAAGCTCGAATCCCTTATAGGAGAATTTGTTGTTCATAGAGAAGAGCCATGTGGGGTTGGGGTTGCCGATTACGGTGCGGTCTTCGTCGTTGATAACCCCGTCGTTGTTAAGGTCGCGGAAGCGGATGTCGCCTGGTTCGGCGCCGGGCTGCACGGCATGTGCCTTGATTTCATCGGCGTTTTGGAAGATACCGTCGGTCACATAGCCGTAGAACACGTTCATCGGGAAGTCGGCGGCGAGCATCGTTGCATATGCGCCTCCGAACTGGTTGCGCCATAGCGGGGTGTCGCTGTTGAGATCTTTGATTTTGTTTTTGTTGTAGGTTATGGCCACGTTGGTTTCCCAGCCGAATTCGCCTGTGAGGTTCACTGAGTTGGCTGAAAGTTCCCAGCCTATGTTTCGCACTTTGCCTGCGTTGATATATGTGTCGAAAGTGTCCTCGAATCCGGTGGTTATGGGGAAGGCGGCTTTTACGAGCATTGCGTTGGTGTTCTTGATATATCCGTCGAGCGACACGTTAAGGCGTGAATTGAACAGCGACACGTCGAGACCGGCATTGAACTGCTCGATTTCCTCCCAGTGAATCGACGAGTTGGCGAGTACCTGGGAATAGAGTGCCGACTGCTCGGCATTGTCGAGTGATGTACCGAACGGGTAGAGCAGTGTGACGAGTGTCTGTATGTGGTCATAGTTTCCTACCGATGCCTGCGAGCCTGTTTTACCGTAGCCGAGACGCAGTTTGAGGTCGTTGACAGCTATATCCTGAGGGAAGAATTCCTCGGCCGAGATACGCCAGGCCGCCGATGCCGAGGGGAATGTGCCCCAGCGGTGTTTCCGACCGAAACGGCTTGAGCCGTCGCGGCGCACGGTGGCGGTGAGGAGGTATCTGTTGTCGTAGGAGTAGTTGGCACGTGCCATGTAGGAAAGGAGCGCCCATTCGTTTTGCGAACCTGCGAGGTCGTTGATTTTTTCACCGTTCTCGAGCTGGTGCACGTTGTCGAACAGGAAGCCGTTCATCTGCCCGTTCATCCAATAGGCGTGGTTCCACTGCGCCGACATACCTGCCATGACGTTGAGCGAGTGCTTATTGGCAAATGTATAGTCGAAGGTGAAGTAGTTATCCCACAGATAGGTGAAGTTACGGTTCGATGATTGGTACTGGGTGCTTTCCTCAACCGGGGTGGGCTTCCAGTCATATTTGGGCGTGAAAGCCTCGTCGAAGAAGAATTTGCCGTCGAATCCGAATAGCGAGCGGAATTGCAGCCAGGGGGTGAATGTGACGTCGGCGGCTATGTTGGCCAGGAGGTTGTAGCCGTTTGTGGAGCTTTGGTTCATTTCGTTAACGCCGATAGGGTTGCGCACGCTGCCATACCATTCGGAGTTACCCGAAGGCCCGCTCCATTGCCCGTCGTCGGTTTTGACGGGGAATGTGGGGAGTGCCTGCATGGCGTCCCACATGCTGTAGGAGCCGGAGTTCTTTATATCGGCACTGAAAAGAAGGTTGTTGGAGAGTTTGAGCCAGCTTTTGAGCTTCACATCGTTGTTGCTTTGAAAGGTGAAGCGGCGGTAGTTTACGTTGCGCACGATGCCGCTTTGGTCCAGGAAGCCTGCCGAGAAATAGTAGTGGGCCTTGTCGGTGCCGCCTGAATAACTCACATTGTAGTTCTGCATCACCCCGGTCTGGAGGAGTTCGTCAACCCAGTTGGTCGATTGTGTCAGGGTTGACGGGTCGGCCCAGTCGGGATTTGTGTTGTGTCCTGCCTGCGAGAGCATGTCGTTGCTAAGGGCGGCATATCCGGCCGCGTCGAGGAGCTTCATTGTCTTTGAAGCGTTTGAAAACGCGGCGTTGACCGAAACCGAGAGCTTCGCAGTGCCGCTAACGCCTTTGCGAGTGGTAATCATCACAACGCCATTGGCGCCGCGTGAGCCGTAGATGGCAGTAGCGGAGGCGTCTTTCAGCACGTCGAGCCGCTCGATATCCTGCGGGTTGAGGCTGTTAAGACCCAGGTCGGTCGGAACGCCGTCGATAACCACCAGGGGGTCGCAATTGATAATCGAGCCTAGGCCGCGCACCTTGATGGTCACGTTGTCACCGGGTTTGTTACCGCCGACGATGTTCACACCTGCGATTTTTCCTTGGATGGCCTGTCCCACATTGTTGACCGGCACTTCCTTGATGTCTTTCGCCCCAAGTGAGGAAACGGCTCCTGTGAGGTCGCTTTTCTTAAGCGTACCGTAGCCGATTACCACCACTTCGTCGAGCACGGAAGCATTTTCCTCCAATGTGACATTGATGGTGTTGCGCCCGTCGACTGAAACGGATTGCGGTGTATAACCGATGTAGGAGAAGCGGATTTCGCCGAGTGGGTCGGCTTTGATTGTGTATTCGCCGTCGATATTGGTCGCGGTGCCGTTGCCGGAATCGCCCGCTATGACGCTGGCGCCGATAATCGGTTCGCCCGACGGGTCGGTCACTATGCCCGAAACATTGATTTGTTGTTGAGCCATGGCACGCGGGGTCATGGCAAACAGCATCAAAAGCAGGGTCAGACGGCATAAGATAGCCGGAGCTTTTGGTCGTTTCATGATGTAGATTTGTTATAGATTAAAGTTAGGAATTTCTCTTGGTCGGATTATCGGCTGCTCCCGTTTTTCATGGCATGGGATGTCGGCAGTCTTTTTCCACAATGCAAAAGTAAGTTATTAAATAATGCAAAAACCGGGCATGACTAAAAATATAGCCGCAATGCCCGGTTGATATGAATAAATATCTTGAGTGTTAGTAGGTTGGTGCTGTAGGACGCCGCCAAATAAGTAGTGGGAAATGAGCTGTCGCACACCATTGCAACAGCTGTTTGAAGTCGTTTTGCAATGAAGTTGTCTGTTCTTTCAGGATATGGGGAGCCCTATTTTCATTACTTCCTCCTCGAGTTTGTCGCGGTTGCCGACGGCTTTGTTACGTGCTTTTGTGCGGTAGTTGTAGATGGTGGTGACGGAGTAGCGCAGGAACTGTGCTATTTTCACACTGTCGCCGATGCCGAGCCTGATCAGGGCGAATATGCGTAGTTCGGTGGTAAGATGTCCGGGTTTCTTAGGCACTATTTCCTCTTCGGGGCGGAGCAGTGCGTTGAAATCGGCTACGAAAGTAGGGAAAAGGTTGAGGAATGTGTTGTCGAAATTATCATAGAATGCCTTCAGCTCCTCGTCGAGGAATGCGGTTGATTTCAATGTGTCGTTCAGCTGTCTGGTTTTACCTGCAATGATGAGTTTGCCCAGTTGTTTGCGATAGCTGTCGAGTTTTTCGATATATAGCGAGCATTGGTCCATATACCGTGCGATGTATTCCTCCTTGATACGTGAATTTTCGGCAATTGACTGGTTGGCTGCCTGGAGGGCGGCATTCGAGGCTTTGAGCTCGTTGTTGAGCTGCTGCAACATTTCGTTGGCATGTTCCACATCCTTCTTGGCGGCTGCCGTGCGTTTCATCTGTTTCAGCACGTAGAACACCGCCCCGAGCAGGATTGCCGACAGGATGCTTATAATTATCAGTGACCAGCGCAGATTGCGTTTTTGGCGTTGGATTACGTCGAGATACATATCGTTGACCAGCGGGAATATGTTGTTTAGCTCGACCACCCTCATGCGGGCGTTGCATTTGGCCGCGTCTTCCATCGATATGCGTAACAGGTTGTAGGCATCCTCTACCTCACCTTCGCGGTAAAGGAGGACGGCGAGATTTCGTAACGAGATGTACTCACGCACGGCCGACTGCATGTCGGCTATTGCTGCACGGATCAGGTATTCTTTCTGTCTGCGGGTGTCGCCTGCCAGTTCGTAGGTTTCTGAAAGGGTGAAATCACAGATTGCTTTTTCGTGTGTGGTGGTTTCATTGTCGTGAAGGAAGCGGTTTACCACTTCTGCGGCGTTTTCATATTCCCCGCGTGCGTTGTGCAGTGTGGCAGCGGCCATTACGTAACCGACCGAGCCGGGAGGGTTTACGGCAGTCAGTGAGTCGAGATACTGTGTGGTAAGGGCGGAATATTTCTCCCGGTCGTCATCGCGCACGGCATAGTCTGCCATCATTCCGTAAAGTGTGCGGAGTATGTGATAGCGGAACGGGTGCATGTAACCGGGTATGTCGGCGGTATGGATTGTATCCATGATTTCCATCGCCTCTTTGTACATGCCGGTTGTGGCCAGCACGTTGGCAGTGTTCATCATGGCGTTGCGAATCATCACGGGGTTGCCGTTTTTCCTTGCAAGCAGCTCGCGACGCCTGCATATCGCCAATGCCGAATCGGTGTTGTAGGAGTTGTATTCGTTTATCAGGGCGTCAAGGGCGTCGGAGCGCCGGTTGTCGTTTTCGGCGGCAGAAATTTCCTTGCGTAATTCCACGATGCGGCTTTCTTTCTGTTGGATGAATGCCTCGCGGTTGTCGATAGCTTCTTGCAATTTTTCCATCAGGGAGTCAACCTTGTGTTCGTGGCGGTTGGCGGCCTGTAGGGTCGTTGCAAAAAATAGGAATATGGTGATTGGCAATATGTAGTGATGTTTACCCATTACGATCGGTATGCGGTTTTTGCAAAGTTACACAAATTCGGCAAAGCGGCAAAAGCCGTTGTCTCATGGCTGGTTCATGTTTTCAATTAGTCCTTTCCTTCGCGGATGAGCCGCATATCCTGGCAGATGACGGGTGAGAATAGGGGAGGGATATAAAACGAAAAGTGTGTTTCTTCACAGAAACACACCTCCCTCATAACCAAAATTCAAGTATATATGTCTTTTTTCGTCAAATTAACGTGTCGTTTTTTTGAATGTGACTCATTCCTTGAAATCCGATTGTCGGAGCCTTAAAAGGTTGGTGACATATGTGTCGCAACCATCGGCATGCAATGAAGGAATCACACCACAAAATTAGCTATTTTTCCATGCCCATGCAGAATTGGATAGTTAAATAATGTTATTTGTGTATCTAATGGTTCTTATATCGGTACTCTGCTATGTCAATTGAAAGCGGCAAGTCATTTTGACTTACTTATCGTTTGGCGTGGGAAAAGCATCAATATGATTCTTCCAGGGTGGGGAAGGTGAGGTTTTTCACATCCGAGATGTATTGTTTCAATGCCCCGTCGATTGTTTCGGCAAGATTGGCATACAGGCGCAGGAATTTTGGACGGAACCCGTTGTTCATACCGAGCATATCCTGCAGCACCAGCACCTGCCCGTCTGTCCCGGAACCGGCACCGATTCCGATTGTGGGGATTGCCAGCTGTTTGGAAACAGTCGAGGCAAGCTCTGCGGGGATTTTTTCAAATACTACCGAGAAGCATCCCAAGTCCTGAAGCATCATTGCATCCTCCGTCAGCCGGGTTGCTTCGGCGTCGCCTTTGGCACGCACGCCGTATCCGCCGAACTTATTGACCGACTGCGGTGTCAGGCCGAGGTGTGCCATTACGGGGATGCCTGCCGAAAGGATTTTTTCAACGGATTCCTTTATCTCACGGCCACCTTCCAATTTGACTGCCGCAGCGCCTGATTCCTTGATGATGCGCACTGCCGAACGCAGGGCTTCGTCGGGGTTCCCCTGGTAGGTGCCGAAAGGCATGTCGACAATCACCATCGCCCTTTTGGCGGCGCGTGTAACGCATTGTGCATGGTAGATCATTTTGTCGAGCGTCATGGGGAGGGTGGTTTCATAACCTGCCATTACGTTTGCCGCGGAGTCGCCTACCAGTATCAGGTCGATGCCTGAGGCGTCGACGAGCGATGCCATCGTGTAGTCGTAGGCGGTAATCATTGCTATTTTCTCGCCGCGTTGCTTCATCTGCGCCACTGTGGTGGTGGTTACTTTTTTGGGTATGTCGATTGTGTTTGTTGACATGTCGCTTGCTGTTTATATAATCTCTTTTCGTTTTAAATGGCGGTGTGTCAGAATTCAATATTTTGGCACACCGCCATGGTTTTCGCCCGGAGGGCGAGGGTTCTGTCAGAATGGTTCAGGTGGCAGGAGCTTGAGGGATGCTGGCACACCCTCTTGAAAATGCGTTGGCAACTTATGGGATGAAGTTACATATCAGTGGAAAAAGGCTGTTCCCACATGTTTTGGGAAGAGCCTTTTTCCATGGTCGTTTCATTTGTTTGCGGCGTTGCCTGTGCGGTTTTATTCCGCGTCGAACCGGTTATTTGCCGGTCTGGAGGCGTGCGCGGTCGAGGAGTTTCTCCACGTCGATGTTGTGGGCCTGCCCGTAGAGGGGGTAATCCTTCACGATTTCCTCATATAATTTGGCTTCTTCGTCATGTTTGCCCTGGGCTGCAAAAACCCTTGCGAGCTTCATCATGAAGAACGGGGTGTATGCAGGGTTGTTGTCGCTTGTGGAGATGGCATCCTTGAAAGCTTTCACTGCATCGTCAAGACGGTCGAGGTTTACCAGGCAGTCGCCTTTGAGCGAACGGGCACCGGCACCGATGATTTCGTCTTTTACCGAGTATTTGTCGAGATATTTGAGGGCCTCTTCATATTTCCCGTCCTGGTAGAGGAGGATTGCGCTTTGAAGGGCTGCACGGTTGGCTGCGTCATAGCCGCCGTTGTCGGCCAATGCCATGTATTGCACCATTGCGGTGGAGTCGTTGCCTTGTGCCAGCTCGAGGTCGGCTGCGCCTATTTGGTCGTTTGCTTTTTGGATACCTGGGTTGCGGAAGAAGTAGACATAAGAAAGCACGATGGCTGCGATGGCAATCACCACCAGCGAGCACACCATGATGATTTTTTTGTTGTCCTGCACCTTTTGGGTCATGGCGGTCAGCGAGTCGTTGATGCCGTCGAGACCCGTTTCAGGGGTTTCTTGGATTTTTTTTGACATGGATTATGACGGTTATTTTTGTTTAAATTGCTGAATCAGGTTGCTGTGCGTGCCTGTGGCGCCCCGCATTATGTGTTTTGTTTCGCGGAATCATCAGGTGTCAGGACGCACTGCATTCAGAGCGCAAAATTAATGAATTGAGAGTAAACGGCAAAAAAAAACGGAATCAAAACCGATTTTTTAGGAATTTAAGCGTTAACTTTATACGCTGCCTGCGGTTGTGCGCCATCCGGCGGGGTCGTCGGGCGCAGGGCATATCCGTTATGTAAATTCGATTTGCACTTATGAAACAGAGAGATATAGTTATCACTTTTGAGGATTTGGCTTACGACGAGCTGCCCGCCGACGAACTGGCATTGGTGGAAGCGGCGCGTGAAGCCACGCAACGTAGTTATGCCCCTTATTCGCATTTCCGTGTAGGGGCGGCAATCGCACTTGACAACGGGGTGACCGTGCCGGGTTCCAACCAGGAGAATGTGGCGTTCCCATCGGGCACATGTGCCGAGCGTAGTGCGTGTTTTTATGCTCATGCCCGCTATCCTGAGGCCAGGTTCGAGAAAATCGCTGTTGCCGCCAGGGGCACTGACGGGGAGTTTACGGCCATGCCTACAGCGCCGTGCGGGGCTTGCAGGCAGTCGTTGCTGGAATATGAGATGCTTGCAGGGCATGATGTGCCTGTGTTGCTGGCCGCCCGCGACCGTGTGTACCGCCTTCCTTCGGTCAGGTCGACATTGCCGTTTGCCTTTTCGGAGTTTTAGACAATCTCTTGGAACGGACGTTTTTTCTCATACGTGGATAGCCGTTGGTGGATCACGTAAGATGGTTTGTTCCCTGCCGTTCGTGTAAATGGCAGGTTGCAACGACTATGCGCATGCCGTAAGTTGCTTGGTATGGCTTATTTTTGCTTAGTATCGGTAAATTAAGTAACTTTGCGGTATTAAATTAATAATAAAATTGGATACAGACCCTTTACCAAGTATGGAAAGCGCTATAGGCGCTTTATCGGGGTGCGACATGGCTGCCATAGCCGCCCCATTGACAGTTGATTTCGGAGTAGGCCAGATTGTGGCCTTGGTGTGTGCCGTGGTGGCACTCTTTGTGTCAGGCTTCGTCAGCGGCAGCGAAATCGCCTATTTCTCAATCACGCCGCAGCAGGCTGAGGAGCTTGACGAGTCGCCTCGTTCCGAGGCCATACGGCGTTTGATAGCCATGCCTGAGCGGTTGCTCGCAACCATCCTTATCGCCAACAACCTTGTCAATGTCACGATTGTGGTGTTGATGTCGTTTGCTTTGTCGGACTTGTTTGCCTTGATGCCCGGATGGCTTGATTTCCTGTTGCAGACCGTAATACTTACATTCCTGATTCTCTTGTTCGGCGAGATTCTGCCGAAGCTTGTGGCCAATACGAAGCCCATGGCATGGGCGCGGTTCGCCACATCGGGTCTGAATTTCTTCGTCAAGCTGTTTTACCCTGTATCGTCGATACTGGTGCATTCCACCAAAATCGTGAACCGTGTGGTGACGCGTCAGAGCCGTAACATTACGGCCGACGAACTCGGGCAGGCACTTGAAATAGCCGATGTCGAGGGGCGTCAGGATAAAGCTATGCTTGAAGGGATTCTGAAATTCGGCGACACCACGGCATCGGAAATCATGACACCACGTGTCGACATCGTGGGGTTGGATTTCGACATGACTTTTGCCGAAGTTATGGAGGTGGTGGTTGAAAAGGGCTATTCGCGCCTTCCGGTATTTGGCGATTCGCAAGATGATATACGCGGCGTTCTTTATGCCCGCGACCTCCTTCCATATATTAATGTAGGTAAATCCGCCGGTTCCTGCCAGGTGGCGCAGGGGCAGGCCGAAGGAGAATTCAAATGGCAGAAACTGATACGCAAAACGCATTTCGTGCCTGAGTCGCGCATGATCGATGACCTTATGGAGGATTTCCGCAAGCTGAAAATACATATCGCGATTGTGGTTGACGAATTCGGCGGCACACAGGGTGTGGTAACGCTGGAAGATGTGCTTGAGGAAATCGTGGGCGACATCAACGACGAATATGACGAGGAGGAGCAGACCTACCGCCGTCTGCCTGACGACACATATATTTTCGAGGGGAAAACCCTGCTTACCGATTTTTTCAGGATTACAGGTTTGGAAGAGGAGGATTACGCTCCCGTGGCCGGGGATTGCGAAACCGTGGCCGGGATGCTCCTTGCCATAAAGGGGGATTTCCCGAAGGAGAAGGAGCCGCTGGTTTATGGCCGTTGCCGTTTCCTGATTCTCCATGTGGAGCATCACCGTATTGCATCGGTCAGGGTGAAAGTTATGCCTGAGTTGCAGACTGCCTGAACCGCAGAGCCTGTGACCTGTCGGAATCCAATCCATGCCATATAGTTGACTATGCTGGTCTACGATAATGACGGAATAATGGTTTATTGCCGCATAATGCTTCCTGATGCGTCAAGCCGTTTTGGACAGAGTGAGGCAGAACGCGCGGCTGTGAGGATGCTTATCGCCGAGGCTTTCCCCCATAGGGATGCACCGGTGCTGTGCCATCGCCCAACTGGTGCGCCGTTCCTGGAGGGTGTCGATGCGGCTGTGTCGGTGTCGCACTGCCGGGGCTGTGTATGTGTGGCACTGGGGTCATCGGGCTGTAGGATAGGGATTGATGCCGAAAGCTGCATGCGCGGTGCGCAGTTGCGCCGTGTTGCCGGAAAATTCCTCTCACCCCGGCAATTGGCCGGATGGGGTGTTGACGAAACCCGGTTGTTGAGGGCATGGACGGTCAAGGAGGCCGTTTATAAGGCGGCGTCCGTCCCGGGGTTGCCGTTGCATGAAATCCCGTTGCCTGATGTGTTGGAAGAGGAAGGCGGGGATGTGCTGTTGCAAGGCCGCTGTTATGAAATCAAGCCGTTGGAGGTTAGCGGATTCGGCGGCATGGTTACACTGGCAGTAGGAAAAACAGCCGATGAGGCTTTGTCGGAACCGGGAAAAATGTGGGGATGATTACTGCTTGTTTACGGAATTTATTAGTAAATTTGGCTCAGAATAATTCAATACCGACACGACACGATATGAAACGTCTATTTTTGCTGCCTCTGATGGCTTTGGCCATGGTTTTAGGGGTCACGGCCCAGAACAACAAGACCCCCGACGGGGCAAAGCGCCAATACCAGGTGTTCGGCGTGGCCTTCTACAATCTGGAAAACCTGTTTGATACCATCAATAACAACGGGAATTACGACCTGGAGTTTTCCCCCGGAGGTGCCCGGAAATGGAACGGAAAAAAGTATCGGCAGAAAATCGGCAACCTTGCGCGTGCAATCGCAAGTTTCACAACTCCCACCACCCCCAACGGCCCGGCGTTTATAGGCGTTTCGGAAATAGAGAACCGCACCGTGCTAGAGGATTTGGTAAAGGCTGTTGACGAGCGTCTGAAAGCCGAAGGACGTAAGCCGTGGAATCTCAAAATAGTACATCATGATTCGCCCGACCGTCGTGGTGTCGATGTAGGTGCGCTTTACAACGAACGCTATTTCAAATTTATCAATGTGACCAACACCCCGTTGGTTATCCCCGACAAGCCTAATTTCAGAACGCGCGACCAGATGTGTGTTACCGGGCGTATGGGCGCGGATACGGTGAGCATAATCGTGAACCACTGGCCATCGCGCCTGGGTGGCCAGGAACAATCGTCGCCGCTGCGCGAGGCCGCTGCCGCTACTTGCAAACATATTGCTGATTCGATATGGGCTTTGCGTCCGAACGAAGGGATGATTATAATGGGCGACCTTAACGATGACCCGCAGGACAAATCATGTGCCAAAGTGCTCGGTGCCGCCAAGAAACAGAAAGGCGTGCCGGAACATGGCTTTTTCAACCCGTTCTGGAGCCTTCTCGACAAGGGTATAGGCACATTGGCCTATAACAGTTCGTGGAACCTTTTCGACCAGATTATCGTAAGTGGTTCGTTGCTAGAAGGCAATTCCGGTATCGGCAACCTGCATTTCTGGGATGCCAAAGTGCTTAATTTCGATTTCCTTAAGGATAAAGAGGGGAACCGCCAGGGGTATCCGCGCCGCACGTTCGCATCTGGGGTGTTCTTCCCCGACGGATGTTCCGACCACTTCCCCACGGAAATACTGCTGCGCCGCGCCATGGTGCCGAAAAGCCGGTAAGGTGGTTTCGGAAGGAGGATACGAGATTGTCTAAAATTTTTCAACCCTTTGCACGGGATTATGTTATTATACGGCCTGACGGGATTATGGCTTTCCGTCAGGCCGTTGTCTGTTTTAATCCGTTAAATGATGCTCGAATGGCTGCGTTTTCTTAACTTTGTAACCGAAATGGGGTGGGACTTTCATGCCATAGTGAAGGCATGATACGGGGAATAAAACCTACCGTTATGAAGAAAAACGTCAGACACGCCGCCTGTGTAGCGGCTATGAGTGTGATATGTGGGGGAAGCATGGCGCTTGCGGCAAACGGACGTGAATTGCCGGAGGCTATTGCCATAACACATGCCGACAGCCCTGTGCCGGCCGGTTATCTTGAACGTGGTGTCATGATGAAGAATGATGCCAATCCCAGGGGGACGCTCGACCAGGTCGGGCAGGCATTGAGGGGGGAGCTTTCGCTTGACGAAGCCGAGCGGGCTGAAATCACTGCCGCATTGGCCGCTATGGCTGTGCCTGGGGCCGATGCCGAGGGCAGGTTGAAAGAATTCCTGCGGAAATATCCGTCGTCGGCCTGGCGTGAACGCGCTTTGCTTGCCATTGCAGACATCCTGTATGACAACCGTGAATATGCCGTCGCGCTGAAAGCCTATAATAATGTGTCGGCACAGGCTCTTGATCCGGCGTCAGGGAACGACTGCCTTTACCGAAAGGCGTTCTGCCTGTTGAAACTTGCCGAATATGACCGTGCCGAAGCCATCTATGAGTCATTGCGCAACGAGCGCGGCTATGCCAACGATGCCCGTTTTTATTTGGGATATATAGCCTATGCGCGGGCTGATTATTCACGGGCAGCCGAACTTCTGCGTGGTGTGCGCCGTAACGGCATGCCTTCGGAAATGGCCGATTACTACCTTGCGCAAATCGAGTTCAAGCGCGGTGAATATGCCGAAGCTGCCCGTGACGCCAAAGTGCTTCTTTCACGCGACGGGGTTGACGCCGAATTTGCAGCCGAGGCTGACCGCATTGCAGGTGAATCCCTTTGCCGTATGGGGGATTCGGCGCAAGGGCTTCCGTTCCTTCGCCGTTATGTGGCTTCTACATCGTCGCCACGTAAGTCGGCACTTTATATCCTTGGTGTCGATTCTTATGGTAAAGGTAACTTCCGTGAGGCGGTGGAACTCCTGACACCGGTTTCAGGCGATGATTCCGCTATGGGGCAGAGTGCCTATCTTTATATCGGCCAGTGTTATCAGAAGCTCGGCAACTACAATGCCGCCACTATGGCTTTTGATAAGGCTGCCACGATGCCGTATGACCACGATGTGCAGGAAAAGGCATTCTATAACCTTGCCGTGATCCGCATGCAGGGGGGGCAGGTGCCGTTTGGCAGTTCTGTCGCTTTGTTTGAGGAGTTCCTGCGTCGCTATCCCGACTCCGACCTGGTGCCGGAGGTGGCCGGTTACGTTGTGGAAGGGTATATGACTGATAATAATTATCCGGCTGCATTGGCTGCAATCGAAGGTGTCGCACATCCTTCGGAAGCCGTGCTGGGAGCCAAGCAGAAGGTTCTGTACATGCTGGGCACAAGGGAGCTGCAAGGCGGTGATACGCGTTCGGCTCTCAAACATCTGTCGGAGGCTGCGTCGATGCAGCGGTATGATGCCGCCACGGCTGCCGAAGCCATGCTGTGGGCAGGTGAATGCCGCTACAAACTCGGTGATTATGCCGGTGCGGTCAAGGATTATAATTCATATCTTCGCAACCCTGCCGCCGACCGTAGAAACAAACCGTTGGCGTGGTATGACCTTGGTTATGCACGTTTCGCGCTTAAAGAATTTGCCGGTGCCGGTGCGGATTTCCGCAAATTCATAGCTAATTCAGCCGGTGGGACTGACCGTAGGCTGCTTGCCGATGCCTACAACCGCCTGGCGGATTCGCAATATTATACTTCTGATTTTGCCGGGGCGGCCGAAAACTACGGGCTGGCCTTGGAAGCCGATCCCGCATCAGGCGATTACCCTATGTTCCAGCAGGGGCTTATGAAGGGATTGCGGCGTGATTACGCAGGGAAAATCGAAACGTTGTCGGCCATGACATCGCGTTTCCCGGCATCGGCATTGGTGCCGTCGGCGTTGCTTGAGATTGCGGAGAGCTATGGCGAATCGGGGGCAGCCGACCGGGCTATCGAAACCTATACGGCGCTTGTCGGCCGTTATCCCTCAACCGCCCAGGGGCGTCAGGGGCAGTTGCTGCTGGCAATCACATACCTGAACGAGGGGAACCGCCGTCAGGCTATGGAACATTACAAACGGGTGATAACCTCTTATCCCACATCCGACGAGGCTCGTGTGGCCGCCGACGACCTTAAACAGCTGTATGCCGATGAGGGCCGGGTAGGGGAATATGTGGAATTTATCAACAATGTGCCGGATGCACCACGGCCTGAGACCGCCGAACTGGCGCGTCTTACATTGCTCAGTGCAGAAAAGGCGATGGAGCAGGGGCGTGAGGCCGATGCCCTCGCACATGCTTCGGAAGTGGTTGTGAAATATCCTGATTCACCACAGGCGGTTGATGCGCTTGCCATCAAGGCTGACGTGGAATTCCGCCAAGGGAAGGGTGGCGAAGCCCTTGCATCCTACCTGGCACTGGAACAACGGGCTTCGGAAGCCGCCGATATAAATGCAGCGCGTATGGGTGTGATGCGGGTAAGCCGCGACCTGGGTGACAATGCAAGGGTTATCGAAACTGCCGACAGGTTGCTGGCATCGTCGGCACTCGGGGCTTCGGGAAAACGTGAGGTGGCCTTTACGAAAGCGCTTGCCTTGGCCGATACCGACAGGGGTGGCGAAGCCGTTGCTATCTGGGAATCGCTTGCCGACGATATCGATGACCTGTATGGTACAAAGAGTGCTTTCAACCTGGCAGCGCATTATGCCGATTCCGGGCAGGATGCCAAAGCCCTTGACGCTGTGAACCGCCTGATAGATGCCAATCCGCCGCATGATTACTGGCTTGCACGAGGATTCATACTCCTTAGCGACCTTTTGCGCCGCAAGGGTGACACATTCGAGGCCGATGAGTATCTGCGTTCGCTCAAACAGAACTATCCCGGCAACGAGGCCGATATTTTCCGTATGATTGACGACCGTCTGCATTAAACGGGCGCAGGCCGTGACAGGATATGTGTTTCCCTAATTGTCAGATACGTAATATAGACAATACCTAAAGACCCAAAATGAAATCTCAATATATTGCCGCAATCTTTTTAACCGCCTCGGCTTATGCCGCCGGGGAGGAACAATTGTCGAAAGAAATCACGGTGGAACGTGAAATAGTGCCTGAAGTAAGGGCTGCTTCGCGCCTGAACCTTTATCCCCGTGCCATACCTTATAAGCCGCAGGGTAAGTCGTTGAACCTTAGCGAACCTGAAAACACGGTGCCGGTTCCGGCGACCATTACGACCCTCGAACCGGCGGCGACCGAACCGGCTGTTGAGCCTGCACCTTGGCGCGGTTATGTCAACGCAGGCTATTTCCCGGCAGCCAATGCCGCACTTTCGGCCGGTTATGCCATTGTGGCCGATGAGATGACGGGGTTGAATGCATGGTTGCAACTCAACAATACGTCATATAAAGGGCGCCCGGCGGCAGGGTTGTCAAAAGAGACATTCAACCGTCTGGCCGGGCATGTAGGTGTGGATTTCAGTCACCGTTTCAACGATGCCGGAAGGCTGGAGGTGGCTACCGGGTTCGGTTTCTCATCGTTCGGCCAGCCTTGGTCGATAATAGAGAAAAGCGCCGGGAAGAATCGTCAGATAGAGAACCAGGGTGTGATTGACTGGGCGTTGTCGGCTATGTGGCGTGGGGAGGCCGGTAATAACCTGCGCTATCATATCGGTGCGGGATTCGATGTTTTCAATTTTTCAAAAGGGTTGCCTGCCGAGGATTTTGATTACCTGTCGGCAACATATGAAATGCAGGATGGTGCGGGGGCTGTTGCCGACCCCATCCCCGCAGTGCATCAGACCGGGTTTAATGCCGACTTAGGCATAGCCCAGCAAATCAATGCCGGTTCGTCGGCAGGGGTGGATCTGACTGCTGATTTCCTCAGCTATAATCATTTCGCAGGGGAGTCGGGTAAAACCCTAGGGGTTGCGGCATTGAAGCCCTATTACCGTTTCGGGAACTCGGTGGTGACCCTTAAGGCCGGTTTGCGGTTGGATTTGACGATTAATTCCGGCAAGGCGTTCCATGTTGCGCCCGACGTGTTGCTCGGTGTGAATCCTACAAGCGGTTTCGGTGCATGGCTGCGTCTTGGCGGTGGGGAAGAGCTGAATTCACTCAGAAACCTGTTTGCATTCTCACCCTATATTTCCCAGATTTATGCTTACGGCACCTCCAATATGCCGATTACAGGTGACCTTGGGCTGCGTTTCGGCCCGGTGAAAGGCGCTTCGCTCACGCTGGGGGTGGCGTATGCCGCAGCTAACGACTGGTTGCTTCCCGAAATGTATGGAAGCCAGCTGGTATTCGGGCGCAACAACCTCCGTGCATGGAAAGCCTCGGCAAAACTTCATTGGGAATTCCGCAAGATGCTTTCACTTGATGCGTCGTTTGAAAGCAGGCTCGGCAGCGGGGAAAAGGATGTGTGGGTTCAGTGGCGTGACCGTGCCCGGCACCGTTTGGCGGCGTCAGTGGCTTTCCGCCCTATCGACAAGCTGACGTTCGATGTTTCGTATGAATTGCGGATGAAGCGGAGTATGCCTGTGTGGGGTGGCAGCCTTTGGACTGCACAGGATGCTGCGGAGGAAGGGATGCCTGTGAGTGCCGGACTGAAAGACGTGAGCGACCTCGGAGTCGGTGCTTCCTACCGTGTTACGGATGCCTTTACGGTATTTGCGCGTGTCGACAACCTGCTCAATACGGAAACATATATGCTCCCGTTGGTTCCTGAACAAGGCTTTTCGGGATTGGCAGGGGTTACATTTAAATTTTAGACAGTGACGGAGTGGGATATAATGTGAATTTCAAACCGAGGCTTCTGCGTGAAACCGCTGAAATCGCCCTGTCGGAAATCAAGCGTTTTATCGAGCCGAAGCTGATTGACGAATTTTCGTTGCGCCGTGTGTCGGCGCCGCTGTTCCTGCCTGTAGGGTCGCCGTTGCTTGACAGCCGTAATCCTGGCGTAAGAATCACGCTACCGTCAATGAGCGGGGAGGTGGAAATTGTCGGTTCGCTCGATGTGTGGCTTCGGGGGCAGCTGTCACGCTATGACATCGCCCCGGGATTCGGTGTGTACACGGTGATGAATGCAATCCGCCCGTCGATGCCCTGCAATGCCGTGTCGTCGCCGCATATCACAGCATGGGCGTGGCAGCAGGTGGCCAAACCTGATAATGCCGACAGGCAAGGGCTGGTTTCGGCAGCGGAGCGGATTTACTCGTTGCTGGTGGATGCGGAAAAGATGATACTCGACAAGTTCCCGCATCTTTCCGCAACTTTGCAGAAAACACTTGACACGGTTGATGAGGCCGACCTTGAACGCAGTTTCCCGGAATATACGCCCGAACGGCGTGTTTATGAGTATCTGCATCCTGATTCATCCGACCGTTCCGACCGTCGTTCTCCCGAAGGACACCATTGCGCGGCGCTGTTTCTGATGCGTGGAACCGAAGGGAGGGAGCTGGAAGGGGAGATATGGGTGTGGAACCGTATCCTCAAAAGGCCGTTGCGCATCGCCGATATGGCTATATGGGATGCCGACGTTGTTGCAAAGCGTTCGCTGGGGGGCAACCTTTTCCGGGATTATATTGCTTTGCAGCTGCTGCACCAGGACCGCATACTGGGCTGATGGAACGATTTTGTATAAACTTCAAGCAAACCTCACAACCTCTTAATAATAACAACAATGCGTATCGACATCATAACCGTACTTCCAGAAATGTTCGAGTCCCCGCTGGGATGCTCGATTTTGCAACGGGCACAAAAAAAGGGGCTGGTGGAGTTCCATGTGCATAATCTGCGTGACTACACTACCAACAAGCACCGGAAGGTGGATGATTATCCTTTCGGCGGGGAGGCCGGGATGGTGATGCAGGTTGAGCCAATCGACCGTTGTATCTCCGCACTTAAATCCGAACGTGATTATGACGAGGTGATTTTCACCTCGCCCGACGGGGAGCGGTTCGACCAGCCTATGGCTAACCGCATGTCGATGCTTGATAACATCATAATTCTCTGCGGACATTACAAGGGGGTGGATTACCGTGTGCGCGAGCATCTTATCACAAAGGAAATTTCAATCGGCGATTATGTGCTTACCGGCGGCGAGATGCCTGCCATAATCATTTCGGATGCGTTGGTGCGCCTTATCCCCGGTGCTATCGGTGATGAACAGAGCGCCCTTTCCGATTCGTTTCAGGACAGGCTCCTGGCCGCTCCGGATTATACACGTCCCGCCGAATATAAGGGGTGGCGCGTTCCCGATATACTCCTTTCAGGGCATGAGGCCAACATAGCCGCCTGGCGTCATGAACAGGCGCTGGAGCGCACACGCCGCCTGCGTCCCGACCTGCTTGACTGATGCGTGGGTAGGTGCTGTGGCTGGTCGGAAGGTATTGTATGTCACGGCAGGTTGGATGAAATTTTCAGACTACTTATGATTGGCATTTGGAAAAATTTGGAGATAAGGGGGCAAAAGCCTACTTTTGTGATATGAAAAATTTAATCGGGATATTGGTTGCGGCCTGTATTATTGCCGGATGCTCCGGTGCCAAGGGGCAGCGTGGCGAAAGCACGCAGGCGGCAGATACCGCGACAACCCGTTTTGCGGCAGATGCCGATTCCCTTTTTAAATATGTTTCCGACCAGGTGGAACTCGGCCCCAGGGTGCCTGGGTCGGATGCCCACCGCCTGTGCGGGGATCTGATTTTAAATCGCTTGAAAGCATCAGGGATTGACTCCGTGGCGGTGCAGCTGGCTGAGGTGGAAACCTTTAAAGGTGACCGGCATATGGCACGCAACATAATGGGGTGCGTCAACCCCGGTGCCGGCAAGCGTGTGTTGCTTATAGCACATTATGACACGCGTCCCTGGGCTGATAACGACCCGGTTGCGGAAGAACGCATACGCCCTGTCGACGGGGCTAACGATGGTGCCAGCGGGGTGGCTGTGCTTCTCGAAGCGGCACGCCTGCTTGGGCGGGCATTGCCCGATTCGCTCGGTGTCGACCTGCTTTTTGTCGACATGGAGGATTCCGGCACCAGCGACGGGGCCGACAGCGAGTCGACATGGTGCCTTGGAACCCAGGAATGGGTTAAGCAGATGCCTTACACTGCAAGCAACCGCCCGCAATATGGGATTCTGCTGGATATGGTAGGTGGTCAGGATGCCCGTTTTCACAGGGAATATTTCTCGCACCAGCTTGCCCCGGGTGTTGTTGACCGCGTATGGGCTGTGGCACGGGAATCGGGCTTTGGCGACCGTTTTGTCAACAGCGTAGGCGGGGCGGTGGTCGACGATCACCTGTTCGTAAATCGTGCCGGGATTCCATGTATAGATATAATCGAAAGCATGCATCCGCACACAGGGTCGTTCAACCCCACGTGGCATACGTCGGCCGACAATCTCGGCGGCATAGACCGTGGCACATTGAAGGCCGTGACGCAGGTGGTGCTCAACACTATAACCAGGTAATATATTTTGCAGCTTGCAGCAATAACTTATAACTTAAAGCATTCATGACCATTAACGATAAACAGGATGAGATAATTGCCGAGATGTCGGAACTCGACGACTGGATGGACCGATATGCCTATATCATTGATTTGGGCAATTCGCTTCCACCTATTGACGAGCAGTATAAAACCCCGGAACACCTTATCGAGGGGTGCCAGAGCCGTGTATGGCTTAATGCAGAGCTTTCCGATGACGGAAAGGTCGGTTTTACCGCCGATTCCGACGCTATAATAGTTAAAGGGATTATCTCGATGCTGATTGATGTGCTTTCGGGGCATACGCCGCGCGAGATTCTTGACGCCGACCTGTATTTCATCGATCGTATAGGGCTGTCGGAACACCTTTCGCCAACACGTTCTAACGGGCTGCTTGCCATGGTTAAACAGATAAGGATGTATGCGCTGGCCTTCAACGAACTTCTCAACAAGGCCGACTGATTCCCCGCTTTTGAATAAGAAATATTAACCCTAAACCAATACCTCGAATAATGTTCAAGAACCAACCCAAAGGGCTGATTCCAGCAGCCCTCAGTAACATGGGCGAACGCTTCGGTTACTACATCATGAACGCGGTGCTGGTACTCTTCCTTTGCTCGAAATTCGGGCTTTCGGAGGAGACGAGTACGCTGATCTATTCATTCTTCTATGCCGGTATCTATGTGCTAAGCCTTGTTGGCGGCCTTATTGCCGACAAGACCCAGAACTACAAATCAACCATTATCTGGGGGCTCGTGATTATGACCCTGGGCTATGTGGTGCTGGCATTCCCGATTTTCGCTACCCAGGAAAACCACACTTGGCTGCTTACGCTGACTTGTGCCGCGTTGTTTTTCATCGCGTTTGGTAACGGTTTGTTCAAAGGGAACCTTCAGGCCATCGTCGGGCAGCTGTATGACAATCCCCGTTATGCGGCACAACGCGATTCAGGCTTCCAGATTTTCTATGTGTTCATCAATATCGGCGGCCTGATTGCCCCGTTCATCGCCCCTATGCTTCGCAGCTGGTGGCTTGATGTCAACGGCATGGTCTATAATGCGTCGTTCCCGGCTATGTGCCACCAGTTCCTGAGCGTGTCGGATTCGATGACCAACGAGAATATCAACCAGCTTTACGCACTGGCAACCGCCGTGGGATATAACGGCGTGCAGGCCATGCAGGAGTTCTGCAGCGAATACCTGAATGTGTTTAACACCGGTATCCACTACTCGTTCTTTGCATCTGTTGCCGCAATGGTTATTTCGATTATCATTTTCGTGTCGACAAAGAAGGGGCTGCCAACCCCCTCGAAGAAAGTGAAAGAGGAAACCGTAAGCTATACTCCCGAAGAGAAACGCGCCATGGCCAAGGAAATCCGCCAGCGCATGTATGCTCTTTTCGCAGTGCTCGGCATCGCAATCTTCTTTTGGTTCTCGTTCCATCAGAACGGCACCTCTATGTCGCTCTTTGCACGCGACTTCGTTGACACGTCGGCTGTGGCTCCTGAGATATGGCAGGCTGTCAACCCGTTCTTTGTGATTGTGCTCACCCCGTTGATTATGCTGCTTTTCTCTTCGTTGAGCCGTCGCGGCCGCGAGATTTCCACCCCTAAGAAAATCGCTATCGGTATGGGGCTGGCCGGTGTGGCATATCTGTTCCTGACAATCTTCTCGATGGTTATGGATTATCCTTCGGGTACAGAATTCCGCGAACTCATGGCATCCGGTGTAACCGTTGTAAAAGCCGGTTGGTGGGTGCTTATCCTCTACTATTTCTTTATGACGGTTGCCGAGCTGTTTATCTCGCCCCTCGGCCTCTCGTTCGTGTCAAAAGTTGCCCCGAAGAATCTGCAAGGTCTCTGCCAGGGTCTTTGGCTCACCGCCACCGCCCTTGGTAACCTCCTGCTGTGGATCGGTCCGCTGATTTACAACAAGTGCCCGATATGGGTTGCCTGGGTGGTATTCCTGGTAGTATGCCTCATCTCCATGGGTGCGATGCTCGGCATGCTCAAATGGCTTGAACGCGTCACCAAGTGATACCGGCCATAGGATTTCTTCCAATTGTAGATGTCATCACAATGGAGGCTTTTCCCGCCTAAAACGCATAAAAATTTCTAATATGAAAATAAATCGGCACGCATATTTGCGCGTGCCGATTTATTTTCATACCTTTGCATCGCTTTAGGCTACGGGGCATGATGCAGAGGCATCCCGCCAACGCTTATCCGCAAGGCTTGGGCATATAGGATTGTCTTATGGTGTAATGGTAGCACTGCAGTTTTTGGTTCTGCCTGTCTAGGTTCGAATCCTGGTAAGACAACACAAGAAAGGCGTTAAGATTCAGTAATCTTAACGCCTTTCTTGTGTTGTATCAGAGGTTTTTAAATTGGCTTGGAATGGTCGGAGGCGGGTGGCAATCCATGCAGGGGAGGGGATATGGGCGTAGGATTGTGTTGAAGTGGAGCAGTCAGGATGGAAATGATTAATGCAAAGGTTTAGTAGTCAAGGAGCCTTCCGTTGTCATGCCAGTCGCCGATCATCTCCCCGCGCTCGCTCGCTTCGATTAATTTGTTTAGCCTGTTGGCAAACAGCTCTGTTGAAGCTTTGTTGCGTTGTATGTTGTCAATCCTGACCCTTTGGTATAGTTTGGGGAATGTGTTGAAATTTAGCCATGCCTGAGGGTTGGATTTGAATGCCTGGAGTATATCCGCATCGATTTCCATTTCGGCATACAGGTCGGGACAGGCCGCACGGCCATTGGCTGTCATCAACCCTAGTGCTTCCAGCCTTCGGCAACGCTCCTTGTTCAATTCTGTCCAGCAGCTGCTTTTCTGACGTCGTCCGAACCGTTGCAGCGTCACCCCGTCAACTTTTTTTACAGTGGAATCAATCCATCCGAAGCACAATGCCTCTTCCACGGCATCCAGATACCACAGCATGCCGGTAGGAGGGGTTTTCCCGCGTTTTACTGCAATCCAGCATTCCTTTTCGGCAGTGTGGTTATCAGTCAGCCATTTACGGAATTCTGCCCGTGATGATATTTTCAAAATATTTTTCGGGGTCATCTCGTTGTTTGTCGGGATATTATCAATAATCAGTTTCCCATGCTTGTCGCTGGCGGTCATATTTCGGAAGATTTGCAGGAGTACCATCGGCATTCATTTTTATGCCTTGTGCCGCCATCATGCTCTCAAAATTGTTTTCATAGTGCTCATGGTCGGCGAGAATCTGCTTTCGTTCTCCTTTGGTGTAATCTTTTATTGAATAGACCGAAGGAATTGCTTGTTTGGTATAGCCTATTTCTTTTGCCTCTATTATAAAGCCATCACCGCCATCGGCGCTTAGAATCATTCCCGGCAGACCGTGAAGTTTCCAAGGCCCGTCATGTACCGGGATTTCCGGTGAGAACCAAGCTTTCCAGATTCTGCCATGATAGTTGGTTTGTGCCATTACACATTCAAAACCAAGTATATTCTTTGTGGAATCTTCAATTACTGTCCACTTCATTTCAGACATGGGTTCTTCATAACGCCACAGTTCGCCTGCCTTAAAGTCATAAACTGACATCTTTCCTTGTTCGGAATCTTTCGAGACATATAGAAATTCCTTCTTTTCCGGCGCAAGTCCGAGTTTGCGACCATCGTATGTGACGGTTCCGTCAGGCTGGACAACGCGCCATGCTTTCATCTGGATTTCGCGAAGTTTTGCTTTCCCCTCAGGCGTGGATTCACAAGAGTCTACATATAGACTCATTTTGTCAAAATAAAGCGACTTTTCCGGACTTGCAACAAGTGCCATTTTTTGAGTATATGCCTTGCCGGAATCAGAATCGCGGGTCGTGACATCATATTCTACTGCCACGTTGTTCTGCGCCATTGCAGCCATCGCCGCAAAGCACATGATGATTGATGTGAATATTTGTTTCATAATGTTATTTGTAATCTGTTTCAAGTAAATCAAAACCATCTTTCCCACTTTCGTAATCAATTTTTTCCTGAGAATGACGCGGCCCGTTGCCACCAAAGTGCATATCGCTCATGCCCTGAAAATTATCATATCTATATCGACAAAGTTTCAGAAACTCCCTTCTTGTTGTCTTCTCATAAGAATATGGTTCATAAACTTTGGCAATAGGCATATTGACTGATTGAATTCCATTGGCTGTGAAATGATGTTGACCTGTACTGTCAACAGCCTCTAATATCAGGCCGGGCAATCCAAGCAATTTCCATGGCCCGGTGTTCATTGGTACTTCTGGAGTGAACCAGGCATTCCAATTACGGCCATGATAATTGGCCGTCGCCATAATGCAGTCATAACCTAATATAGTCTTTGTGGTGTCATCAACAATAGTCCATTCCCTATCCTCAATTGGTTCTGTGTATTTACGGTATTCATGATAAACCATATCCCAGACATTGAACTTGTCTTTATCCCTAACAACATAAAGATCTGCAGGCCGACCAACAGGTGAACTGTTTAGAATCGCCTCTCGCTCTTCTCTGGATTTCTGCATAAGCTCACCCATCATTACCAACCCTTGCTGAACATACCATTGTTCCCCCTCGTTGGTGCACCGTGTTGAGTCAAGCCATTGTGTATGGCTATTGTAAAACTTCGAACAATCCTGTCCAGCAAGAAGTATGAAATCCTGTCTTTTCTCGATACCTCTTGGGTCGAAAAAGTGGTATTCATATCCGACCATTATTTGTGCTTTCTGAGCCATTACAGCTATCGACACAAAGCACACTATTATTAACGTTAATAGTCTGTTCATTTTCTGAGAGATATTGAGATTAACAGCTCGCGGCCCCGGAGCCGGCGCTGGCTCTCGAAGGAGGTGAGCTGATTGTATGTTGT
>LUJQ01000079.1 GCA_001689485.1 Bacteroidales bacterium M6 | reverse complement strand
CAAAATAAGTTTAGCGGACAGTAATAATATTCAATACAATTGCGTGCCAGGGTAAGCACATTTTCCTGATAGATATTGTTGGTGGGACGTGCTGAAATATCTGGTGTGCCGTCGGCATTACGCATCGAGAATTCACATCCACCGTTACCGATACACAGCACCGTGCCTTTGAATTCAGTGTCACCTTGCCTGGCCTCCCACACATTGAGCTGCGACACCCAGTCGATTTGCGAATCCCACATGCCAAGCGGATATATACCGAACTGCTCGGTCGAAGCCGTGTAACAGCTCTCTTCCTGGTTCCCGATTCCTGAAAGAACCGCCGGTATATTGAAATAAAGGCAGTTGTGATCTTCCGTCCAACCCGGGCCTTTGAATTTTATCAACTTTGTGCGGTCGGTCTCCGTTACCTCCAGACCCTTATAAATCGGATGTGATGAAAAATCCTTTTTGAAACGGCTGCCGGGATGAAGCTGCACCGCCATCGCCCAAGTATCACCGTTCCAACCTCCCAGGCCACATCCGAAAGCATGGTCATTACCCATAAGCATACCTTTGTCAAGGCGTCCTAAATCGCCGATATACGGGGTGGCATGCCCCCACAACAAAAGGTTGCCACCGGCAGCATACCATTCGCTTACCGCATGTGTGGCATTCGTAACCACTTCCGGCATGTTCCATATCTCAGCCTCGCCTACCCCCTCAAGGTCACGCAACCAAAACGCCACACGGAAAGGTTCAAGGTCTTCTGCCGAGTCGATATCACCGAAATACACATATTTTGCAGTAGGATATTCCGAATGCAGCCACAACCATGCAGAAGCCTCGTCGTCATCGCCCGTGCTTATCAAAGTCTCAGGGTCGGGATATACGCTAAGGAAAGCTACAGCGGTTTTGCCCACACGCAGCGATATTCCGGAAGGGAGTGATTTCCCTTTTTCATTTGCAGCGGTGACATTAACATCCCACACCTCTCCGTCACGCACATCCCCTATGGTGTATGACGTGCATCCTGCATCAAGTGTTTCATCGATTATGCGCGAACCGTTTGCCGCATGGAATATCAACGAAGTCGCCGTAGGGTTTGGACTCCATTCAACAATCGCGTCATACCCGTAATCTTTTTCCACCTGCGACATGGAAAGACCGCTTATTGCCGAAGCACCGGCACGCATGTAATGCTTCACCACACCAGCCGACTGGTTAACACCGTCGGTCAGCTTGAACACGTAGGTATATTCAATGTTGGTGTCGACATTGCGGTGGGTGAATGTGGTGCCGTCAACCACTTCGCTCATCTGAAGCGTGTTGCCTGCCAGCACATTAACATTGACCGAATGTCCGGCCGGTGTTGATGGCAGCGACCACACATAGTCGTCGCCAACAAGCTGCCCCTTAACCGCATCGGCATCAATCGGGGCCAAAATCGGATTCATGCGGTTGAAATCGTCATCCTGGCAGGCCGAGAACATACCCGTCAGCCCAACCGCTATAAAGATATATTTTAATGCTTTCATGATTTCTTTTTTTAGATATTGCATATATTCAGGCAAACCATGGGATTAATTATAACCCTTGTTCTGCACATACAGCCCGGGGACATAATATAGCTGGTTGTAGGGGACAGGATAGAACTCATTCTTCCCGGGGGTGTAGTGTGCATCCTTGAGATATTGGGCATACCCCTGCCCCTCATAACTTACGTTTTGTTCGGTTTCAAAATACCGGTTAAGGGTTGTCGACGCAATGCCCCATCGTTTAAGGTCGAAATACCGTCCGTTTTCCATGGCCATTTCCAAACGTCGTTCCCAACGCAGGCATTGGCGGGCACTCACCTTATCGGCGAAATAGGTGGATGGATACAACGCGATGTCGCAGAAATCGGCAGCATAACCGATATGCTTCTGGACGGAGTTGGCAGCACGCTGCCTTATGTCATTTATAATCTCCCTAGCCTCGGCCAGTTCCCCTAACTCAATCAGCGCCTCGGCACGCATAAGCATCACATCAGTGTAACGGAACACATAATCGGTGGTGGCGAAAGCCTGCCATGAGCCATTATATGTTTCCCCTTTTGACCGCTGAGGAACCTCCTTCAACGATGTGTAGTAACCATAAGTGTTAGGTGTGCGGGAATTCTCCTTGGTCATTGTATTGTCAAGTTCATACTTGTAGGGGAATGAAGGCATCCCCACTGTATGGAAAAGACGCGGATCCCATTTCTGTGCCGAAGCCACCCCGCTTACAGGATAAGCCGTGACATCGTTATAATCATCGAACATGGGGAGGCCGTCCTTGGTCTTGAAAGCATTGACCAGGTTCTGCGACGGCTTGTGGAAATCCCATCCACACGACCACATCCCCCAACATCCGTTGAGCATCACCGACCAGTTGGCACGTCCGAATTTGGTGTTATCCTCCTCATAATCCGAAGTTTGAACAGCAAATACCGACTCCTTGCTGTTTTTGTTCTCAGGAAGGAAGATATCGCCGAAATCCTCAAGATAACCGAAACGCGAATTTTTAACCACCAGGGTATATTCGGCCACCTTGCGCATATAATCCGTATTGATATGCGACACACCTGTGGTAGCCTCGTAACCGTCGCCCCATGCCAGTGTAAGATAACACTTGGCCAGATAGGCGGCAGCGGCTATGCGGTTCACACGTCCCCCACCGTCGGGAGCCTCGTCCGGAAGCGTTTCATATGCAGCCTTGAAATCATCAATCACCTTGTCGAACAGTTCCTGGTATGAGAAGCGGTTGTTAGGGGTCTGCTCCTGAAGATTGTTTTCGAAAACCTCCTCATCAATCCAAGGAATCTGGCGGAACATTGTGAGAAGTTTGAAATAGCTGTGGCCGCGAAGGAAACGCACCTCTGCCACACGGCGTGCAGCCGTTTCCTCTCCTAGTTTCTCAACCCCATAGTCACGCAAGGCAACCAACGCACGGTTGCAACGGGAAATGTTGCAATACAGACGATACCAAAGTTCGTCAAGTTCGCCGGGTGTGGATGTAAGGCTTGACCATATCTCCATGGGATGGTAGCCTGTGTCGGTGGTTCCCGAGCCACCTTTCAAGGCATCGTCGGACGAGACATCCCCGTAAGGCCACAGGTTGAATGGATACGTGTACCAGCAGTTGCCTAACGAGGCATAGGCCGCATTGACCATTTTTTCGGGTTCCTGATAAGCGGTATCCCCGTCAATCACCCCCGTGGGTGGAACATCTATGAAATCGTTGCACGACACTGCCCCGGCCGCAAGCAACAAAGTGATGGCTATATTTAAGATTTTCATGATTATCTGATTTGAAAAGTTATAGGTTGGCAAATTATTACCCTGCGCATTAGAAACCTAACTGAAGGCCGAACGAAACACTTGTCGGAATTGGATATGCCCAGTTGCCGTTCTCAGGGTCGGAGCATGTCAGCGAGGAACTCTTGATAGTCAACAGATTCTGTCCCGACACATAGAAGCGGGCGTTGGCCATACGCAGTTTGTCAAGCACAGACTGCGGCAATGAATACCCCACCTGCAAAGTGCGCAGTTTGGCATAAGACCCGTTTTCCACAAAATAAGTCGATGCACGCCCTTCGTCGGAAGTATTGTTGGTGGTCAGAGCCGGGATGGTGGATGAGGTATTACCCGGATGCCAGGCATCAAGAAGGCGGTTACCCTTGTTGGAACCTGCATCTGTGATGCTCCAGAAATCGGTCTGGAATTTTTGATTGTTATAGACATCCTGCCCGGCAACCCCCTGCCAGAACATCGTAAGGTCGAAATTCTTATACATCAACTCGACATTAAGGCCGAACGACAAATCAGGAACCGGGTTGAAAATCCATGTCTGGTCGGCAGCCGTGATACGGCCGTCGCCGTCAAGGTCGGCATATTTCAAACCTCCCACACGTGCATTATCCTGCCCCGAAGCAAGCACCTCTTCGCGACTTTGGAAAAGGCCGTCAGCCACATATCCCACAATCGAGCCGTAGGGACGTTTCGACTGCACCAGGTTTTCGGTAGTTGTATGCACATAAGAACCTGTTGTGGTTGTCGGCAGGTATGTGACATGATTTCTGAAGAAATCGAAGTTGGCGTTTACGGTGTAACTTAAACCGCATGCCAGGCGGTCGCGCCACCCTATGGCAAATTCCATACCCCAGTTGCGCAGCGAAGGCCCGTTGAGCCATGAGGCTCCACCTTCGCCCATCGAGCCGAGATAGGCCGGGGAAATCAGCATATCCTTCACATCCTTTATATAGGCATCAACCGAGCCGAACAGCCGGCTGTTGAACATACCGAAATCCACACCGGCGTTATATTGTATGGTGGTTTCCCATTTGAGATTGTCGTTGGCTGTCTGCGAAGCCAGATAGCCCGAGGGGAAAATTCCTGACTGCTGGAGATAGATGTCGTAGGCCGTCGAGGTTACGCGGTCGTTACCGTAATCAGACACATAGAGGGCGTAGCGTGCCGTGTTGGAGATGGCCTGGTTACCAGTCTTACCCCACGATGCACGTATCTTCAAGTCATTAAGCCAATCGATTTTCAGGTTCTCGGAAATACGGTAACCCAGGGTCGCGGCAGGGAAAGTGCCATAACGGTTGTTGCGTCCGAAACGTGACGAACCGTCGCGACGGATTGTGAACGATGCCAAAAGCAGGTTGCGCCAGCTGTAGTCGATTTTACCGAAGAAGGAAACCAGCGAATAGGCCGACCTGTTACCGGTTGATTTCTCGACACCAGTCGAGGCATCAGGCCACATATAATCAGGTGTCTCGATATCAAATCCCTCGTTATAGCCTGAAAAATCCTCACGATGCTGCTTATAAAGCTCTATACCGGCAAGGATATGGAAATCATGTGCGCCGGGAAGTGTGAAATTATAGTTGGCAGTGTTGCTCCACGTCCATTTCGTGTCATTGGCCTGCGAAAGTGTGGTGGAATTCACATCGTTGTTCACAATATCGCTGTGAAAGGTGAAATTATAGGAATGGATGAACGCCGCGTCATAGTCCAGACCGAAATTGCTCCTGAGAACAAGCCCTTTAAAAGGCTTCACATCAATCCATGCATTTCCGAAAAGACGCCATACCTTCAATGCGTTATCACGGTTGAAATATAACTCCCGCAACGGGTTCTGACGGTCGCTCATACCCCCTACCGGCCCACCGAACGTTGTGCCGTCGGTTTCATAAACCGGTACTGTAGGCGACATTTTCAATGCATTCTCCATTGGGGCGCAGGCAACCTGGCTTGTGTGGGTAAGGGTGAAATTCTCACCGGCCTGCACCACCTTGCTGATGTTGAACGTGGTGTTGACACGTGCCGAAATATTTTCAAAATTATTACTGTCCGCTAAACTTATTTTG
>LUJQ01000046.1:18569-18911 GCA_001689485.1 Bacteroidales bacterium M6 | reverse complement strand
ATATCGCAGACTGGAAATCCTTTATTCCCTCTATCACATCGCTTGTCATAGGTGTCGAGAATATGGAGAATTTTCTCAAAATACGGAATCACGGATCACTTTTTGACAATTGCCTGACTGATGCTGAAACCGATATTATCTTCGTAGCGAGATATGCTTTTTCATCAGATATATCAAGATGGCTGGAACAAATCCCCAACCGATATCTTCATTTCGGAGATTTCGATCTTGCAGGCATTGATATATTCCTCAACCAGTTCAAGCCACATGTGGAAGAAAGAGGCTCTTTTTTTATCCCTTCAGATATCAGTAGCCGAATAAGCAGAGGCTCCCGCAAACGAT
>LUJQ01000046.1:0-18529 GCA_001689485.1 Bacteroidales bacterium M6 | reverse complement strand
CGTGGTATTTCGGAGGATGATTTTATGTAGTGAAATTTGGACAAACAAACTCTTTTTGCTGAATTCTGTCCAATTTGGAAATATCCTCTGACTTTCCTTCTGTTCACGAACTTACGACATATTCGCAGAATGAAAATTGGACAAACAAATTTCACGGTCTGACGGCGTAAAATCGAATAGAAACAACAATGGACAAACAAATTTCGCTTTGTTTGTCCATTGATTTATAGTTTGTTACGTGTAGCGTGGCAGTTTAGTATTCCTCCTCGTTGAAGAAGAAGTCTTCTTTGGAGGGGTAGTCGGGCCAGATGTCCTCGATGCATTCGTAGGTTTCGCCTTCGTCCTCGATTTCCTGGAGGTTTTCGATTACTTCGAGGGGGGCGCCCGAACGCTGGGCGTAATCTATGAGTTCCTCGCGTGTTGCGGGCCAGGGTGCGTCCTCAAGTTTGGAGGCAAGTTCAAGTGTCCAATACATAGCGTTTTATCTTATTTCGTTGTATATTCTTATTTCGCGATAGGGGTGTGCACCGGATGGGTATTGCATCGGTTATCGGAATAACGGCACTCTACGGTAAATATTGTTATCCGGCGTGACTAAATTCTATGGCCTCCATATTATTCACTCTTTCCTCCATTCCAGCTCCGCCACGCCCGAGATATGGTTGGCGTAGCGTCCGAGTGTGAAAAGGTAATCGCTCAGGCGGTTGAGGAAGCGTATAACTATGTCGTCTACGCGTGCTTCCTGTGTGAGCGCTATGACGCGGCGTTCGGCACGCCGGCACACAGCCCGGCACACATTGGCCAATGCAGCCGCCGGGCATCCTCCGGGGAGGATGAAGGCGCGCAGTTCGGGCAGACGGTCGGTCATCAGGTCGATTTGCCGCTCAAGTTCGCCGATTGCCTTGTGTCCCAGGCCGGAAGGTTCGGCCATCGGGTTGTCGGTATTGTCGGTTGCAAGGTATGCGCCGACATTGAAAAGCTTGTTCTGCACCATGCGGAGCGTATCACCGGCTTCGGATTCAAGTCCTTCTGATGCGATAAGCATACCCAGGAATGAGTTCAACTCGTCGACGGAGCCGTAGGCGTCGAGACGTACGGAGTCTTTTCGCACGCGCTTGCCACCGACAAGCGACGTCGTACCGGCATCGCCGGTTCGTGTATAAATCTTCATATCTTAAACCTTTTTTCCTGTTAAACGGCCAAGCGCGGCAATAAGTTCCCCCATGTCGGCACACAATGTAATCCGCTGCGGCACTTCCGCAAACATCAGCCCGCGTCTCACCATCTCGTCGAACATTGTGGCCAGTGGGTCGTAAAGCCCGTTGCGGTTGAGCAGCAGCATGGGTTTCGGTTCGTTGAAAAACGACATGGTGGCCAGTGCCGACATAACTTCGTCGACTGTGCCGAAGCCTCCGTCCAATGCCACGAACACATCGGCATTTTCCTCCATAATCTGTTTGCGCTCATGCAACGAACAAACCGGTATGCTGACCGTGTTCGACGTGTGCTGGCGGTGCTGCCTTGTTTCCGGCACAACGCCCATAACCTTGCCTCCGGCCGTGGCCGTGGCTGAGGCTACGGCCTCCATAAGCCCCATGGCCAACCCGCCATAAACAAGCATGTGGCCGTTTTCCCCTATCCACGCCCCCAGCCGCCTCGCATCCTCGAAGCATTCTCCGGCAATGTTTTCCCGTGCCGAGCAGTAAACGGCTATATTCATAATACTGAAAATTTAAACTATGAAGCATCCGTTGCTTCCCGGGCAAAATTAGCGATTTCGCATCTATCTTGCAATTAAAATGTTGTTTGACAGACATTATTCAACACCGTCGATGTTCAAGGTGTCGGGGCTTTTGCGTAACTTTGCGGTTATGAAAAGGAAAGATTTTGAGATAATGGCTCCTGTGGGGAGCTACGAGAGCCTGCATGCGGCAATCAATGCCGGTGCTGACGCGATATATTTCGGTGTGGAGGGGTTGAACATGCGTGCGCGTTCGAGTGTGAATTTCACTCTCGACGACCTGCGCAACATCGCCTCCATCTGCGACGAGCACGGGGTGAAATCCTACCTCACGGTCAATACCATAATTTATGACGAGGATATCGCCAAATGCCACGAGATTATCGACGCTGTTGCCCAAAGCGGCATATCGGCGATAATCGCCAGCGATATATCGGCGATTCTCTATGCCCGCAGCCGTGGGGTGGAGGTGCATATCTCGACCCAGCAAAGCATATCGAACATCGACGCGGTGAAATTCTACGCGCAGTATGCCGATGTTGTGGTGCTCGCCCGCGAACTGAACCTCGACCAGGTGCGTGCCATCCATGATGCAATCGTGCGCGACGACGTGCGGGGCCCCCGTGGGGAACTCGTGCGTATCGAGATGTTCTGCCACGGCGCCCTCTGCATGGCCGTATCGGGTAAATGCTACCTCAGCCTGCATGAAATGAACTCTTCGGCCAACCGTGGAGCCTGCACCCAGATCTGCCGGAGAGGGTATGAGGTGACCGACCTCGAGACAGGTGAGCAACTCGCCATCGACAACAAATACATCATGTCGCCCAAGGATTTGAAAACCATCCATTTCCTCAACAAGATGATTGATGCCGGGGTCAGTGTGTTCAAAATCGAGGGACGCGCCCGCGGTCCCGAATATGTCACCATAGCCGTGCAGAGCTACAGCGAGGCGCTGCAAGCCATATGCGACGGCACATATTCCGATGATAAAATCGCACGTTGGGACGAACAGCTTGGCAAAATCTTCAACCGTGGATTCTGGAACGGTTACTACCTGGGGCAGCGCCTCGGCGAATGGTCGAGCAAATACGGCTCCTCGGCAACCCGTGTCAAGGAATACCGTGCAAAGGGGGTGCGCTACTTCTCCAACATCGGCGTGGCCGAATTCTATATGGAGAGCGGCGAGCTGCGCCCCGGCGACGAGGTTGTAATCACCGGCCCTACCACCGGCACCATCATCCTCACCATCGACGAACTCCGCGTCAACCTCCATCCGGCGCGCAAAGCCGTCAAAGGCGACAGCTTCTCCATCGCAGTACCCTCAAAAATCCGCCCCTCCGACAAGCTCTACCTCTGGAGCAAGAAATAACCCCGCTACGGGAATCTGAAACCGGCTAATGAGAGTCAATGTGATTTCATTGAGTCAAATCTTGCATTTTGATACAATGCTTTGATAGGATTAGTCAAGATGTTGTTTAATAAAATCTGTTTTTATTAAACAACATCTAAGTTTTTGGTGGGGTGGGATAAAAGCTCGGCGATTTTATCTAACTTTGCAGTGGGGAAAGCGTTAGATAGGACAGGGGAGATATATCTTACTTCGGGGAAGGATTAGGACAATTGGTTTCGCTTATTTCTAAATTTTCTATATATGAGCACATTAAATGTTGATGTTAAAAACGTGCTTGGCACCGTGACTGCCGGGCAGATACAGGCTCTCGACCCTGAGGCAAACGAAGGTTTGAAGAAACTTTACGACGGCAGCGGCCTGGGTGCCGACTTCCTCGGATGGGTGAAACTCCCTTCGGAAACCCCCGACTCTCTTGTGGCCGACATCGAAGCCTGCGCACAACAGCTCCGTGAAACATGCGATTTCGTTGTTGCCGTAGGTATCGGCGGCAGCTATCTCGGCGCCAAAGCTGTGATTGAGGCTCTCGGCGACAGCTTCTCTATGCTCCGCACCGACGACAAGCGTCGTTGCCGCGTGTTGTTCGCCGGCCAGAATATCGGCGAGGACTACCTCTACGAGCTTCAGGATCTGCTTCGCGACAAAAACTTCGGCATCATCGTAATCTCGAAATCAGGCACTACCACCGAACCTGCCATCGCCTTCCGCCTGCTTAAAGAGCAGCTCGAATCCCAGGTAGGCAAGGCCGAGGCTGCAAAACGCATTGTGGCTGTGACCGATGCGAAACGTGGTGCCCTTCGCCAGCTCGCCACCGAAGAGGGTTACAAAACCTTCGTAATCGAGGATAACGTGGGGGGCCGCTTCTCGGTGCTTACCCCTGTGGGATTGCTTCCCATCGCCGTTGCCGGTTACGACATCCGTGCACTTCTTGAAGGTGCCCGCCGCATGGAGGCTGCCACCGCCCAGCCCGGCGAAAACAACCCGTCATATCTCTATGCCGAGACCCGCAACGCGCTTTACCGTGCGGGCAAAAAAATCGAAATCCTCGTAAACTACAGCCCCAAACTCCATTTCTTCGGCGAATGGTGGAAACAGCTCTATGGCGAATCGGAGGGTAAAGACCACAAGGGGATTTTCCCCGCAGCAGTCGATTTCTCGACCGACCTCCACTCTATGGGCCAGTGGATACAGGATGGCGAACGCACCATTTTCGAAACCGTCCTTTCGGTTGAACACACCGACCACAAAACCGTAATCCCCACTGACGAAGCCAACCTCGACGGCCTCAACTATATCGCAGGCAAACGTGTCGATGAAGTGAACAAGATGGCCGAACTCGGCACCCGCATCGCCCATGTCGACGGCGGCGTACCCAACATCCGCATCACCGTTCCCGCCCTCAAGGAGGAATACCTCGGCGAGCTGATTTATTTCTTCGAAAAGGCGTGTGGCATTTCGGGCTATCTCCTCGATGTGAACCCGTTCAACCAGCCTGGTGTCGAGGACTACAAGCGCAACATGTTCGCACTTCTCGAGAAACCGGGCTACGAGGCTGAAACCGCAGCCATCAAAGCAAAGCTCTGATTCCTTGCTGACACACGTCAGTACTGGTTTTATACAACATATCGCAGCTGCCCCGCCGTAGGCATTACGGACCGGGCGGCTGCGATGCGTTTATGGCGTCACACAGGTGCTTTTCGTGCCATTATTTGGCGCATTAGTTTCAGAAAATAACGGAGCCGGAATTTACCTTTGTGCGAAGGATATTCCGGATTAAGACTGGTTGTATCCGGGCTGTATCTGAGATTTTGTTGGGCAGGTGAGGCATCCTCTTTGCTCGGGATTGCAGGCTATGTTGTCGGGGCAATCGTTTCCCCTTTGGTTGGGTTAGGCAATGTGCTGCATTCCACCGCAATCGCATATGTGATTGTGACGTTGGTGGTTATCGTGTTCTATTATATCTCTAAATCGCTCCCCCGCAATGCGGCTGACGAGCAGATGGATTGACCGCCTGTGCCTTATGGCATATTGATAATTTCAGATAACACATACGGGGTTGCGCCAACGTTGGCGCAACCCCGTATGTTGTCAGATGATGTTTGGATATAGGTGTTAGTCGGCCGGTGCAAGCTGCACTGTGAAGTGGCGCATCAGGGGAGCTTCCCATGTGATTTTCACGCCCCTGGTGATTTCATTCCTGCGGTCGAACACGTTTTTGAGAGCTACGGCTACAACGTCCATATGGTTGTCGGTGTAGGTGCGACGGGGAATGGCCAGGCGCAGAAGGTCGAGTCCGCCGAAGCGGTTTTCGCGGGTCACGGGATCACGGTCGGCGAGGATATATCCGATTTCGCAACCGCGTATGCCCGCTTCACGATAAAGTTCTACGGTCAGTGTCTGTGCGGGGAATTCCTCTTTGGGTACGTTTGTGAGGATTTTCGATGCGTCGACGAAAATGGCGTGGCCTCCGGCGGGACGTTGGTAGGGAATGCCGAATTCGTCGAGACGTTTTGCGAGGTATTCTACCTGGTGGATGCGTGTGTGCAGGTTGTCGAATTCGGTATTTTCGTCAAGACCTACCGCAAGGGCCTCCATGTCGCGGCCGTTCATGCCGCCATATGTGAGGTATCCTTCGAAGGGGATTGAGAATTTCTGAGCTGCTTCCGCCCAGTCCTGGTGGCGTGTGGCGATGAACCCGCCCATGTTGACGATAGCGTCCTTTTTTGCCGACATAGTCATGCCGTCGGCGAGCTGGAACATTTCGCGTACTATTTCCTTGATGGTCTTGTCGGCATATCCTTCCTCACGCGTCTTGATGAAGTAGGCGTTTTCGGCAAAGCGTGCCGAGTCGAAGATTACGCGCAGGCCGTGGCGGTCGGCGAGTTCGCGGACGGCGCGGAGGTTGGCCATGGAAACAGGCTGGCCGCCTGCGGTGTTGTTCGTCACCGTTACGATGATAAACGGCACGTTGCCGGGGTTCTCGCTCACGGCTTTTTCGAGTTTTTCGATGTCGACGTTGCCTTTGAACGGGTGTTCGAGCTGGGTATCCTTGGCTTCATCGATAGTGCAGTCAACAGCAAAAGCCTTGCGGCTTTCAATGTGCCCTTTGGTGGTGTCGAAATGGGAGTTGCCCGGCACCACATGCCCCTCTTTGACGAGGGCGCTGAAAAGCACGTTTTCGGCGGCACGCCCCTGGTGGGTAGGTATTACCAGGGGGAACCCTGTGATGCGTTCAACGGCGTTCCGCATGTTGAAGAACGAGCGGGCGCCGGCATAACTTTCGTCGCCTGTCATCATGGCGGCCCATTGGCGGTCGCTCATGGCGCCGGTGCCGGAGTCGGTTAGAAGGTCGATGTAGACTTGTTCGGCAGGAAGCTGGAACACGTTGTAGTGTGCGTCCTTGATCCATTGTTCACGTTCTTCGCGGGTGCTTTTGCGGATGGGTTCAACCATCTTGATGCGCCATGATTCGGCAAATGGGAGTTCCATGGTCAGATGAGGTGTGATATGTTTATTAAAAAGGTGAATATCTCTTGAAGGCCGTTATTGGCGGATGCCGCGCTGTGTGGTTACAGGAAAGCCACGGCCGTTTGTGCCTTCCATTGGCAAATTTAATGAAATTTTTGTTCGGGGTGCGTTATGTTGCACATATTTTTACCACTTTTTATATCTTTGTGGCATACTGCCCCCGACGCATGTAGGGGCATCTACGAAAAATCAATACAAAACATGTCAAACGATGATTTGAAATGGCCTGATGCCATTAATTGTGCCGTCACGGTTTGTGATTCCGAAGGTGTGATTCTCTACATGAACGACAGGGCCAGGCAGACTTTTGCCAGCCATGGCGACCTTATCGGCAAGAATCTTTTCGAATGTCACTCCGAGGCATCTAAGTCCAAAATCCGCCATATGCTTGCCACCGGCGAAAGCAATGCCTATACGATATCGAAAAACGGGCAGCGCAAGGTTATCTACCAGACACCATGGCGTCGTGACGGGGAGGTGGCCGGGATGGTGGAAATCTCCATGGTGGTGCCTGAGGATATGCCGCACTATGCAAGGTGACGTATGTGCGCATAAACCATTACTGGTGGTTGATTGTTGTTATGTTTGAAATACCTGCCATCACTTGCTTCCACAATGGATGAATTGCTTATAATTATTGGACTTATTTTGTTAAACGGGCTGTTTTCGATGTCGGAGGCGGCCTTGATTTCCGTGCGTAAACCGCGTTTGGAGCAGGAGAGCCGCCGTGGCAACAAGGCTGCTAAAACCGCGCTTGAAATAGCCGACGATCCTGATCGTTTCCTGTCGACCATACAAATCGGCATCACCCTTATCGGGATTCTCACCGGTCTTTATTCCGGTGCGACGATAAGTGCGACGTTTGCCGATATACTTGCCGACTGGGGTGTTTCCCCCAGGTATGCGAGGCCGGTAGCCCAGACTTCGATAGTGGTCATAGTCACCTATCTTTCAATCGTTGTAGGCGAGCTTGTGCCGAAGAGGATAGCCCTGGCGGCATCAAACAGTGTTGCCAAAATCGTAGCCCGCCCCATGCGCCTGCTTTCGTTGGCGGCCATGCCGTTTGTTTGGCTGTTGTCGGTCTCTACAGGGGTTTTGGTGCGTTTGTTGCGCCTGCCTGCCGATGAAAACAGAGTGACCGAGGGCGATGTAAGGCAGATTATCGACAGCGGTGCGGCCTCGGGTGAGGTGATGCCTGTCGAGAAGGATATCATGACCCGTGCACTTGTGCTTGGCGACCAGCGTGTATCGTCGGTTATGACGAGCCGTAAGGATGTGGTGGCTTTCAACATCGGTATGACAGCTGATGAAATCAAGGAGGAGCTTGCCGCAGAACTGCACGATTCCTATCCTGTGTTCGACAGTGAACGTGAGGAGGTGAGAGGGGTCGTGTCGTTAAAGGATTTGATTCTGACTCTCGACAAGCCCGGTTTCCAGCTTGAGCGGGTTATGACACAGGGGGTGTTCATCCCTGAGAGTATGACGGTTTATGGCGCGTTGGAGCGACTGAAGGCCGAGCGTGTGCACTGTTTCGTGGTGTGCGACGAGTTCGGTTCGATGCAGGGTGTTATCACCCTTAACGATATTCTCGACGGGCTTGTGGGGGGATGCGACAGTTCGGTCACGGAGCCTTATATCGTTGCGGCGCCTGACGGTGGTGTTATTGTCAATGCCCAGTGCCCGGTTTATGACTTCCTGAACTATTTTGACGAGGCGTCGCTCTATCAGCCTGCCAATTATGTGACCGTGGGCGGTCTGATTCTGGAACTGACCCGCCAGTTGCCTTCGGTTGGTGAAAGGGTGGGCTGGCATGGGTTCATGTTTGAGGTGACAAAGATGAACCAGTCGCATATCGGTGAACTCAGGGTGCATAGGATACCCCGTGAAGAGGAAACCGAAGAGTAACTGTAACTGTTTATTTATCGGTTACGAACCAACCACTTATCATATTTGTTTGTATCCATACAGACAGGGGGGATTTGCCTATAGCGGCGAATGGGATTTGTTTGAATGTGTCAACGATTGATTATGAGACGGATAATATCATTGGCGGTGGTTTCCGCACTTGCGCTTCCCGCCATAGACGGGCAGACGTTCTTTTCGGTAAATGCAGGCACCGACGGTTTTAATTTCAATGTAACCAATGTGCCGCCGTTGTTTCCGGCAGTGGTGGTGGCACCCCCGCCGCCAGTCCCTGTTTGCGTGCCTTTACGCCCAGGGATGGATTATTACCCGGTGGTTTCGCCCAAAAATTATAAAAAGGCTGCAAAGCGTTATCGCAAGGCGATGCGGCATGCTTCGCCTGCAGTAGGGGTTTATCTTCCCGGCGGCATAGTTGTCGGCACTGCCCCCGGTCATTATTACTATGATGACGATGATGATGACTACGAGGACTGGCTGGAAGACCAGTACAAACATCATAAGAAGATGTACAAGCATTATAAGAAACACCACAAGCATCATAAGCATCACCATCATTGACAACTTAAGGTCTAGAAACAAGGGGGGGTGTGTCATAATGGTCCATCCGGGTAGTCGCTTGTGGGATTCGGCTTTGGTCATTGACCTAAGTCAACTTCCTTCAGCCTCACCCGCAGGCTCCTACCATCTGAACTATTCTGACAGCATCCTCGCCATACGGGCGAAAACAACGGCGGTGTGCCAAAATATTGAATTTTGACACACCGCCATGTCTTTATGTCTCGACTATTCAGGTCAGCCGCAGATGCGACATCAGCACTCCGGCAAACGGGCGGTCATCGACGTGGATGAACCCGAGGGAATGATAGAGCGCGGCTGCTTTGGGGTTGGTTTTGTCGACCAGCAACCCGGCGGGTTTGCCCGAAGCCTTGGCTTTCCCTATCATGGCTTTCAGAAGCATGCTCCCTATCCCTTTACCCCTATGCATGGGCGACACTGCCAGTGTGTCAAGATAGAATTCGTCGGGAGAGGTTTCATCGTCCATCCCCTCCATGTCGCGGTTCAGGAATGTTTTTGCGGCTTCGAAGAAATGCCTGCGCAGCTGGTGAAGACGCGCCCCGTCATAACCCACACACACTCCGACCACGTTTTCGTTCTCATCCAGTGCCACCAGGGTGTTCAGGTAGCTGTATTGTGAGTCGTCGAGCGAGGCCAGGTGTGTGAAAAGGCGCTCTACATCGTCGGTGCTGTGGTCAGGAGATGCGAAGTCGGCGCATATCTCATCTCCGATAGCCATCATGACGGCGCGTGCTATGTCATTGGCGTGTTGCGGTGTTGCCGGTATTATCTGCATAAGGTCGGTAGCGTTTTTTATGTGGGAAAATGTTTTTGCCGGATATGGTCTGTATGCCGGGTTATTTCCAAAGGGTGTGGAAATGATGCACCGGGCCGTGCCCGCGTCCGATTCTATAGTTGGCGCCTGCCGCAATGGCGTTGGCTATGTATTCTTTTGCAAGCTGTGCGGCAGTATCCAGGCCGGCACCTTTGGCAAGGTAGGCGGCAATGGCCGACGAGAGCGTGCATCCGGTGCCATGTGTGTTCGGTGTGTCGACACGCGGGGTTGTGAGGCGCAGGAATTCGCCGGTCTCGGCATTGTAGAAAATATCGGTCAGGGTGTCGTTTTCGAGATGCCCTGCCTTGAGCATTACCGAGACTTTTGAGTCGTTGAGTCGTGAAAGGGCACGGGCAGCATCCTCGAACTGGTCCTGGTGGTCGACAGTTTCTCCCAAGAGCAGTGATGCCTCAGGGAGGTTGGGGGTTATGACCTTTGCATATGGCAGCAACTCGTCGCGTAGCGTGGCCACCGCCTCAGGTTGCAGCAGCGGGTCGCCTGAGGTGGCTACCATGACGGGGTCAAGCACTATGCGGCGCACATCGGGATATTCCTGCAAGGTGGATAGAACGCCACGTATGAGTTCCGAGTCATGGAGCATGCCTATTTTCACGGCGTCGGCACCGATATCGTCGAGTACCGAGCGGATTTGCCCCTGTACGAAATTCACCGGAATCGGATGCACGCCATATACCCCCACGGTGTTCTCGTCAACCACGGCGACAACGGCTGATGCACCGTAGACTCCCAGTGCCGAGAATGTTTTGAGGTCGGCCTGCAAACCGGCACCTCCCGAAGGGTCGGAGCCGGCAATGGTCAGGGCTGTGTTATATGTCATTTTCATATTGATGTTTTTGCAAGTGGTTATCCGGGTTGTCTGGTGATTTATACCGGCCAGGAACCGAGGCGGTAGGCCGAATCCCAAAACATCCATTCCAGGCGTGAGCATGCCACATATATGTCGGTCATGCGGCGGCGGGTAGCTTCGTCGGCTGCATCGGCAAGGCGGTCGCACAACTCTATGGCCCGGCGTGTCGCTTTGTCGAAAGCCGGGTCGGAATAAGCTTTGATCCAGTCGGCATAAGGGTTGCCTTCCATTTTCGCTATCGAGAGGATGTGTTCGCCTACCTTTTGGTAAATCCAGAAACAGGGCAGGATGGCGGCTGCCTCCACTGCCACGTTTTCATAAGCCTGTGCCTTCAGAAGCGATGTGTAGAAAAGGCATGCGGGTGTTTTTACCACCCCGCCTTCATGCGCATAGATTGCATGCAGGCTCTTTTCCATGGCAACACCGTCGCTTGCGAACTCAAGGAATGTTGCAACATCGTCGATGTTGCCAAGGCGCGATGCTATGTGGGCGAGTACGCGGCTGTAGTCATCGAGATACAGGTTGTCCTGCCTGATATAGTGCAGGAACTTTTCCATAGGCAGTGTGCCGTCGGCAAGTTCCTTGATGAAGGGGAGTTGCAGGATGGTGTTATATATGTTTTCAGAAGCGTTCCATGCTTCCTGGCTCCATTTGGTGTCCATGTCACTATGTTTCTGTGAGGATGTAATCCGGGAATTATTTTATGGCGGTCAAAGCCACATAGTCGCCCCGGTCGTGACCGGGTACAGGCTCTTCCGCCGCCAGGTCGGAATAGAGGGGATGTGTTGTCAGGGTCTGTGCCGATTCGATGTTTCTGAACCCGTTTTTTTCGAGAAGTGCGATTTTTTCGGCTGTTGTGCGCCAATTGGCAACATTCACGAATTCAATCGGGTAGGGATTTGGGGGATATGCGCCTTCGAGTAACGGGTGGTCCCAGGTGCCGAGGGCTTTCGCCAGGTTGTACATCAAGCCGTAGGTGCTTTCTTTCGGCACATCCACCAGCACGACGCGTCCTCCGGGTTTGAGGGCGGCATATACTTTTGACAACACGGTGTCGAGGTCGGTTATATAGCTGGGGGAGCCGTTGAACAGGATGGTGTCGTACTCCCCGGCCGGATAGTCGAATTCCTCGGCTGTTGCCTCGGTAACGTCCATGCCTCGCTTGCGGGCTATTTCGGCCATTGCGGGGGAGGGTTCTACACCGTCGGTAACCGTTATGCCGAATTCGTCGCGCATTATTTTTTCAAACAGGCCGCTACCGCATCCTACGGACAGCACCCGCCCGGCATTTCGCAGGGTTGATGCCACAAGGCGTACTTCTGATTCGAGAACATTCGGATTATCAAGGAACCACGCGTCGTAGGTGGCTGCATATTCGTCAAAGCCTTTTCCCATGTGGAAAGTTTTTAAGTTGTTAGTTTTAAGTTGTTAGTTGTAAGTGATATGCCGGGTGGTCAGAAAGTGAGTAGGGTGGTTCGGAGGGTCAGCAGGTCGATAGTGAAGAGGGTTCCCTCGGCGATGGTTCCGAACCCGGCAAGTATTTTGAGGGCTTCGGAGGCTTCGATAGCCCCTATCACCCCCGGCACGGCACCAAGCACACCTGTCGTTACACGTGGCAGGGCGCACAGGGCATCACGGTCGGGGTATAGTTCGGCGTACCGTCGGCCTTGGCTATGGTTAAACACGCTTACCTGCCCGTGAAATTCTCCGATTGAGCCATGCACCCACGGTTTGCCTGACAGGGTGCAGGTATCGTCGATAAGATAGCGGGTTGCGAAGTTGTCGCAGCAGTCAACCACTATGTCATAGGGTTTGATGATTTCATGTGCGTTAAGCGGTGTAAGCCCTTCGGGATATGTGTCGAAAACCACATCGGAGTTCATTGCCGAAAGCCTTTCGCGGGCGGCTTCTGTTTTGGGGGTTCCGATCTGGCTCTCGGTGTAGAGCGTTTGCCGTTGCAGATTGGTCAGGCTTACCACGTCGTTGTCTGCAAGGCCGACGCGGCCCACTCCGGCGCCTACGAGGTAGGTTGCGGCAGGGGCGCCCAGTCCGCCCAGCCCCACTATCAGCACTGATGACGAACGCAGTTTATTTTGCCCTTTTTCACCGATTTCGGCAAGTATGGTCTGTCGGGAATATCTCATGGCCTGTGTGGTGAATCAGTCAAAAATCCGGTCCCAGTCTTTCCACACCGGTTCGCGTCCGAGTGCACGTAGGTCGGCCGCCACTTCGAGGGGGCCGGTGGGGTCGCTTATGGCGAACTGTTCGAGCGACGAAGGGTAGGTGGCATAGCCGCCCGGATCGGTTTTCGAACCGGCGCTCATGGTTGTCACGCCGAGGGTGGCCATGTTGTTGCGGAACTGGTGGTTTTCGCGGGTGGAGTAGGAAATATCCACATCGGGGTCGAATATTCGGAATGCGAAAGTGAGCTGTGCGAGTTCGCGGTCGCTCATCACCACGTTGGGCTGGAACCCTGATTCCGAGGGGCGCATTCGCGGGAAGTTGACCGAATATTTTGTTTTCCAGTATGTTTTCCGCAGGTATGCCAGGTGACGCGCCATCATGGTGACGTCGGTGCGCCAGTCTTCCAGCCCGATTAGCACACCCATTCCGATTTTGTGTACACCGGCCTGCCCCATGCGGTCGAATCCGTCGCACCGCCATTCGAATTTCGACTTCATCCCGGCAGGGTGATATACCTTGTAACGGTCGCGGTTGTAGGTTTCCTGGAAACATATCACGCCGTTAAGCCCCGAATGGGTGAGGCGTTCGTAGTCTTCTGCAGGCAATGGCATCACCTCTATGGTGAGGTTGCTGAAATACGGGCGGCACACCTGCAGGGCTTTCTCGATATAGTCGGTTCCGGCCACGGCAGGGTTTTCACCTGTCACAATCAACAGGTTCTCGAAAGGCCCCATTGCCTTAATGGCCTTGCATTCCGCCTCGATTTGTCCGGGTGTCAGGATTACGCGCGGGAATTTGTTATGCCGGTTGAACCCGCAGTAAACACACGAGTTGGTGCATGAGTTGGTGATGTAGAGCGGTATGAAAATCGACACTGTTTTCCCGAAACGCTGTTCGGTAATGGCCCGGCTGCGGCGTGCCATTGTTTCGAGGTATGGCTCGGCGGCAGGTGAAATCAGCGCCATGAAGTCGCGGTCGGTAAGGCGCTCCTTTGCCAGCGCGCGCTCCACGTCGGCGGTGGTCATGGCAAGGATTTCACGGGTGGTGTCATCCCAGCTGTATTTTTTTAATTCTTCTGAAAACATGTGGTTTCTTTTTAGGCGAGGAACGAGGTAAGCGGCGATGAAGCCTCGGCGGCGTCTGACACCGCTCCGAGACCGGCTTCGAAGGCTTCGCGGCCGGCCACTGTGGCGTCGGCAAATGCACGCGCCATACGCACAGGGTCGCCTGCGACGGCGATTGCTGTGTTGACCAGCACGGCATCAGCGCCAAGTTCCATCGCCTCGGCTGCATGCGAGGGTGCGCCCAGCCCGGCATCGACAACTACCGGTACGCGGCTTTGGCCGATGATTATTTTAAGGAGTTCGCGTGTAACCAGCCCTTTGTTCGACCCGATTGGTGCAGCCAGTGGCATCACTGCCGCCGAGCCAACCTCTTCAAGGCGCTTGCATAGCACAGGGTCTGCCTGGATGTAGGGTAACACGATGAAACCCATGTTGGCGAGACGTTCGGTTGCCAGAAGGGTTTCAACCGGGTCGGGAAGGAGGTAGCGCGGGTCGGGATGGATTTCGAGTTTGATGAAGTTGGTCTGGAAGGCTTCACGTGCGAGCTGTGCGGCCAGCACTGCTTCGTCGGCATTACGTACTCCCGATGTGTTGGGGAGCAGTTGCACGCCTTCGCGCACAACGTGCATCAGCATATCGTCCTGGCGGTTGCTCATGTCGATGCGTTTCATGGCCACTGTGACCATCTGCGACCCTGAGGCTTCGATGGCTTGCGACATTATTTCGTTGCTGCGGAACTTGCCTGTTCCCACAAAGAGGCGCGAGGTAAATTCGCGGCCTCCGATAATCAGAGATGACATTGAAATTGAAAAGTTTTTAAGTTGTCAATGATAAGTTAAGCCTATGGGGGCTTCAGGATCTGTCGTTCCGGCTGTCCCGGATCGAGGCCAGGAGGGCTGCCGTGGTGGCGGAAGGGTCGGCCGATGACAGAATCGAAGAGCTGGCGGCTATGCCGTTTACCCCCGTGGCCATGATAGTGGGGATGTCGGCCTGCGTTATGCCCCCGATTGCAACAACAGGCAGGTTGATTCCGGCCTGGCGGCAACGTTGCATGATTTCGCGATACCCCTCCGGTCCGAGCATAGGGCTGAGGTTCTTTTTGGTGGTGGTGAAACGGAACGGCCCTAAGCCTATGTAATCGGCGCCTTGGCGTGCGGCTGCCTCGATGTCGGCAAATGTGTTGGCGGTGGCCCCGATGATTTTTGCAGGGCCGAGTATTTCCCGCGCCTCGTCAACCGGCATGTCGTTTTTCCCTAAATGTACGCCGTCGGCTCCCGAAATGTTCACAAGTTCCACGTGGTCGTCGATTATGAAGGTGGCACCTGCATTGTGGCATATTTCCGCAATGGCGAGGGCTTCCTCTGTCAGGGTTCCGGGGGAGGCATCCTTGTTGCGCAGCTGCACCCATCGGCATCCCCCGTCGATTGCTTGCTGCGCCCCTGCCACTACGCCGTGGCGTGTTGTAGGATGTGTGATGAATTGCAGCAGGAAGGCGTCACGGTCAATCCGTGTTCCCCATGCCGCCCCGAGCATTGCCGCCCCTCCGAAGCCGCAGGCTTCAATCAGGGGCAGTTTTTCCGCTGTTACACCGCCGAGGGCGAAGATTCGGTCGTTGAGATATGGTTGCAGGCTTTCGATGTCGATTCCGCTGTGATAGCCGGGTTTGGAGATGCTTGGGAAAACCGGGCTTAGGAAAGCATAATCATCGGACATTCCGGCTATTTCGTCGACGGAATGGAGTGAACGGCTTGTGATGCCATTCCACCCGTCGGGTGCTACAGGGTTGCGGCTGTTGAGATGCACACCGCCTATGCCCAGCTCCCGGGCAAGCCCGAAGCAGTCGTGAACCGACAGCCTGGGGCGCAGTCCGGCCGGGACGGCTTCCAGCAATTGCCTCATCCTTTCGGGTGATGCTCCCGGTTTGCGGATGTGGACACGCCAAAAACCTCTTTCACAAAGCGCCTGGGCAATCGCATCGGCCTCGCCGGGATAAAAATATGGCGGCGTTATAGCTATTACATGCATGGCTTCAACCGCCGCAAACGGCACGTATAACGGTTATCTTCATCCCGTCGGCCACGGGAAATTCCACCCATCGGGCTTTGGGTACTACCTCATTATTGACAGCCACAGCCTGGCCGATTCCTGTAAACCCTTCCTTCTCAAGTAGCTGCGCGAGTGTGGCGCACCCGTCGGCAACCTCCACCTCATGGTGGTTGATTTCCACTTTCATAAGCGATTAAAATGTTGCGAGGGGAGCTTTGACCCGAATCCGGGCATGGGGGAAACATCAAGTCCTTCCGGCGGCATTGCCCGCTTCAAGTTCCAAGGGTGTAATCTCAGCCCCTGCAGGGCACCCCTCTTGTGTCAGTTACCGCAAAGTTATATAAAATCCCGATAAAAGTTATAACTTCGTGCAGTAAAAGTGATAAGTCGTCCTGACATTCCCTTAAATTGAAGAAAATGCCGGGATTATTGCTTAGGGGGATGTTGAACCATGGCCGGTTGAAAGCCCCCGGATAGTTGGAATTAATCAGATTGAAGCATGAAACGGATTGCGATATTTGCCTCAGGCAACGGCTCCAATGCCGAGAACATAATCAGGTACTTCCGTGAGAACGAAGTCCGGGCGGAAGTGGTGCTTGTGGTGTGCAACAACCGTGAGGCGGGGGTGTTGCAACGCAGCAGGGACCTGGGTGTTGCAACCGAGGTTATGTCGCGTGATGAAATCAACAATCCGGCCGAGATGCTGGGTGTGTTGGAAAGGTATGCGGTCGATGCCATAGTGTTGGCCGGTTTCCTGCTTATGATTCCTGCATTCCTTACAGGGCGTTATGCCGGGAAAATCATCAACATCCATCCGTCGCTTCTGCCAAAATATGGTGGCAAGGGGATGTACGGGCGTCATGTGCACGAGGCCGTGGTAGCCGCAGGTGAAACCGAGACCGGCATCACCATCCATCTGGTGAATGAAAGGTTCGATGACGGCAGGATACTTTTCCAGGCGCACACCCCTATATCGCCTGGCGATACGCCAGCCGACGTCGAGCGCAAAATCCATATACTCGAACAGCAGCATTTCCCACGGGTAATCGCCGAAAACCTTCTCGGATAAAGGCAGCCGTTTTTGGGAATATGTGTATATTTGCAGAGTTTAACCAAGAATCTTATCAGGCCAATGAAAAAGTATGATTTTGACGAAGTGATTGACCGCCATGGTAGCGGTTGTACGAAAATCGACGATTTGCGTGCGTTGTTCGGAAAGGATGACCTTACGCCGTTGTGGATTGCCGACATGGATTTCAGGGTTTGCCCTGAGATTACCAAAGCCCTGCATGACCGCATATCGCATCCGATTTACGGGTATTCGCGTCCCGGTGATACCTACTGGAGTTCTATTACCGGCTGGTTGCGCAAGCGCCATGATTTCGAAGTAAGGCGCGAGGAACTGACCTATGTGCCGGGTGTTGTGAAAGGGATTGCTTTTGCCATCAACTTTTTCACCTGCAAGGGTGACAAAGTGGTTATCCAGCCACCGGTTTATCACCCGTTCAAAATCGTCATCGAGGGCAATGGCCGCGTAGTGGTTCCTAACCCGTTGGTGCTGACCGAGGATATGCGTTATGAGATGAATCTCGCGGAGCTTGAGGGGATTTTTGCCAACGAGCATCCGAAGATGATGATTCTCTGCAACCCCCACAATCCCGCCGGGATTCAGTGGAGCCGCGAGACTTTGGCCGAGGTAGGACGCCTGGCCCGTAAATACGGTGTGCTTGTGGTGTCGGACGAAATCCACGGCGACCTTATGCTCGGCGGTCGCGAACACTTCCCGTTTGCAGCCTGTGGCGAGGATGCCGAGGCGGTGGCGGTTACGTTCGGCGCCCCCTCCAAGACATTCAATATCCCCGGCCTGGTAAGTTCATGGTGCATCGTGAAGAATCCTGAAATCAGGAATCCCTTCTTCCATTGGCTTGAGGTTAATGAATTCAATGCCACTACCTTTGTGTCGACAATCGGTGCGGAGGCAGCCTATACCAACGGTGAACCGTGGCTTAAGGAGGCGTTGGAATATATTGAGGGCAACATAAAGGCCGTACAGGAATATATCGACACCAATCTTCCCGGAATCAGGATGGTGACACCTGAGGCATCGTTCCTGGTGTGGATGGATTTCCGTGGTCTCGGCCTTACCCACGACGAGCTTGTGGACCTCGTTGTGAACCATGCCGGTCTTGCGTTGAACGATGGTGAGATGTTCGGGCCGCAGGGGCATGGCTTTATGCGTGTCAACGTCGCCACCCCCCGTTGCGAGCTTTTCAAGGCGCTCGGCAAGTTGGCCAAGGCGCTTGCATCGCAAACTGCCCCGGCATAAAATTTGTATTTCGGATAATACCTACAATACTTCGGTTATTTTTGAGAGTTT
>LUJQ01000077.1:2723-16519 GCA_001689485.1 Bacteroidales bacterium M6 | reverse complement strand
CATAATCCCCATTATGTAACATTTAAGGCTGAGATATCTGAATTTAGAATACAGGCATTTCTAATGCAACGTCTCTGAGAAAATGGCATCCGTATAGTCATTATATTCTAATGAGATTTAATGGTCGATTAAGTTAGAGAATGGGGACCCGCATGGAAGCTCAAAATTAATCGAATATGACGCCTTAAAAATATTGTCAGGCCTTTGTCAGACGGTGTTCAGGATAATGATAAGCAATATTAATCAATCTAGACAAAAGGAAGCCTTTACGCTCCACAGCGACAGTATAGGATTACGCACGAATATGCTGGTCGGAGAAGGACGATTCAATAAAATCTATATTAGGTAAGATGTCTAACTGCCCGAAATATCAAAGAAATGCAATCAGTCCTATAGCTGTGTTAAACAAATTTTTCACTTAAACAAGTTTTATCAAGTTAAAATACGCTAAATACGAAATCAAATGCCCAAAAATATCTGTTTACAAAGTAAATATTGATTGGAGAATAGGTAAAACCACTACATATAAGTCGATTACGAAAATTAGAATGACGTAATCTCATGAAACATAATTGCATCGAGAATTTACAGATGCATCGGCGACTTAGAATTGATGAGCCCTGCATGATTGCCAATTGGGAATTACGATTTATAATTAACAAATTGCACCCACCCGGGTACGAATTTACATCTGAGCCACGATTTACCGGCGAGAATTTACGATTTCTGTTGCCCCTTATTCAAGTCTAAACACGATGTGATTCCCGAAATTTTATAAATGTAAACAACAGCCCCCAAAGAATCAATCTATCTTCATTTTCAAAGCTACAATTTACAATTGCGAAAGATTGAGCCAAAACAACTATCAACATATTTTATTATTCTACATATATGCCTAATTATCATACTACTTATATTGAAAATTTAATGCAATACTGTAGATTCAGCCGCCCCATAGAAGCGTTTTGCACAATATTTAACACCTGCTATTGTGTATTCGACTTTTAGCCAGTCAATATTAGCTAAAATTATCAGCAATACTTTAATGAGAACTCACTCCTGCCCCATTCAAAAGTCATATTAAAGACGCACCAAAGCTGCTATAACCGATATTTCTCCATAGCGGGATTACAATTGGGAACCAACCACATCGTCAAGGATTTTCATTGCTAAATTTGCATTTATCAAAACTATTGATTACATTTGCACTCGATAAAACAATTCCATATATTGTAAATTCTCATTTCGAAACAGATGGATATAGTTAACAGACTGAAATTATTCATGGATATCAATAAAATTGCCATCTCGCAGTTTGCCGATACGTGTAATATCCCCCGCCCCACAATGTCACAAATTCTAAATGGGAGGAATAAAAAGATTTCGGATGAGTTGATTTCAAAAATACATATCGCCTATCCACATCTATCCGTCTTATGGTTGATGTTTGGCGAAGGGGAGATGATGCAGATTGCAAATATGCCATCCTCAATGCCTCAAACAGATGGCAAAAACGGCTCTGAATCCCCGCAAATCACCAATAATAAGCAACATAGTTTATTAGAAATGCCAGATCTTGCTATATCGGAAAACGAGTTCAAAAAAAATCCCGGCACTGAAATAACTTCAGAAGCCTTAAATCATGAGCTTCGTCCCGTGCAAACGGCCACACCAGAGGCATCTTCCTCCGTTTCGAATACCGCAGATAATCTTGGCACTCCAAATTACGGCATTATAGACTTTGAGGAGCCTTCAAGTTCGGGAATATATAAAAATCAACAGGGAAACAACCCGTCAGACCAGGATGCTCCAAATACAGATACCGAGCATATCTCGCCGATGCCGTCTGACACTAATATGAAATCACAGCAAAAAGATGAATTAAGTTCCGATAATTGCAGTCCTCCCAATGATGTAACTGACAGCAGGCAAAATATATCACTTGAGACTTTTCCAGGAAAGCGTATTACCAATATCGTGGTTTTCTATTCCGATAACTCGTTTCAGTCGTTTTATCCGGAACTGGGTCAACCAAAAGATAATTAAGGGCAAACAGCATAAGCCAAACTATCGTTGTATAGTATATGCCATGATATAAATAATTCCTCAGAATTAGGCAGGGTGGGCATTTTGTGGTGTAGATTGTCAATAATCTACCACCAAAATGCCCACCCTGCCTACATTAAAATCGCGGCCACGCACTAACCGAAGGCATCTCACCCCCCCTTGAGCATCACTCCCTATAAACATATGCAAAGCACCATGTATATAATAATAGCCGGTACCTGATTACAGGTACCGGCTATTATTCGATTTGTCGACCTCTGTGTTGCATGCTGATTGCAATACAACACAAATCACAACAAAAAGAGATTATTTGCTACCGAGATGGTCGGAAACGGTGAGGCGCAGACGACCTTTGGCACGACGACGTGCAAGCACTTTGCGACCATCGGGTGTCGACATTCTTTCGCGGAAACCATGCTTGTTAACTCTCTTTCTGTTAGAAGGTTGGAAAGTTCTTTTCATCTTATTATATTGTTTTTGTTTTATTATCCACTATTCGGAGTGCAAATTTAACTGTTTTTTTTGGATTAACCAAACAACCAGCCTATTTGCCGATAAAAAAAGCCTGCCATAATATTTTTTTCAACCATAAACACCAACTGATTCACTGGCCTGGGAGTTTAGATTCCAAAATACCACTTATGCCGCTTTACACTCATGTCTAAGAGGTTCTCACGCGTCAGTCGACGTACTGCAAGCAATTCCAACGGAGTATAGCCAGCTTCTCCCCTCTTTAAGGAATTGATTTTTACGCGACCAGAACAATGAATGAAGCGCCCTTTTCCAATATAAAGACCGACATGGTTCACCCGTCCCGTCTCTTTATTGCCGAATAAAAGCAAATCACCGGTTTCAAACATGTCGATATCGTTTTTATCAACCCCAATCCCTATATGAGCCTGCTGAGAGGCATTACGCGGCAGAATAATCCCTTGAGAAAGATAACAGATTTTGGTAAGTCCGGAACAATCCATCGTTTTGGTCGAAGTGCCGCCCCATAAATACGGGATGCCCATCAATGAATATGCCAAATCCAAAACCGCTCCCTTATTGCAATCTTGCTCGGCCCATTTATCAAAATCCATTACGGATGCTGATGATATGTAGCCTTTCCTCCCATCAGGTATATACACCGGGATGCAGCCGTTTACCACCCCACCCCCTGTCTGTACTTCCAACACAACCCCATTTACCACATCCGATACACGGCTGGAGTTTTTTGTTGTGTCAGGAACTGAATAAACATATGTTTGGTCGTGAGCCGTAACAACTACCCGTTTCGCACGCTGCCATGCATTCATTTCCGCCGTAGAAAGTTGTTTGAGAGAATTATCGATTACAAAACCTTTATATCCTTCTGGGGTTTCAATTCGTTTCCATGCACCACGCGATTCAATGACACGCACCGGCGTCCCCATAACAACCTGGGTCCCCAATTCAGAAGCATGACCGGGATTTTCACGAACGCAAGCAACCGACACCTTTGGAAGCGCCCAATTCACTCCTTGAGGAGTTTCGCCATGTGCATTCTCTGAGGCTAAGGATAATATGACTGTTGTAACTGCAAATATTTTTTTCATTGTTCAACCGGATAAAAAACGCCCGGCGTCACGGCCATTACAGCCTGATGCCGGGACGTCATATTTTAAAAGCTAATTCCCATTATGCAAGCGAGGCGATAACCCCCTTCACATTCTCACCCAGCCGCTCCGCATCCTCCATAGTCGAGGCTTCGGCATAAATCCTGATAATGGGTTCGGTGTTAGATTTGCGCAAGTGCACCCATGAATCCTCGAAATCGATTTTCACACCATCGATATCAGTGATTTTTTCATCGGCATATATTTCCTTCATTTTGTTCAGGATAGCGTCAACATCAATTTCAGGGGTAAGTTCTACTTTGTTTTTGGCAATTTCATACGGCGGATAAGTCTTTTTCAACTCGCTGACCTTCTTGCCGCTTTTAGCAAGCAATGTCAGGAACAAGGCAACCCCTACCAAAGCATCACGACCGTAATGAGCTTCTGGATAAATAACCCCGCCATTACCTTCGCCCCCTATCACAGCTCCTGTTTCCTTCATTTTGGCAACAACGTTGACTTCACCCACTGCCGATGCCTGATAACTGCATCCTCGGGCACGGGTCACATCGCCAAGAGCACGGGAGCTGCTAAGATTCGACACCGTGGCACCAGGCGTATGTGCAAGGATGTAATCGGCAACGGCAACCAATGTGTACTCCTCCACAAACATATCGCCATTCTCCATGACAATTGCCAGGCGGTCCACGTCAGGGTCAACCACAAATCCGACATCAGCTTTCCCCTCTTTCATAAGATCGGAAATCTGTGTCAGGTTTTGAGGGATAGGTTCTGGCGTATGCGCGAATTTGCCGTTTGCCTCACAATTAAGCTCGATTACATTTTTAACTCCGAGTGCATGTAAAAGCTGGGGTATGACAATCCCCCCCACAGAATTTACGGCATCTACGGCAACCGTGAAATTCGCATTGGCAATAGCCTCGCGGTCTACAAGCTTCAGAGCCAGTACCTGTTCGATGTGGCGCATGTTCCATGTCTCATCCCTTAATTCGGTGCCGAGACCGTCAACACCTACAAATTCAAATGCTTCCGCCTCTGCAATCCGGAGAACCTCTTTACCTTGTTCGTCATTAAGAAATTCCCCATTCTCGTTCAGGAGCTTGAGCGCATTCCATTGTTTCGGGTTATGCGATGCTGTGATGATTATGCCACCGCAAGCCTTCATGCCGGCCACCGCAACCTCCGTGGTAGGGGTGCTTGCCAAACCGATGTTGACCACATCAAACCCCATTCCGCGCAAGGTTGAGGAAACAAGGTCGTTGACCATCCCACCTGATAGCCGGGCATCACGGCCGACAACAATAACATTGGTTTCACGTGTGGTATTCGCCTTGATAAAGGCAGCATATGCAGCCGTGAACTTCACTACGTCAAGCGGGCTTAGGCCCTCACCGGGATAGCCTCCGATAGTACCACGGATTCCCGAGATAGATTTTATCAGTGCCATTGGCAATGTATGATTTTGCTTATTGATTTAATACTTTGATTATTACAAGTAATATCGTCAGCTCTATTGAAAATAGCAATATAAGTAAGTTTCCTGATTATTCGGTTGTGCTGTCGTCGGGATAATTACTTGTCCCCTGCTTGAAATAACGCACGTTATAGAAAAACGGAATAACCTGTGAAATTTCCGACGATAACCCATATTGTGATTTTATCACTAGGTTAACCTCGCTTTCCATTCCTACATAACTCAACGGCAACTGCACTCCCGACCCCCATTGCGCCGAACTGCTCAATGTATAGTTACCGAAACGGAAAGAAGCCGCCCCCACCGACAAATCATCGGAGTTACCCCAGCCATCATTCATCTCACCGGTGGCCGGATTATAATTATATAGGCTGTAGCGTGTAAATCTAAAATATATCAGTTCATCATCCTCGGCCATCTGATTTTTATCGCCTGAGTCGATAATCTGCATATATACATTCCCATCCTCGTCCAAACGATAATACGGGGCATCCTTCCCTTCTATGAAATCACCGTTTTCCGGCAACTCCATAATAACATCCTGATTAGCCAGAAAATTATTTACGGCATGTGTCTCGTCTGTAAGTAGCTCGGCATAGCTCTTGTTGTCCTTGCACGAAATCAACGAAACCGTGCCCCCAATCACCATGCTGAAAAAAATAAAGCTGCTATATCTCATATCTAATTTCATTCATTCAACGAATGTTGAAAATCATTGTACATTATAAATACTGGTCGAATAAAGGCATCAGCATGTGAAAACGCTCCACCGCCTCTTCAATCGTACCATAAAACTCCCCTCCGGCCGCATTGAGGTGTCCGCCCCCGTTAAAATGCTCCTTGCACATAAGATTGACCGGGAAATCCCCCTTGCTGCGAGTAGACACTTTTACATAGTCCGATTCCTCGCGCAGGAACACCGAATACGTAATATCGGGTATGGTGAGTGGTTTATTTACCAAATCTTCCGTATCCCCTTTCTGATACTGGAACCGGTTCATCTCCTCACGCGTAAGGGTGATAAGCGCCGCCTTGTGTTCCGGGAAAACCTCGAATTTTTCAACCAAAGCATAGCCGTTCAACCTTAATCGGTTATATGAATTTGAAAAATACACTTTCCGATAAATGAAATCCTTGTTTATGCCACGACGCACCATATCGGCTATTACCTCATACAAATCGGGGTCATTGGAATTATATGAGAAATTACCCGTATCGGTCATCATGCCTGTGTACAAGCATTCGGCAACATCTGCCGTTATAGCATCCCCAAGCCCTAAATCCAGCAATGTGCGGTAAACAAGCACCGATGTCGACGATTCCTCCGGGTGTGAAATTACCACATCTGGAAAATCTGCCGGATTCAAATGGTGGTCAATCATAACCTTTTTTGCCGGTGAAGCAAGCATGGCATCGGCAACAAGGTCGATTCGCTTCGGTTCATTATAGTCAAGGCAGAAAACCAATTCTGATGACGCGAACAATCGCTCCACATAATGTTGCGAACGGGAGTAGACTACTATGTCAGTTGCGCCGGGAAGAAACATAAGATACTTTGGCGGAGTGTCAGGCACAACCACCTTAGCCTTCTTCCCTATATTCTTCAACGCCATACATAGTCCGAGCGACGAACCCATAGCATCGCCATCAGGCGACAAGTGACATGTAATCAAAATATTGCGTGAGCCCGCAATTAAATCGCCCAGCTTCAGTATGCTTTCTGCGTTTATTATTCTGTTTAACATTATACCGCAAAAAAATGTCGTATCTTCACGTTTTATCACGCAAAGATACGACAACCGATTTAGTTCTTGCCTCCGCTATGTCGGCAAATGCTGTTTTTTCACTTTATTTCACGTTTTATCAACGAGGTCCAACCGGCAAGGCGGGTATCCGTAAGTTCCGGATGATTGACTTCGTCAAGCAAAAGCCCCACAGCTTCCAATGCCCCTCCTGGTTTTGCCATGGACTCGTCAAACGAATAACCGATTGTATCGTAAGGGGCAATAAATCTTATCTTAGTCGGCTTAAGCCGATTGTAAATAACACCCACACCGGAGCAGAATGTATCGGTCATGGTCTCATCGCCACAACCGAACAACGCAGCTTCTTTCCCATGCAAATCCATCACTTCCAACCCGGATATAAAATCCAGCCAGCTTTCGGCCGGTTCGCCATCGCCCCACGTACTAGTGCCCAATACCAGTAAGTCATAATCCCCTGCATTAGATGGGGCGGTATCGGCAACATCAAACACATCTTCATCCCCGACTTCAAGCTTTCGCGCAATGCGACGTGCCACATCAGCAGTTGTCCCGGTTTCGGAACCATAAAAAACTCCGATCTTTTTCATATTTTGTACCATTTATTTATCGTTTAGACCATGCACAAAAGGCATATCGAATTTTAGAAACATCCTGAAATAAATTTCGGAGGTAACCTCTCTGCCTATTTAACATTGCCTGCCTATGATTAGTTCGTAAGACGACAACGCCTGTGACTGCAAATCAGCCACAGGCGCTAAACAATGTTTATTCAAAGAAAATGTCAGGAATCAGCATTGAGAACCGGCTGCGCAGGCTCATCGCTACATAAAACAACAAGCAGATTCCCGACCAGCGAAGCCTTACGGGCATCATCGAATTTGACCACCCCGTCATCTTCTATACGGTCAATAGCCATTTTCACCATGCTTACGGCCCCCTCGACGATTTTTTCCCTAGCCGAGATAATAGCCGAAGCCTGTTGACGACGAAGCATGACAGCAGCAATTTCAGGGGCATATGCCAGATAATTCAAACGAGCTTCAACAACTTCCATCCCCGCAATTGCCAACCGCTCGTTAATCTTACGTTCCAACAATTCATTGATTTCATCGCCTCCGTCGCGCAACGTAAGCTCATGGTTATCGCCCCCGGTTTGATCATATGCAAAATGGCCGGTCACCTCACGCAGTGCCGCATCACTTTGGATACGCACGAATTTTTCGAGGGCGGCATTGCTCACACCTGTGTTAATGCCGTTTGTAAGCGACTGTGAGTCGATATCGAAAACCGCTCTATATGTATCTTTGATTTTCCAAACCAGCACCATCCCGATAAGCACCGGGTTACCAACTTTGTCGTTTACCTTAATCGGCTCGATGTCCATATTGCGTATGCGCAAGGAAAGCTTTTTACGTGACACAAAGGGATTGACCCAATAATATCCGGTCTGTCGGCAAGTGCCCTTATATTTTCCGAAGAAAATCATTACCCGGGCTTCATTTGGTTCCTGGGTAAAATATCCGATACACCCAAGGATAAACAATATAAAACAAAAACCTCCTATAGTGACCGCAAGCGCCGGGATGGTTTCAATCCATAGCGAGACAGATGTTATAATTATTGCTGGCAACAGGATGAATGTGAAAAACAACATGGCGAACCCTGAAATACAAAGCCCGCGGAAAGGATATTCCCGTTGTTCGTTGGATGTGCCGGGGCTGTCTGCATTATTAATGTTAATGTTCATAGTGCAATATTTTTATTTGATATTATTATTTGCAAAACCCATGTAACTGCTCATCAGCATATGCCACATATCCGATATGCTGCTTGCATTGAACACAAAGTTACGCTTTTAATCCATATTTTCAAACATATGGCCGACCGCAAACGGCTGTCGCTGGCCTTTTTGACAGGCATTACGCGTTTTTACGCGCAAAATGCTTGCAAATGCAAAAATTTAATTTTATCTTTGCCATTACTATAAGCAATTTAGCGACAACAGATATTTATGGCATAATTAATTTTACAGGCTTTTAAGCCAATGAACAAACTTTTTTCTCTTCATCTGATTTAATATTCCCTGTGGAGGAGACTATTGGTTAGCCTCCTCCACTTTTTTGTGCATCTCCCTCATTTCGGCTGCTCCTATGTCGTTATCCTGTTTTACATATATTGCACACTTTATGCGCATTTGTGCAATCTATACAGCCTGCTATAAGAATGTTATTCACAATTAGCGCCATTTCAAATTCTTTTTGTAAGTCACACACTCTTGAGTAGCTTAAAAAAAGCACGAAACAGGGCAGCAAAAAAAGTATTTTGAAGTGATTTTTCTGTCTAAAAATTATGTGCGTTCGCAAAAATTTCAGATATTTGCAAAAAACAATCTTATTGCCATGCAACAAATCAACACGTTTCCACAAATGATCGAGCACTTAAGGAAGGCCGGAACCCGCAAACGGGTTGCCGTTGTCTGTCCTTATGATGAAGAAACAATCGCAGCCGCTTCACGCGCCCATGCCGAAGGGCTGGCCGAGTTGGTATTGCTGGGAGATTCCCGGCTGGATTCGGTTATACCGGAATCTCTGAAACAAGCACCAGGTGTGCATATTGAAATCGTTGCCGACCCCGATGATGCGGCCCGCACTGCTGTAAGGATGGTGCATGAGGGAAATGCCGACATCCTTATGAAAGGCCTGATTAATACCGACAATTTTCTTCGTGCTATATTAAATAAGGAAACAGGACTCCTACCCAAAGGAAAACTCCTCACACATTTATCAGTGGCACAGCTGCCGAATTACAAAAAACTCCTGTTCTTTTCTGATGTAGCCGTAATACCCTATCCCACATTGGAACAACGAGCAGAGATTATCGCATATGATCTCGACACATGCCGTAAACTCGGTATTGCCAGGCCGAAAGTTGCCTTGATCCACTTTACTGAAAAAGTAAATCCTAAATTCCCGAATTCCACCGACTATGTAGAACTGATAGAAATGGCAACGGAAGGCAGGTTCGGCGACGTGGAAATGGCAGGGCCAATGGATGTGAAAACGGCTTGCGACAGCCATAGCGCGGCAGTAAAAGGGTTGACTTCGGATGTGTGCGGTGATGCCGACCTCCTGATATTCCCCAACATCGAATCAGGCAACACATTTTATAAAACAATCACCTTGTTTGGCAATGCGGTGATTGCAGGCATACTTCAAGGCCCGGCATGCCCGGTCATCCTGTCATCACGAAGCGACTCGACTGAATCGAAATTCTTAAGCATGGCGCTGGCATGTATCAACGCATAGCACGCCGCACCAACCACAATTGGATTTCACATATCTGACGAGACTTCCTTATCTAAAAACCATTGACCTCAATCAACTTCGCCAATATGAAAATACTTGCGATAAACCCTGGATCGACCTCCACAAAAATGGCCGTATTCGAAAATGAGAAACCTACTTTTTCGCTATGTTTACGCCACAGTGTTGATGATTTGGAAAAGTTCCCCAAAGTCATCGACCAGTTTGATTTCAGGAAAAACCTGATTCTAAACGCTCTTGCCGAAAACGGCATCCCTTTTGAATTCGATGCGGTTATTGGCCGGGGAGGTTTGTTACGGCCGATTCCAGGAGGTGTTTACGAAGTTAATGACGCAATGGTGGCCGATATCCGCAAGGTGCGTCGAAGCCACGCATGCAACCTCGGGTGCCTTATCGCACGCGACTTGGCCGACGAACTGGGATGCAAGGCATTCATTGCCGACCCCGGCGTTGTTGACGAACTCGACGAAGTGGCACGTGTCACAGGCTCTCCCCTTATGCCCCGTGTAACCACCTGGCATGCCTTGAACCAAAGGGCAATCGGGCGTCGCTTTGCATCCAAAATAACAGAAGCCACACCCTCTAATCCGATAAAATATGAAGATATGAACCTGATAATTTGCCACCTCGGAGGCGGCATTTCCATCGGGGCTCACAAAAAAGGCAAGGCGGTTGATGTTAACAACGCTTTCGACGGCGAGGGTCCGTTCTCACCCGAACGTGCCGGCACACTGCCTGCAGGGTCGCTTATCGACCTGTGCTATTCCGGTCGTTACACCAAGGAGGAATTAAAAAAACGAATCAGTGGGAAAGCAGGCCTGGCGGCACACCTCGGCTCTACGCACATACCGGAAATCGAAGAACGGATCAAAAACGGCGATGAGTATGCCAAACTGGTGCTGGATGCCATGATTTATCAAATAGCAAAACACATCGCCGCTCTCACACCCGTGTTCAGAGGAAAAGTTGACGCAATTCTCATTACAGGCGGTATCGCATATTCCGAATATGTGATTTCACGGCTGACAGAATTAATCGACTACATTGCACCGGTTCATGTATTCCCGGGCGAGGATGAACTGGAAGCACTTGCTTTAAATGCACTCGGGGCACTGACCGGGGAGCAGGAAGTGCAAACCTATACCCAAAAGAAATCATCCGTTCAAAAAGTCGAGCCACAACTGAACTGATGATTTCATAAATCCAACGGCTGAAGCTGTTACCCACACGCATCCAAATTCTCAGTGGAAGCATGAAAGGTAAAAGCTCCAGCCGTTGGATTTAGGCAAAGAGGCCATCTTGGCCTCTCCAATTATTCTAAGGTACCGACAAAAGGAAAATGCCGGTAATACATAATTCCGACCAACCATTCCAACTGCGAGTGAAATTATCATGCGTTCCGCGCAACTTAACCTATCTGCAAACCAGCTCACCCGCATAACACAATCATAACACCAAAATGTCAATATTACCCCACCCCCAGTTAATCTCAAAAGTAATAGGAATCGGTTGTGACAAGACCAGCATATCATTGACACGTCTGGCAACCCTTTCAATAATGGCGGGAGCCTTCATCGCCTTAGGAGGTGTGCTCTCGGTATTTGTCGGATTCGGCGTACCAGGATTGGCGTCATCCAACCCCGGCATTCAAAAATTATTAAGTGGATTGATGTTCCCGGTAGGGTTATTTTTAATCGTGCTGTTTGGCGGGGAATTGTTCACAGGCAACAACGCAGTGCTTATGCCGGGATGTTACCAAGGGCATTACAAATTCCTTTCAGTGGTTCGGCATTGGTTTGTTGTATGGACATTTAATTTTGTAGGCGCATTGTCATTCACCTACCTGTTTGTTTATCTAAGCGGGCTGACAGCATCCGAGCCATACCATTCGGCAATCATAGCTATTGCAGAATCAAAAGCAGCACTGCCTGTAGGCACCGCACTGATTAAAGCGATTGCTGCCAATTGGTGCGTATGCCTTGCCGTATGGCTGTGCCTTATGGTTGACACCCTCCCGTCAAAATTCCTTGCATGCCTGATTCCGGTAGGCACATTTGTCGTGCTGGGCTATGAACACAGCATCGCCAATATGTTCTTCATCCCGGCAGGAATGCTTGAAGGAGCAGATGTGGATTTATATGCGTTATTCCGGAATCTGATTCCTGTCACGATAGGCAATATAATAGGAGGCGCTATCTTGGTCGGGACTCTGTTCAACGTCCTGCATTCCACAACAAAGCCATAGCCACAACCCTTAGTCGGCGCATTCTTTATCTAATATCCAATAGTTTATGAGTCTGTAGTGATAACCTCCATGCCGGATGAGCCTTGACATATTCTATAGTATTGCTTACGATTCCTCGATTCCGCACGGCATCACCGACATCACAAGGCTGAAGGGAAAGCACACTCCCGCCTTGTAGCGCATCATTTTCGAATCGCGCCAAACGTTCACGGTCGGTCGGTGATTGAAATATCACTTTCAACTCATCGATGCGACCTATTTTCATGTCTGCATCTTTTGGGGAACAAGTCACCCAGTCAACACCCGCCAGGATTTCATCAGCTACCTCGATGGAACCATTGGTTTCAATCTGGACATAAAAACCGGCACGTTTCAATCCATGTACCAACATTGCCGACAACTGCAAAGTAGGCTCCCCGCCTGTTATGACTATATGCCGTGCGGGATACCCTGTTGCGATATCGATTATTTCCTGTTCTGTAAGCTCGGTATAAGTTTCATGTTCCGTATCACAAAACGGGCACTTTAAATTGCACCCGGACAAACGCACAAACACTGCGGGTCGCCCCATCCAGTACCCCTCCCCCTGCAAAGAATAGAAAATCTCGTTAACCCTCATAATTTATTCAGGACAATCCTCTTCAAATACACATCCACAAGGCTCTTCATCGGCAACATAGACAGCCACGTTACCTTCCGACTCCCTTACACTGGCCTTGTAACATTCAGGAATCATATCAGTAACCCATTTTGCAATATTTTCAGCAGTAGGGTTAAATGGTAACAAGTCATTAAAATCTCCGTGGTCAAGATAATCATGGATACACTCCTTTATATGGGTGAAATCACAAACCATGCCATCAGGATTCAGTTCCTTGGCCCGGCAATAAACAGTAATGACCCAATTATGCCCATGGCGTTGGCTACATTTGCTCGGATAAGACAGACTGAGGCTATGACACCCAGCAACCTCCATACGTTTTTTGACAAAATACATCTTTTTCTTGATATTCCTAATCAACCGGTCATCAATCAAACGAGGTTCATACTCGAAAAATAACAGACGGATCAACTAATTATTGAATACAAAATTAGCAAAATCCCTCATCAAAATCCCCCTTTCACCTCCTGCTTATCGCAAAAAACTGTATTTCGCATCCTTCAGCCTTTACGAGACATTATTTTTCAATTTTCAACGACCAAAATTTGCATATGTCATTTAGAACACCTACCTTTGCAAAGCTTTTCCGATAGAGAACAGCGGTTCTCCAAAAACCGGAAATAAAATCAATACTGGAGAGGTGGGTGAGTGGCTGAAAC